>CADACB010000012.1 GCA_902786345.1 uncultured Ruminococcus sp. | reverse complement strand
GCAAGGAGTGCGTGGAAGGGAGAATTGCGATCAGCGTATGTTTGGTTTGGATAAACAGAGTGAGCGTTAGCGAACGCGATCGCGAACTGTCCTGTGCGGACACGCACCGCGAACTGTCCTGTGCGGACACGCACCGCGAATTGTCCTGTGCGGTCACGCACCCGATATTGAAATGATTGTCAGAATATGATATATTGAATTTAGTAATATTTTTCTGCAAGGAGGAGACTATGAAAATATTAATTACTGGTGGTACAACATTCGTAAGCAAATTTGCAGCAGAGTATTTTGTTAAATCAGGAAATGACGTAACTGTACTCAATCGTGGCAGCAGAGATCAAGTTGATGGTGTTAATCTTATATGTTGTGACAGGGCACAATTAGGTGATAATCTTAAAGGAAAACATTTTGATGTAATCCTTGACATTACAGCATATACAGATGAGCATATCCGCAAACTACTGGATTCGGGTATTACCTTTGATGATTATGTTTTTATTAGTTCAAGTGCAGTTTATCCCGAAACAAATCCACAACCTTTTACTGAAAAACAGGTTTGTGGCTATAACTCTGTTTGGGGCGATTATGGTACAAATAAACTAAAAGCGGAACAATACCTCTCAAAACGAGTTCCTAACGCATATATTCTTCGTCCCCCGTATTTTTATGGTATATATGAGAATCTATATCGTGAAGCATTTCCGTTCGATTGTGCAATGCAGAACAGAGAATTCTACATTCCGGAAAACGGA
Source organism: uncultured Ruminococcus sp. (assembly GCA_902786345.1). Lineage (GTDB taxonomy): Bacteria > Bacillota > Clostridia > Oscillospirales > Acutalibacteraceae > UBA1213. The sequence goes on along the minus strand of CADACB010000012.1, from coordinate 43,051 downwards.
GAAATGAAACTGCAATTTTTCAATGTTGCCGATTTGTGCAGATTTATCGAAATATTGCTGAAGCAACACCCTGAAAATCATATTTTTAATGTTGGTAATAAAGAAATTGTAACTGTAAAAGAATGGGTTAAGATATGTTATAAGGCAGCAGGAAAAGACATTAACTTTGTCAGCGTTGAAAAATCTGTACCCCAAAGGGATTATTTCTGTTTCTATGATTATGAGTATGTTTTAGATGTATCAGAACAAAACAAATTAATGCCCGATACCATTCCGTTGATGCAAGGCTTACAGGAAGAATTTAAATGGTACAGAAACAATCTTCACAGCATTTATAACCGCAAACAATACACAAAGTTTATTGATACCAAAATCAAACATCAGAAAAAACTTTAATTATAAATTGAAAAAGCTTTAATTATAAATTTTCTATTGAAGTTAACAAAGAAAAGTGTTAAAATCATTGTATCTGATTTACAACGGAGGAAAGATAAATGAAGAATACTGAAAAAACAATGGAAAAAATTGTTGCCCTTTGTAAAGGCAGAGGCTTTGTATATCCCGGTTCTGAAATATACGGCGGTCTTGCAAACACATGGGATTATGGTCCGCTTGGTATGGCTCTTAAAAATAATATCAAAGCAGCGTGGCTTAAAAAGTTCGTTCAGGAAAATAAATACAACGTTGGTCTTGATGCAGCCATACTTATGAATCCGCAGACATGGATAGCATCCGGCCACCTCGGAGGTTTCTCTGATCCTCTTATGGACTGTAAAGAATGCAAAACACGCCATCGTGCTGATAATCTTATCGAAGATTTTGACGGCACCAATGTTGCCGGCTGGTCAAACGATAAGATGACGGAATACATAAACGAAAAGCAGATACCCTGTCCAAACTGCGGTAAGCATAACTTCACTGATATTCGTCAGTTCAACCTTATGTTCAAAACATTTCAGGGTGTTACCGAAGATACAAAAAATGAGCTTTATCTTCGCCCGGAAACAGCTCAGGGTATTTTTGTAAACTTTGCAAATATTCAGAGAACAAGCAGAAAAAAAGTTCCTTTTGGCGTTGCACAGATCGGAAAATCATTCCGTAATGAGATCACTCCCGGCAACTTCATTTTCCGTGTTCGTGAATTTGAGCAGATGGAGCTTGAATTTTTCTGCAAGCCTGACACCGACCTTGAATGGTTTGCTTACTGGAGAAGCTTTTGCCGTGACTGGCTCTATTCCCTCAACATTAAAGAGGAAAATCTCAGACTCCGCGATCACGATCCGGAGGAGCTTTCATTCTATTCAAAGGCTACTACTGACTTTGAATATCTCTTCCCGTTCGGCTGGGGTGAGCTTTGGGGTATTGCTGACAGAACCGACTATGATCTTACCCAGCACATCAATACAAGCGGCAAGGCACTTGAATATTTTGATCCTCAGACCAATGAAAAATATGTTCCTTATGTTATTGAGCCTTCACTTGGTGTAGAGCGTTTGTTCCTTGCAATTATGGTTGAAGCCTATGACGAAGAAAAAATCGACGAAAAAGACACCAGAGTCGTACTTCATCTTCATCCCACACTCGCTCCATTCAAAGCTGCAGTTCTCCCTCTTTCAAAGAAGCTTTCTGAAAAAGCTGATGAAGTTTACACAATGCTTTCAAAAAGCTTTATGACAGACTATGATGATGCAGGTTCTATAGGCAAGCGTTATCGTCGTCAGGATGAAATAGGCACTCCGTTCTGTATTACATACGACTTCGACAGTCTTGAGGATGGATGTGTTACCGTTCGCGACCGTGATACTATGGCACAAGAAAGAGTTGCAATAGATAAGCTTGTTGAATATATCAACGAAAAAATAAAATTCTGATTTTATAAAAAACACCTACGAAGGACTGTCTCTCAAGACAGTCCTTTTTGTTATTTCACAAAGCATACCTCACTTTTTCAAAAAGAGAAGTATCTTTCTAAAAACCAAATGCAGCTATATTTCCATAAGATTCAGAATTTAATAGAATTTTATCGACTTATTTTATACTTATCGTATGACAAACTGTCAATAATTTTACAACATAAAAAGGTCTGCACCAAGTGCAGACCTTAAAACAGTCACTAATAATCAGTTTGTAATTGTTCTCTCTGTTTCTTTATCAAAGATATGAATTTTCTCAACATCGAAAGCAATCTCAATTGTCTCTCCAGCCTCTGCGGTTGATGAAGGATCAACACGGGCAACAGCAGATGTACCCTCGATTCCGAGGTAGAGATAGATCTCATTACCCATAAGCTCAGTAATTTCAACCTGTGCCTCAATAATGCTCTCTTCTGATCTTTCAAGGAACTCAGGCTCATCGTGTACATCCTCAGGACGAATACCGAGAACAACCTCTTTGCCTACAAAGTGTGAAAGAATATTTTTCTTATTCTTGGACTCAGGAAGAGGAATTGTATATCTGCCGAACTGAATACCATAATCGTCGCCTGATCTTACTATTGTAGAATCAATGAAGTTCATCTGAGGTGTACCCATAAATCCTGCAACGAACTGGTTACAAGGTCTTTCATAAAGATTCTGAGGAGTATCAACTTGCTGAATAAATCCGTCCTTCATAACAACGATACGGTCAGCCATTGTCATAGCCTCTGTCTGGTCATGTGTAACGTAAATAAATGTTGTTCCAAGTCTTTTATGGAGCTTAGAAATCTCTGTTCTCATGGCAGTTCTGAGCTTTGCATCAAGGTTTGAAAGAGGCTCGTCAAGAAGGAATACCTTAGGATCACGAACGATTGCGCGACCAAGTGCAACACGCTGTCTCTGACCACCGGAAAGAGCCTTAGGCTTACGCTCAAGAAGATGAGCTATATCAAGAGATCTTGCAGCTTCTTCAACACGTCTTCTGATCTCCTCCGGGGGAGTTTTACGAAGCTTAAGACCGAAAGCCATATTATCAAATACAGTCATATGCGGATAAAGAGCATAGTTCTGGAACACCATTGCTATATCTCTGTCCTTTGGTGAAATATCGTTAGCCAAAACATCACCTATATAAAGCTGACCCTTTGAAATATCCTCAAGACCTGCGATCATACGAAGAGTTGTTGACTTACCGCAACCGGAAGGACCAACGAAGATAATAAACTCTTTATCCTCGATCTCAAGGTTAAAGTCACTAACAGCTACAACGTTTCCGTCATAGATTTTATAAACGTTTCTTAAAGATACACTTGCCATAATTTTCCTCCTGAGTTCGCTGTATTGAAAGCGTATTTGAAATCAATATTCAACACTAATACTATAACAGATTTTTTCCAAAAATGAAATACTTTTTTTTACTAAAATCTAACTGCTCAGTTTAGATATAATTCACATAAGACAAAATTAACTGCCTGAATTTGTGCATATTGCATACGATTTTTTCAATTAAATTCCGTGATTTAGACTTAATATGTCAATGATTTCTTGAGGTTCAAGCTCTCTGCATTCCCCCGGAGACAGACTCTCATCCAGATGAACCTGACCTATCCTGAGTCTTTTAAGTGAAATAACCTCTGCACCCACAGCCATAAACATCTTTTTTATCTGATGAAACTTTCCCTCACAGATCTCTACAAGTGCCTTGTTCCTGCCCGTTATTTTCATTTCAGCAGGCATAAAAGAAAGCTCTCCTACTTTTATACCTTTACTGAAGGCTTTAACGTCATCATCTGTCAGATCGCGGTCAGTCTGAGCTTCATAGAGCTTATATACGTGGCTTTTAGGAGACAGCATTTTATGTGAAAGCTCACCGTCATTAGTTATAAGAATAAAGCCTTCCGTGTTTTTATCAAGCCTCCCTGCCGGAAAAAGGTCTTTCCTTCTTAAATTTTCAGGCAGCAGATCAATAACTGTTTTTTCATATCTGTCATTACTTGCAGATAAAACTCCCTGGGGCTTATTCATCATTATGTACAAATATTTTCTGAAATTTATTCTGACGCCGTCTACGGCAAATTCAGTGTTGTCCGGATCATATTTCTCCTCAGGGCGTTTTACTGTATTTCCGTCAGCCGTTATTCTTCCGGATTTTATCATAGACTTTATTTCACTTCTGCTTGCGATATTTTGTGATGACAAAATTTTGTCTGTTCTTTGTAATGCCATAAAATCACCGTCATTATTTTAACATACATTCTGTAATTTTACAAACCATTAACATAAATAAAATTATAAGCATATAATGAATCGGAGGGAAAGCTATGGATACAGTTATATACACTGTCCGAAAGGGCGATACGCTTTTTAATATTGCAAAAAAATATTTCACAACCGTTAATATGATAGCAAGATATAACGGAATTGCTGATCCGGATGTTATATACGAGGGACAGCTCCTCAGAATTCCTGTTTCAGAAATTCCGAAAATGAAGAAAGAAAACGATCGGCAGGCTACTACGGATTATATAGTCAAGCGCGGTGATACTCTTGCAGAAATCGCTTCAAAATATGGTATAAACGTTCAGAAGCTTGCAGCTTTTAATAATATTGATAATCCGAATGAAATCAATGAAGGACAGGTTCTTAAAATACCTCTTTACTATGTGCCGGTAAAAAGACCTCAAAGCTACACTGTAAAGAGCGGCGATACGCTTTCGGGTATAGCAGCAGATAACAACACAAAAACAAGTACCCTTGCAGAATTAAACAATATAAGTAACCCGGATGTTATTAATGAAGGACAAACAATATTAATCCCCGCTGAGAACAATAATGAAGGCAGACTTGAATATATTGTAAAAAGCGGAGATTCACTATGGAAGATTGCAAGAATGTATGGTGTAAGTGTTCCCTATCTTATAAATCTTAACAGAATTACCAATCCGGACCTGATATATCCTGACCAGGTAATAATTATAAGAAAATAGCATTAAAATATTTAAGCCGGACTGTCAGCTTTCAGTCCGGCTTATCTTTGTGTATTTAACTGCGAGTAGATAAAATAAAATGGCAATAATAATTTTTATTATTGAAGAACCTCCTGAAACATCAGATTCCGGAAGCAATCTTAAAAACAGGCACGGTATAAGAATACATATTAACGGACGTATAATATCGTCAAAAACACAAAGTCTGAAGCTGGTAATTTTTATAAGCCTTGCAACACTGAGAAATGTATTAAGAAGTTCACTTATAATTATCACTGCAATAACACCATATATTCCGAAATGCGGCAGTAATATATACGTAAGCAGAACCCTTACTGCGGAATCTATCGTATTAAATATCAGATAACTTGTCTGTTCGTTAAGTCCCTTTAAAATACCGTCAACCACTGAATCCATATACATAAGCGGAACAACAGGAGCAAGAACGGCAAGATATGTTCCAGCCTGTTCGTTTCCGAAAATCATATTACACAGCGGTACTGCAAAGAAAATGAAGCATACCGTTACAGGTATAGAATACAGCAATGTAATTGAAACCATTTTTTCGGTCATATGCTTTATTCCTTTGTTATGCTTTAATACAACAGCTTCTGCAATCTCAGGCACAATAAGCATTGCAAAGGGTATAATAAATACTGATGGAAACACAAGAACAGTCATTGACATTCCGCTGATTATACCGTATTGTGCAAGGGCATTACTGTCAGAACTTCCGTATCGTTTCAGACCGTAAGGTATCAGTGCGTTTTCGGCAGCAGATAATCCGCTTCTTAAGGCTGCGTTTGCCGTAACCGGCAATGCGACCGGCATCACAAGTCTGAAAAGAGAGTTTACACGTTCAGAACGACAATTAAATCTCTTTATATCCAACCTATAGCATAAAATCGAGTATATAAAAGAAACAAATTCTGCTGCACTTGTTCCGAATACTGCTGCCGTACAAGAAGCCTCAAGTGTTGACGGACGATAATATGAAAATACGAATATAAACACACCCATCTCTATGATCTGCTCAAGAATTTGTTCTCCTGAGGTTTGCAGAGTTTTTCTTCGGGCAACAAAATATCCCCTTATACAAGCTGATACAGCCATAAAAGGCAGACTTGGTGCAAGAAGCCTAAGTGCCGGTGCGGTACGTTTTTCATTAAGAAGGTAATTTGCAAATATATCTGATGCCAAAAACATTATTGTACTAAGTATTACCCCCGACAAAAAAGCCATAAGTATACATCGTTCTACCGAATATTTTGCCCGGCTTATTTTTCCGGCAGAATAAAAATCTCCAAACAGCCTTGTTGCACACAGCGATATACCTGCCGTTGATACCGAAGCAAAAACAAGATATACACTCATTATAAGCTGGTAAAGTCCGATTCCTTCAGCACCTATAGTGTCAGTAAGAAATACTCTGAACATCATCCCCATACTTCTGATAAGCAATGCAGAAAAGGACATTATTATTCCGTTTTTTATAAACAGCTTCTTGCGAATAGTAACACCTTCTTTGTTATGTAAAAACAGGATATTGTGAAATAATTAATGAAGTTTATACCGCGTGACAACGGTTATTGCTCAGAAAATCCAATCGAGCGAATTAAGAACATGGGTGTGGCAGTTTGCCGCCGGATGTTGACGATTTCATCCGGATGTTATAGAATAAATAAAAAGATATTAATAAATTATGCAGAAATAAAGAGATGATATTATGTTCAGATTAAGAAGATTTTTAAAAAATTATAAAATACAGCTGACAATCGGTCCTTTATGCAAGCTTATCGAGGCAATTTTTGAACTGTTTATCCCACTGATAACGGCTGACATTATAGACAATGGTGTAAAAAATAATGATGTAAACTATGTTCTTCAAAAAGGTGGTCTGATGATATTACTTGGCGTGCTGGGTCTATGCAGTGCGCTTGTTTGTCAGAAATCCGCATCAATTGCTTCACAAGGCTTCGGAACTAAAGTCAGAAATGAAATGTTCCGTCATATCAATACATTCTCACACAGTGAACTTGATAAAATAGGAATACCATCCCTGATAACAAGAATGACAAATGATGTCAACCAGCTTCAACTGGCAGTTGCAATGCTGATAAGACTTGTTATACGTGCACCCTTCCTTGTTGTCGGTGCACTTATAATGGCAATGACTATTGATATTAAACTTTCACTGATATTCTTTGCGGCAGCATTGCTGATTGGACTGGTATTGTTTATAATTATGAACCGCTCTGTTCCGTTCTTCAAAAAAATCCAGAGCAGGCTTGACAAGGTATCTCTTATATCAAGGGAAAATCTTTCAGGCAACAGGGTTATACGTGCTTTTAGCAGACAACAAAATGAAGAAGAACGTTTTGACGAAAAAAATGATGAGCTTGCTCACACGTCCGTTACAGTGGGAAGGCTTTCCGCACTTCTTAATCCTGTCACTTACATTATAGCTCAGGCTGCTATAATTGCCATTGTATGGTTTGGATCAGTATTTGTATCGGAAGGTACATTGATGCAGGGACAGATAATCGCTCTTGTTAACTATATGACGCAGATATTGCTTGCTATGATTGTTGTTTCAAATTTGGTCGTTATTTTTACCAAGGCTTCTGCCTCTGCTTCAAGAGTAAATGAAGTATTCGACACAAAACCATCTGTTACAGAAAATGAAAATACGGCAAAGGAAAACACAAATGCACCGTTTATTGAATTCCGCAAAGTTTCCTTCGGTTATGAGAACAGCGGATACGCTTTGAAAGATATTAGCTTTACGGTCAAAAAAGGTTCAACAATAGGAATTATCGGAGGTACAGGTTCAGGCAAAAGCAGCCTGGTGAATTTAATACCGCGTTTTTATGATGTATCCGAAGGTGAGCTTCTGATCAACGGAGTTAATGTAAAAGATTATTCGTTTAAAAATCTCAGAGAAAAGATAGGCATTGTCCCACAGAAAGCAGAGCTTTTCTCAGGTACAATAAAGGATAATATGAAATGGGGCAAGAAAAACGCAACAGATAAGGAAATTGAAAAAGCTTTGAAAATATCTCAGTCATATGAATTTGTATATAATTTCCCTGAAAAAACAAATAAGATGCTTTCTGCCGGCGGAAAAAATCTTTCGGGCGGACAGCGCCAGCGTCTGACAATTGCCCGTGCATTAGTTGCCGAACCTGAAATACTGATACTTGACGACAGTGCAAGTGCGCTTGATTTTGCTACTGATGCTGCACTGCGCAGAGCGCTTAATGAAGAAACAAAAAATATGACTGTCATTATGGTTTCGCAGCGTGTAGGTACGGTACGATATGCAGACAAGATATTAGTTCTTGATAACGGAGAAATAGCCGGTATAGGAACACATAATGAGCTTTTTGATAACTGCAGTATCTATAGGGAAATCTGCCTGTCACAGCTTAAGGAAGAGGAGGTCAGGAACAGATGAAAAAGGGTATAATCAAAAGAATACTGAAGTATGCTGTTCCCTATCGTAAAAGTATGATAGGTGCAATGATTTTTGCTCTTTTATATGTTATACTCAACCTAACTGCCCCTGTGCTGATAGGACTTGCAATTGACAAGGCTGTCGGAAAGAATAATGTTGACTTTGCCGGAATTTATCAGCTTCTTTTAATGACAGCTATAACCGTTCTCTCAGGTTCTGTATTTCAATGGATGATGAATCTTTGCATTAACAAGGTCAGCTATTTTACTATAAGGGATATGCGGCGTGATGTTTTTAAAAAATTTAATTCAGTTCCTCTTAAATATATTGACGGACATCCTCACGGTGATTTAATAAGCAGGATAATCAATGACACTGATTCTGTGGGTGACGGACTTCTTCAGGGTATAACACAGCTTTTCTCAGGACTTGTGATGATCATATGCACACTTGTTTTTATGATAGTTCTGAATGTTTTTATTGCTATTGTGGTTGTAATAATCACTCCGCTTTCTATGTTTGTTGCTGCGTTTATAACCCGGCTGTCACAAAAACAATTTAAGGAGCAGTCAGAAACTCAGGGCGAAATAAGTGCTTATATTAATGAATATGTAGGTCAACAAAAGCTTGTAAAGGCATTTGGATATGAAGATGAAGCTCAGAAAAATTTTGAAGAAATTAATTCACGTCTTTATATCTGCGGAAAAAAGTCCCAGTTCTATTCATCCCTTGCCAATCCAAGCACACGGTTTGTAAACGGTATAGTAACAACAGCCGTCTGTATCACAGGTGCAGTAAGCGTTATAAATAATACTCTGACTGTAGGACAAATTTCAGCTTTTATTACATATGCAAATCAATATACAAAGCCATTCAACGAGGTAACAGGAGTTATCCCCCAGCTTCAGACAGCTTTGGCAGGCGCAGACAGAATATTCAAACTGCTTGACGAACCCGATCAGAAGCCCGACATTAAAAATGCTGATCACATTTCCGGATGTAAGGGCAGGATAGATATTGAAAACGTTGACTTTTCTTACTCCACTGAGAAGAAGCTTATTAAAAATTTTAATCTTCACGTCAAACCCGGAAGTAAAATTGCCATTGTAGGTCCCACGGGCTGCGGTAAAACTACACTGATCAACCTGTTGATGCGTTTTTATGATGTAGACAATGGTGATATTAAAATAGACGGAAAAAGTATTTACGAAATGAAACGTGACGAGCTGCGTTCTATGTATGGAATGGTGCTTCAGGAAAGCTGGCTGTATAATGCAAGTGTACGTGACAATATTGCCTATGGTAAACCCGACGCTTCTATAGAAGATGTAAAGTCTGCTGCAAAAAGAGCTTATATTAACCACTTTATTGAACGTATGCCTGACGGATATGACACAATCATCTCAGAAGAAGGCTCTAATCTTTCTCAGGGGCAGCGCCAGCTTATGTGTATTGCAAGAGTAATGCTTTGTGATCCGCCTATGCTGATCCTTGATGAGGCTACAAGCAGTATTGATACCAGAACAGAAATTCGTATACAAAAAGCATTCAACAATATGATGAAAGGCAGAACAAGCTTTATAGTTGCACACAGACTCTCTACAATCAAAGAAGCTGATGTCATTCTTGTTATGAAGGACGGAAACGTTATTGAACAAGGAAATCATAATGAACTTATGGAAAAGAAGGGATTTTATAACAAGCTGTATAATTCTCAATTTGCAGCCAGCAATGCATAAATATATAAAGAACGGGCGGCACAGTATTTTAACTGTACCGCCCTGAAATTTTATATGTAAATTAATCAGTCTATAACCTTTATCCAGCCCTTTGGAGCTTCTATTCTGCCCATCTGGATACCGGTGAGTGTGTCGTAAAGCTTCTGAGTTACGGGGCCCATCTTCTCCATACCACTTGGGAAGCATATCTCCTTACCGTGATCATTGATCTTTCCTACAGGAGAAATAACAGCTGCCGTACCGCAAAGACCGCATTCTGCAAAATCCTTGACCTCATCAAAATATACTTCACGTTCTTCAACCTCAAGACCAAGATAGTCTTTTGCAACAACCATCAACGAACGTCTTGTTATTGAAGGAAGTATACTGTCAGACTTAGGTGTAACAACCTTATTATCCTTTGTAATAAAGAGGAAGTTTGCACCACCTGTTTCCTCTACCTTTGTTCTTGTTGCTGAGTCAAGATACATATTCTCGTCAAAGCCCTCTTTATGAGCAGTAACAATAGCGTGTAAGCTCATTGCATAGTTAAGACCTGCTTTAATATATCCTGTACCGTGAGGAGCTGCTCTGTCAAGATCACATACCTTTATTGTAATAGGTTTTGCTCCTCCCTTGAAGTAAGGACCAACCGGAGTTGCAAAAATCCTGAATTGAAAATCATCTGCCGGCTTAACACCGATAACCGGATTTATACCGAACATAAAGGGACGCAGATAAAGAGTAGCACCGGTTCCATATGGAGGAACATAAGCCTTATTTGCACTTACTACCTGTTCAACGGCATCAATAAATTTTTCCTCAGGGAATACAGGCATTTCCATTCTTCTCGCCGAATTTGCAAGACGTTCAGCATTAAGATCAGGACGAAAAACAACCGTTTCCCCCTTTTCAGTAGTATATGCCTTCAAGCCCTCAAATACAGTCTGAGCATACTGTAAAACACAGGCACATTCACTCATATTAATTGTATCGTCATCAATAAGAGCTCCTTCATCCCACGCTCCGTTTGTATAATTGGCAACATATCTCTTATCGGTTTTAATATAACCGAAGCCAAGGTTTGACCAGTCAATATTTTTCTTATCCATTGTAAGGACTTCCTTTCAATAAAATTAACAACTATATTATATATCGAAATATTTTTTGTGTCAATAATCTATGCAGGATTGTTGTCAATATATTGCATTTTTGATAGTATATAGCTTTGAAGAAACACAAAAACGGCTGCATTTTTTTAGCAGCCGTTTTCAAACTCTGTTAAATCATCCAATTCAAAACATTGTCATAATTTATGTGCAACAGATATTATATGAAATAATTATCAGCCCTTTGCTCTTGCAGCAATTATCTGTGCCATTTCACCTACATTTTTCATAGAGGATATTTCACCCATTTTAAATTTCATTTTGAATTCCTTTTCAACAGCATTGATAAGAGTGATATGCTCAAGGCTGTCCCAATCATCAATATCATCTGCTGTTGTCTTTGGGTTTACGGTAATAGAGTCGTCATCGAATACATCACGAAAAACCTTATTGAGTCTTGCATAAATTGTTTTTGTATCCATTATTCATTCTCCTTTGATTTTATTGTATAGAGGAATTATCCTCAACTTTAATAACCTGATTTCTGTTTTTGTAGGAATCAACCTCAAGTTGCCATACAGTATTGCCCGATTCGTCTTCGCTTATCTTATCAAACCCAAAAAAACCATAAAGCTCTTTTACCATATTGTTTTTGGCTGTAGGATAGTAATATCCTTTTATTGTTTTTATTCCCTGCTCCCTGCATCGTTCAACCAGTCGGTCAAGCATTGCAAGCTCCATATCTCTTTTAAGAACACGGCAGCTCATAAGCCACAGCTCCATATTGAGAACGGTTCCGTCCTTCTTGCCGATAACAACCGATACAACGCCGTTATCTCCGAACTTATCAACAAGCTTTCCATAAAGACGAATATAATCATTACTTTCAAAAACTGCCTCCATTTCAGTAGCAGTATAACGCTTTGTAGTCACATTGAATTGATTGCTTTTATTTGAAAGCTGAGTTATTCTTTGCAGGTAAACAGGCAGAAAATCATCAATCACAGCAGTCATATCAAGACTCAAAAGATAATCTTTATAATCCGTAAATGTTGCCTGCTGAGCCGCTCTCTGTGCATTTGCCTTATACATTTCATTACGCTTGAGATCATCCTCGCTGAAATTCGTAACTTCAAAATATCCGTTACGATCAATTGTGGTTATATAATTCTCAACACTATCCATAACAGGCGCATTCACACCCGGCAGCTGTGCTTGTACAATAGCCCTTTCAGCAGGATTATCGTCAACAAACACAATCGCATCAGGCAAAATATTCAACTCTGCTGCGGTTTCTGCAATATTCCTGTCCTTATTTTCCCAGTTTGCTTTTATAATAATGAAGTCATCCGGCTTGAGAGCGCCCTCAGGGTGATTAAGTCCTGCAATGGCGTTTTCGTGATCATTCTTAGAGCATACAGTAAGAATAACTCCAAGCGATTTCAGTGACTTTATATATGACTGAAATTCATAATAAGACTGTGATACACCGGTTTCCTGACCGATCTGTATACCGTCAACTCCGTCATCTCCGACAACTCCGCCCCAGAGTGTATTATCTAGATCAAGAGCAAGTGCTTTTTTGTTTTTTCCAAAAACGGATTTTATGATATTTGCAAGATTGGACGAAAATTCAGGAATAGCATCAACACACATTGCATATTTATACATATTCCAATATGAGGGGTCGCTCCACGCCTTAAGTCCGTAAGAAGCTGAGATAAAGTTAATATCGTTTATATAAAAGCCCTCTGTACGATCAGCATAATCATAGAATTTTGTATTCAATCTTGTAAGGAAATTGGAGTGTCCTCTGTAATCACTGCAGTCCTTATTCCCCATAATGCGGTAAAAAGGCATCTCAAAGTTATTCTGTATTATAGGACAATGATAGGTATCTGAAATTTTCTGCCACATCTGCTCAAACTTGAGATACTCATTTTCTAACAGTGCGTCAACGTCATCTCTGCTCATAGACGTATCAGGATAAGTGCTTATATTTCTGTTTGTAGTATGAATAAAAACAATATCAGGAGCAAAGCTTAAAAGCTCATCACTTGGAAACATTGCGTCCTGCCAATACTGTGCATATTCAGACTGATAGAACTCCGCTTCAATTCCGTGGTGAAGAAGAAACAGATCAAGATATACAACTATATCATTAGTTGTTGATCCGCCAAAAACTGCGATCTTCTTTTTAAGCCTGCTGCTTCCATCAGACAGCAGCGTACGTTTTATGGATTTTCTCTTTTTTATTATATATTCAGAATCAAAGGGATATTCAAGCTCCTTCATATTTCCTCTCCTTTTCCGCTTGTAATAAACATAAAGGCTAACCGACAGATTTTAATCTGCCGTATATAGCCTGTAGTTTTTTTATTAAATTCAGTCTTCCGGATTATAACCGTCAACTATAGTCTGACCCGGATTCTGTTCAATCAAAGTCATAAGATTATCGGCATTACCGCCAAACGCTGAATAGGTTACCATTGTGAACAAAACGTCAGTGATCTTCATCTGATTTATAAAATCAACAAGATTAAGATTAAAATAACGCATATCTACAATATATATTTCCTCAAAGGAATTCATATAATATCCCGGCTCAGCGTTGCCATAACTATCTTTGATAACAATAAGCTTTCTTCCGTTCTTAACATTGGTTCTGATCTTTACAATCTGTTCATCACCACCGAAGAATGTCAGATATGCGTTTGACTGAGGATCACCCACCTGTTTGAAGTAAGTGCCTGTATAGTCAAATTGAAAAGATGTATTATAGAAATCTGTCTTACACTTTGAGTAATTATCAGGGATATAGTATGTGAAGTCCTCAGGATCATTTTTGATATTAATATCTCCTCCCGAGAAGGCATACATTGTACCAACAAATCCACTGATTGTTTCAGATTTAAATGTGCTCAAATCCTTGAAATCTACCCCTGCGGTTTTTGCAAACTCCTGAGCAGCATAATATGCTCCAAGCGGCATCCAGTGATGGTCAGTACGGCAATATATAGGCTCTTCAACATGTTTTGCAAGTACAGAGTCAATATCAATGCTTGTAATACCCTTATCAAGTCTTGACGCAAGATCATCAAAATATTCCTTCTGATTTGCCGTATAATCCGTATAATTAGCAGGTGTATAATATTCGCTTGCAAGAGGTGCTATCATAGAGTACATTTTTATTTTATTGTCAAGCTTACCCCTGAGCGTATTGAGTGCCTCAACATATGAATTTCCTGTGCCGCCTCCAAAAAGCTCAAGTCCTCTGTAATGTCCGTCCTGCTTGACAACAATAACACCATTTTCGACCGTATATTCGGCGTCTTCCTTGGTATAGTCCTTCTGTGATGAATTTTCCTCAGGCTTTGATTCCTCAACAGGCTTACTGCTTTCGGCTGTACTGTTTTCAGATCTGCTGCCTTGAGCACTGCTGTTTTCAGTTTTGCTGCTGTCGGTTTTATTCGTCTGTGATTTTGGTTTATTTTTTTCAACCTTTTTCAAGTTGCCGACAGCATTTATCGTATCATCGGTAGTTATCCCAAACGCGCCCTTAAAGCTGTTGCCCATATTCTTGAAATCATCACGAAAAGGAACAGTATCAGTGTACCATTGGTTTATACCGTTTGTGAATTTTCCGTTAAAATAATTCTCGAATGTAAATTCCGGAAACGATGTAAGCTTTCTTTTTTCTATCATTGATTCATCGGAACGCGGAAATACCAAGAGAAAAATTGCAGCCAGACCAAAAACAGGTATAAGTATGACAAGTGAGATCATCGAAGAAAATTTCCTGATACTTGAACGCTTATATGAATTATAGCTTTTCTTTTTCTGAACATTGCTGTTTCTATTTGTTTTATTCTCCATTTTTTCTCTCCTCATATCAGAAACGGAAATACAGGAACGGGTTATTCGTTGAATCTACAAGCAGTATGCTTGACATCACAAGAAGATAAGCACAGCCTACAGACGCCAACACCTTTCCTGTTGTATAAACAACATTATTACCCCATTCAAAGAAGAATTTCTTGATATACTGAAGCACAGGCATTGAAACAATTATTGCCGCAATTATCAGGAAAATGTTCTTGACAAATGTACTCCACGTTACTGTATCTGCAAATGCATTTCCGTGGAAAAGCATTCCCAGTCCGCTGATATTCATAAAGAAGTTTCCGAGCTGCCCCATATCTGAGAAACAGAAAATACCAAAGCCTATCACGATAACAAGCTTACTGTATATATGTGTCAGCCATAAGGGCCATTTCTTCATTTTCTTTTTTCCGATCTTAATTTCAAGTAGCAGGAATGCTCCGAAATATAATCCCCAGAAAATGTAATTCCACGCCGCACCGTGCCACAAACCCGTGCAGAACCATACAAGGAACAGATTTACATATTTTCTTGGCTTACCGAATATCGGTGCATAAAAGAGATAGTCCCTGAAGAACGAGCTGAGTGAAATGTGCCATCTCTGCCAGAATTCGCTGATAGTCTTACAAATAAACGGATATTTAAAGTTTTCGTCAAAATGGAATCCGAATATACGTCCAAGTCCGATAGCCATGTCGGAATAACCGCTGAAATCGAAATACACATAAAGCGAATATGCAATCACAACAAACCACGTTCCGAGAAATGACATAGACGAAATATCATTATACTGGTTAGCATTAACATCCCCATAGAACTGCTTTACAATTGCATAAAGATTATTAGCTATAATAACCTTCTTTGCAAGACCTACAATAAATCTCAGCGCACCCTCACTTATATCTGACATAGTCGATTTACGCTTATTGATCTCGTTTTCAACAACGCTGTATCTGACAATAGGACCTGCGATAAGCTGAGGAAACAGCGATAAATAGAGCAAAAATTTCTTGAAGGATCTCTGTGTAGTTACAGTCTCCCAATAGCAGTCTATAACATAGGATATTGCCTGGAAGGTAAAAAAGCTGATACCAATCGGCAATGATATTTGCGGAACAGGTATTGAAATATGCAAAAGCCCGTTGATGTTTTCCACCAGAAAACCACTGTATTTGAATATCACCAACAGCAAAATATCGACCGTTACCGCTCCGGCAACAACCAGCTTAGCCCATTTGCTTTTACGGTTCGCTTCTATCATAAGTCCGGAAAACCAGTTAAATGCCGCACTGAACAATAGAAGTATTACCCAAAGCGGTTCTCCCCACGCATAAAAAACAAGAGAAAAAACTATTAGTATCAGATTCTTTGTTCTGAGCTTTTTACTTACAAAGTAGCAGATCAGACACAGAGGAAGAAAAAAATACAAGAAAAACAAATCCGCAAAAACCATTATATTTCTCCTTTTAACTTCTTTTTCTTACATAACTTTCATAACTACTTTATTTTACTCCATTGATTTGCCAATATCAAGGAATTTTCAGTATTTAAAAGTTACATTTTTGTAAGGGTACGTTACCGCACAGGACAGATAAACAGCACCGTATTGATTTTAATATAATCAACTGTCGCACATGTTGATACCGTTCTGAAATAATTTTGGATTTTCTTACAACGTGTGACATCAGTTGTTGTTTAATCATAACAAGAAGATCGTCATAGTAGAACAACCCACAAATCTTACGCGGAAACCTGCGTCTCTGATTAAGAGTACAAACAATGAACTGCAACGATTAAATGCCTGAATTTATCATTGTTGTCCTGAAAATCCAACGCAAAATATTATACAGCAAGTCATATCAAAAAATCATTTTTTACTGAAGCTTTCATTTTCAATAAGCTTTTCATAAACTCTTTTACAGCAATCCCTATCAAGAAAAGCAAAGGTATTGTGTATTCTTTCAAGATATTCAGCCTTTGGTTCACAATTGTTTTTCATATACTCTATCAGGCAGTTGACTGTACTGTCAAGATCATAAGTAACATCTCCAAAGCCGTCACGCTCATAGTCAAAATAACCTGCCGTATATGAGTGCTCTCCGCTGAAAAATGCCTGTTTATCAAACTGGGCATAAACTATAGGCTTGCCAAGATATGCAAAGTCAAACGCAACTGAGGAGTAATCGGTAAGCATAAGATCTGATTCCGCAAAAATTTCCCTGTATGGCTTATCTGTTGAAAAATACATTACGTCATCATTTTTATCAAACATATCTATATACGGCTCTATATTCGGATGAGGCTTATGGCATATGGTGTAACCATATTTTTTGGCAGCACTTATAAGCCTTTCATCATTAAGAAGGGAATTATAGAACTGAAAATATTTGCTCTCCTTGAAGTCATCCCTGATGATCCAGATACCCGTTACAGGGTCTGGCTTTGTCATAAGAGACTTTCTCCAGGTGGGCATAATAGTTATATACTTCTTTTCATCGTGATAAAGCAGGTCATTTCTCGGCATACCGGTAAGCCATACATTTTCTGGCTTATAGAAATAATCGTAATCAAAAATAGATTTATACTCCGGATTGGTAGTCACTATAAATCCAAAAATATTTCTGTTATACAAATTAAGCCAGCCTGCAATATCATCCTTTGTTACACCATGCTGCAAAAATACAAACCTAAGCTTACATAAAATATCACGATAATAGATATTTCCTCCCAACAGCGGATTAACAACAGGGTTGTTTCCCTGTGATGAAATAACATAAGAACTCATCAGATGATACATCTTATGCTTTTTGGAATTTGTAGAAATTGTTTTTCCGATTTTTGAAAGACGCTTGCCCTCATCTGATTTTTTGTCAATTACAAAATAACACTTTATTTTTCGGTTTTTTACGGTCTGCATATACTTAAAGAATGCTTCGCCGTTGTCATCTCCCCTGTTAGTTCTGTCTGAAATAAGCCATATCTTCTTTCTGTGGAACGGCTTGGAGAAATGATACAAAATTCTTGCAAGATAAGCGTGTGACGCATAATCATTTTTAAGCCTGCGTAATGTCCTGAGATATTTTATTTCCTTTTTGAATTTTTTGAATCCCGATGCTCTCTCGATAATGATTGATGACGAACCTCTGTTATATGTCATAATTCTTCCCTGAGAATAATAATAGCAATCAGGAACATTTGAAGCCAGAGGCGAGAACTTACCGAACCTCAGCCCTCTCCTTTTTACAATATCTCCATTATTCACACTGAATATTTCTATTGCACATTCGTCATACTCTGTCAGATCGATCTCTACCTCAAAAGATGTTCCGCTATATACGTTTTCTTTCCATACATTGGTGTTGTAATTATATCCAAGATCTCTGGCAAATACCTTTTTTTCACGGTTGATCAATGCAAAAACCCTGAATTCTTCCTTACTGCATCCGATATACTTAACTCTGCCGTGAAGAACAAGCCTGTTTTTTTCAAGTGTAACAAATTCTATGGTTGTTGCATTTTCTGACATCTCACAAAGCTTTGTATTGTTATAATACATTTTTTTAGCAAACGGAGCTTCAATAAAGCGGGAGTGTCCGTCATATTTTGTGTTGAATAATACATATCTGTATGCAAGTATCAGTCCGCAGTTATTGATAACATTGTCATCAATATACATAAGCACTTTTTTGAGATATGCCTTGAACGCATGGACAGACATTACAGACGCAAAAATATCCTCTGCACCCGGAACTGCTATTGTCCAGCACAGATACTTCATAATATTATACTGAACATATCTTGGAACATAGCCTGCACTTTCCTGACGACTGTTCAGATTTTCATATACAAAATTATCAAAGAAAGCTTTCTGGTCGGAAAGTGAATATCTGAAATCCTCATAAAAATTATATACATATCTGCTTGCAGTATACAGTGAAACAAATGTGTTCTTTCTTCGTATAAGATACATAGTCTGTGACTGATCAAAAATTCTGAACATAAAATCACTTTGTACAAGCTCTTCTGTTTTTATATCCTTGCTGAATTCAAGCTTTAACTCTGTGTTGATAAAAAGATTTGAAAGAAACATAAATGGGATATTATATTTTTCATTCAGATCTATCATTCCTGACTTACCCCTGAAGCCCCTGTTTATCTCAAGTGCATTCTGATTGCCTGTTGAAATATCCGATAAAATTGAAACAAGCTTAACTGTACTGCTTTCTACAACAGAGGTGACTTCGCTTATAACATTCGACGAATATGTGCTTCCGCATTCTGTAAAACAGACATACTTTCCCTTTATATATTTCAGTGCCGATGTATATGCATCAGTAACATTGCTGAACTCTCCGTCTGCAACTGTTATTTCTATGCCGGTACTTATATTGGATAGATAATTATCTGCGTTAAAGCTGCTGTTTTTCAACAATATGATCTGTATATTGCTGTCGTCTTCAATATCCTGAGAAATCAGGCTGTCTATAGTGGTATTGTAATGTTCGTTGGATGTATATATAACAAATGAAAAAAGCTTATCTTTGATATTCCTGTCCATTTTATTATGTCCTTTCTGATACTCCTTCAGAGATCTTCTTATCAACAAAACCTATAAGCTTATTAAAGCCGGAATACTTTTTCAGCAGCTCTATAAATACAGATACTGCCAAAGACAGAACAAGTAAAACGAGTGTTATTAATGCAAAATGCTTGAATGAATATATAAACTCTCTGAGCAGATACTGTCTTATAAAGGTATGCAGCAGGAAGATATTCATTGAATGTTTTCCCAAGAACATAAGTATCTGTCGGAGTATGGGTATGCCAACAACAAACTCATAACAGTAGTATACCACAAATGCCGGGATTATGTTATCCGTAAGCTCATATGCCATTGACGAATATCCCTTTTTGTGAAGTGTAACTCTTGTATAGTATAAGACAACAAGCAAGCCTGTATACAATACAAATTTTATCAGCTTGCTTAAATATTTATTTTTTGTTATCATAAAGCCCTTTGCCTTAGCCAGCAGGTCATACTGTGCACATATCATACCAAGAACTATTGCAAAAAACCAGCGTGAAATATTTGCTTTATTATCAGGCTGGAGCTGAACATAAAACGATATTATACGGGGTATGAAAAGACATAGCATCATTACAAGAAGCGGACCGTATTTTTTCATCAGTCCTGCAATGAACGGCAATATCAGAATTATGAATATAGCCAGTGTCATATACCACCACGTACCGTTAAGAGTCGGTGTATTGAAAAGATATGCAAGTCCGGATATGTCCGCTGCAATGCTGTACATACCGGTTATTATTCCCTTACCGAAGTATACTTCCCAAGGCCTCTGATTAACTATAAGTGTTATGACAAAACCCAGAATGTAGATAACCCAATAGCCTGCCATAAGCTTCCAGAGTCTTCGATAAAGATAATCCTTATACTGTTTTCCATTCAGAGTATTGTCACTGTTATATTTTTTCAGTGATACAGTCAGTCCGTAACCGCTGAGAAACACATACATTCCAACACATATCTTAAGAAAATTTGAGAATGTGACAATTGCAGATTGTGAAAAGGGAAAGAAGTTAACTGTAAAGTCATCAAACCTGTCAAGCGAACAAAAGTTATGGTGCTGCATCATAAACAATATAGCCAAACCCTTAATGGCAGATGTATCGTTTTTATCAAATTTCAATTTTTTCACTCCAAAACATAAAATTTAAACTTCAAAACCGGATTTATCAGGAAGAATTTTTTCAAAGCATCCATTCACAATCTGTTTTTTCTCATCAAAATTTATCGTTCTCGGGGTGTCATTAACACAGATCATTTCATATTTCTGCTTTGAAATTGCCCTACACAGTTCGTCAAAATTCTCTTCACTGATATGAAAGCAGTTTCCGAATTTGTCTGAACGAACACTGTATTTACCCGTACAAAGCTGCCAGTATTTCATAAGCCACTGGTTTACATTTGATTCCCTTCTGAATTTATCATTTGATGTTTTATCCAGCACATCATAATATTTCTCCCACACCTCATCAAAAGTCTCTTTCAGAAAACTTGTGGGAAGATGATTATAATGAAAACCCGGGAACCACTCCCACATATTCAGCATTGCAGTTTTGACATTTATCTTCAAGCCGTTTTTTATATTGAACCATTTACGAAAATCGCGTTTTTTTATTGCCTTTTTATTTTTAAACTCAGTGTTGATGACCTCCATATTTGATCCGTTAAAATGTCCTGCACTATCGTGTCCGAAATATATACAGTTCAGTCCGAAGGTATCACAGGGAAGTCCGTTTTTAAAGAACTCCTCTTCCTTCATTGGCTTGGTAATAAACATATCATCATTAAAATAAACAAATTGTTCTGAAAGACCGCTGATACGGTGCATATTAAGCTCTATAGTATGTGAACTGAAAGTTGGAAGATACTTTTCAGGTATATAATCACGGTGATTTACAATATTAAGCTTTGGATGATCGGTGTTTAGCCACGAAGGAATATGTCCCCAGGTTATAAAATGTATCTTATTTACCCAAGGTGTAAATTTTTCTACGCCTCTGAACCAATACTGAAGATTATCCCAATCTCTGTAACGCACAGCAGAACCGCTTTCAGACATTGAGGAAGGATTATAATGTGCCTTTTCCTTTTGCCATTCGGGATCGTTACCGTCAACCCAAGGTATTACAAAATCTATCATATCCAAGACATCACCGTTCTTTCAACTTAATGCTTATAAATGACAATATCCGTATTAGATAATCATAACATATATGTAAATTACTGTCAACGAAAACAAAATTATAATTCCTTTATAGCATTATAATTTCTTTGGCAGTTATTTGTATCATAAAGATCAAAAAACTCATTATGACGCTTTTGATATTCTTCAGGATTATCAAAACCATCAATTACAGCATTTTCAATTTCTGCAAGCGTATCTTCCAAAGTATAGCATACTTTGCCGAAACCATCCTTTTCATAGCTGAAATATCCTTCCGGATATTGTCCCTTACGAAAATCATCATAATCGAACTGATAATACATAAGACGTTTATTCATATATGCAAAATCCATCGCAATGCTTGAATAATCAGTTATAAGATATGCTGATTCCTTCAAAAGCTCCTGAACGTCATATTCAGGGAATTTCGCAGTTTTTATACGGTTATTTTTTATATTAAAGCTATCAAGAAAGCTCTGCATATCACGATGAGGATAGAAAACAAGTTCCAGATCGTTTTCTTCAAGTATACGTTCAAGACGCTGACTACTCAGAAATTCACTCCATGCTTTATAGTATACGGTGTTTTTAAAATCAGAAACATCTTCAATATCAGATGAAGCAGACGTGGGAGTGGCTATCCAGCTTCTCCAAGTAGGCATCAGTAAAATTTGTTTTGTCTTTACTTTCACCTGATGAAGCTTATCAAAACGACAAAGCCCAAGCTTTTTTACAGCTCCGTCCGGATAACCAAATTTATCACATACAAATTCATATTCTCTTTGTGTGCTGACAACAAACATCTTCATCATTGTATTTTTATAATGAAGAAATTCATTGTTATTATGTATTATTCCGTGTTGAAGGAAAACTCTCGTATTTCTGAGAATCCTGTTTACCTCCAGAAAATAACAGACAGCCGCATTAGGCTTGCCGCCCTTCTGTGAGCTGATATTCTTTTTAGCAGACAGATATATTATCCAATGTCTGAGTGTGCCATAATTTACTGTTTTACCCAGATCCTTTACTCTGCTGTAATCCTTTGATTTTTTACTGATAGCATATACAACATCTTGCTCAGGATGATTCTCACATATATATCTGAACAGGTGATAACCATTATCACGTGCCTCATTTTTATTGTCGCATATCAGCCAGATATTTTTTCTGAAAAGTCTGTAGATAAGCGAAACAGGCAGGGCAATTAAAAAAAGGAATATATGACCTATATCCCCTATTTTAACTCTTTGCAGCTTTTGAAAAAAAGTTTCCTCCATTACTGAAACCTCCGTCTGCAAATCAAATTATTATAAAACGTCAGGAAGACGTTTTTTAAGTCGGTTATAATTGAACATACCAAGAAAAATCACCAGTATGAATTCGGCAACAAATATGAGATTTTCGTAATTTGGCTTATAAAATCCCTCAAAATACCACTGGTTATATATCAGTGCTTTTCTGAAACCGTTACAGAAATATGTCATCGGGTTAAAAAGCAGAATTTTTCTTATAAACTCATTATCTATGGTATATGAATCAAAGCATACGCCTGAAAGCCAGAACAAACCTGACATTACAGTATTTATCAGACTTTCAAAATCCTTGCTGAAGGCGCTCATCGGTGCAAGCGACCACACAAGTGCAAGGAAAAACACGAACATCATTATCATATACATTATTATTTGCAGGTTATAAAGACTGGGGGTAAAGCCTGCAATTGCAAGATATAAATATACAAGAGAAAACAAAAATATCTGAACATAGAATTTTGCCATCGTTGTATATGTCATTATTGCTGAAACAGGAAATGAGATCTTATTTACAAACTGCTTATTATTTCTGATACACTTTGAGCCTTTTGAAATTGCCTCACTCATAAATGTCCACGGCAGAAAGCCCACCATAATAAAAACAAAAAAGCCTATTCCGTGTTCAAGTCTGTCTGCACCGCCGCGAAGTCCGACGGAAAATGCAAACCAATAAACAAAAAGCTGAAACAGCGGCTTCATTACAGCCCAGAACGGACCGATTATAGCGCCCTTATATGTTTTTATAAGATCATTCTTGGCAAGCATAAAAACCTGTTTGCCAAATCCCCTGTGTTCTCTTGGAATAGCTGCCATACCGTCCCAGAGTCTGCCGAAGAAACCTTTCTTTGTCTTTTGTACGGTTGTTGTATTCATTCATCTACCTCCGCAGATCTTTCCTTTGAATTTCTTATAACACAATTTCTGACATTTTCAATCTCTTCTTCAGCATCACTGCCGAGTTTTCTTTTCCAAAACGGCATTTTAACAATACCAACTATCGTTCCCCATCCGTATGACAGGTGAAGAAGAAAGAAAACAAAGGGCAGTAAAAACTGAACCATATGCTTTTTTTCTGATCCTATAATTGCCGCCAGAGTCATTATGATGTCAGCAGCAAGATAAACACTCATCAACATTAAAAAAGGCGTTATCATCCAGAGATTTCCGGTTATAAATCCGCTGACAAAAAGCAGCAGTGAACAAATAAGTATCAACACAAAGAAAAACGGTACAAAATGAAATGCCGAAAGACATTCGTAACACACTCCGAGCGTCAGGCCTATCCATTTTCCATTACCGTATTTTTGTTTCAGCATAGAGGACATATCACCTCTTATATGCTGATATGAAATTATATTGCTTCCCTGACAGATCTTATAACCTGCCTTCCGGATTCTGTAGTGCAGCTCATTGTCTTCTGTTCGTCCAAGATTTTCATTAAAGCCGCCTGTTTTTTCAAAAACTTCTCTTTTATATGCACCGTGAAAAACGGAGTCAACATATTTTTTTTCACTGTTCTTTCGTCTGTAACCGGCAACTGAACTGCCAAACATAGAGCTTTCAGCAAGAAAGAGCATCTTCTTTACAGGTGTAGGAGAATCTATTTTGTTAGGACGTGCTCCTCCGCAGACATCCTCTCCGCTTTGTATAAGCTTTACATTATTTTCAACAAAATTTTCAGGTATCTCTGCGTGTGCGTCCAGTCTTATTATAACATCACCCATTGCAGACTTTATAGCCGTGTTCCAGCCTGCTGCCTGACTTTTCTTTGGATTATCAAGCACCTTTATATCAATATAGTTATCCTTATTATTATCTCTGAAATCAGTAAATATCTGCTTGGTATTATCCTCAGAACAGCTGTCAACAAAAACAAGTTCAAGCTTATCACAAGGATATGTCTGAGCCTTAACCTGCTTTAAAAGAGCGTCCAATGAACTTTCTTCATTATATGCGATTATACAAAGTGAAACCGTCATAACACACATTCCTATACATTTAATTCTGTATTATTATAAATTTTTATCTTATCTTTGTCAATGAATTAAAGATATTTTCGGTATGATTACAATATCGTTTAAAAATTACGACAAATTATTGGCAATAACAATCAATAATATAAAAATAAGATTCCCGGAACGAATAACAGAAAATAAAACGCAGCCGGACAGCATTGATTTTGAATGTACAGTTATGCAGGAAAACGGACTCATACACAGAATGTATAGAGTCCGTTTTCATTTTAAAGATACTTTATTGACGTGTTTTACGATTAAGGTATCTTGCCTTATACTTAGAATATACAATAGTCTGATCCTTATAAAGTCCGTAATAGCCGGACATAAAATAACTTACAGCTATCGCAATCATAAAATAATAAATTCCCCCGTCACCAAATAATTCAAAACTGATCAGCATAGAGGTGATCGGGCAGTTTGTAACTCCACAGAACACAGCTATCAGCCCAACTGCGGCACATACCGATGGTGAAAATCCGATCAGACTGCCAAAGGTACAGCCAAAGGTTGCACCAATAAAAAATGACGGAACAATCTCGCCCCCACGAAAGCCTGCCTCTATTGTAATAGCTGTAAATATCATTTTTAAAATGAAAGCATACGGAACAGCCTGCCCTTCATTTACTGCCTTTGCGATCACCGGAAGACCTGCACCGTTATAATCTCGTGTATTGAAAATAACAGAAAGAAGAACTATTGCACAGCCTGCAAGAAAAATTCTTATGTAAGGGTTTTTAAGGTATTTTCTGAACAGATCGCCTGTCTTGTGCAGCATTACTATAAATATAATACTCAACAGTGCACACAACACAGCAAGTATTATTGTTTCAGCAGCACCAAAGATCGTCATACCGGGGAACTTTATAGCTGTAAAAGAAGTTTCCTTTACACCAAACAGCGATGCAATATATGCCGCGATAAGAGAAGAAAACACACAAGGAACAAGGGCTGCATAATACATTACACCAACACTGACAACCTCCATTGAAAACAGTGCAGCTGCCATAGGTGTACCGAAAACAGCAGAAAATGCAGCACTCATACCGGCAAGAACTACAACACGCTTATCAGCAGGATCAAGTCTGAACCATCGTCCAAGCTGATTTCCTACACTGCCTCCTAATTGAAGAGCTGCACCCTCTCGTCCGGCAGAACCTCCGAAAAGATGGGTAAGAATTGTCGCTGTAAAAATAAGAGGTGCCATCCTGAACGGTATTTCACTTTTTGCGTGTATGGTCGATAAAACAAGGTTAGTGCCTTTGTCGTTTTTATATTTAAAAATACTGTATAAAAAAACTGTTACTATTCCTGCCAAAGGAAGGAAAAAAAGCATATAACCGTTTTCTGTACGATAATCCGTTGCCGTATTCATACAAAATGCAAAAAGTGTGCTTAAACTGCCTACAACAGATCCTGTTATAATTGATATTAACGTCCATTTCAAGAATTTAAGTATATGATGCAAAGCCTTTTTTGAATAGGCTCTGAAAAATTTTTTTAACATCTTTTATATTCGCCTCAATTACCTGACCTTCTCATATTTTCAAATTCTGCTTCATCAATTACAGTTATACCGAGTGTCTGAGCCTTTGTAAGCTTGCTGCCTGCTTCATCGCCTGCAAGAACAAAGTCCGTTTTCTTTGATACACTTCCGGATACTTTTCCGCCGAGTTCTTCAATTATGGCAGCTGCTTCTGTACGCTTATAACTTGGCAGTGTGCCTGTTATAACAAATGTTTTACCCTTGAACGGACTATCATCCGGTATTTCGGCAGGTGCAGAAAGATTTACGGTATTTATACCCAGCTCCTTTATTTCTTCAACAAGCTTTTTTGTTTCTTCAAGTGCAAAATAAGCAGCTGTACTTTCAGCCATAATCCCTCCAAATCCTTCGATTTGTGAAATTTCCTCAATCGTTGCACAAGCAATACCGTCAAGAGTCCTGAACCGATTTGCAAGCAGTTTAGCAGCGCGCTGTCCGATATGTCTTATACCAAGAGCAAAAACAATACGGTAAAGGTCGTTGCTCTTGGATTTTTTTATGGCATTAATAAGGTTATCGGCAGACTTATCCTTTTTATTTTCAAGAGTCATAATATCCTCTTTAGTAAGTCTGTAAAGATCCAGCGGTGATGAAATCAAGTCATTTTCTGCAAGCTTATAAAGAACTTTTTCACCGAGACCGTCAATATTCATTGCGTCTCTTGAAACAAAGTGGATCATATGCCTCATAAGCTGGGCAGGACAGTCTGTGTTGGTACACCTTAGTGCAGCCTCGCCATTCTCATATGACACCGGTGAACCACACGAAGGACACCTGTCAGGCATCCTGTAAAGCTCTGAGCCTTCCTTGTGTGAAGCCACAGACACTACCTCCGGAATGATTTCCCCTGCCTTTCTCAGTATAACGGTGTCACCTATCCGTATATCCTTTTCTTTTATAAAATCCTCATTATGAAGGGTGGCACGGCTAACGGTCGTACCTGCAAGCATTATCGGCTTAAATATTGCCGTTGGAGTCAGCACTCCTGTTCTGCCTACATTTACCTCTATATCAAGAAGCTCTGTTTCCTTTTCCTCAGGTGGATATTTATATGCCTCTGCCCATTTAGGAAATTTTGAGGTACTTCCCAACACCGTTCTCTGTGCAAAGTTATCAACCTTTACAACCGCTCCGTCAATTTGAAATGGCAGTTCTCCCCTTCGTTGCCCGATCTCCTCGATTTTTTCAAGCACCTCTTCAATAGTGCTGCATTTATAATAAAACGGAAGTGTTGTAAAACCAAGCTGTGTAAGATAATCCAGTGACTGCTTATGACTTGTCAGATCGTCTCCCTCATTCTGCTGAACATTGAATACAAATATATCAAGCTCACGAGATTTTGTAATTTTAGAGTCCTTTTGACGCAGTGATCCTGCTGCGGCATTACGCGGATTTTTGAAAACCTTCTCTTCGTGTTCTTCCTGAAGCTGTGTGAGTCTGTTAAAACTGTCAATCGACATATAAACCTCGCCGCGCACCTCAATATAAGGTACAGGCTTGCTAAGCTTCATAGGAAGTGTTCTTATAGTTTTCAGATTTTCAGTAATATCTTCGCCAACAACACCGTCTCCGCGTGTAGATCCTCTTACAAATATTCCGTTTCTGTATTCCGCCGATACCGAAAGACCATCAATTTTCGGTTCTACCACATACACCGGTTTGAATACTGATTCACGTACTCTTTTGTCAAAATCCAATAATTCAGCGTGAGAAAATGAATCGTGCAGACTTTCCATAGGAACAATATGTTCTACCGGAGAAAACTTTTCTGCGGCTTCTCCGCCTACTTTCTGGGTTGGTGAATCAGGAGTTTTAAGCTCCGGATGTTCTTCTTCAATTTTCTCAAGCTCACGCATCAGCATATCATATTCATAGTCGCTGATTTCAGGTGAATCCTCATTATAATACCTGTTATTATGGTAATTGATTTTTGACCGAAGCTCTTCCGCCTTGAATTTTAATTCATTTATATCCATTAAAGTTCTCTCCTGATTTCATTTTTATATCATTATCCTCCTACAGTTCTTGCAAAGCCTACAATAAGCGGCATTGTTATTACGGAAAACAATGTTGAAAGCGTAACCAGATTTACAGACAGCTTTGCATCATTATCAAACTTTGCAGCAAACATTGTTGTTGCCGCTGCAACCGGTGCAGAAGCTGCAATAACACAGGTTACCAGAACTGTACCTCTTATTCCGCAAAGCATCATTCCTCCGAATGCAAGCAGCGGTATTGCAATAAGTCTGAATAATACGCAAATAAAACCCTTTCCGTCTTTGAAAGCGTCGGAAATTTTTGTCTGTGAAAGATAATAGCCTACTATCATCATCGGAAGCGGTGTATTAAGATCAGCCATAAAGCCGATTGGCTTTACAATTATTTCAGGCATCGGCAGAGAGGTGAGAAATATTACAAAACCAACCGCCATACCAATAATACACGGATTGAGCAGTATCTTTTTTGCTGACAAAGATTTTCCGTCTCCGCTTGAAAGCCAGACTCCGAAGGTCCACATAACAATGTTAAACACCACTATGTAAACTGCCCCGAAAAACACGCCGTCAGATCCAAGGATCGCCTGCTGCATAGGGAGCGACATATATCCGCAGTTTGAAAAAATCAATGCAAAACGGTATACCCTGTTTCTTTCCGGTGTTTTATCGTGAAACACAAGCATAGCCACAACAATAGCAATTATATGTATACAGAATGCAGCCGCTCCTGTCATAAGAAGACCGCCAAGCATTCCGTGATCAAAGGGACGTATAAAATTTTCAATAATAACACACGGACATACAATATAGAGCACTATGTCTGTTATGGATTTAACGGTTTTATCATTGAGCATTTTTGTTTTGCCGCACAAATAGCCTATTGCGATAAGAATAAAAAGTTCTAATACCTGTGTGCCTACTGTTATAAAATTATCCAGCATTTGAATTCCTTCTTTATAATTCCTTTTTTATTATAATCTACGTTTAAAGTCTTTATACCCAAACTGCTTCAGCAATTCTGTATTCCCATTGGATTTCAAAAGATAAATAGATGGCAGCGGCATACCATTAAAGGTATTGTTCTTCACCATTGAATATATTGACATATCTGTAAATATCAGCTTATCACCGATATTCAGTGGCTTTTCAAATGAATAGTCACCTATAACATCTCCTGCAAGGCAGGTTGGTGCACCAAGACGATATGTAAAGGGAAGAACATCAGGCTCATCAGAATCTATAATTAAGGGTCTGTATGGCATTTCCAGCACATCAGGCATATGACAAGCAGCAGAGGTATCTACAATTGCAATATCCATATTATTATTTATTATATCAAGCACTGAGGTAACAAGGTAGCCTGCATTAAGGGCAACAGCTTCTCCGGGTTCAATATAAACCTCAAGGTCATATTTATTTTTTATATAGTTGATACATTGAATGAGCTTTTCTACATCATAATCCGGTCTTGTGATGTGATGTCCGCCTCCGAAATTAAGCCATTTCAGCTTATAAAAATACTTGCCAAACTTTTCTTCAACCACCTTTAACGTTCTTTCCAGCGTATCAGAACCCTGCTCACACATTGTATGAAAATGTAGTCCGCTTATTCCTTCAAGTTCATTTTCCTCAAAATTTCCGATTGTTATTCCAAGTCTTGAATTTTTAAAGCACGGATTATATATATCGGTTTCAATTTCCGAATATTCGGGGTTTATCCTAAGACCAAACTCCACCTCTGAATGCTTAAGGGCTTTGCTTCTGAAATGCTTCCACTGAGAAAAAGAATTAAACACAATATGGTCACAGATTTCAAGCAATCTGTCAAAATCCTCATCCTTATATGCCGGCGAATAGACATGTATTTGTTTATTACCCATTTCCTCATAAGCAAGCTGTGCCTCAAAAATACCGCTTGAGGTTGTACCACTTATATACTCTGAGATCAAAGGATACACGTGATATGCCGAAAATGCTTTTTGTGCAAGCAGAACATTACAGTCTGTCTGTTTTTCAACATACCTGAGAATCTTCAGATTATCAACAAGCGCTTTTTCATCAATTACATAGCAGGGTGTTGGAAGTGACATAATATTCTTCATACGTTCACTGAGCATTTCTTATCCCCTCTTTATCTTTTTTCAACAATAAAAATATTATCATAATCCTTCATAAAAAGCAATGTTTTTCTATCCGCGTGACCGCGGCGGAATGTGTTCGCGGCTGCGTTCGCTGTGCGTGACCGCATTGGACGAATACCAACGCAATATTGTTTTTTGTAAAATCAAACTATTTTCCTCGTCCCGCTGATGTTAATAAATTGAACAGGAACTGCTCTGTTCACAAGCTCTATGATTTATTGGCTCAAAAAAACAGCCCTGGGGCTGTTTTTTGGTATGTATACGTTACTTTCTTAAAATTTTGTTTATTATTATGAATCACTTTCATTCCATAAGTCATCTTGCTCAAATGTACCTATCTGATCACGCAGTGAAAAAAGCATTGCTATATATTCAAAATTATACTGTATAAATGTACCTGCCTTTATCATAGCGAATATTTTGTCTTTGTCTGCCCAATCTGCCGCCTTAACCTCTTCCTTCTGAAGGATAAGCTGCGAAAGCTGTACATCGGATATTACGGCATAAACGTCATCATAACCCTCATTAAAGCTCATTGATGCAAGCGGACGCATATCTGACATATCAATATCCAACCCAAGCTCTTCATAAATTTCCCGCTGTGCAGCAAGCTCGCTTGTTTCGCCGGATGAAACCTGACCGCCAACTGATATATCCCACATATCAGGAAAATGCTTTTTTGTGCTCTGGCGCTGTTGAATAAGCATTTCACCTTTACTGTTGAATATGCATATATGTACTACAACACGATACATACCCTCAGGAACAGGTGAACCCCTTAAAATGGTTTTTCCCGTTGGTATTCTGTGCATATCATACAAATCTATATATTCCAACTGAACCCTTCTCCTTAAGCAAACTCAGATTTTTTCAGCTACCTCGCCCTGCTTTTTATAGATACTGTCAGCAGGCACAGTTCCCCTCACCATAGAAAGAGGATATACAGTCGAATTTCTGCCTATAACCGTTCCGGGATTCAAAACCGAATTACAGCCTATTTCAACATTATCTCCCACAATTGCCCCAAACTTTTTAAGCTCGGTATCAATTTTACCCTCTTCGATTGGTATTGTTACAATACTGCGGTCTGACTTTAGATTAGATGTTATTGCTCCTGCACCAAGATGAGCCTTATATCCAAGTATGGAATCTCCTATATAGTTATAATGGGGCACCTGAGCATTATCAAAAATAATACAGTTCTTCAGCTCTGTTGAATTACCTATAACAGTACCTTTTCCTACAATCGCGCTTCCCCTTATGAATGCGCAATGACGTACCTCGGCACTATCACATATTATAAGAGGGCCGTGAAGATAAGCACTCTCTGCTATCTTAGCACTTCTTGAGATCCATATGTCATCTCCTCTTTTTTCATACTCATCAGGCGGAAGTGTTTCACCAAGCTTTGCTATAAACTCAGATATTTTTGGAAGGGCCTCCCAAGGATATGTAAGTCCATCAAATATCTGAGCTGCTATTGTTTTCGATAAGTCAAGCAAATTTTCAATTTTAAGCTCTTCATTCATAATAATTATCTCCTCAAGTTTTTAAATGTTTTATATCATCATACAGAGTATATTTTCACTGCTCTCTGTCTGTAGATTATGGTATCGCGGCTTATATGTGTTCAAAAAAGAAAATCATCCTCATTTTGTTCACAGTAAAAACCCCACATATCATCTCTGAATTTACCGGCAAGAAATTCAATTTCTCCGCTTTCAGTAATTATTCTGTATTTTGAAAAGCTGTAAGGCGTTTTATCCTCAGGATCAAGCACTATATCGCATTCCCCCTGTGACTGCCATTTGTGAGAAAAAGCATCAAGTCCCTTTATACAGAATTTATTTCCGTCTGATCTTCCTAGAAAGATATATTTTTTCATTGCGACATCTTCCCTTATCCCGCAGCAGTCTTTTCAGTGCTGCTTATTTTGTATTCATCGTTTATAACTTTAATCAGAAAAAGCTCTTTAGTACTATATTCTCCGGGGGAACATATACTTCCCTCTCCATCCATAAACGACCCAGAGTAAATAAGCGTATAATCAACCGTTATCAGCATTTCATCCTTCTTTATCTGCATATTCTCGAAATCAATATTATCAAGTCTTGCAGACGAAAGACCTGTAGTCATATCGTAAAATGCTGTTTCGTCATTACACAGGGAACAATCCTCTGCTGCACACGCCATAAGCTCAGACATACTGTTATGCTCCAATGCCTGAAGATATGCATTAACAACCTCGTTTATCTTTTCTTGCTGTTCGCTGTCGGCAGCCGATACCAAAAAATCATTTTTTTCAGGCTTTATTTCTTTTTCTTTTTCGCCGCAGCCTGATAATCCCAACAAGCCAACAGCGGAAATACAGCACAACACTTTTATAATGGACTTCATCATATTGCACCACGAAGACGCAGGTAATACTCGATAAGTTCCACACATCGCGATACACCAAGCTCACCGCTGTTGATACAGAGATTATAATTTACAGGATCGCCCCATTTACCCGATGCATAATAATTATAATAATTTGCCCTTGATTTATCTACCCTGCTTATAACAGACTTTGCCTTGTCACGAGGCACATTGTGAACATCTACAGCATATTTTATACGCTTTTCAATATCCGCATATATAAACAGCCTGAAACAATCCTTTCTGTCGGCAAGTACATAATCGGCACATCTTCCCACAATTACACACGGATCAGCAGACACCTTTTTTATAATATCGTGCTGAATAAGAAATATTCTGTCATTCATTGAAATATTAGGAGAAATCCCATATTCACTTCCGATAGTTGCTGCCGCACCCATAGAAAGCGAATATAAAAGACTGTTTGAAGCCTTCTCGTCATATTTTTCAAATATTTCGGGGCTTACTCCGCTTTCTTTTGCGGCAATCGTCAAAAGCTCTTTATCATAGAATGGAATCTTCAGATCCTCTGCCAGCGCCTTTCCTATAGCTCTGCCTCCGCTTCCGTATTGTCTGGCAATCGTTATAACCATAAAAACACCTCCGTATACTTTTTATAATTATAGCACATTTTTACAAAAATTCAAATATATTAAAAAAGTATTTATCGAATTAACCATATCATTGACGTACCTTAGCAGCACTGAAAAAATCCACTTCGGCACCATAAGGGTGAAATATAATTCCTGTAACGTTTGATGCACAAGCATAGTATCTGCTTTCAAGATAGAGTGGATAAAATATTCCGTTATCACAAAGATATTTTTCAGCACTGATCACTTTGTCAACAGAAGTACGCTTAAGCTGTATATTGTTCAATAGCTTATCATATGCTACGTCTGTCAGCTGAGCTATATTATATTTACTGTCGGACCTGAAAAGCTCAAGTGTATCAACCGGACTTTCTCCATCAGAGATAAGCGGTGCAACAACAACACGGTATTCTCCCGTAATTATCATATCATTCAGCTCAGATCTGGAGACGGGTGTTTTATTTATATAATTTCCGGTAATACTGTTCCATGTTTCTATTATGTTGTTTACTATCTTCTGAGTAGGCTCATCATCAGTGCACAAAATAGACAGCTTGGGCAGGGAATCAGCGTTAAGTTTTTTTAATGCCTTTTTTAAAGCGTCCGACGACTTATCGGAATACGATATGTTCATCACAGAGCCTGCCGATTTTCTGTATGATATTCCGTTAAGCTGTGCACCCTCAGGAATAATCTCATTTGTAACGGTACATCCCTCCGGAAGTTCCTTTAAAATATATTTTCTGTCAAGAGCTGACAGAAGTGCTTTTCTGACATCAGAGCTTTTCAATATATCATTTTGTGTATTGAAGGCTATACCCCACACTGTATCTCCAAATGATGTTATATGAAATTTGTTTTCCTGTGCACTTTTCAGTTCCGCAGCCGGAAGAGCATAACAATCTGTTTTTCCGCTGAGTATGGCACCGCACACATTTTCAGGACGCTCAGAGATCTCAATATTCACACCCGCAGGTATCGGCTCTGACTCGCCGGAATATTCGCCGTTCCTGCGAAGATTTATATATTCACCGTGTTCCCAGCCGGACTCACGTATGTAAAACGCTCCGTTAGAGATAAGCTTCCTGCTTTCACGTCCATATTGACCTCCGGTCTGCTCAAAAAATTCTCTGTGACACGGCATTGCCGGAGCTGTTGCAAGAAGAGGAAGAAAACCGGGATAATTATCATCAAGCTCTATCTTTAAAGTAAAATCATCCAATACATAAACACCAAGCTTTGAAATATCAGCCTGACCGCTGTTAACAGCCTGAGCATTCCTTATGGAAAACAATGTACCTGCACTTGTTGAACCCGTCTGAGGATGAATGGTTCTTTGCAGTCCGAAAAGAAAATCCTCCGCAGTTACACTGTCACCGTTACTCCAGTGTGCATCCTTTCTCAGGTGGAAGGTATATACTGTACCGCCTTCCGATATATCCCAGCTTTCGGCAGCTCCGGGTATAGGATCTTCATTTTCATCAATACGCACAAGTCCTTCAAATATGTTCATAATTATCATTTTTGAAGCCGAATCATTCGCTATCTGAGGATCAAGCGTTTCCGGTTCGGTACTTATCATATAATATATAATTTCATCCTGTGGAACGGGAGTTCTGTTTTTACACGCCGAAGTCATAAAAGTCAAGACCGCACATACAAGCAGACATACAATTTTTTTTATAATGTTCAACTCTGATATTCCCCCCAGAATTTTATATATTCCTTTTCTTTATATCATATTATTAACCTTTTACAAAGTCAATAAGCAGTCATTCATTTACACGAAAATCAATTCTGATATGGCAGTTACATTTTAAAAAACCTTTCCTAAAACTGCTGAACATTTTATTTATAACAATATACCTTCAAAACAATTTTCAAAAGAATAAGTTTATAAGATCTCAGCTGTCAGATTTAAAAACTGATCTCCGTAATCCATTTAATCAGTTCACTGCAAAATAGCTTAAAAAAACTCTGTCTCACATTATTTATTATAATTTCCCGAAAATAAAAAATCAATTGATATTTGACGATAAATATTATATACTTAATATTGTTATAATGTAAAATAATTACTATACAGCTTTATCGGGAGGATGAGATCAATGTCAAGAACTGCTATCGCAACCGACAGCAACAGCGGTATCACACAATCAAGAGCAAAAAAATCCGGTGTATTCGTTCTGCCTATGTCTTTTCAGGTAAACGACAAACAATATTATGAAGAAATAGATCTTTCTCAGAAGGATTTCTATAAGCTTATTTCTGACTCAAAAACAACGGTATCAACAACTCAGCCCTCACCAAAAGAGCTTACCGATTTCTGGAGAAATATACTTAAGGATTACGACGAGCTTGTATACATACCTATGTCATCAGGTTTGAGCAGTTCATGTACAACAGCTTCATTTATGGCAAAGGATTTTGGCGGACGAGTACATGTTGTCAATAATCAGAGAATATCGGTTACTCAATATCAGTCTGTTATGGATGCTGCTGCAATGGCAAGTCAGGGAATCCCGGGTAAAAAAATCAAGAAAAGGCTTGAGGAAGAAAAGCTTGAATCAAGCATTTATATTATGGTCAACAATCTTAAGTACCTAAAAAAGGGCGGAAGAATAACAACCGCAGGCGCACTTATAGCCAACGTTATGAACCTTAAGCCTGTGCTGCAAATACAGGGGGAAAAGCTTGATGCATATTCCCGTTGCAGAGGTATAAAGGCAGCAAAGGAAAGTATGCTTGACGCTATGCATAAGGACTTTGACAGCCGTTTTAAGGAATACGTTGAAAACGGGGAAATGACACTTATGTATTCTTATTCAGATATGCCAGGTGACGAGGTTGATCGCTGGAAAAAGGAAATTGAAAGCTCCTTCCCCGGTTTTAAATTAAGAGGTGAACCGCTTTCTTTAAGCATTGGCTGTCACATCGGTCCCGGATCACTCGCAATTGCCTGCTCAAAAATCACAAAATAAAGACTGTTTTTACAGTAAGGTAATTTTACACAAAATATAAGTGTATAGTTTAACTCAAAGTACGATAAAAAATCCGCAGAGCAACCGCAAAATCCGTTAATAATACAAGTATCAAAGCCGTCAGGCAGGGTATTACCCCACTTGACGGCTAAACTTTTTATAGAAAATTATTCTTTATTGTACTGTTCTGAGCGTTGTTATGCTATAACTTTAAACGGCAGATTTTGTCAGCTCTTTGCCACGACTCCCCACAAAGACTTCAGCTTAGCTTCTTGTGCCGCATATCGGATGTGTCTGCTTTCTGAAAATATGAAAAAATAAGCTTACATCATATTTTTTGAATATTTCCACGCAAGTATTCTCATAACAGCGTGGTCGATAATTTTTTCATCTATTACTCCACTGTTAACTGCTTCCCTAACAGAGGTTATTGATTCTTCAAGCATTGTATTGCCTATTGCTATCATATCATTTCCCGCAAGAACTGCCGCAACTGCCGGAGTATATTGTCCGCTGTACTGTTTTATTGCATCCATCGTAAGATCATCCGTTACTATTATTCCGGTAAAGCCAAGCTCTTCACGCAATATTTTATGAACATCAGCAGACAGCGAAGCAGGCTTTGTGCTATCCATACAATTGACTATGTTATGGCTTACCATAACAAGATGTGCTCCTGCATCTATACCGGCTTTAAACGGCAGAAAATCTTTTTTCTCAAAGCTCTCATAGCTTCTGTTGTCAATTGCAATTCCGGTATGTGTATCATTGTTGTTTCCATAGCCCGGAAAATGCTTGAGCGTTACGGATACACCATTGTTCTGGCTTATTTCAGTAACAGCACTTACAAATTCAGAAGTTATCTCTGCATTCTGTCCCAATGAGCGGTCATACATAAAGTCGCTTTCTTTTACAGATATATCACATACAGGTGCCAGATTAACATCTATTCCAAGTGACTTCAGAAGCTTTGACTTTTCCTCTGCATCCTTCTTTATCAGCTCAATACCGCCCTCTTCATAAAGCTCACGCGGTGACCGGAATTCGTGATCAGACAAAGCCTTCTTCGCACCAATCCTTGTAACCGTTCCACCCTCTTCATCAACCGAGATCGTCATGGGTACTTTCTGAGAATTTATATATGATGAAACATTCTCTATTACCTTATCTTTACTCTTATCTTCAAAATCAGATCCGAAAAGAACGTATCCGCCAAGATGATATTGTCTTGCGTAATCTCCCCCGAATTTTTCAGGACAGCTTGAATAAAACATCTGTCCTATTTTTTCATCCAAGGACATTTCTCTCAACATTTTATACGCCTTTTCATAATAAGGTGAAAAAATCCCATTATCATCCCATTCTGAGGGATAGACTGCTTCCTTTACAGATGATTCCTCAGAACTTTCCGCATTCACAGCAACATAGCTGCTCGGATACCAAATAGAGCTTTCTGATTTTGATACAACTGTACTGTTTGAGGAAACAGAGCTTTTATCAGCCTTGCTTTCTGTTTCGGTTTTATGAGAACCGCAGCCTGAAGAAGATAATATGATAATACCCGTCAACAACGAAGACAATAATGTCTTAAAAATTCTTATCTTTTTCATAAAAAAACTCCTTAAAATATGGTAGAAACAAACTTTAAACCAAATTCCTGAGCTGTATGCACAGCTTTTTTCATATATTCGTCATACATCTGATCAGGTGAATGACAGTCTGAACCTGCAATAACCCTGACGCCCTCTTTTTTTGCAATATCCCAGAAGAGCTTATGCGGATAAGGATAACGCACAATATCGTCTGAATACAACATTTTGTTCCTTCTGAACCCATTAGCGTTAAATTCAAGTATCACATCGTTAGCCGAAGCACACTCTGCGATAAGCCTGCAAGCCTTCTCGCAATTATTATCCCATTTATGATCGTTAATAAACATTATATCAGGATGTGCAACTACAGCAAAAAATCCGGTTTCTATCGCCTGACACACTGACTGAGCATAGCTTAAATAATCATCTGTTGATTCTGCAAAGAAGATATTCTTTATTTCGCCGGATGATTCGGTATACATATGCTCACCCAAAAGAAGATAATCCAGCTTCATATCCTCAAGAAGTATTTTGTAATAATCGGAATATTTTGGATGATATTCAATTTCAAGTCCTTTGAAAATTGTAAGCTTATCTTTATATATTTCTCTGAGTCTGTTAACTTCAGCAAGGTATTCTTCAAGCTCACTATATGGCATTCTGTAACCAAAATCATAATCAGGAAACGGAGCGTGGTCGGAAAATCCCAACAGCTCAAGTCCGCTGTCAACTGCTGATTTTACATAATCCTCTTCGCTGCCGTAAGCGTGAAGGCATCTTTTGGTATGTGTGTGAAAGTTGCTTAACATATTATCACTGCCTGTATCTGTATATGATAAAATTTTAACATATTTCGTCAGGAAATACAATAATGTCGTATTTACTTTTTTGATATATTGTGATATATTGGGTATTGTAAATTGAACCTGAATATAAATCATCTGGCAGAACTATCTTTTATATTACTTTACATTTAAACAAACAATGCAAACACTGAACATCTGACGCTTTACATTTCGGAGGTATAAAAATGCTGAAGGGAAAAACTGTAGTTGTAGGAGTTACCGGAGGAATTGCCGCCTTCAAATCTGCTCAGCTTGTGAGCGATCTTGTTAAAGAGGGTTGTAATGTCAACGTTGTAATGACAAAAAATGCTCTTAATTTCATTAATCCTATAACCTTTGAAACGCTTACCGGAAACAAATGTCTTACCGATACATTTGACAGAAATTTTGAATTCAACGTAGAACACGTTGCACTTTCTCAAAGAGCAGATATATTTATCATTGCGCCTGCAACGGCAAATGTCATAGGAAAGCTTGCAAACGGCATAGCAGATGATATGATTACTACTATGGTTCTTGCTGCCAAATGCGATATTATAATTGCACCTGCTAT
Source organism: uncultured Ruminococcus sp. (assembly GCA_902786345.1). Classification (GTDB taxonomy): domain Bacteria; phylum Bacillota; class Clostridia; order Oscillospirales; family Acutalibacteraceae; genus UBA1213. The sequence continues at coordinate 3,242 of CADACB010000012.1, read as the reverse complement.
GAATACATTTATGTATAAAAATCCGATCGTACAGGAAAACATCGAAAAATTGAAAAAACACGGTTTTGTAATAATCGAGCCTGATTCAGGTCGCCTTGCCTGTGGTGACAACGGCAAAGGAAAACTGCCGGACACCAAAACTCTAATAGCATACATAAAAAGACAAATAGAATACAAAAAAGATATGAACGGTATAAGGCTGACAGTTACAGCAGGCCCTACTGCTGAAGCACTTGATCCGGTGCGTTTTATAACAAATCATTCCACCGGAAAAATGGGCTACGCTATTGCACAGGCGGCAGCTTACAGAGGTGCTGATGTAACGCTGATAAGCGGTCCTGTCAGTATAGACCCGCCATATTTTACTAACATTATACACGTGCGGTCAGCTGAGGATATGTTCAGAGCTGTTTCCCAACAAAACAACAAATATGATGTACTTATAATGTCAGCTGCTGTTGCAGATTATACTCCTGCCGAATACAGCGAACATAAAATTAAAAAAAATGACGGCGAAATATACCTGCCTCTTAAGCGTACGCGTGATATTCTTGAATACGCAGGAAAAAATAAAAATGAAGCCCAGCTGATTTGCGGCTTTTCAATGGAAACACGTGATCTCATACACAATTCAAGAAAAAAACTGATTTCAAAAAACTGCGATATAATAGCTGCCAACAGCATAAATGAACGAGGCTCAGGATTTGGAACAGATACAAACAAAATAACTCTCATCACTCATGACGATTGTGAGGAACTTGATCTGCTCAGTAAATCAGAGGCTGCTCATAAGCTGCTTGATAAGCTGCTTGATATGAGAAACAGTAAATTATCCGAAAAAACATCAGAGTAAAAGTTAAAATCTTAAAAAAAATTAAGGATAACTTAATAAATTATCTTTATAAAATATCAAATTTATTATCACATAAAAAATTCAAAGTGTTATAATATAACCATCGAAAGGAAAAAGACAATCTTACAAAACATAAGTAAGTAATAAAAACACTATAATTAATCGGAGGTTTTAATAATGAGTGAAAAAGAATTTAACAATAACATCTTCAGCCATTCTGATCCAAAAGAACAAAATAACGACAGTTTTAACGCTTCACAGTCTACATCAGAGGTTGAAATACCAAAAGTAAACGCTAAACCGATAGTAATTGAAAAAAAACCTGCTTACAGCTATGAACACTATACCTCACAGTTTGCTGAACAAAGCAGTTCAGCAATTTCTTCAAAAACCAAGAAAACAAAAAAAGGCAGAAAAATTGCTCTTATTGCCTGCAGTCTTGCTCTTGCGGTTTGCCTTGGATTTGGCGGCGGCGTTCTTGGTTCATACATTATGGGAGGTAATTCCGAAACAAAGGTAAAAACAGTCTCAACCACCGTAGAAGGAAAATCTGTAGCTGCTTCTACCTCTGAGGGCAATGACTCAGGTCTTACAGTAATTGAAGCTTCAAATACAGATAAAACAAAATCATCTATAGAAGAAGTTGTGGCAGAAATAAAAGACTCAGTAGTTGAAATAACAACAGAATCAACTTCATACAGTTCTTTCTATGGACAATATGTAACCCAAGGCGCAGGAAGCGGTGTTGTTATCTCAGCAGATGGATATATCGTAACCAATCACCATGTTATAGAGGACGCTTCAAATGTCAATGTAAGAACAACAGACGGCAAATCTTATGAAGCTAAGGTTATTGGTTCTGACGAAACCTTCGATGTGGCACTAATAAAGATTGAAGCAGATAATCTTACAGTTGCTGCACTCGGAGACTCTTCAAAGCTTAATGTAGGTCAGACATCCATCGTTATAGGAAACCCGCTTGGACAGCTTGGCGGTACTGTAACAAAGGGTATTGTAAGCGCTCTTAACCGCAACATTAAAATTGACGGACAGACTATGGAGCTTTTGCAGACAGATGCTGCTATCAACCCCGGCAATTCAGGCGGCGGTATGTTTGACGAGAACGGTAACCTTATCGGAATAGTTGTTGCAAAGTCAATTATGACAAACAGTGGTACAACTGTTGAGGGTATCGGTTTTGCTATACCGATAAATAATGTAAAGAACATTATAGGTGACCTTAAAGAAAAGGGTTATGTATCAGGACGAGCTGCTCTTGGCGTTACTCTTACAGATGTACTCTCAGAAAATGCAATGAAACGCTATGGTGTTGATAAACAGGGTGTTTATATCTCCTCAATAACAAGCGGCGGTGCTGCTGAAAAAGCCGGTCTGACTGTTGGCGATATGGTAACAAAATTTGACGGCAAAGAGGTTAAATCAAGCTCTGAAATGAGTGCTGCCGTGCTCAAACACAAAGCAGGCGATAAAGTTACAATTACGATCTCACGCGATGGTAAAGAAGAAGATATAAACGTTGAGCTTGGCGAAGCAAAATCAGATAAATCATCCGAGGGTAAATACAGTAATGGTTTCAACCCCGGTAACTCTGGCAGTTCAAACGGCTCAAACGGATATGGCTTCAATAACGATGACGACTGGTACAGATATTTTATGGAATAACAACATATAATTATTTTCACCTGACGTTCAAAAGTTAACTGTTTTTATAAAATTGTGGTTGACAAATACAAAAAAATGTAATATAATCATTACAGCAAGTAAATTTTCATAATTTTCTCCTGCTAAACAGACCATACTTCGTAAGATGTATGGTCTGTTTTATTATTATCACAGAAACGAGAAGCAGCTGTCACTCGTTTTTGATCTACTCTACGACTATTGATAAGCGTCCTGAATATAATAATCAGGGCGTTGCCCTGAAACCCACAAGGGTTTCTCACCCTTGACCCCGGCAGGGACTAAGCCCCTGCACCCGTCATTATGTGTAAAGTTTTTTTAGATGGTGCTTCGCTTAGATTTTTGTCTTATGTTTTAAAAAATAAATAGTATTATAACGTCTATCACAGCGGCTTATAAACTAAATCAGCAACACACACCATACAGTGTTGTATCGCTGATTTAGGATTTTCAAAAAAAATTCAATTAATAACATAAAAAGCTCCCTTGCATAACCGAATATAATCGGGAATGAGGGAGCTTTTTAATTCATATGTATCTATCAGCTTTAGGAAACCTTAACAGTAAAGTCCTTATTGACAACATTTCCGGCTGCGTCCTTAGCCTTTACTCTGACTGTATAGCTTGTTGCTGCCTTAGGTGTTACCTTGGCTGTTGTGGCGGTTGAATAGCCCTTTACCTTTGTCCA
>CADACB010000011.1 GCA_902786345.1 uncultured Ruminococcus sp. | reverse complement strand
GCCGTCCGCCGCGGTCGGCGTATGCTTGGTTTGGATAATCAGAGTGAGCGTTAGCGAACGCAGTCGCGAATTGTCCAGTGCGGTCACGCACCGGCAGCTCGCTGCCGCGAATTAGGCGCAGCGGCTCACTGCCGGTGAAAACATAAAATGCCCGGCAATTGCTGCCGGGCATTTTATGTTTAGAAAGGTATGCAAAACTTGTAAGCTGAATTTATTTTCCGAGATAGGCTGCACCAATAATGCCTGCATCATTGCCTAACTTGCAAAGACAAACTTCTGTCTGCTTGTCGTTGTGCTTGGTGTAACGCTCCATCTCAACTATCTTCTTGATCGGCTCAAGAAGAACGTCTCCCTGACGGCTTACGCCGCCCCCTATGCAGAGTATCTCCGGCTGAAATATATTTATAATATTAACTATTCCACAGCCAAGATATGATATGTATTCGTCAACAATCGACTTGCCAACCTCACACCCCTGCTCCATAGCGTCAAATGCCGTCTTTCCTGTGATCTTTGAGGTGTCTCCGTCAATCATTTTATATAGAATAGAATTGCTGTTGTATGGATTTATAATGGCTTCCTTTGTCATATTGATAAGACCTGTTGCAGATGAGTATGCTTCCCAACAGCCTTTTCTGCCGCAGGAGCACTGACGTCCGCCGTGCTGGATAACCATATGACCAAGCTCGGCTCCTGCATAGTTAGACCCACTGTATATCATACCGTCAATTATTATGCCGCCGCCAACTCCTGTTCCAAGTGTGATAACAACAGCATCATTAGCATCTTTTGCAGCTCCTACAACAAATTCACCATATGCTGCTGCATTGGCATCATTCTCAACATAAACATCTATGTCAAGACGCTCTCTCATCATCCTTACAATCTCCCAATTGTGGAAGTTGAAATTATTCGTAAACTCAATAACACCGGTTGCTCCGTTTACAGCACCCGGTGCACCGATTCCTACAAAATTAATGTCGTTTTTTGTAAGTCCGGCACTCTCAAGAGCCTTGAGTGCAACAGCCGCCATATCGTCACATATTTCTTCCTGAGAACGCGGTATATTTGTTTTACAGCTTGCCTTGACAATTATGTTGCCGTCTTCATCAACAACGCCGGCAACTATATTTGTGCCGCCAAGATCAATACCCAGATAATACATATGCTTTTCCTCCTGATAAAGTTTTCTACAGAAGCATTATATCATAATGCACAATTTTTTAAAAGCGAATTTAAAAAATATTTAAAAAATTGTTGTTTTATACAATTATCTCCACTCTTTAATAGCCATTTTGACAGTTGCTAAATCAGCCGGTATTATCACTAAAATGAGTATTTATCCACACATATTTCACTTGTGGTATTTTCCTCCGCTGTTTATCTGAAACGCCCTGTATATCTGCTCACATATCATAACACGGGCAAGCTGATGAGGAAATGTCATTTCAGACATAGACATTCTCAGATAAGCCGCATTTTTTACTTCATCCGACAGTCCCCACGAACCGCCTATAACAAACGAAATGCTGCTGCATCCGTCAAGCGCAAGCTTAGTGATTTCTTCTGCAAGCCCCCGGGAGCTTTTCTGCTTTCCCTCAATGCACATTGCAATTATTTTTGAAGTTTTAGGAATCTTTGAAAGAATACGCTGACCTTCCTTTTCTATGGTATTTTTTATCTGAGCATCAGAAGGTGAGTCGGGCAGCTTTTCCTCATCTGTCTCAATAATATTGAAGCTGCAAAATCCGCCGAGCCTTTTTGAATATTCCGCACACGCATCCCTCCAGTATTTTTCCTTGAGCCTTCCCACACAAACCACATTGACGTTTAACATAATTACCTCCACAACCTCCAAAAAACCGCCTGCACAAGCCCGACACACGAGCCGCACATGCGGTTATCTGTTAATATATCACGCTTCCTGACGTATAGCACTCAGGCACTACCGAAAGCATAAAATCTATATTCTGTTTCATATCATTTTGTTCAAGCACACACAGCGAAGCCTGTTTTGCAAGCTCCGGAATATTATTTTCCTTGCTCAGATGTGCAAGAAAAAGTCTTGTTGTACCCGAACGCACAAGCTCTGCTGCAGTCTGTGCACATATTTCATTTGAAAGATGTCCCCTGTCCGACAAAATTCGCTGTTTAAGCACATAGGGATACATTCCGCACCTGAGCATACCTATATCGTGATTCGACTCCAGAACAACCGTATCACAGCCCTTAAGCTCACTCAGCATATCCTCGGTTACAATTCCTGTATCTGTAGCGAATGCCGTTTTTCTGCCGTCCTCAGCTTCAACCGTAAATCCAAAGCCCTCAGCACAATCGTGTGAGATACGAAACGGCTTCACAAACATTCCGGCAGCGTCAATACCATCCGGTGTGACAGGAGAAATATCAACCTTTTCATTGATTATACCCTTCCCCTCAAGTGCACTTATCGTACCCATCGAAGCATATACCTTAAGCTTATGTCTTGACGCAAGCACACGCAGACCGCTTATGTGGTCACTGTGCTCGTGCGTTACAAATATAGCCTTCACATTTTTTATATCAAGACCGTTCGCAGAAAGTGCGTTTTCAATCTGTTTTGCACTTCTTCCACAGTCAATCAATATTCCGCACTCACCGTTTCCGATATAATAGCTGTTTCCTGAGCTTCCGCTGAAAAGCGGACAAAGTCTTGTCATTCACTTTCTACCCCCGTCTTATAACCGTCCTTTAAAGCCCGCACTCTCAGAAGTCATTAACTGCACAACCTTTTTCCGACAGTAACAGCGGTTTCTATACAGCTTAAGCGTCAGCAAACATCAGCAGGCTTTTCAGCACCGCCCACGCAAGGCTTATGTTCATGCAGTCTTAGCCGCAACAGGATCATCGGTATATATGATACGTATATCAGCTCCCAGACCTGTAAGCTTTTCGACAATATCTTCATAGCCTCTTTCAATGTGCTCTATATCTTCAATATATGTCACACCTTTTGCGGAAAGTGCAGCAATAACCATAGCAGCTCCGGCGCGAAGGTCGGTTGCCTTTACAGGCGCTCCGTTAAGCTCCTTTACGCCCTCAATTACAGCCACCTTACCGTCAACGGATATAACTGCTCCCATTCGTTTAAGCTCTTCAATATATCTGAATCGGTTATCCCATACAGCCTCGGTAACAATGCTTGTTCCGTTTGCAATAGAAAGCAGTGCAGCTATCTGCGGCTGCATATCAGTCGGGAAACCGGGGTGAGGCTGTGTTTTTACGTTACAGCGTTTAAGCTCACCTGTTCTTCTCACACGTATGGAATCCTCATATTCGTCTATCTGTATACCCATCTCTCTCATTTTTGCAGTAATAGGCTCAAGATGTTTTGTAATAACATTCTGTAATACAACATCTCCGCCCGTTGCCGCAGCAGCTACCATATATGTACCTGCTTCAATCTGATCGGGTATTATGGAGTATGTTGTACCGTTTAGGTGCTTTACACCATTGATCTTGATAACATCAGTTCCTGCTCCTCTGACATCTGCTCCCATAGAGTTCAGGAAGTTTGCAAGGTCTACGATGTGCGGCTCCTTTGCGGCATTTTCAATAATTGTTCTGCCCTCTGCCTTAACCGCCGCAAGCATAATGTTGACTGTTGCCCCAACAGACACCACGTCAAGATATACGTGTCCGCCTATCAAGCGTTCCGCCTTTACATTGATCATTCCACCCACAACACTATGCTCCGCACCAAGAACCGCAAAGCCCTTAAGGTGTTGATCTATGGGTCTTACACCAAAGTCACAGCCCCCCGGAAGTGCAACCTCAGCCCTTGAAAACTTTCCAAGAAGTGCACCGAGCAGGTAGCTTGAAGCGCGCATACGGCGAACTATATCAAAATCCGCCAACGGCTTTTTAATATATGTGGGGTCTATCTCAAGAGTTGTTTTATTGATCCTGTTAACTCTTGCACCCATCTCGTGAAGTATATTTGCTATAAAATTTACGTCCATAATATTAGGTATATTTTCAATACGACATACGCCGTCAGAAAGAATTACAGCAGGAATTATAGCCACAGCCGCATTTTTTGCACCACTTATACGCACGCTGCCGTGAAGCCTATTACCGCCCCTGATAACGATTTTTTTCAAATCACAACACTCCTCACAGTTTATCTGTATGAGTAATAAGAACGGCACAAACCGTCCGACAAAATCTGAGTCACATTCATTTTACACAAACCGCAGTTTTCAGTCACCGCAGCTTCTCTTGCCGCAGGACTTTCACCGGAGGTTCTTCGAAATTTTAATTTATAAATACAAAATTATACTACTTTACACTATCAAAAAATGAAGCAGACGCAAAAATCCACTCTTGTGTTATCATAATACAAAGCACCGCGAATGTCAATATCCATATCATTTTTGTAACCATTGCCACCATATCATTTTGTAAACATTGCCACCATATCATTTTGTAAACATTGCTGCCGATTTCGATTCGCGTTCAGGCTTATTGAACAGGCATACTGCCGTCGCAGTCAGAATATTTTCAGGTTGAATAAATAAAGCTTAACACAGTGAATATAGAATGTAAACACGGGTGCAGCGGCTCGCTGCCCGAAGATTCTCTGTCGCTGTGTCGCCGCCAAAGGCTCACTGCGTGCCGTCTCACGACAGCAGGTCAGGTTATTAAAACCGTCAGAAGGGGACGCCCTCTCTTTCAGGGCTTCCCCTCTTCTAAAACAGTACACCGTACTGTTTTAGAATTCACCCCTTTCCGAGCGCACGTTGTATGGGGGTTTCGCACTCTGCGGAGTGCGACAAGGGCGCTGCCCCTTGACCCCGCAAGCCTTTGTAAAGGCTTGTGCGAAACTTTATTCATTATGAACTCCATTTATTCATTATGAGCTCCAAAAGTTTGTTTCTAAACATTAATCCGTCAGTAAACTTAAACGATATACAATAATTTTGAAATGCTGAAGTGATGTTGAATTACGCAAAAAATATAAGCAAAATTGTTAATTATTAATTGAATAAAACTCCAAAAGTGCACGATAGGTTTCATATACGTCTGTTTTGGAAACAATCTCAAAAGGAGCGTGCATACTTAACACCGGTACGCCCAAGTCTACAACGTCAGCATTAAGATTGGCAATGAACTTTGCAATAGTTCCGCCGCCGCCGCCATCTACCTTTCCAAGCTCGCCTGTCTGCCAGAGTACATCGGCATCATCAAGTATTCTCCTGACTTTTGCCATAAATTCGGCTGAGGCATCAGAGGTGCTGTATTTTCCGCCGCTGCCTGTATATTTAGTTATAACTGCACCGCCGTTTATATAGCAAGCGTTGTTCGCTTCATATGCAGAAGCATAGGTGGGGTCAAATGCAGCGTTAACATCAGCAGACAAACAGGTTGATTTCTCCATAACATGACGAAGCTTAACTCCGTCTGCTTCTGCAAGATCAGCAATAAAGTCGGCAAGATATGACGACTTCATACCTGTGTTTCCGTCACTGCCAATCTCTTCACGGTCAGTCAGTACAGATATTACAGTCTGCTCCGGATCTTTAACATCAATTGCTGCCATCACAGCCGGATATGCACACACCTTGTCATCGTGTCCGTATGCTCCTATCATACTCCTGTCAAAACCCACGTCCCTTGCCTTTGCAGCAGGAACCATAGTCAGGTCGGCTGAAATAAAGTCTGCTTCGGTTATTCCGTATTTTTCAAAAAGTATGTTCATTATATTCAGCTTTACACTTTCGCTCTCTTCATCCTCATTGAAGGGTCTGCTGCCGATAAGTACATTCAGATGCTCTCCGTTAAATGCTTTTACCATAGTCTGCGTCATCTGCTCGTTTGCAAGATGAGGAAGAAGATCTGTTACAACAAAACACGGATCACTTTCATCATCACCTATATAAACATCCCTGACTGTTCCGTCTTTGAGCGCAACAACACCATGAAGTGCAAGCGGAACTGCTGTCCACTGATATTTTTTGATACCACCGTAATAGTGAGTTTTGAACAGTGCAAGATCACTGCTCTCATAAAGCGGATTCGGCTTAAGGTCAAGACGGGGTGAATCTATATGTGCAATACCCAGTTTTACACCGTTTTTTGTTCCCTGTTTTCCGATAACACAAAGCATAAGCGCCTTGTTTCTGTTGTTTACATATACCCTGTCTCCGGGCTTATAGCTTTTTGTGCGGTCATATTCGGTAAAGCCTGCATTCTCGGCTGCCTTTATAGTATAGGTCACCGCCTCACGTTCCGTTTTTGAGCTGTCAAGAAACTCTACATAACCCTTACAGAATTTGTCAGCCTTCTCTATCTCCTCACGGTTCAGCTTTCTGATACCGCTCTGTTTTTTTACAAGCAGCTTCTCTTTAAGAAGTGCTGCTTCTGTTTTCTTTTCCTGTGCCATATTTACCAGTTCCTTTCTCAATAAAATTTTACTTGCTGCTGAAATAAAGCTCATTATATACACTCTTGTTGCGTGCAACTATTTTTCTGTAATTGTCCGTTTCAGGGAAGGGTACTTTTTTGAGCGTCTTGCCGTCATCGGAATATTCAGGATCCTTAAGCCATTTGTCAACATTACCAAGTCCTCCGTTGTATGCACAGAGCATTGTATCCTCGGATTCATATTTCTCGGATAATATTGACAAAAGCTCCACTCCGTAATCAATGTTTACAGCAGGATCAGAAAGATCTTCAAATGTATAATTGTTTTCATCCTTATAATATGTCTGAAGCCACTCAAAGGTGTCTGGCATAAGCTGCATAAGTCCAAGCGCTCCCGCACCTGACTCAGCCTCGGGATCAAAGTTGCTTTCTGTCTTTATCACACCATATATCAGCGCCTTGTCAACACCATATTTCTTTGAAGCCGCTTCAATCTCACTGCTGTATTTTAAAGGATATGAATTTTTTGTATATCTGATATTTACAGCCCTCAGAATAAAGGCAGCAGAAAACAGCAGCACAATTATGACTGCAATGCTTATAACTATTTTTACATTTATCTTCTTTTTCATATCACACCTCTTTCAGAAGCAGGCTGTTGATTATATTTTCCGTCTGCTTCCTTACGCTGTCAATATCCGACATACCATTTATGACAAAATCCGCCCTTGAGGTATAATAGTTCTCATCGTGCTGTGCCCTTATCCTGAGCACAGCGTCCTCATAGCTCAGCCCGTCACGCTCGGTTATCCTTTGCAGCCTTACGTTTTCATCAGCAACAACAACAATTACCTTATCGCATATTTTGTTGCCGCCGCTTTCAAAAAGCTGAGGTGCGTCAAGAATTATTATTTTGTCATCACCATACATTTCAATATATTCCGATATTCTCCTCATTATCCACGGATGAGTTATCTTATTCAGCTGATCTGTGTTTTCCCTTGAAGAAAACGCTTTTCTTGCCAGCACTGCCCTTTTGCACTCTCCGTTACTGTCTATTATATCATATCCGAATATATCTGCAAGTTTTTTCAGACACGATGAACCTTTTTGCAGTGCTTCTCTTGCAACAAGATCGGCATTGATTATCTCACACGAAAGCTCTCTTGCAAATTCAGCTACCGTACTTTTCCCTGCGCCGGTCTGTCCTGTCAATCCTATTATTTTACTTTTCAAGGTCTGTCACCTCAAACCCGGCAGCACGTATTATCCTGTTATATACCGCAAGGCCTATCCCTTCGGGCTTCGGACAATGAGCATATACAGTTTTAAAGCCCTTTTCATCAGCCGCTCTTAAGGCTGCAAAAAGCCTGTTTGCCTGCTGTACATAATCGTTTTCTTCGCCCATCACTATCACAGGAAGTTCAAGCCTGTCAACCTCATTCTCATAGCAAAGCGCCGCAATATTCTCACCCTTATGTAAATTGACATAATCAACAAAATCGCTGCTTGCGCCCTTTATGAGAACAATATCAGCCTTTGGAGAATAGTGCTTATATTTCATTCCGGGGCTTGCCGCCTGTTCTCCGTTTTTCAGCGGATTCATAACAGCGTCATCAAGGACTACCTCACCAACGGCAGCCCTGAGTTGTTCAAGGGTTATGCCCCCCGGTCTTAAAAGCCTTGGCGGATCTGCCGCCAGAGTTATTACCGTTGATTCCACACCTACCTCACAGCTGCCGCCGTCAATTATAGCGTCTATTCTGCCGTTCATATCATCATAAACATGTCCTGCGCTTGTAGGGCTTGGACTTCCTGACAGATTAGCCGAAGGAGCTGCAAGGGGCGAAGATCTTTTTATCAGAGCCTGTGCAAGCTTATTTGACGGAAAACGCACTGCAACCGTATCAAGTCCCGCACTCACCTCGTCTGGTATAAGCTCAGACTTAGGCAATATTATGGTAAGCGGCCCCGGCCAGAAGCGTTCTGCAAGTATCCTTGCTTTTTCAGGGAACTCTCTGACAAGGGAATAAATCTGTGACAGCTCTGCTATGTGCACGATAAGCGGATTATCCGCAGGTCTGCCCTTTGCAGCAAATATTTTTTTTACAGCATCCCCGTTAAGTGCGTCCGCCGCAAGACCGTATACTGTTTCTGTAGGAACGGCTACAAGACCACCCTTTTTTATTATATCGGCGGCCTCTTCTATCTGACTGCCGTCAAGCATTTTTGTTTCCATCAAGTTACCTTCCTCTTTCCAAGACATCTTCCTGTTTAATATTACTGATCCGGATCATAACCACTCAGTAATTTAGCCTGTCATTATTCCGCTTTGATACGCTGCCGTCATCACTGCCGTTAACATAAAAGCTGCCGCTGTCGTTTGCGCCCCCGCTGTAGAAAAATTCATCATCAGGCGGTACTCTCATCGGTGAGGGCTGAGGCATATCCTTCCCCGAATCGTTAACCGTAACATCATCATTCTCTGAGCCATCAGAATTTTCATTGCCAACATAAAAATAACCATCCCTGTTGCTTTCCACATATGCGCTGTTATCAATTATAAGATCTTCCTTTTTAACATTAAGCTCAGGCTGTATCTTTCCCTTCTGAACCATTATGTTGTACACAAGATTATTCAGCGGTTTTAACAGCAGCCACACAAGAACAACAAACATAAATACTGTGCCCACAATCGTAAAGATAATGTATTTAGCGTCAATATTATCTTTATACAATGTTATGTCTATCTCAGTACCCGAAATAACGTGATCCGAAAGATTTTGAGAATATGCAAGATTACTTGAAATTATATAAAGTGAAAGCACCTGTCTGTAATTTTCAGGTATGGTTTTCACCTTTCCGCGATAATAAACATATTCCCTTTTCCCCTCTGAAAGTTCCTTTACCTGACGGTCACATTCACTGTTCAGAACTGTACGGAATATTATTATCTTTCCCTGAGAAGTTTTTGCAAGATAATTATGTATGCTTATCTCATCACCCGTAAACGACCCGGGAATCTCATATTCACCAATAATCTCCCTTAGCTTGCCGCTGACTTCCGAGTTAACGGTAAGGCTGTCATAATCGTCGGAGGTTATCTCACGCGGCGGCTGATTAGATGCCATCATCCGTGATATGGCAACGAGCTGCATAATGATGAGCACTGCTGCAATAGCCACAAAAACCATTCGTACCTTAAAAAATCTAAGATTGTAATGCCTTAAACTCATAGCTTATTCTCCTACTTAAAACTCATTTCCCTCTTCAAGCTGTGCCGACCTGTCTGCTGTTATAAGCGCATCAATAATCTCGTCTATATTTCCGTTCAGAATATCATCTATCTTATAAAGGGTAAGACCTATCCTGTGATCTGTAACACGTCCCTGAGGATAGTTATAGGTTCTTATTCTTTCGCTTCTGTCGCCTGTTCCCACCTGCTGATGTCTTTCCTGTGCAACCTCACTCTGCTGACGTTCCCGCTCAGCCTCAAGCAGTCTTGATTTGAGCACTTTCATTGCCTTGTCCTTATTTTTATACTGACTTCTCTCGTCCTGACATTCAACAACAACTCCTGTAGGCAGATGTGTAATGCGTATAGCCGATTCAGTTTTATTGATATGCTGACCGCCTGCACCGCTTGAACGGAACGTATCTATTTTAAGATCAGCAGGATTTATATTGACCTCAACATCATCAGCCTCAGGAAGTACGGCTACCGTGACTGTTGAGGTATGTATACGTCCCTGCGTCTCAGTTTCGGGAACACGCTGAACACGATGAACTCCGCTTTCATATTTAAGTCTTGAATAAGCTCCATCTCCGGTTATCATAAAGCTTATTTCCTTATAGCCCCCAAGCTCGGTTTCATTTGTATTCACTATCTCTGTCTTATATCCTCTTCTTGCGGCATACATACTGTACATTCTATAGAGCACAGCCGCAAAAAGTGCTGCCTCCTCACCGCCTGCACCGCCCCTTATCTCTATGATAACATTTCTGTCGTCATTAGGGTCTTTTGGCAGAAGAAGTATTCTGAGCTCAGCCTCTGTCTGAGGAATTTTTTCTTCAAGCTGTGCTATTTCCTCGCTTATCATATCACACATATCGCTGTCGTTTTTATTTTCCTCTAAAAGCTCACGTGCATCCGAAAGCTCCCTTACGGCATTTTTATATTCCCTGTATTTGAGCGCGATAGGCTCAACCGACTTATATTCCTTCATAACCTCAGTATAAAGCTCTGCAGAGGTTGTGACTGACGGATCGCAAAGCTTTTCGGAAAGCTCCTCATATCTGTTCTCAAAAACCTGTACCTTTTCAAACATAAATAATCTCCTTATATCTCTATGAATATCAATCCCATACTGCGCTCAGGCATATTTCACAAACAAAGCCACGAAATTTGTCAGATCAACATAAGTCAATTCTGATCAGTCAGTTATATGGGGCAAACTCTTTTCCGGAGGAAAAAGGTTTATTCTCCATACCATTTCCTAAAATTGCTGAATACTTTTTATATACAAAACAATTCCCTGAAGAATTAATTTACAGGCTCTCAGCTTTCAGGCTGTTAAAATTTGATTTCAGAATTATCAGACCTGACCCTGCTGTCTGATAACCTTACGAACGTTTTTTTCAGCCTTAGAACGCGCAATCATAACCTCGTGTCCGCAGGCGAGGCACTTTATTTTAAAATCCATTCCTATACGCAGCACTTCAAATTTTTTATTATCAGATTTCCCGCACGGATGCGGCTTTTTCATTTCCAACACATCTCCGACCCTAATATCCATACTTGCCTTTTTCACCTTTCCGCTATTTTTCATCATTGGTTACAAAGTGGTTAACATCGCTGTACTTTTAAACGATAATGGATTTTTATGTAAACCGATAACTATAAAGCAACAGATCAAAAATTTCAATAATAATTTCACACAATTTTAGTCAGCCGATTTTTTCCTATCTAAAAACAATACTGTTCTTAAATAAAAAATCACACTATTTTTTTATTGTAATTATCCATAAAATATATTATAATATATTTTACAGACAATTACAAGCAATCGGTCAATGAAATAAAAAAAGTGGAAGCGTTGCTTGATATTTCACAAAAGTCTGATCGCGTAATTATTAATTATTAATTGTTTGTTGTTTCTGTCCGTAGCACAGCTGGATAATGCATCAGACTCCGACTCTGAAGATCGAGGGTTCAAATCCCTCCGGGCAGGCTCAGCGGAATGTCTCCGCGCCCAACTCGCCAGCGGTACGTGACCGCACAGGACGAATACCACCGATGCGTGACCGCACAGGACGAATACCACCGGTGCGTGACCGCACAGGACGAATACCACCGGTGCGTGACCGCACAGGACGAATACCACCGCAATATTGGCTGTAACAAAATTAAGCTGCTGTTCACGTCTTCACTGCTGTGCAAAGAGTGAACAGCTGTTGCTGTTCACGAAAACAATAAGCAGGTACGGTAACTCAAATAGAGTATCGTACCTGCTTATTTGTATTATATAGCCGTGAAAGCGAATTCATCTGACTTGAAATTCACCCCTTGCCGAACGCACCTTGTATATGGGATTTCGCACTCTGCGAAGTGCGTCAAGGGCTGCCCTGCCTTTGGAATCCGCAAGCACTCCATAAGGCGTGTGGGGAAAGGAAAACCGTGATCGGCGTATGTCCGGCTTGGATAATCCAAGCGTAATTCAGTGAAACGAAGTGCGAACACGGGTCCGGCGGCTCGCTGTGTGAACACAATTATTAATTATTATATTGTTTGTATATAAATCAAAAAAACGTTCATACTCTCAATATCAGAATCGGGAGGGAACGGAAATGAAGCTTATATTAAAATCGGTTATCTGTGCATTTATATTTGCCTGTGTAATTTCTATGTCAGGCTTCTACGGGGTTTGTGACGACATACAAAATGAAGTTTTCAGACTGCATATTATCGCAAATTCAGACAGTCCCGAGGATCAGGCACTTAAGATTAAGGTACGCGACGAAATGCTGTCATACACATCGGAAATTTTCAAGGGATGTAAAAACAAAGCCGAATCCATAAACGCTGCCAATACCTATCTTGAAGACATAAAGTCTCACGCTCAGCAGATCGTTTATGAAAACGGCTATAATTACAAGGTTGACGCATACGTCACCAATATGAGCTTCAACACAAGAGTATATGATAATTTCACACTTCCAGCCGGAAAATACGACGCACTCAGAATTGTAATCGGCAACGGCGAAGGAAAAAACTGGTGGTGTGTACTCTATCCTGCATTGTGTATTCCGAGTGCACAGGCTGATGATCTCGGCAATGTTATGAATGACAGTGAACAGGAAATAATAACCAACGCCGACAGGTATGAGGTGAAATTCAAGGTAGTAGAATGGTTTGAATCCATCTTCTCATTCTTCGGATAAGCTCTCAGCTGCTCACAGGACGAACCACAAATACATTCTTATAAACATCCGACAGAGCGTCCCTGCATTTTTCCGCATCGCTTTTTTCTTCAAACAACCCAAAAACAGCCGAGCCGCTTCCGCTAAGACAAGCCCCGAGAGCACCATATTTTTTCATTGTATTCTTTACCGAGGATATTTCCTCCACACCCGAAACCTCTTCAAATTTATTATACAAGCCCTTTGCAAGCTCTGATATACTGCCGTTGCATATTCCATTTATAACGGCGTCAGGGCTTTTATTATTATCATATCCAAGAAGGTCAGATCTCTGATAAGCCTCCTTTGTTGACACCGAGAAATCAGGCTTGACAATAACAATATGACAGTCAGGCATATCAGGCAGCGGACTAAGTATTGTTCCTATTCCGCCTGCCGTCATAGTGCCCCCATATATGCAGAACGGCACATCCGCACCGATTTTTTCAGCTATCTCGGCAAGCTCTGTTTTGTCAAGACCTGCATTATACATCTGATCAAGTGCCATAAGAACCGCAGCCGCATCTGCACTTCCTCCTGCCAGACCTGCCTGAGAAGGTATTCGTTTTTTTATTTTTACGGTTATTCCTTTTCTATCAAGTCCTGTATATTCAAAGAAGCACACTACAGCCTTATATGCCGTGTTTGTTTCATCACACGGCACATTATCATCGCTGCAGCTTATTTTTATTTTGTCATCATCATTTTCACAGACCGAAACCTCATCACACAAGGAAACACTCTGCATAACTGTATTTATGATATGATACCCGTCACTTCTTTTCCCCGTAATATCAAGAAAAAGATTTATCTTAGCTCTTGCTTCCAATGTCATCTTCACAACACACCACAGATCCTTTTTAATTAATAATTAAAAATTAATAATTAATAATTTCGTGTTTATACTTTTGAGTGATATTCAACTCTGTTTCTACGTTTCTCATTTACCGCTGAACACTAAACACTATTCAATAGCTTCTCCATAGCAATGAAGACATCAAAAACATATCTTTTCTCAGTTAAGCCTGCTGCATTCTGAGTTGAGTGCAGCAGACCGCCGCAGGTATCAGGCATTTCTCACATCAAAACGTGAATGAAGAAGTTACGATTCATTATACATTATGAATTATGAATGTTGTCCAGGAAGCGTTCTATTCTTTCAAGCGCCTCCTGAATATGCTTAAGTGAATAGGAATATGAAACTCGTGCAAAGCCTTCGCCGCAATCTCCGAATGCAGTGCCCGGTACAATTGCAACGTGCTGTGCATATATAAGCTTTTCACAGAACTCCTCAGAGCTCATACCTGAAATCTGTATGCTCGGGAATACATAAAACGCACCCTCCGGCTCAAAACATGTCAGACCCATCCTGCAAAACTCATCTACTATAAGTCTGCGTCTTGTGTCATATTCCTCTCTCATTCTCTCAATATCACTGTCACCGTGCTTGAGTGCCTCAATAGCTGCATACTGTGCGGTTGTAGGCGCACTCATTATTGCATACTGATGAAGCTTGAGCATTTGTGTTATTACAGGCTCAGGTCCCAGAGCATAACCCAAACGCCAGCCTGTCATTGCATATGCCTTTGAAAATCCGCTTACAACTATTGTGCGTTCCTTCATCCCTTTTATATCCGCAAAAGAAACGTGACGCTCCTTGCCATATGTAAGCTCACCATATATTTCATCGGAGAGCACAAGTATATCGTGCTTTTCAAGAACCTTTGCAATTTCTTCAAGGTGCTGTCTTCTCATAACCGCACCTGTGGGATTGTTCGGAAAAGGCAGTATAAGAAGCTTGGTCTTTGGTGTTATAGCCGCTTCAAGCTCCTCAGCAGTAAGACGGAACCCGTTTTCTGCTTTTGTTTCGATAATCACGGGTTTACCGCCTGCCATTACTGTCATAGGCTCATAACAGACAAATGCAGGCTGAGGTATAAGCACCTCATCACCCTCATTCACGATTGCTCTTATACATAGGTCAATTGCCTCAGATCCGCCGACCGATACAACAATTTCACTTTCGGGATCATATTCAACATTGAACCTTCTTGCATAATATTTTGAGATCTGTGTTCTCAGCTCAGCAAACCCCCTGTTCGGAGAATACCACGTATGTCCGCGTCTGAGCGATTCAATACCCTCCTGGCGAACGTGCCACGGTGTAGTAAAATCAGGCTCACCTATGCTCAGTGATATAACGTGCTCCATCTCATTTGCAATATCAAAGAACTTACGTATACCCGAGGGTTTTAGATTCTGAATATTATTATTTAAAAGCTTTGTATAGTCTATCACAATATCATACTCCTTTGCTCCTGCTCATCCCCGTCACCATAATAAACAACACCGCCGCCCTTATATTGTGTAAGAACAAAGCTTGTTGCTGTACCTATTACGTTGTCGAGGGTTGAAAGACGTTTTGAAACAAACTCTGCTATTTCTTGAATTGTACTTCCCTTTACGGTTGCGATCAGATCATAGCGTGAGGACGCCGCAAGATACACGCTTTCAACGTTATCATATGACATCACGATCTTTGCAATATCATCAAAGCCTGTTTCAGGCTTTGGAGTAACCTTCAGCTCTATGATTGCTGTAACACCTGAATCAGGCACCTTATCCCAATCAATAAGAGTTGTTGTGCCCTTAATAATTCCCTGAGCCTTATATTCTTCAATACTTGCCTTGACCGCCTCTTCACTTTCTCCAAGCATTGCCGCCAACTGTGCAGTTGTAAACTCGGCATTACGGCTTAAAATGTTCAACAGCTTATTCATATCACTGACTCCTTTTTCAAATTATACTTTTCATCAAAGTATCTTCATTATACTATATACTTCTGTTCTTGTCAAAAAATTCTATGCCGCCGGTGCGTGACCGCACGGGACGATTCGCGCCGGCAAGCTGCCTGTATCAATAAACCAAGTATGATATAGTCCATAGAGCTTCACCAATAGTAATATTATTTGATTTATAAATATAAACACCGCCAAACAGGATATTATCCCGCTTGACGGCATTGCTTATCCGGCTGTGAAGTCAGTCCTTACCTTATTGTTAAACTCCCGGATTCTCTTTTTCATCGCAAAATACAGACCGAGCCAGATGCAGAAATAAATTACAAAGAAGATTAAAATATATATGGCGATACCTAAAAGATTGTGCGGCATCCAATACATACAATAAGCAATCGGGAATGATGATGTGGAGATTACAAGGCAGTGCATAACAGTCTGCTTCAAAAGACTCCAGCCTTCAACTTCCCAGATAACAGACGCTCCGCCAAACGCAGCTCCATATATCAAAGAGCATACTGTCTGAATCATAACGGCATTCAGTTCACTCCCACAAAGAGCTGTAAGCTGCGGTTGAACAGGATAATACTCTCCCTTGTTAATAATTGCCGAAATGATAAGCGTCATAATAAAGCTGATAGTCAAACCGATAGGTGCACCGATCAGGCTGCGTAAAACAATTTTCTTTTTCATAATTAACCTCCTATAAACCTAAAACCTGTTTGATTTTTGATACATATCGTCTTGAAACATAGGTAACCGTTCCGTCAGATAATTTAACGCAAATTGTACCCGTCAAGCTCAAATCAAAGTTTTTTACTTTTTTTAGATTGATAATCTCTGAATTGGAAATTCTTACAAAGCTTTGTTTACTCAACTTACTTTCCAATTCATATAATCTCTGTCTGAGAATATATTCTTTCTTATCAATCAAAGCAAAGGTTTTGCCACCTGCTGCGTAAATGCGGATTATATCATTTGGAGATAGAATTTCAGCCAAGTCATTGTAAAAACCTGTAATAACTTCAGGTGACTTTGATGATAGTGTATTGAGTATATCATTTATTTCATCCGTAACCTTATTTGTAATGATAATTACCTTTGGCTCATTACAGCCGTCATCAATTTTTATCTCTACCTTCATTATGTTTTCCTCCTTTCTTGACAACAGTATAGCACGTGTAAAAAATCAAATCCAGCGTTTAACGATAAGTGGTCGTTTTCTGAGTATAAGCGGCAATTATACAACAATAAATAGCAGCCAAGTCACTGCCCATTTCGGGCAAACTAAATTAAGCCACTCATCATAAAGTCCTGAACTGAGCGTATTTCAGACAGCCGCAGAACAATAAAACCCACATAAACATTGTATTTCCAATAACCGCCGAAAGGCTCTGATTATCTCTTTGAGTGATAACTTAACTGTTTAAGCACTTTTTATATTGTTTATAAAAGTGCTGTATTTATCAGCATTTCAAGCTTATTTAATATATATCGTTTTATTAAATTTAGTGTTTTTTTGTATGATTAAACACCAAATAAACACCAAATAAACACCAGTTATTCAAGATTTAATGCTACCAAATCAGCTACTTTTTGTTTTGTGCTTGATAAAACATCAGTGTAAATATCAGCTGTAACAGATACGCCACTATGACCGAGATGTTCGGAAACAATTTTCAGATCAATGCCGCTGTTAATCAAAATTGTTGCATTACAATGCCTGAGTGTATGCAATGAAGCAAAAGAAAAATCTGTATCTTTTATTAGTTTTTTAAACTGTCTGTTTGTGAAACTGCGATCAACATAGTTTCCGGTTGATGTTGCAAATACCATTTCAGGGTAAACATAAGAAGCACCAACAAAGCCTTTTATTTTATCCTGTTCCTGTTTATGTTCTAACAGTATTTTTTCAAGTGATGCTGACATTCCAATATAACGCACGCTTGTTTTTGTTTTTGGTGTTTGCAAAAACCTTTTTCCCTTTATGTATGCAAGCGTTTGTGTAATATGTATTAAGTGTTTGTCAAAATCAATGTTTTCCCATTTAAGACCGAGTATTTCGCCCGACCTTGCACCAGTATAGAGTAAGACTTTTAATATGGTGTTTAGCAAACTGTATTCTTCAATCATTTTCAGTAATTCTTTAGTTTGTATATCTGTTAATGACTTTTTCTTTGTTTTTTCTTGTTTTGGCAGTATAACATTTTTGCATGGACTTTCCCGTAAAAAGCCAATTTTTACCGCCTGAGTAAAAACACTTTCTAAAATTGTAAATAGCTTTTTGCAAGTCGCCGGACTGAGTTCAACTTCACCGAAAAACTTTGTCAATTTAGCTGCACTAAAATCTTTTAACTTTACATTTCCAAAAGTGGGTTGTATATGACTTTTTAGCTGTCCTTCATAAGTATAAATAGTGACAGGCTTTAATTTATTTGGTGCATAGTTTGCAAAATACCATGTAACAAGATCATTAAAACGCATATTTTCATTTAGCGAAGTACGCCCTTGACAGTCTTTTTCAAACTCTACTGCAAAGGCACGAGCAAGTTTTTCCGCTTTTTTATCTGTAACATTCTGCGGTGGTTTAAATGTGGTTGTTTTTCGGATTTGTCTGCCGTCTGCACCATAACCAAGTGAAACAGTTATCTTAAAGGAACTACCACGCTTTGTAATTGTTGCCATATTTACAACCCCCTTTTTAATATTATATACCTATCAACAGTTTTTAACAATAGATAATAATATACAAAAAAGTACTGAAATAATCAACAATATAACATTTTGCACAAACACCAACAATTTAACAATGTAAAATTTCGTCTATTTATGTGATTGAAACTTTTGAAACGATATGATACAATAGTAATAACAAATGAATAGCCGTTGCCAAAGGTGACCACACACCAGTAATAAAAAGGCAGTATTTTTTATCTGAAATTCATTTTTGCTGTACATGATCGGAGAAATTCCGAAAAAAACAGGAGTGCTAATGTAAAAGGTAACCCGTTGAAATAGACGGTTTTTAGACAGGGCAACACACTTTATGAAGCAAGTGTGTTACTCTGTCTTTTTGTATATGAACGACACACTAAATAATAAAGTGTGCCGTTCTTTTTGTTATTAATCATATTTATTGAAGAAAGGACATGAGAAAATGGAAACTCAAAGAAAAAATCCAACAATGAAAACAATCAGACAAACAGCGGCAACAGGAATTTTACCCGAACACGCTATCAGGGTGCTTGTAAAGCAAAACAAAATCCCCCATCTGAGGGTGGGGAACAAAGTCCTTATCCATTACGAGAAACTTTGTGCTATGCTCAACGAACTTTAAGGGGGTGCGGCTATGCAAGAACAATTATGCAGCGATAAAGCAAGGTATTATCAGATCGAGCCGTACAGTACCATACTTTCAGCAATCGGACGCGGCAGCGAGAACGCACGACACAAAAAACAATTAGTCCGCTTGACTGGAATGAATGAACGAGCTTTGCGGAAATCTATTGAGCATTTACGGCGAGCGGATTTTGTTATTATTTCAGACAAAAGCGGATATTATTTCCCAAAGACGACAGACGAGCTTGAAGATTATGTCAGGACAGTAAGCAAACGAGCGAGAAGCACATTCTACACGCTCAAATCCGCACGGCAGATGTTGAAAGCAATGCAGGAATAAAAAAGAGCCGCTGCCCTTTACGGCGGCGGCAAGGGTATTTCACGAATTTCAAAAACCATAAAAAAGAGGTGAGGGAGACGGCACAAAGACGGATGTTTTCAAAAGATGTTATTGATTCGGATGAATTTGCCGATTTACCGACAGATTCAAAATTGCTGTACTTCATTGTCGGAATGAATAGTGATGACGAAGGAATTTGCAAAAGCTGTAAAATGCTTATGAAAATTCACGGTATAAAAACAGAATATCTTGAAGAACTGATTAATGCTAAATTTGTTATTCAAATTAACAAAATAGTAGTTGTTCGTCACTGGTTGCTAAATAACCAAATAAGACGAGACCGATTTCATCCTTCAAGCTGTCCTGAAAGAGAATTGATAAGCGTTGAAGCTGATACAAAAATTTATTACACGGATAATGAAATACAGAGCATAGACAGCTATTTTACACCATTATCAGAGTATCGGCAGAGAGACAATTCGGAGTTTTCGGAGATATAAAAAAGTGTCAACCATTTGGCAACCAATGGTTTACACAGTATAGTATAGTATAGTACAGCACAGTACAGCTTAGTATAGTTTAATTCAGAATAAAAAAGATAACACTTAGGAAAGGGGGTGCAGGGGGGAAACCTTAAAAAACACACACCGTTAAAAAATCAAAAAAGAAAGGAATTTTATAAATGAAGAATTTAACACCACTGAAAAGTATCAGATTAAAATGTTTGGACTGCTGCTGTTATCAGCCAAAAGAAGTTACACTCTGTACAGTCACAAACTGCCCTTTATATGCCTTTAGAACAGGACATAGACCCCAAAAGGGTGATTATACTAATACTGAGAGTTACAACGAAAAAACCGCACCTACAGCGGCAAAAAACGAAAATATGAGTATTTGAAAGGGAGATTATATGAAACCGCTTGAAATATTGATTTTGGATTTATACCAACATCATATAGCAAACAAGAAAATGACATTGAAATGTGTTGACCCTGTTACCAAGAAACAGATTATTTGTGATTATGATACAGCTGTTAAAAACAAATATGATTTTGTTTGTTTAGAAACCGGACTGACATTTGACGATATTATAAACATAATCAGAATAAATAATCACATAAGACCGCAGAAAAACGCAGAAAAAAAGGGGGTACAATCTTGATTGAAAATGAAGTCGTAATATCTGCACTGCTGACCGAGCCAACAGTGCAAAAAGCCGCTGAAAAATGCGGTTTATCGCAGCGACAAATATACGAGCGGATGAAAACAAAGAACTTCAAAGAAGAATATCACCAAGCTAAAAGAAGTATTTTAGAAGCCGTTACAAACGGTTTACAAACCCGTCTGACAGCGGCAACGGAAACAGCCATACAGATTATGCAGGATGCAGAAAATGCCCCACAAACACGCCTGAATGCTTGCAGTCTGATATTTAATCAATGCCAAAAGCTGACCGAAACTGTTGACATTGTTAACCGAATTGAAAGCCTTGAAGAAATGCAGGGAGTTGAACAAAATGAGTAGTATTCAGAGCCGCTTGAAAAGGCTTGAAAGAATACAAGCAAAAAAGCCGCCTGTTGATTTATTCGGGCAATATTACGATGAATTGATCGAAAAGGATAAAATTCGATATTTGCGTTATGTTCACGGCGATGATTATAAAAATCTTGAATATGCTCAACGGATTGAAGAACAGGCACGAAACACACTGCATTTTGTTTGTTCGTCAAAAGAATTTGAAATTGATTTTGACGATACCTTTTTAGCAGCACTTGCAAGAAGCCTTGAATTGAATATCTGACAAAAAAGCGGCTGCCCTTATCGGACAACCGCTGATTTTTTAGGCTATAAACACCAAATAAACACCAAAAATACACATTTGGATTTAAAAACCGCATAAAATAGGCATTTATTAGTGATATTATTATCTCTTTGAGAACTGAGGAGCACGACGAGCTGCCTTGAGTCCGTACTTCCCGTACTTCTTTCTTTCCTTCATACGAGGATCACGGGTAAGGAAGCCTGCCTTCTTGAGCTTGGGACGAAGATTATCACTGTCATACTGAAGAAGAGCACGTGAAATACCGTGACGGATAGCACCTGCCTGACCTGTAACACCGCCGCCTGCAACTCTGCATACAACGTCAAACTGAGCGTCTGTTGCTGTCAGAACAAGAGGCTGACGAACGATGAGCTTCAATGTTTCAAGACCGAAATAATCATCAATATCTCTGTCATTTATAGTTACCTTACCGGTACCTTTATAAAGTCTTACTCTGGCAACAGAACTTTTTCTTCTGCCTGTGCCGTAAAAATATGGTGTCTTATCGTACATAATTAACTGCCTCCTTCCTGATTACTCTAAAACGATAGGCTGCTGAGCCTGATGCTTATGCTCGCTGCCCTGATATACGTGAAGTCTTGTAAGAGCCTTTCTGCCGATTGTATTATCGGGGATCATACCCTTAACTGCAAGAGTAAGAGCAAGCTCCGGTTTTTTCTCCATAAGCTCATCATATCTTACAGACTTCATATGACCGATATAGCCGGTGTGATGATAGTAGAACTTCTGTTCTGTTTTTTTACCTGTAAGAACTGCCTTCTCAACGTTAGTCACGATAACAAAGTCACCGCAGTCAACGTGAGGAGTAAAAGTTGTTTTATTCTTGCCGCGAAGAAGATCAGCAACCTGAACTGCAAGACGACCGAGCGGCTTGCCTGTTGCATCTATAACGTACCATTTACGTTCAACTTCGCCTGCTTTAGCCATAAAAGTTGACATAGCTTTTTCCTCCCTGAATATCCGTAATTCTGATTTTATATGCACAGCTGCATACTTCCGGTAACGGATATGATAATAACACACTTTAAAGCGCTTGTCAAGCGTTTTTTGAATTTTTTTAATTTAGCCAACATCAATCTTTGATTTTCTTTAATATTTACGCTTAATCTCTTTTATACTAATTTATAATTTTTAAATTCCGACACAGATACACAACAAATCCCCTCTAACTTGCGACAAGCTGACGAAACAAATTTATAGTGCATAATCGCGCAGTACAATTTTTATTTAATATTTTTGCTCATTTTTAATATCTGAAAATCAACTGCAATCCTGCATCATTAACTCCCATAATTATTGCACTAACCCCACAATCTATAATCAGGATATACACCTCAAAAACAGGCAGTATGGTCAATCAGCCATACTGCCTGTCATAAATATTATTAAATTAAAGATTCATACATCGCAATATGTACATAAACTGAAATGATATTTCCTACGACTTTTGATTTAACGGCAATCTTTTCTTAAAACCAACCTTGTCGAGCGACAGTCCTAAAAACACAAACAGTACTATACTTGCGCCGCTTTGAATACAGTTTGTCGGCACATCAGCCAGAGCTACCGCAAGGTCACCATAAAGCACAGCCGAAGCGAGATAATATCCTGCCACGCATATAATAAAAGCAGGCACAACAGCAATCATATTCCTCTTGTTTATAATTGTATTTTTCCGGCTTGTGAACGCCGCAGCGGTCAGAACCTTTATGATAACCGTAGGCAATACCCACATAGCATATCCGGAGAGAAAATCCGATAGTCCTGCACCAATAGCACCTGCCGCCATAGCATAAGGCATAGGCAGCAAAGCTGCCGCAAGCATTATCACACCATCTCCGATATGTATATAACCCTGATGAGTAGGCACCTTAAGAAAAGCAGTCAGCACATATACCATTGCGGCAAAAACTGCTGTAAGAACTACATTTTTCAGGTGTACGCTCCTTCTTGTTCTGTCCATTATATCATCTCCACACTATATCCTTTACTGCGTAATCAATTGGATATTAATCCTACTATATTGATAGGTATATTATAACATCTGTCATATACTATGTCAATGTTTTTTTATTTGTTGCAAAGAAATAAATTTTGGCAGGGCAGTTACACAGGTAACCCCTTTCACGAAGCAGAGGAACATTTTTAGAATTTGTAGTTATAAAACCACAAGACAAATTCCCGAAAGATAAATTTTCAGAATTTCAACTGTCAGATTTTAAATTTTTATTTCCGCAAATTCACATCCAGCTCAACTCTGAATTCCCATAACAAAACATTCAGTTAAACTGAGAATTAAAAAACCGGCAGTACAGCTTATAGACCATACTGCCGATGAAATGATCAATTGTTATTTTTTAACAATCTCTTCAATACGTTTCTCAAGGCCCTCTGCGTCAAGTCCGAACTCTGCAAGCAGGCCGAGTGCAGGACCGCTGTGACCGTAAATATCTTCTATACCAATTCTTGTTACGGAAACGGGATAATTCTCACTTGTAACAGAGCAAACAGCTTCACCAAGTCCGCCTATAATATTGTGTTCTTCAACAGTGATTATTTTACCTGTTTCCTTTGCAGCCTTGATGATAATATCCTTGTCAATAGGCTTGATAGTATGCATATTGATAAGACGTGCATTTATTCCCTTTGCCTCAAGTGCTTTAACCGCCTTGAGTGCCTCATTAACAACAAGACCTGTAGCAATAACCGTCACGTCATTGCCTTCCTTAAGCGTAATGCCCTTGCCTATCTGGAATTCATAGGTATCCGGATCATTAAAGCTGTCAATTGCCAGACGACCAAGACGGATATAAACCGGACCGTTATATGCATAGGCAGCCTTTACAGCCTCTGTCATTTCATAATGATCGGCAGGATTCAGCACAACCATTCCAGGAATTGTTCTCATCAAAGCAAGATCTTCACAGCACTGATGTGTAGCACCGTCCTCACCGACTGTAATACCTGCGTGAGAACCTGCAATTTTTACATTAAGGTGCGGATAGCCCACAGAATTTCTTATCTGCTCATAAGCTCTTCCTGTTGCAAACATTGCAAACGATGCTGCAAACGGCACCTTACCACAGGCTGCAAGACCTGCTGCAACGCCTATCATATTTCCCTCTGCAATACCGCAGTCAAAGAAACGGTCAGGATATGCTTTTTTAAATATTTCTGTTTTTGTTGCAGCCGCAAGGTCTGCGTCAAGAACAACTATCTCCGGATGCTCCTTTGCAAGCTCGCAAAGTGCAAGACCAAAGCTTTCTCTTGTTGCAATTTTCTTTGTTTCTGCCATGATTATGCCTCCAATGCTTTCAGCTGAGCGTTAAGCTCGTCCATTGCCGCTTTATATTCCTCTGCGTTAGGAGCTTTTCCGTGCCAGCCCACCTGATTTTCCATATATGATACGCCTTTTCCCTTAATTGTTTTTGCAATTATTACCGTAGGCTTTCCTTTGATCGTTCTAGCCTTATTGAAGGCTGCTTCTATCTGATTAAAATCGTTGCCGTCAATCTTGATTACTTCAAAGCCAAAGCCCTCAAACTTGCTGTCAATAGGCTCAAGCCCTGCAACATCGTTAACGTGTCCGTCTATCTGAAGACCGTTGAAATCAACAATAAGACAGAGGTTATCAAGCTTATAGTGAGAAGCAAACATAGCAGCCTCCCAGACCTGACCTTCCTCACACTCGCCGTCACCCAGCATCGCATAAACCCTGTAGTCAGCCTTATCATACTTTGCCGCAAGAGCCATTCCGCAGGCAGCAGATACGCCCTGACCGAGAGAACCTGAGCTCATATCAACACCGGGAGTATTTTTCATATCAGGGTGTCCCTGAAGCATAGCTCCGATGTGTCTTAAAACCTTGATCTCGTCATCAGAAAAGTATCCCTTAAGAGCAAGTGCTCCATAAAGTGCAGGACAGCAGTGACCCTTTGAAAGAACAAAACGGTCTCTTGAAGGATCCTTCGGCTTTTCAGGATCTACATTCATCTCCTTGAAATAGAGGTAGGTGATCACGTCGGCTGCGGAAAGCGAACCTCCCGGATGTCCCGACTTTGCATTGAACACACCCTCTATGGTGTGAATACGCACCTTGCAGGCATTTTTTTGCAGTTCCAAAAGTTCTTGATTATTCATTCTGACATTTTCCTCCGTTTCAGGCTTTGCAATATTCTAATGCCGTTTTCCGCGGCGATTATACAATATAAGCAGTGTTTTCTGCGTGACACACTCCCCAACGGGGTTGTATCCCTCAAGATTAAAAACTTTCAATTATGTTTTATCAAAAAAATCTTCATAATCGTCCTTTTTCTTATCAATATCCTTTATCACTATTTCAGATGTATCCTGCTTTGATACAACCTTGCTGTTTTCAGAACCCGGATTTTTTCTGTTTGTCCTGTTTCTGTCCGAGAAAATATCCTCAACCGGGACCTTGCGGTTTGTTCCGGCTTTTGTCTGAAGCTTCTTCTTTGAATATATACTGGTTATTACCACAACAGCCGCAGCCACAGCACCTACGCCTATAAGCACAATACCCCATACAAGGTACACCCAATCGTCATTACCGCTGCTTTTTCCTTCTTTTATCATAGCAATAGCGTCATCACCGCCGCCCGGCACAGATGCAATATTTATTCTGAAATCCGAAGACTGAGCGCTGTTTTTAAGCCTTTCCCAATCCTCAGAAGTAAGTGTTTCGCTGTCCGAGAATTCATATCCGGTTATTTCCTGATCTGAACCACCCTGCACGCTTGCCTCACCATAGGAACTTTCACTCCACACCTCATAGCTGCTTTCATCATACTCTGTGTTTTCAGACGGCACATAATAAGGCGGATCATTGGCAACGGAGTATTCATAAGTCTCAAAGCTGTTCTGTGTATACTGCCATTCGTCACTGCTTTCAGAATACACATATTCGCTGTTATCGTCCTGAGTGTTATATGTGTCTTCAGAGCTTTCGGTATAAGTATCATCAGGAGTATAGTAATCAGAAACTTCAGCGTAGCTGTATTCATCCGGCTCTGTATAAACATCCGGTTGGGTATATACATAGCTGTAGCTGTCCTCATCCACATCATAGGAATCGTCATTATCTGCCATTACAACCAAAGCATTGAGACAAACCGTTGTCATAACAATATTTATTATCAAAAAATATATAAAGCTTTTTTTCTTATCTATATTCATATTTTGTCATCAATCCCCTTATTTTGAATTACAAATTATGAAATACGAATTTTAAATATGAATCATTCATTACAAAAACATATATGAAAATAAAACCTTTAATCTTATCCGCATCATATCATAACATATTCCGACAGACTTTTACAATATTTTTTTAATAATTCTGCACTTTTAAGATTAATATCATATTTTACCGAAATTTAATGTTGATATTAACCATATCTCATACAATAAGGTTACCCAATATTTCCTCAAAACAAACTCCGTCCTGAGAAGGTATATTCAACTCGTCCGAAAGTCTTATTGCCTCACTCACAAAATCCGCTGCTTTTTCAACCGATTTCTTAAAGCTCACACCGTTAACTCTGTCGGCTGCGATAACAGACGCAAAGACATCACCTGTACCTGCATGAGGCGAACCGTTTAACGCACGGCTGACAACAAAGCCTTCTCCATCAGGCAGGCTCACATAATTACATATATTATTCCCCTCAGGTATACCTGTTATTACTATATCCTTTGCACCGCTTTCCCTGAGTTTTTCAGTAATAAGAGAAAGTTCATTTTCATCAAATCGTCTGCTGCTGTAGGGTATTCCCGAGAGTATACAAGCCTCTGTAAGGTTAGGAGTAATGATAGTTGAAAGCGGCAGAAGTCTTTTTATTTCCCTGCAAAGATCATCGTTTATGGTTGCATACTTGATGCCATTATCACCCATAACAGGGTCAACTATAACCGAAGTATTTTCATCCGCAAAACGCTGAATGAAGTCTGTTATAAGTTCCACCTGTCTGACTGAGCCAAGGAAGCCGGTATATATACCATCAAATTTCAAGCCAAGCTTTTCCCATTCAAGGTAGTACCTTTTCATTTTATCGGTATAGTCATCAAAGAAATACTCTTTATAGCCTGTATGATTTGAAAACACCGCAGTCGGCAGTGCACAGCACTGTATTTTCATTGCCGAAATTATAGGTATTGACACTGTCAGCGAGCATCTTCCGAACCCCGAAAAATCATTCACTACCGCCATCCTCTTCTGTTTTTTCATTCATTCCACCCTCATACCTATTATATCCCTTATTATATTCCTTTTTACATCTCTTTTTTTCATTCAATTTCAAGGTATCACTATTCTGATCAAGCTTTTTAACACCCCTATAATATTACAACTTTCCCCATCTGTCAAACATCGGCCGGCGGCTTGCCGGCAAACGTTAGATTTCACGGAGAGCGGCAACAGGATCTTTTTTTGCTGCTTTTCGGGATGGAATTATTCCGCCAATCAAAGTCAGAAGCACGCTGAGTACAACAAGAACTATAGCGTTAGTTAACGGAAGAAATGCATTAACATCGTTGCTTTCGGCAATTGCATGAATTATACCGTTGATCGGGAATAACATAAGAAGTGAAATGCCTATACCCATTAGTCCGGAAATCAGACCAATGATAAACGTCTCTGCGTTGAATACACTTGAAATGTTTCTCTTGGATGCTCCTATGGCACGGAGTATGCCAATCTCCTTTGTACGCTCAAGTACCGAAATGTAGGTTATAATGCCTATCATTATTGAGGATACTATGAGTGATACCGCAACAAATGCTATCAATACATATGATATTACATTTACAATCGTTGTGACTGATGACATAAGAAGACCTACATAATCAGTATAAGTTATCTTGTCGTTTTCGTCAGCAGTTTTGTTATATGCTTCAATACAGTGAGTTATGCTGTCCTTGCTTTCAAAGCTGTCTGCATATATATCAATAGAGGACGGCGTGTTTACACTTACAACACCCATAAGTTTAAGGTTGTCTTCATAGCTGCCTTCTGAAATATATCTGTCATATATGCTGAGCAGCATGTCCTTGTCGGGTGAGGTTAAATAAGTATCAAATATGGATGCAAGCTGATCTTCACTCATACTCTGAATGTCAATTTTCTGCTGTGGAGCGGCTCGTCCGTTCGGGGCAGTATTTGCGTTCGGCATCTGCTGCTTAACCTGTGCTGTAAGCATTTCAGCAATGTCAGGATTACTGCGTGAGATTGAAGCCCATAACGAAGTCAGCATTTCTGCTTTTTCAGATGTACTGAGTGAAGCAATATATTTCTTTATATTATTGAGCTTTTCTTCGTCGGTTTCTGCCTTGAAGCTTAAACCGGTAAGAATGTTGGTGTTTTTATCTGCCTTTTGTGCCTTGACGATCTCACTGTTTTCGGCATACTGCATAAGATAATCAGTAAGCTCTTTTGTATATCCCACATATGATTTTATAAGTATACCCTTGTTCTCTTCCTTGGCTTTAACTATGCCGGTTATCTTCAGCTTAATTGCCGACTTGAGCTTGTCTTCAAGCTTAAGCTCATCATTTGCAATGTTGTTATATGTGCCTTTGCTGTTTTTTTCATAAAGGTCACTTGCAGGCATAAGATAATACTCTCTGCTGCATATGTCACTATAGTCTGTTCGATGAGTTTCTATCTTTACTTCCTTATAGCTTGCTATCTGCTTTACGGTATCCCTGTATTCATTCACGGGAAGTATGCCAAGCTGATAAAGAACTGTTAACGGCAGTTCATTATTTTCATCAACTACCAGAACCATTTCATCATACTTTTTCGGCATAGAGCCATATATCACGTCATAGTTATCAGTAATAGAGCTGCTTACTCCCTTTCCGTCAGGTCCCGGTATAAGCTGAGTGAAGTTAGACTTATTATCAAACATTGAACCCATACCGCTTGTTGACGAACCATAAGATGATGACATCGTTATAGAGCCGAACTGCATTGTACTGCTTTCATCATTAAGCGTACTTCCGTCAGTATTGATAAGTGTGCCGTCTTTATCATAGGTATAAAGGCCGAATTTTGTATCATAAGAATAAACTATGCCGTTCTCACCCACATATTTGTGAATTTCACTATCTTTATTATCAAGATATTCCTTGAATTTAGTAAGGTTATTTTTTGTAAAGCTGCTTGACATATCGGCTGCCATCTGAAGCCGAGCACCGTTTGAATATACAGCATCATGCTTATGATCCGGTTCGCCAGACGCACCTTCAGCATTCATATTACTGTTAGCCATAATGCTTGTAAGATCTATAGTCTGTGCATCTATAGTAATAGGATATGACGCCATAGTTTCACGCTGGATATTGTCTATATATGCATTGACTCCCGAAGAAAGTGATTGTATCAGAGCAATACCGATAATACCGATAGAACCTGCAAACGAGGTAAGTATGGTTCTGCCCTTCTTTGTTCTAAGGTTATTGAAGCTGAGTGAAAGAGAAGTAAGAAACGACATTGATGACTTTCCCATTTTTTTATGCTCAGGTTCTTTTGTTTCCTCTACCTCAAACGGGTTTGAATCATCAATTATTTTTCCGTCACTGAGCTTAACTATTCTTGTAGCATATTTTTCAGCAAGCTCAGGATTATGAGTTACCATAATAACAAGCCTGTCGTCTGCAACCTCATTCAGCAGATCCATAACCTGTATGCTTGTTTCAGAATCGAGAGCACCTGTAGGTTCATCGGCAAGAAGTATATCCGGATCATTAACAAGTGCTCTTGCTATTGCAACCCTTTGCATTTGTCCGCCCGACATCTGACTCGGGCGTTTATGAAGCTGATCTCCAAGTCCCACCTTTTCAAGAGCTTCTTTGGCACGTTTTCTTCTTTCTCCTTTTGAAACACCTGAGATAGTGAGCGCAAGCTCCACATTTGAAAGTATAGACTGATGAGGTATAAGGTTATAGCTTTGAAAAACAAAGCCGATGGTATGGTTTCTGTATGAATCCCAATCCCTGTCCTTATATTTTTTTGTAGATATACCGTTGATCACAAGATCACCGCTGTCATATCTGTCAAGGCCGCCTATAACATTCAGCATTGTTGTTTTGCCTGAGCCGCTTGGTCCGAGTATAGCAACAAACTCATTATCCCTGAAATTCAGGCTTACTCCGTCAAGTGCAGTCTGTTTAAGATCGCCTGTAACATATTCCTTCCTTATATCCTTTATTGTCAGCAAAAAATACATCTCCCTTTTAAGCGGAAAGATTCCGCATAAAAATCAATATGCAACATTATAGCACAAAACAATCGTAATTAAAATACTTTTATTTAATAATTATAGTACAGTGTGTGACCGCACAGAACAGTTTGAGTTTTGGTTCACTGCGTTACGCTTTAATTATCCAAAACGAACATACGCCCACCGCGGCAGCGAGCCGCTGCACCCAATTCGCGACTGCGTTCGCTAACGCTCACTCTGATTATCCAAACCAACCATACGCTGACCGCGGCAGCGAGCCGCTGCACCCAATTCGCGACTGCGTTTGCTTACGCTCACTTTGAATTTCTTTAAATCAACTGACGCACCGTGACACAAACTTCCAAAATTTTTACAATAACTTATCAGGTGATTCTATGAAGCCAATTGACATTCTCCTTACCATTATAATTTCAACAGTATTTATTCTCTGCCTGTCGGTACTTTTATACGCAGGTAAGAAAAAGAAAATTTGTCGTTGCAGCCAATGTTCAAAATCACATTCTTGTGATGCTTATGACAAGTTCAACATAAAGTGCCCTTCCCGATACAATT
Source organism: uncultured Ruminococcus sp. (assembly GCA_902786345.1). GTDB lineage: Bacteria > Bacillota > Clostridia > Oscillospirales > Acutalibacteraceae > UBA1213. Next base: position 48,209 of record CADACB010000011.1, on the reverse strand, counting down.
CCCCGAAAAACAAATACGACACCCTGTCAGAATTACGTCATCTATACAATCAACAATCTGATATGAAATGTGAAAAATAGAAAATGGAAAGCGGATGCGGAAATGTCGATGCAAAACTTAGCATTATAAAAGACGTAAACGCAATTATTAATTTTAAAGTTACTGCCAATGCTTAATAACTAAAAAACTTTCATCAAAAATAAAATTAATATTGACGTATTCACTGCTATGAAAAAGTGCTCAGCAAAAAGCTGAGCACTTTTAAAATCAAAAGGAAAAGCCAATCACGCAATGCATAATTCATAACAATCTGAATTACGGAAAAATGCCGAATGTCAAAAAAACCGTGAACACAATCATTAATTATCAATTGTTAATTAAATAAGCATTACGATAACTGCAGCATAAGGTTATGTAAGGGTTACTGTGATCTGCCAGTATCCGTCAAACTTCCATTTTCTGTAGCTGAATTTCATACCATGTCCGGAAGGTCCGTTGTTGAATATTCTTTGAAGCATTGCAGAATTGTCTTTTTCATCTGTCTTGTAGATGAGTGTGAATTTAGTAATTCCACTGTCGTTGAAACCCTGCATTGCCTGCTTGAGATCATCATCTGTTTCACCATATGCATAGTCAGAATTGTTTGAAAGCTCTTCTCTCAGAACTATAGGTACAAGTCTGCTTACAGGCTGAGAAGCTGTACAGGTGTATTTTGTGCTGCTTGCCTGATGATCAGTATAGAACTGACTGTCGGGAATAAGGAAATACTTGTAGCTGAGATTATCTCCGGAATATCCGGCACCTGCTACCGGATCATCCCACGTTACATCAATATTATACCATACTCCGTCAATCTGAACCTGATTCCATGCGTGTCTTTCAAGCTCTCCCGAAACACCGATTGCATAACCGGTAACTCTTGTTGCGTTAAGGCCTGCCTTGGATGCAATTGCTTCAAATGCCTTTGCATAACCGTCACATACAGCCAGCTTTGTGTCTAAAAAGCCCTCGGCTGTGTATGATGAATCGGGAACGCTGCCCAAATTATAGTTATCTATGTCATATTCGGCATAGCGTATCATCCAGTCGTGAATTGCCTTTATTTTATCAAAGTCATCCATTGATGATGTTACTATATCGGGAAGTATTTTTTCTATTTTGCTGTCAAGTGCATTTTCATTGACCGTAACTGTGAACGACTTTTCAGCCTTATTTCCGTTACTGTCTTCTGCAGCGGCAACTATCTCATAAGTACCCGCTGAAGATGGTGTAAAAATCATATACTGTGACGTTGTTGTGTAATCAAGCCCAGTCCACATAACCGAACCCAGCATTCTGTATGCAACACTGAATGTCACACTGCCCGAACCGCCCGAAGCTATAGTATAAACCTTAACGCTGTCACCAAGATCTATATTGTCTGAGCTTACATATGAGTTGTTTACAAGTGCCTGTGTTACAGAAAGACTAAACTGTTTTTCGGCAACATTGCCGTCGGAATCCTTTACAGATACAAGAATGCTAATATCCTCAAATGCCGTAAGATTAAGCACAAGCCTGTTGGTGTTGCTGTAATCCTTAATAAGAGTCCAGTTATTATCGGAATTTCTCTTATAGTAATAAGCATAAGTATATGTTCCCCTGCCGCCCGAAGCCGATGCTGTTACGGTAACAGTATCTTCCGATGACAGATCTGCCTTATCTATCTCTGATGTATTCTCAAGCTCCGGCAGAACCTGAACAAAAAAGTCTTTGCTTACAACACTGCCATTGGAATCCTTTACGCTGACACGAATATTATAGCTGCCTGATGAGTCAAGCACTATAACCGCAGTATCCTTTGTACTGTAATCCTTTGCAAGAGTCCAGTCAGTCGCTTCAGCCTTCATATAATAATAAGCATAGGTATATATTCCGCTGCCGCCCGAAGCCGATGCTGTAAGAGTTACACTCTTGCCGGGCAGAATTTCGTTTGTGTCGATCTGTGAGTTGTTGAAGAGCGTCGGCAGAACAGTAAGAGTCATTGTTTTTTCCTTGACGTTGCCGACGGAATCCTTGACGCGTACACTAAGGTCATAATCCACAGCTGACAAAGGAGTTATTTCAGCCGTTGTATCTGTGCTGTAGTCCTTTACGCGTGTCCAGCTGTTCTGTGAAGACTGCTTATAGAAGTATGCATAAGTGTAATCGCCGCTGCCGCCGCTTGCCGCTCCCGTCAGAATCACACTTTCACCCTTTGTTATAATAGTTTTGTCAGCCGATGAATTATTTTTAAGCTCAGTTGTAACGTTTATAACAAATTCCTTTGTAACGATATTTCCATAGGAATCCTTAATGTTCACACGCACATCATAATCAACTGCAGCTGCGGGTTTAATATCGGCTGTTGTATCGGCACTGTAATCTTTTGCAAGAGTCCAGCTGTTCTGAGTTGTTCTCTTATAGTAGTAAGCATAGGTATATTCACCTGTACCGCCTGAAGCCGATGCGCTTACTGATACAGCTTCGCCTTTAAAAATGGCTGTTTTGCTTATTTTTGATGTATTTTTAAGAACCGGAAGAACCTCGAGTGTGAAGGTCTTTTCAACAATATTGCCATTTGAATCCTTCACACGAACACTCATATCATAGTCAACTGCCGATAAAGGAGTTACTGCTGCTGTTGTATCGGTGCTGTAGTCCTTTACACGAGTCCAGCTGTTTTGTGAAGACTGCTTATAGAAATATGCATAAGTATAATCACCGCTGCCGCCGCTTGCCGCTCCTGTCAGGGTAACACTTTCACCCTTATATATAACGGACTTTTCAGCTGTGGAGTTATTCTTGAGCGGAGTTGTGACGCTAAATGTAAAATACTTTTCTTCAACATTTCCATCAGAATCCTTTACATTGATCCTGACATCATAATCAACTGCCGCAGCAGGCTTTATGACTGCCGATGTATCTTCACTATAGCTTTTTGCACATGTCCATTTTGTCTGTTTTTTCTGTTTGTAATAATAAGCATAGATATATGTTCCGCTGCCGCCGCTTGCCGAGCCTTTGGCTGTGATAGTTTCACCCTTGATGATACCGGTTTTGTCAATGGATGAAGTATTTTTAAGCGGAGTTGTAACCTTAAGCTCAAAAATTTTTTCAACTAATGTTCCGGAGGAGTCCTTTACGCGAACACAGAGATCATAATCAACTGCCGCTGTAGGGGTTATAAGAGCCGTTGTATCGGTACTGTAGTCCTTTGCAACCGTCCACGAGGTATTTGTGTGCCTTTTGTAGTAGTAACCATATTTATACTCACCGCTGCCGCCGCTTGCTGCACCGGTAAGTGTTACACTCTGTCCCTTGGTTATTGATGTTTTCTCTATTTTAGAATTATTTTTAAGCGGAGCTGTAACCTTAAGTGCAATATCCTTGACTGCAACAATTCCCAAAGAATCCTTTACCTTCACACGAATAGTATAGTCAACTGCCGCAGCAGGCTTTATCGACACATAAGTGGTATTGCTGAACCCTTTTGCACAGGTCCATTTTGTCTGTTTATTCTGCCTGTAATAATATGCATAGGTATAATCGCCGCTGCCGCCGCTTGCATTACCAATTACTGTTAAAGTCTGCCCTTTTTCGATAGATGCACTGTCGGCATAAGACTTATTCTTCAGGGCAGTCACAACATTAAGCTTGAATTCCTTTTCACTGACATTTCCGAATGAATCTTTGACACTTACACGAAGATCATAAACCACCGCAGCCGTAGGAGTTATCACCGCTGTTGTGTCTGTGCTGTATCTCTTTGCAGCAGTCCACGAGGTCTGAGTTTCTCTTTTATAATAATAAGCATAGGTATATGTTCCGCTGCCGCCGCTTGCTGCTCCCGTCAGAGTTACGCTGCCTCCCTTAATCACTACAGTCTTGTCTGCCGTAGATTTGTTGACAATGGGAGCATTGACCTTAACTTTAAAATCCTTGTTAGCCACATTTCCGTATGAATCTTTTACTTTAATGCGAACGTCATAATCCACCGCCGCGGCAGGATATATCGCAATGCTTTCATCCTCACTATAGCCTTTTGCACAGGTCCAGCTGCTTTTGGACGCCTGCTTATAATAATAGGCATAGTTGTAACCTTCGCCGCCGCCGCTTGCTGAACCTCGGAGTATAACATCGTCACCCTTGGTTATTGTGGTGCTGCTTATAGACGAAGTATTCTTAAGCGGTGCCAAAACACTGAAATAGAGACATTTAGTGTCGGTTATTCCTTCAGAATCCTTTGCAGTGATTTTAACATCATAAAATTCCACTCCGGTCGGTTTGATGGAAACAACTGCATTATCGCTGAACTTCTGTGCACAGGTCCAAGAGGTCTGTGAAACCCTCTTATAGTAAACAGAATACTGATATTCCCCTGTACCGCCGCTTGCACCGCAATAAACAGTCACACTCTCGCCCTTGAGTATCGTCTGTCTGTCAATTTCCGATTCATTTGCTACCAAAGTGTATTCCGTTTCAGCCTGAGTTCCAGCTTCTGCTCTTACAGCAGGTGCATAATATGTATTTGCCGCAGCCGTACCGCTGACAACAATAAGTGCCGACATCACTGAGGCAAATATTCTTTTTATCATATTTTTATTCATAATACTACCTCCTTAATTCGATTCTATCCCACTGTAATTATAATAACATTTTATCATTTAAAAATCAACAATTGCTATAAACTTTGTTAGTTTTGACGTATATCAAAGAATTTCAACCCACTTAATAAAGGGTATGATATATAAAGGCTTATCTTTTAAAAAAGTAACCCGAATTATCAAAAAAAACTGACAAACGAAGCATTGAATATCGTTTGTCAGCCATTGATTTTTTTATTAAAGTTACCGTTACTTAAGTACGCTTATAAGCACGCCTGCTGCAACTGCCGAACCTATAACTCCTGCCACGTTAGGACCCATAGCGTGCATAAGCAGGAAGTTTGCAGGATTTTCCTCCTGTCCGACCTTCTGAGAAATACGCGCAGCCATAGGAACAGCAGATACGCCTGCCGAACCGATAAGCGGATTTACCTTTCCCTTTGTTGCCCAGCACATTATCTTTCCGAAAAGCACACCGCAGGCCGTACCAAGACAAAACGCAATAAGTCCGAGAGCTATGATGCCAAGTGTTTTTGGGGTAAGGAACAATGTTCCGCTTGCCGTTGCGCCTACTGTAACACCAAGGAAGATTGTTACTATATTCATCAGTTCATTTTGTGCGGTTTTTGCGATTCTGTCAACAACGCCGCTTTCCTTGAAAAGATTTCCGAGCATAAGCATACCAACAAGTGGTGCCGCATCCGGAAGAAGTATTGCTACAAGCACAACAACAACTATCGGGAAAATGATCTTTTCAAGCTTTGAAACAGGACGAAGCTGTCCCATTACAATAGAGCGCTCCTTCTTTGTTGTGAGAAGCTTCATAATAGGCGGCTGGATGATAGGAACAAGTGCCATATAGGAATAAGCCGCAACTGCTATCGGACCAAGCAATTCGGGCGAAAGCTTTGATGTAACGAAAATAGCTGTAGGACCGTCTGCTCCGCCGATTATAGCAATAGAACCTGCTTCATTCGTTTTGAAACCCAGAAGTATAGCACCAATAAATGTTATGAATATGCCTATCTGAGCAGCAGCTCCAAGAATAAAGCTTTTAGGATTAGCAATAAGCGGACCAAAGTCTGTCATTGCACCAATTCCAAGAAAGATGAGCGGCGGAAAAATTCCGAGATGCACTCCCTGGTAAAGATAATAGAACAGACCGCCGTTTTGTGTAACATTATAGACCACAGAGCCGTCCGCCATAGTTGTTTTTATGTATGAGTTCGGATCAAGTCCTCCTGCAACAAGCTGTTCCTCTGTCATAAACTGAGTAACGGGATTTCCCATAATTGCAGGGAAAATATTTACCAGCATCATACCAAAGGCAATCGGCAGCAAAAGCAGCGGTTCATACTGCTTTTTGATTGCAAGAAACATCAGGATAAACGAAATAACGATCATAACGTAGTTCTGCCACCCCAAGGTTGCCAGTCCCGATGATTTATACAGTTCAACAATTATATTGCCGAGCTGAGAGAAAATATCCATCAATTTTCTTCCTTTCTGTCAGAGTGTAATTAAATTCAGAACGATCTTGTGTTTTCAGCGATACCAGCTCTGCCCCATTCCGAACGTGACGAGCGCGACCGTTTTACCGAGCGTATTCTTCCGTGTGCACTTTTTCCATATACAGCGTCAACCGCTGCTGCAATGACTGCTATAATTTCACCGGGTATTTCATCGTTCTGTGAACCTGCATTCCCGAACACGGCAGGTCCGGCAGTCTTTTCTTCTTTTTTTGCTTCTACAACCACCTTTTTCTTTTGCTGCTTACGCTTTTGTGAAGCTCCCTGTGCGGTCTGTATGATCTTACCATATATTGTTATGATCAAGATCAGAAGTATCAGCACAACAAAGACTATAATGAAGCCTGCCAGAAGCAGCGTCAATGCCAGCATCAGTCTTTCAGTATCTATGTTCATATCCTTTCACACCTTTTAATAAGATTAGTCAATGGATCATCTTTTCTGCACACGAAAATCAATTTTCGTGTTACCCGCCCTGATTGGCAGGTATGCATATAATCCAATTATTCTGCATTATTCAGCTACAGAATACGGCTTGAAATGCAGATGTCAGATCAATGCACAAACAGCGTCGCCCATCTCTGAGGTAGATACTTTTTTTGTACCCTCTGTATAAATATCAGGAGTTCTTGTTGTTTTCAGAACCTCAGCAACAGCTGATTCTATTGCATCGGCAGCAGCCGGCTCATCAAGAGAATATCTGAGCATCATTGAAACCGAAAGGATAGTTGCAAGCGGATTTGCTATACCCTTTCCTGCAATATCGGGAGCTGAACCGTGAATAGGCTCATACATTCCGAGCTTTGTGCTGTTAAGACTTGCAGACGCAAGCATACCGATAGATCCGCTTATCATTGATGCTTCATCAGAAAGTATATCACCGAAGATATTTGATGTAACGATAACATCAAACTGTTTAGGATTTCTCACAAGCTGCATTGCACAGTTATCCACATAAAGATGATTAAGCTCAACCTCAGGATATTCCTTTGAAAGTCTTATCATTGTTTCTCTCCAGAGTCTTGAAGAATCAAGCACATTTGCCTTATCAACGCTTGTAAGCTTTTTATTGCGCTTCATTGCCATATCGAAAGCAACCCTGCCGATTCTTTCGATCTCATTTACATTATATTTTTCGGTATCATATGCAGCCGGAACACCGTCTTCTTCAAATTTACCTCTTTTTCCGAAGTATATACCGCCGGTAAGCTCTCTTACGATCATAATATCCATAGCCTCGCCTATTATATCGCCTCTCAGGGGGGAAGCATCCTTAAGCGGTTCAAATATCACAGCCGGACGAAGATTAGCAAAAAGTCCGAGTGCGCCTCTTATGCCAAGCAAACCTGCTTCAGGGCGGTTATTACCGGGCTGAGTATCCCATTTTGGACCGCCCACCGCTCCAAGAAGAACGGAATCTGACGCCTTACACTTATCTATAGTTTCCTGCGGCAGCGGAACTCCTGTTGCATCTATTGCACAACCGCCGAGCAGTGCATCTGTATATGTGACCTGAAAGCCAAATTTTTCAGCCGTTTTATCAAGAACCTTTACAGCCTCATTAACGATCTCAGGACCTATTCCGTCACCCTTAAGCAATGTAATATTATAATTTTTCATTTACACATCTCCTCATTTAGCTTTACGCTTTTTATCCAAGTTACATTATACTCCAACTTTTCCCACAAGTCAACCCGGATACGCGGTCACGAACACGGGTGCGGCAGCTTGCCGCAGCGAACGCTTAATTTTTTTTAATTCAGCAGTTGAATATCTCGGAAAATTTGATATAATAAAAAGATAGTTTGAATATCTGTGTTTTATCAGATTAACAGAAATAATAAGGGTGGAATGAAAAATGTCAAGTAAGGTAAGAACAAGATTTGCACCAAGTCCTACGGGCTTTATGCACGTGGGAAATTTAAGAACTGCACTTTATGAGTATCTTATAGCAAAATCTCTTGGCGGAGATTTTGTACTCAGAATTGAAGATACCGATCAGGAACGTAAGGTTGAGGGCGCAGTTGATATTATCTATAATACAATGAAGCTGGCAGGTCTTAAGCACGACGAAGGTCCTGATGTAGGCGGAGAATATGGTCCTTATGTACAGAGTGAAAGAAAGAATATGTATCTGCCATATGCAGAACAGCTTATCGAAAACGGTAAGGCATACCGCTGCTTCTGTACAAAAGAAAGACTTGACGGTCTCAGGGCAAACGCTGATGATCCGGGAGCAGGCTATGACAGACACTGCCGTAATCTTTCTCAGGAAGAAATTGAACAAAAGCTTGCGGATAATGTTCCGTTTGTAATACGTCAGAAAATGCCGCTTGAAGGCTCAACGACCTTTGAAGACGCTGTATATGGTACAATAACCGTTGAAAACAGCGAATTGCAGGATCAGATACTTATTAAAGCTGACGGCTTCCCAACCTATAATTTTGCTAACGTTATAGACGACCATACAATGAATATAACACACGTTGTAAGAGGAAGTGAATATCTTTCTTCCACTCCTAAATATAATCTTCTTTATGAATCATTTGGCTGGAAAATTCCCACATATGTACACCTTCCGCTCATAATGGGAAAGAACGATGACGGCTCAATATCAAAGCTTTCCAAGCGTCACGGTGCAACAAGCTTTGAAGATCTTGTAAATGCAGGCTTTTTGCCGGAGGCAATCATAAACTATATAGCACTTCTGGGATGGGCGCCAAAGGATAACAGAGAGATGTTTACACTCAGCGAACTTGTTGAAAATTTTTCCATAGACGGTATAAGCAAGTCACCGGCAGTGTTTGATTATGATAAGCTTGAATGGTTCAACGGAGAATATATCAAGGCTATGACTGTTGAACAATTTGCACAAGCTGCCGATCCTTATTTCAGTAAGGCTCTTGGTGATAAAAACCTTGACAGGGTGAAGCTTGCTTCAATTCTTCAGCAAAGAACAACAAAGCTTACCGATATACCGGAAAAGATCGCTTTTTTTGCACAGCAGCCTGATTACGATAAAGAGCTGTTTGTAAATAAAAAGAGCAAGACAAATCTTGAAAATGCCCCATCGCTGCTTAAGGCAGGAACAGAAGCACTTGAAGCACTTACAGAGTGGAATCACGACAGCATACACGATTGTCTTATTGAGCTTGCCGTAAAACTTGGAGTAAAGAACGGTACTGCTATGTGGCCTGTAAGAATTGCTGCGTCAGGTATGACAGTAACACCGGGCGGTGCGGTTGAAATTCTGGATATTCTCGGCAGAGAAGAATCTCTTGCAAGGCTGCATAAAGGACTTGAAAAGCTGGGATAAGCTGTGTTTATGCTATATAGAACCGCATTTGTTTATCAGAACGTGAAATGTTCATATTTTGAAAATAAGAGTACAGTTTAAGGAGAGAAGCATAGATGGCAGAAGAAATAAAGACGGCTGAAAATGCCGCAGGAAATTTTATATATGATTTTATAACAGAGGATATAGCCGAGGGAGGCAGATATGAGGGCAAGGAGGTACACACACGTTTTCCGCCTGAGCCTAACGGTTATCTGCATATCGGCCATGCAAAGGCTATATGCGTTGACTTTGGTATGGCTGAACGCTTCGGCGGCAAGTGCAACCTCAGAATGGACGACACTAACCCTACAAAAGAGGACGTAGAGTATGTTGACGCTATCAAAGAAGACATAGAATGGCTTGGCTTCAGCTGGGACGACCGGTTCTATTTTGCGTCGGAATATTTTGACGATATGTATGGCTATGCAGTTGAGCTTATAAAAAAGGGCCTTGCTTATGTTTGCCAGCTTACGCCCGAACAGATGAGAGAAAACAGAGGAGATCTTTCAAAACCTGCTGTAAGCCCTTATCGTGACAGACCCGTTGAGGAAAGTCTTGATCTGTTTGAACGTATGAAAAACGGTGAATTTGAAGACGGAAGTATGACGCTTCGTGCAAAAATTGATCTTGCAAGCGGCAACTTCAATATGCGTGATCCGGTTATATACAGAATCAACCGTATCCATCATCACCGCACAGGCGACAAGTGGTGTATATATCCGATGTATGACTTTGCTCATCCCATTGAGGACGCTATAGAGGGTATTACACATTCTTTATGCACACTTGAATTTGAGGACCACAGACCGCTTTATGACTGGGTGATAAATAATACCTCCGTACCGTGTGTTCCCCGTCAGATAGAGTTTGCAAGACTTGGTATAAACAATACGGTTATGAGCAAGAGAAAGCTCCGTCAGCTTGTTGAAGATAAATATGTAAACGGCTGGGATGATCCCAGAATGCCTACCTTGTGCGGACTCAGAAGAAGAGGCTATACACCTGCTTCTATACGCAATTTCTGTGACAGGATCGGTGTTGCAAAGACAAACAGTGTTGTTGAATACAGCTTTTTGGAGCATTGTCTGCGTGAGGATCTTAATGAAACAGCACAGCGTGTTATGGTGGTTCTGCGTCCGATAAAGCTTATAATAACTAACTATCCTGAGGACAAAACAGAGGAGTTTGAAATTGAAAACAATCCTAACCGCCCTGAAGACGGCAAGCGTACAGTAACCTTCGGACGTGAGTGCTATATTGAAGCAGAGGACTTCATCGAGCAAAAGATAAAAGGCTATAACCGTCTTTATCCCGGAAATGAGGTAAGACTTAAATCAGCTTATATAGTGAAGTGTACAGGCTGCAAAAAGGATGAAAGCGGAAACGTTGTTGAGGTTTATGCTGAATATGACCCTGAAACACGCGGCGGAGATACTCCCGACGGCAGAAAGGTAAGAGGTACTATACACTGGGTGGATGCAAAAAATTATGTTGAAGCCGAGGTTCGCCTTTATGATAATCTTTTTACCGATCCGGAGCCTGATACTGGTGACAAAAATTTTCTTGACTATATCAATCCGGAAAGTCTGGTTGTTCTTAAGGGCTGCAAGGCTGAAAGAGCGGTTGAAAAGGCTGACAGCAGCACACGTTATCAATTTATGAGATCGGGATATTTCTGTACTGACAATGACAGCACTCCCGATAGGCTTATTTTTAACAGAAGTGTATCATTAAAGGATGGCTATAAAAGAAAATAATGCAGCTCTTAAAAGGGGTGTTTTATTATGGACAGATTTGATTTAAGCGAAATACGTACAAAGCCTCAGATGTGTCTTATATTTTTTATAATAGGCGGTATCGTATGTGTGATACTGGACCTTCTCGGAGTAAGCAGCATTTCTGATAAAACTCTTCTGAGAAGCTCTGTTGAGTTTCCGCTGCCTGTACAGATTATAATTCCGGTAATATATATAGCCTTTGGAATTATGATTGGTCTGTTTTCAATATGTGCAGCAGACGCAGCAATTTATGGAGCGTGTGTTGGTCAATGTCAGTTTTTACTGCCGATAGTTATTCATTATTTATTCCTTCACAACGGATCGGATTTTGATATATGGTGGAGAGCACTTTGCGGACCGATTCTTGCGCTGTCCTTTGCCGGAGCAGTATTCAACATCAAGAAGCTTTTAAAAGGCAGGCAATAAGTATTTTAACTTAAAGGCAATAAAATAACTGCGGCTGTACTATGGGGTATGGCTGCAGTTATTTTTATTTTCAGGCAGGTGATGTTTGTATGGTAATATACACAGGCAATGATATTTGGAAAAGGCTTAAAGAATGCAGAAGGTCAATAATACTTTATGGTACGGGAAACGGTGCGGATAAAATTCTTAATGAGCTTAAAAGGCTTGAAATAGATGTATACGGAATTATGGCAAGCGATGGTTTTATAAGAAACCGCAGCTTCCGGGGCTTTACCGTAAAGTCTGTTTCAGATTTTGAGAATGAAACTCAGAATCCTGTCATTATCATAGCCTTTGGCTCTCAGCGGCAGGAGGTCATAGAAAATATAATCAGACTTTCCAAAAGACATACAGTATTGTGTGCAGATGTTCCCGTATATGGGGAGAATATTTTTAACAGAAACTTTTATGAGAGCCATATAGCTGAAATACAGATGGTTTATGATATACTGTCAGACGAGCTTTCAAGACGTACATTTGAGAGCATTATAAACTTCAAGCTCAGCGGAGAGCTTGAATATTTGACGGGATGTTTTTCAGATAAAGAAGAAGCCTTTCGTGACATACTAAGGCTGGATGATAACGAGAGCTATCTTGATCTTGGCGCATACAGAGGAGATACCATAGAGGAGTTTCTACATTATACAAACGGCAGATATAGCCATATAACCGCTCTTGAACCTGACAAAAAAACTTATAAAAAGCTTCGTGAATATGCCGGAGGTATAGATAATATACAGCTTTTTAATATGGGAATATGGTCAGAGGATGAAGACCTTGTTTTCAACTCTTCTCTTGGCAGAGGATCTTCAATTTCTGAAAGCGGAACGCAGAAGCTTGCGGTTACAAAAGTAGATACACTCTATAAAAGGCGGCAGCTGACATATCTGAAAGCGGATGTTGAGGGTGCAGAAGAGAGAGCAATCATTGGCGGTATGAATACGCTGAAACGTGATAAGCCAAAACTCAATATAGCACTCTATCACAGAAGTGAGGACATTTTCAGTCTGCCCCTTCTTATACACTCAATTCAGCCGGATTATAAGCTTTTCATTCGTCAGCACCCACACATTCCTTCGTGGGATCTGAACCTGTATGCATATTAACAAACTTTTGAATAAAAAAGGAAGCACCGAAAAACGATGCTTCCTTTATTTTTGTTTATTGTCAAACACTTTCAGCGTTCAGCTTTTTTGCAGGCAATCACTTCTGACCTTTTCCTACAATGTGATACATTGTAAAATCTCTGTTTGAGACAGTGCCGTCTGCGCTCTTTGCCTTTACGCGTACATCAAATTTTACAAACTCATTTTTATTATCTATTTTTGGAGTAATAAGAGAAGAAGATACCTTTGTATAATCAACCACCTTTGTCCATGTGGTTGTACCTGACTTCCTGTAATATACCGCATACTGAACCGGAGCTTTGCCGCCTGAGCTGCTGTAATTTACAGTGAAGTTATCTCTGAAATATCCATTGCTCCACTTTATTCCGTTTTCGTCTGTGTAGCTTGCGGTAGATGTGTTCAGGAATGGTACATCCTTGACTGAGAGATCAAGCTGACTTTCGCTTATTGTTCCGTCTTCATCCTTTGCTTTTACAAGAACTACATAGTCTTTAGCGGCCTTTGGTATGAATTTAAAGGTTGTGTCTGAAGAATAGTCAGAGATCTTTGTCCAGTTTTTCTGAGTTGTCTGCTTGTAGAAGACCGCATACTGTATATTGCCGTGTCCATACATTGAATCACAGTTAACAACAGCTATGTCTGTAAGACGGATAAGGTCTGTCTTGAGTGTTGAACTGTTTGAAAGAGGACCGATAGTTACTTCAACAAAGAAGTCACTGTTAAGGATCGTTCCGTTTGAATCCTTAGCCTTTATTCTGAGATCATATTGTCCGATTTCAGTGGGGTTGAATTTTACAATTTCATTTGTTGAATAATCGGAAAGCTTTGTCCAGCCTGACTGTATGTGCTTCTTATAGAATACAGCATATTGAACTGTTCCTGCGCCGTTTTTGGAGCGGCAGTAAACATTGACCGACTGACCAAGATATGGATATGAATTGCCAACATAGGAATTATTCCTGAATACAGGCTTAATAGCCATAAACTTCATATCACTGTTTACAACAGTTCCCTTTGAATCCTTTACCTTTACTCTTACATCATATTTTGCTATAGCCTTCGGAGTAAATGAGAACTCTGTTTTGTCTGTGTAGTCAGAAATCTTTGTCCAACTTGACTGAGATTCCTGCTTGTAGTAAACAGCATACTGTTTTGCACCCCAGCCGCCGTATGATCTGGCATATACGGTTACCTTGTCACCAAGGTCAATCGCATTGAATGGGAGATATGAATAGTTTTCGAGTTCCGGCCACTTAACTTCAATATTAAATACCTTTTCGGCAATGGTTCCTGCTTCATCCTTAGCGAGCAGTTTTACATTATATGTTGTTATTGCCTTTGGATTGAAAATAAATGAGTTTTCATCTGAATAGTCAGAAATCTTTGTCCAGTTTTTCTGAGAATTCTGCTTGTAATAAGCGGCATACTGAACTTTGCCTGTGCCGCCGATCGTGCTCATGTAAGTGTTTACTACACAGTTTTCACTGTAACTGATGTCATAGTTGGTATATTGGATAGTGAGCGGCATATTAATTATTTCAACAGACAGATCTTTGACTGCTGTTGCCCCTTCGCTGTCCTTAACAGCAGTTCTTACAATGTATACACCTGTTTCTTTAAACGGAAGATCAACGTTTCTGTTTTCAGAGAAATCTGAAACTGTTGTCCATTTTGTCTGACCAAACTTCTTATAGGATACAGAGTATGTATAACCCTGCGCTCCGTTGTAAGCCGAGATTGATGCTGAACAATTCGTATTCTGAGGTATGGTGGTGTTATAAAAAGTGGAATTATGTACGTTATAATCCGAATAGATATATGAGCTGATTTCGAGCGGAAGCTTCTTGACATTAACGCTGAGATCTTTGTTGACAATCTTGCCTGCTTCGTCCTTTGCCTTTACCCTTACGTCATATATGCCTTCTGTTTTGGGAGTAAATCCTACACTTGACAATGTTGTATAGTTACAGATCTGCGTCCATTTTGAAGCATCGTGAAGCTTGTAATATACTGCATAAGTTACAAGACCGGTTCCATATTCAGAGCGGTTTCTTACATAAACCGTATAATATAAACTACTATCATCATCATAATAATTACTGATATATGAATTGTTTATAAATTCAGTCTTGTTTATCTTGACCTTACGCAGATCTTCTATTACAGTGCCTTTTTCATCCTTAGCCTGCACCTTTATGTCATATGTTGTTGCAGCCTTAGGAGTGAAAGCCTTGCGTTCATCGGTGAAGTCATAAGCCTTTGTCCAGCTTGTCTGAGATTCCTGTTTGTAATAAACAGCATATTGCTTTTCGCCTACACCGCCAAAAGCGTTTTCGGATACATAAACACTGTCGCCGAGGTAATATACACGTTCTTCTCCGATTTCTTCGAATTTAAATTCTTCTATTGTAACTTCAATTGTAAAGAGTCTTTCGATAACAGTGCCGTCTTTATCCTTAGCCATTACCTTACAGTCATAAGTTGTTGCAGCCTTAGGAGTAAAGGTAAGATCACTTGAAGCTGAATAGTCTGAAGCCTTTGTCCATTTTGTCTGTTTTGACTGCTTGTAATAAAGAGCATACTGTGTATCGCCTGCACCGCCGTTTGCACGGAGATTGATGTATACAGTGCTGCCTAAATAGCCTTCTCTGTTGTAATCTACATATGAGAATTCAAGGGGTGTTTTGGAAACATAGACAACTTCGTCAATGTCTGCAACAGTTCCTGCTGAATCCTTGACAGATATTCTGACAGTATATTTTCCTTCTTCTGCAAATACTACAGGAACAGAGTATCTGTCTTCATAGTCAATAACGGTTGTCCAGTCTGTCTGACCATCCTTCTGGTAGGAAACTGCATAAAGCTTTTCGCCTTCTCCGCCTTTAGATTCAAAATAAACTCTGCATCCGTCTGCAAGTGAAAGCCTTTCTCTGTCGCAGTCAACATAAGACATGTTTTCAAGAGTATTCTTTTCAACAACCAGGCTATGGTCTGAATTAACAATCTTGCCTGCTTCGTCCTTAGCCTTTACTCTTATGTTATAAACACCTACAGCGTCAGGTGTAAAACGAACACTTGTATTGTAGGAATAATCACACAGCAAAGTCCATTTTGCACTGTCCTTAAGCTTATAATATACTGCATATTCAACATTGCCTTTTCCGTTCTTGCTCATGCAGTCGATAGATTCGTATTTACCCAGTTCAATGCATTCATAAGAAGTTTTTGAAAGGTTTTTGAATACAGGAGTCAATACATTAAGCTTAAGATCGCAATCAACAACCTTGTTCTTTGAGTCCTTGACCTTTACTCTTACATCATATGTTCCAACTGCCTCAGGTTTGAATTCAACATAGTATTCATCGGAATAATCTTTAAGCTTTGTCCATTTTGAGGAGCTTTCAAGCTTATAATAAACAGCAGCCTGCTTTTTTCCCCATCCGCCATAAGCATCTGCGGTTATTTCAGTCGTGTCGCCGAGGTCTATTTCTGATTCGCTGATATATGCACTATTCCGAAGCTCCGGCATTTTAATCTCAGTGTCAAAAACGGTTTCTGCAACAGAGTCCTTTTCGTCCTTAGCCATTACCTTAACGTTATATGTTGTTGCAGCCTTTGGGTTGAAGGACATTTCATTATTGTATGAATAATCAGCCGCCTTTGTCCAGTTTGTCTGAGAAGACTGCTTATAATAAAGTGCATATTTTTTTTCGCCTATACCGCCATAGGTTTCAGCTGTTACAGTGAATTTGGGAGTTTCATTGTAATTGATGAATGTCTCATTATAATATACTTCAAGAGGAACTACTGATACCTTAACGGTAATATCCTCATTGACAACAGTGCCTTCTTCATCCTTAGCCTTTACTCTTACGATGTAGCTGCCTTCCTCAGGGAAGGTAACCTTGGTTCTGTAGATGTCAGAGTAATCGGAAACCTTTGTCCAGCTTTTTGCGCCGGATTTCTTGTAATATATTGAATATAATTTCTTGCCTACTCCGCCGTATGACTCAGAGTATACATAACAGCCGTCATACAAAGATGCGTCTTTGCCATCCCACTTGCCACTGTAAGAAACATATGATTCATTTTCAAGCGGAACCCTGGTTACTGTTACAGTCATATCGGCATTGACTATCTTCTCGGTTGAATCTTTTGCCTTTATTCTTACGTCATATACTCCTTCTTTTTTAGGAGTAAACTCAACGTAATCTTTTGATGTATAGTCAGATGCCTTTGTCCATTTTGTCTGATCTTTCGGTTTGTAGTATACAGCATATCTTACCGTACCCGTTCCGTTTTTGGAATACAAATAAACACTTACAGGATTTCCGAGATTTGCATTTTCTGCATCAGAAAGGTTTTTAAATACGGGTTCAACAACTTTGAGTTTGAGATCCTTGTAAGTTTCTGTTCCCAGTTCGTCTTTGACCTTTACTCTTACAACATAACTGCCGACAGAATCAGGCGTAAAATATGTATAATAGCTGTCGGAGGTGGAAACAAGCTCTGTCCATGTGGTTTCAGACTCAAGCTTATAAGAAAAGCTTGCTTTCAGAGCACCGTATCCGCCCTCTACATCATAGCTTATTTGAGCTGATTCGCCAAGATCCATTTCTCCGTCTGAAACATTATTAAGGTATGTATAAAGATCAATAGAGGGAGCTGTAATGCTGATAGTAAAGGTGAAATCTGCGGTATCGCCTGTTTTGTCCTTTAACTCGACCTTTACGTCATATGTTGTAAGGGCTTTGGGGGTAAAGCTTTTACCGCTTGCCTTTGTCCATTTTGTCTGTTTTGTTTGTTTGTAATAGACAGTGGTGGTTACGTCACCCGCACCGCCTTCATAATATATATCATCAATGCTTATCTCTCGTCCGTAAGAGTATGATTCGCTATGATATACATTATTGATCTTAAGGGGAGATTTTACTACCTGAACGGCTATATCCTTATTTTCTATCTTGCCCTCGGCGTCCTTAGCCTTTACTCTTACAGTGTATTCGCCTTCCTCAGGGAAAGTAAAGCGTATATCTCTGTCTTCATTATAATCAGATACCTTTGTCCATGAGGTCTTGTCTGATTTTTTATAAAATACAGAGTAAGTCTTTGTGCCAACTCCGCCGTAAGAAGTACAGTAAACCTCAGTTCCGGCACCTAAATCGACTGTATATAAATAATCTTGTTTATCTTCGTTCCATTCTTCGTCCATATATATATCAAGATAAGAACGGTTTACAAGCTCACGCTTTACTACTTCAACATCAATGTCCTTGTTTACAACAGTACCGGCTTCATCCTTAGCCTTTACTCTTACAACATAATTGCCTGCTTCTGAAGGTGTAAAATAATAAGAAGAGTCCGTTTTATAATCTGAGAGCTTTGTCCAGGATTTTGCATCGGATTTCTTATAGTATACAGCAAACTGTTTGTTGCCTTTACCGCCGCTTGCATAGCAATCTATACCTACTGATTCTCCAAGATCAACATAGTCGCTTGCCCATGAATTGTTTACCAGCGGGGGAGTGATATTTTCAGACTTGAATGTTCCTGTATAAGCAGACCATTTTCCGGCAGTATATGTGTGCTTTGTTTTTTCAATGCCTTTGCCTGTTTTAGGCTCAGTGCTGGTGTTGATGGTATATATCTGACCGGCGTTATTAAAGCTGTTAAATTCAAGATCATTTGTAACACGGCAGTCTGCACCATTTCTAAGCTGTTCATCTGTTACGCCGTTAGTGAACATAATGTGTGAAGCATTGAAGGGTATTCTTATCTGCCAGATGTCTGTGCTGCCTGTTTTTGTCATCTTTACGCCGGGATATTCAGCATTATAATCTGTTTTGGTTATATCATAAATATTATCGGAATAATCGTTCCACCAATAAGCGTAAACATTGTCCCACTTTGTTTTTGAATTATCAAAGTAAATATAATCATACAGGGTTGTGCTGTATTCTTCTGCATCGCCGCAAACAGCAGACATAACATTTATATCTTTGTTGCTTATTTTACCGCTTTCGTTTTTAGCCTTTATCCTGATTTTGTACTGACCGGCCTTATCCGCACGCCAATCTCGATATTCTTCAGTAGAATAATCATGTATCAGCGTCCACTTTGTGCTGCCGGATTCCTGAACATAAACAGCATATTGAACTTCTTCGCTGCTGTATGCCTGACAGTAAATATCAACATAATTTCCCTTTTGTACTATTGTATTGGAAATATATGAGGTATTTTCAAAGTCAGGTTTAACATTAATTGTGAAGTCTTTGTTGGATATATCACCATTTGCGTCTTTTGCCTTGACTCTTACAGTGTTTTCACCCTCAACCTCAGGTGTGAAGTTTACATAATGCCAGCCGTAATCATCGGTATAATCCTCAAGCTGTTTCCAGCCTTTTGTTTTGTTGTAAATATATACAGCGTATTCAACAGGTCTCTCGCCGCCGCTGCAGGAGTAATTGAATTCAAGCTCTGATGACTCTCCTACACGATATGTATAATAATCCGAATAAAATTTTGATGTGTTTTCAAGAGGAAGATTCTGCTTGCCGGTGAAGATGAAATCGCCGCCATTAACAGAATAGCTTACAGGCCAGTAATCAATGTCACCGGTTGTGTCAAACCTTACTGTTATTGTTGAAGCGTTATCTACGCTAAAGGAAACATTTGTCTGACTGTTGAGTGTTCTTTCATAATCCTCTTCATATACGCTCCAGCTGTAATCCCATGATTGGTCTTGGCGTACCTTGAATTCATATTCTCCGGCGTCTACCGTAAAATTGCCCTCATAAATTCCGTTGCCGATGTCCTCCAAAGGAACATCAGGAGTTTCTCCCCATCCTGTCATATTGCCGATAATGCCGTATGCACTATTGGGCTTCGGTTTAGGATCTTCATAAGGAGCAGGCGTATTACCACTGCACAAAATAAGCTCACCGTCAGAATTCGTGTATGTATATACAACAGGCCACAGTTCTGCGTCTGTTCCGTTTGTGTCAATAAAAACAGTAACGTTCTTGGCGTTTTCTGTTATTTTAAAGTTTGTCTGACTGTTAAGTGTTCTTTCATAATCCTCTTCATATACGCCCCAGCTGTAATCCCAATTTTCATCTGCGCGTACTTTGAACTCTGTGCCTTCGGAAAGATCGCCGATAGAAGCGGAATATATGCCATCGCTTATCTCAGTCATTTCTACATCGCTGCACCAATTAGTGAAGCCGCCTATAACACCAAGCGAATTAAAGCTGATGGATTTATCTCCGCCGCCGTTCGGCATTGTGAAATGAACCGCAGGCCACAAATTGCCATCGCTGCCGTTTGTATCAAATACCACAACAAGGTCTGAATCTACCTCTGGTGATATTTTGAAATTCGTCTGGCTGTTTAAGGTACGGTCGTAATCAGCTTCATACTCACCCCATGAATCGTCCCACGAACTGTCTGCACGTATCTTGAACTCATAATCACCTTTTTCCAGACCGTTTATCGCACCTACATAAACCCGGTTGTTTCCTATGTCCTCCAAAGGAACATCAGGAGTTTCTCCCCAGTCTGTCATAGCTCCGACAATACCTATGGTATGATTCCGGAAGTATGTTGATTCTTCGCCTTCATCCATACAATCTCTTGCGAATACAACAGGCACTGCTGTTATAGTCATTGAACCGACAAACACGGTACTTAAAGCTAAAGACAGCAGCTTTCGTAAAGCTTTGCCTTTCATTTTATTTTCCTCCTTAAAATAAATATTGCTTAAGATGTAATAATTATACAACTCATCAAATAATTATTCAATTATTTACTCAAAATTTATTAAATTATTAATAATTTTTAAAAAGATCTTCAAAAAAGGTTGACAATATAATATCATTTTGATATTATATTGATGTCCTATAGAATATTAATAGTCAAAGGAGGAATTTAAATGGACGAAAAAATTTATACCAAAAAGAAGCTTGGAATAACTATGCTGTTACTGATCATAATTCTTTTTGCTGCGAGCGTTTTCGGTATGATACTGGGAATAAATCACTTTGTTGAATGTGACGAAAGCGGTGTTCCGGTAAATGCGATGTATGTTGTGCTCTTCATAGCGTCCTTGGTTATGATAGCCGTTGATTGTGTGCTTTGTGCAGGCTTCAAGCTTATCAATCCTAACGAAGCGGTTGTGTTAACGCTGTTCGGAAACTATAAGGGCACTCTTAAGGAGGCAGGCTTTTACTATGTGAATCCGTTTTGTACAGCATTCAATCCTGCGGCGGGTACAAAACTAAGGCAGAGCGACGACGTAGGCGGAGAGAAGAAAAGCGTTGTTATAGCTTCGGGAAGCCAGCATATTGAACTGGGTTCAAGCAAGAAAATTTCTCTTAAGATTATGACGCTGAGCAACAATAAGCAAAAAATAAATGATTGTCTTGGCAACCCTATAGAGATAAGTATTGCTGTAATATGGAGGGTTGTTGATACTGCAAAGGCGGTTTTCAATGTTGACAATTTTAAGGAGTATCTTTCATTGCAGTGCGATGCGGCTTTAAGAGAAATAGTGAGGGTATATCCCTATGATGTTGCACCGAACGTTGATACAACCGGTGACGGTGTTGCTGATGAAGGCAGTCTCAGAGGTTCAAGTGAGATAGTTGCGGGCAGAATAAAAGATGAAATACAGAAAAGAGTAAGCGAAGCAGGACTCGAGATCATAGAGGCACGGATCACATATCTTGCATATGCGCCTGAGATTGCAGCCGCGATGCTGCAAAGACAGCAGGCATCTGCAGTTGTAGATGCAAGAAAGCTTATTGTTGACGGTGCTGTTGGTATGGTTCAGATGGCATTGGAAAGTCTGAGTGAAAACAAGATAGTGGATCTTGATGATGAGAGAAAAGCCGCAATGGTTTCAAATCTTCTTGTAGTTCTCTGCGGAAATCACGACGCACAGCCTGTAGTCAACTCAGGTTCACTATATTAAAGCTGCTGTATTATCTTGATTAAGAAAAAATTTCTGTTATAATATAGTTTTAGAATTTGTGTATAATTACAGGCGGTGAGTGTATTGAGCGAAAAAAAGCAGATCCCGTTAAGGTTAAAAAAGGAATTATATGACGCAATTTATGCTTGGGCAGAAGACGACTTTCGCTCGGTAAACGGACAGATAGAATATCTTCTTTCTGAGTGTGTAAGGCAAAGGAAGAAAAACGGAAAATATGTATCAGAGCATCTTGATGAGCCGCTTGATATTGATATACAATGAATATCACAAACGCTTTCAGTTATTCATATTATAATATGGAGTGATAATATATGAATGCGTGTGAGCTTACTGCATCGACAACTGCTGCTGCAAATGCAATAGCGGCTCATTTCAGCGATGAAGAGCTGACATTGCTTGCGGCACTGATAGTTCAGCTTGGAGATACTCTGTCAACGATTGCTGCACAAAGAGCGCTTTGTTCTTCACGAAACCGTGAATAATTTTGAAAGAGATGCAAAAACGATGTTACTGAATCACTTATGATCAATATTGAAAAAGGCTGCTGCACAAGCGAAAAAACTCGGTGTACAGCAGCCTTTTTGTTTTATCTTTTTTCTGAGTGTATCTTATATGGGGATTTCGCACTCTGCGGAGTGCGACAAGGGCGCCGCCCCTTGACCCCGCAAGCCTTTGTAAAGGCTTGAGCGAAACTTTATTCATTATGGTCACTGAGAGTTCATTTTTATTCACATCAATAAGATGTCTTAAACGATGCATAATAAATTCGGAATTGAGGTTGAATACTGCAAAAATATAAACGCAATTATTAATTAAACAACCTGATGAAACAATCATATCCCTCACTTTAAAACAGGCAGCAGATCTCCTCAGACACACTGCTTCGAAAATAACCGGTATGTGTTCTTTTGTGTTCTGTTTACCCGTGGGATCACTTTACCTCATAAGAGCATTTCGTAAATTTAATATTGCCAATTTCAAATTTATCGGAGTGCTGTTTTTGTGCCGGTTCACGGCTCACCATAAATTCATCGGTGATTAATACAAGCAACTGCTTCTCGCCTTGCTCTACCATATAGTACCGATTGCCAGAGTCTTGAAAAGAGTGGATTAAACCGGGAATACCGGCAGGTGCATCGGTGGCAAGCACAATACCCCAGTCAAGTGCAGCCTCGCCCTTTGTCAGTTTTGTTTTTGCAAGCAGCGGATGAATGATTGCTTCAGGATATTTTTCTCGGATTATTCTATCCTTTTTTGCCCTGCGGCTTCCTTTGCCATATTTGGAAAGGTCAATCGGCTCTTTGATTACTGCCTTATCGGGAGTTTCGCCGTTATCCAGCAAATAATCAATGCTTACATCTAAAAGCTGTGACAGCATTTTCAGATTATCTATATCGGGAATGCCCTTATCGCATTCCCATTTAGCTACTGCGCTGCGTGATATACCCAACTTCTTGGATAAATCTTCCTGAGATAACCCCGCTTGTTTTCTCACTTCTTTTATTTTTTCGCCTAATGTCATTGTAATGACCTCCTTGCTTGATTTGGTACTTTCATTATAGTTAAAAAGCAAATTAAAAACAATCCACTATCTGTGACACCGCTGTTACTTTGCGTAACAATGGTATTTTTCACGAATATGCAGCTTAAATCTGCTGCTGATTTTTACAGACCCCTTCCTAAAGCGCGACGCAAGGAGTGCGTGGAAGGGTAAATCGCGGTCAGCGTATGGTTGGTTTGGATAATCAGAGTGAGCGTTAGCGAACGCGGTCGCGAATTGGGTGCAGCGGCTCGCTGCCGCGATCAGCGTATGGTTGGTTTGGATAATCAGAGTGAGCGTTAGCGAACGCGGTCGCGAATTGGGTGCAGCGGCTCGCTGCCGCGGTCAGCGTATGGTTGGTTTGGATAATCAGAGTGAGCGTTAGCGAACGCGGTCGCGAATTGGGTGCAGCGGCTCGCTGCCGCGGTCAGCGTATGTTTGGTTTGGATAATCAAAGCGTAATGCAGTAAAGCGAAAACGCGAATTGGGACCGGCGGCTCGCCGGCGCGAACACGGGTGCGGCGGTGAACAGATGTTGACAGGATGGGAAAAATGTAATATAATTTTGGAGGAGTGAGATAAACAGCTGCGGATGCAGTGCCGAAAGGCCGCACCCGAGGAAAGTCCGGGCTCCATAGGGCAAGGATAACGGCTAACGGCCGCCGGGGGTGACCCCAGGGAAAGTGCAACAGAGATATACCGCCTGTGCTTATGTACAGGTAAGGGTGGAAAGGCGAGGTAAGAGCTCACCGGCATACAGGAGACTGTATGGCCCTGTAAACCCTATCCGGAGCAACACCGCAATAAAGCATAACATCTGCCCGATGGCTTTGAATAGGTGGCACTGAGCAGTTTCGGTAACGGACTGCCAAGATAGATGGCTGTTCACGACAGAACCCGGCTTATCGTTTCACTCCTTTTTTAATATAATATCTTACATATATATAAATTCATTGAATAATTGTGTAATTAATACACTAAGCTTCAGCCATATGCCAAAAACACTCTTAACACAAAACAGAATTCAGAAACTTTAAAAGAAAATTTGACTGTCAATAACAAAAAGAACACAGCAGACCTGCAAGATTCATTGCAAGACTGCTGTGTTTTGTTAATTTAAAACTTTTTAATTATTATTTTTTGAGCTGAGCACAGCCGCTTTCTTCTGCTGCCTTCATAACTGCAGCTGCAACTGTTTTGCCGATACGCTTATCAAATGCATAAGGGAGAATATAATCTTCGTTGAGGTCGGCATCGTCAACAAGCGATGCAATTGCATAGGATGCTGCAACCTTCATATCCTCGTTTATCTCTTTTGCGCGACAGTCGAGTGCACCTCTGAAAATTCCCGGGAAACAAAGTACGTTGTTGATCTGGTTCGGGAAGTCCGATCTGCCTGTTCCGATTATCCTTGCTCCGGCAGCCTTCGCTTTATCGGGCATAATCTCAGGTGTGGGGTTAGACATTGCAAGTACAATTGAGTCTTTGTTCATTGAAGCTACCATTTCTTCACTTACAACTCCGGGTGCTGAAACACCGATGAATACATCACTGCCCTTCATAGCGTCTGCAAGCTTACCCGTAAGCTTTTCACGGTTTGTGATCTGTGCCATTGCAGCCTTTTCGGAATTAAGTCTTGCGTCACCCTCACAGATAATACCTGCACTGTCACAGAGGATAAGATTCTTTACTCCAAGATTCATAATATGCTTTGCAATCGCAATACCTGCCGAACCTGCACCGTTAATTACAACCTTTATGTCCTTTATATCCTTCTTTACAATTTTGAGTGCATTGATTAGTGCAGCAGCTACAACAACAGCTGTACCGTGCTGGTCATCGTGGAATACGGGAATATCACATATTTCCTTAAGCTTTCTTTCGATCTCGAAGCATCTTGGAGCAGCAATATCCTCAAGGTTTATACCGCCAAAGCTGCCTGAGATGAGATATATTGTACGGACGATCTCATCAACATCCTTTGAACGCACACAGATAGGAAAAGCGTCAACATCACCAAATTCCTTAAAGAGTGCACATTTACCTTCCATAACGGGCATACCAGCCTCAGGACCTATATCTCCGAGTCCGAGTACAGCAGTACCGTCTGTAACTACAGCAACAAGATTGCTTCTTCTTGTAAGTAAAAATGATTTTTCGTAATCCTTGTTAATTTCAAGGCAAGGCTCTGCAACACCGGGGGTATATGCAAGTGACAATTCCTCTGAGTTGGTTATAGGTGCTCTTGAGATAACCTCAATCTTGCCCTGCCATTCATAGTGCTTTTTAAGCGATTCTTGTCTTATATCCATTTCAAAATTCCTTTCATTTTATAATATTTATATTATATTACACTTTCATCTCAAAGTAAATACAGACAATAAAAAATCCCGGAGTGCCTCCGGGGTAAAATTGCCAACGCAATATTGGATTTTGAAAAATTAAGCTGATGTCCACGTCTTCACTGTTATACATTTATTTAACTGTGAAATAAGCGCACGGAAACAAAAATAAAAATCGCACAAAAGTTTAACCGCACAATTATTAATTATTAATTTAATTCAATCTGTTGTGTTATAAAAGGCACTACCTCATTCGGCTTTATGTTGAGCACAATGGCAAATTCGTTATATAACAATGTTTCTGCCTGCTTCAAAAAGCCTTCGTCACTTATATGAAGCTTTCTTCCCTTTTGCTGCTGTTCAAGTTTGTGCATATGAAGTGTTTTTATAAGACGAACAAGTTCTTCTCTGTTTCCGCGGTTAATTATTTCCTGATAAGCAGTTTTACGGTCGTTATCATCATCTATCCAGATAGTTTCCTGCTCAGGCATATTTTTTATCATTGCATATATCTCTTCTGCCGAAAGAACCGAACGCATTCTTTCCAAAAGTGCTTTGTTGCCCATAGGTACAAAAACCGTAGAATTTTCATCATAAACAGGCCTTAATACATAATATTCCATAGTATCTCCGCTGAGATCATTTTCCTCAGTACCAACGATCTTACACACTCCCTGAGTTCCGTATATAACTGTATCGCCGACACAAAACATAATAAGTTCTCCTTTGCTTTTGTTGAAAGTTTACTTTAAATCTATTATAATACTTTTAAAGAAAAAATGTCATAGGCAATTTGCACAAAGCACCTGTGATCAGCATTGAGGGAAATGACAAAGATAATTTTATTTTTATTAACGAATTGTTTATATATAACCGTATGATTAATAACAAATTTATAATAATATACTTGTTGATTATATATAATGCTTATGAGAGTACATCAGAAATTTCTCAGAAAATGTATAGCATATTAAGTTTAAAAGGAATCAAACCAAATTATAAGGAAGTGGGATCGTGGTAGGACTTATTCTTGAAGGAGGAGGAAGCAGAGGCGCATATACAGCCGGAGTTCTTGATGTTCTTGCAAAAAATAACATATTTCTGCCGGTAACATATGGAGTTTCAGCAGGTGCGTGCAATGCACTTTCTTACCTTTCAAAACAAAGCAAAAGAAATTATAAAATATTCACACAATATGCGTCTGACAAACGGTATTGCAGCATGAAGCTTCTGAGGAAAACAGGAAGTTTGTTCGGCTTTGATTTTATTTTCGGAGAATTAGCGAATAAGCTTCTGCCATATGACTTTGACGAATTCAGAAAAACATCTATGCAGCTTCGAGTCTGTACAACCGACTGTAACACAGGCAAGGCAGTGTTTTTTGATAAAGAGGATATAAAGCAGGATTTTGCTCCGGTAATAGCCTCTGCATCGCTGCCTGTCATATCCAACATAGTAGAATTCAGAAACCACAAGCTTCTTGACGGCGGAGTTACCGCGCCGATACCCATAGAATACGCTATTAAAGATGGCATCGCGAAAAACATTGTTGTTCTGACAAGGGACAGAAGCTACATAAAAAAGGATAAGCCGGATTTTCCGTTATTTATTCTTAAAAGTAAATACAAGCAATATCCCGCTCTTATTGAAGCTATGGTAAACAGAGCAAAAGTCTACAACAAAGAGCGCGAAATATGTTATAGTGAGCAGGACAATAACAATGCACTTATAATTGAGCCGTCAAGCCCGATAAACATAAGCCGGAGCTGTACCAAGCCTGAATTACTTGATGAAATCTACAAAATGGGTGTAAAGGATGCCGAAGCCAGACTTGTTGATATAAACCGCTTTATTGCGCTGAACTAAAAATGACATACTCACTTCCCGATAATAATGAGGTGAGTATGTCATTTTATTTTGTTATTGATATTTGTTTCTCAAAGCATCAATAATATTCATACGAGATACTTTAATGGTTTCCTTTAATGCTGAAAGAAGTGTAATAATCAAGTTAAGTACAAAGATAACAGCTATATGCCACCATTCTATGGTCAATACCGGAATTCCGTTTACGGTCAGCCAACCAAATGATGAGTTCAAAACGCTTATCAATATCAATAAAACCGAGGCAGCTGCACTTGTTATAATACTGATAATAATATTCTCATTTATGAACATTCTGAAAATTGAATTATTATCCGAACCAAGCGACTTGATTACTCCAACTTCATATATTCTGTCCTTTATATTCATCTTTGTTGAGAAGTGGATCATAAAACACGTGATGGTAATTATTATAATGCAAATAACACCTAACAGCATTATAATGGTCTGTAATTGAACTGCCAGCGTAACAGCTGCAGGGCCTGTGGGCTGCTCAACTATGTGTCCGTGGTCATCTGCTATTTTTGTAAGTATATCTGACACTGACAGATCGTATACATAAATGTCTATGCGATTGATCTTTGGTGAATTAAATTCTTTAAATGTATTTTCGTTGATATAAACCACATCGCCGTCATCTGCATTTTCACAATCATATATTCCCACAATTTTTATCTTGCCAAGTGTACAGGTACTTGAAGATACATTTATGAGTTTATCAGGCAGGGTCTTTTTTATATCATCAGGTATAAGATCTTTGCGTATGTCTTCAATACTCAGCAGGTTATTGTTGTCGGAAAACAGAAGAGAAATAAATCTGTTGAACTGATGCACGCTTATTATAGCTTCATTCTTGTTGTCAGGCATTCTGCCGCTGACTATTTTCTGCTCAGGTGAAGCGGCATCAAGAGTGGTATTTACCATATCTAAATTTTCGTTGTCGCCCTCCAGAGCCACTAAAGACACGGTTTCTCCTTTTGCTAAGTCTGTTCCGAACTTTTTACTCAAGGCTTCACTTACCATTATGATTGGTTGACTATTATTGAAACTTACCTTCAGAACACCTGAGATTTTACACGAATACTCCCGTTGATTAGAAATAATTGTCACTTCTTTACCAACGCTGTTCTTACTGTCAAAAAGCTGTTCTGACAGATTTTGATTGATTATCACTTCATTGTCATTATTTATAAAACTGCCGTTGAGATTGTCTGACAATCTTTTTCTGAAAAATTCGTCATCTTTTATTACCGTATGATTCAGATATACTGATTCAGAATCTCCCATTACACATATGCTATCATAATAATACTCTACAGTATCGGCTAACCTTACATTATCTGAAACTTCCTTAACTATTTCACCGTCAACCTGATCAAACAAATAAGGATCATCCTTTTTCAGTATGGAATATTTGTCTGTTTCCAATATGGAATTTGTAGAGAAGCACATATTGTTAATGGTAGAAAAAATTCCCATAACCATACCGGCAAATAAAAGCGAAAACATAGAAATAAAGAAAAGAGGAACAAGCTTTCTTTTCCTGCGTTTCAGATTATTCAGAGAAATTCTTCTTATCCATTTCTTGCTTTTTTCAGATGTTTCCTGAACTTCATCATTTTTCAGTTCAGGATTGCTGAGGTATGTATCATTTTTTACTATATTTGTCTTTTTATTCTTTAATGTAATAATACAGTCGGCATATTGCTGCGCTGCGTCATTATCGTGACTGACAACAATAATAAGCTTATCTTTAGAGAACTCTTTGAGAGTATCAAAAATCACCTTTGTGTTTTCAGCGTCAAGGTTTCCCGTTGGTTCATCAGCAAGAATTATTTTGCTGTTTCTCAAAATAGCGCGCGCTATTGCAACACGCTGCTTTTCTCCGCCTGAAAGAGTTGTAACATCTCGGTTTTCAAGCTTATCAAGCCCAAGCAGAGCAAATGTTTTTTTGTATTTTTCTTCATCGAACGGTTTATCGGATATATTAAGAGATGTCAGAATATTTTCCTTGACAGTAAGCGAATTGATCAGGTTAAAATCCTGAAAAATAAATCCAAGGTGATTTTTTCTGGCATATGCTAAGGAGCTTTCTTTCTTATCAAGCGTTTCACCGAAAATGGTAATATCGCCCTGATAGTCTTTATCAAGCAGTCCTAAAATGTTCAGCAGCGTACTTTTTCCGCTGCCGGAAGGTCCAAGAACAAAAACCATACCGCATTTTGTAAGCGAAAGTTCTATATTGTCCAGTATGCAGTTGTCATTGTATTTTTTTGTAATATTATTCAGCTTCATTTTTTCTCCTTGATGTAAGTCCATACAAACCTCAGTTATCAGAGGCTATAACTCTGCTTGTTTTTTAGGTATTCTTTCAAATTATCCTTAAGCCACTTATTGATATGCTCTGTAAAATATGTATTTTTTGAAAGGTCAAGATCATTGATAGAGGAAAAATAAGAGAAAATCGCAAGTGGAAAAAGTTCGTTTTCCTTATTATATTCAAATGCTTCCTCTGAATTAAGAAGCTCATATAATTTCTGTACAGACGGATATTTGGTTTTCAGGTCAATATCGAAAGTCTTATTAAGCTCGAGTGTTGTATCAGTTTCAAAAACATCACCGATAGAAGGAACGGTGTTTTCTTCTGCTGTTTCGCTCTTTATTGATTTCTCAAGTTCAGCCCAGACTTCATCATATTCTATCAAATTCAGATTACCGGTTTTGAGTAAAGCATAAAATACAAATGTGATCGGATCCGATATATAAACTCTGTCTTCAGAATCTAAATCTTTTACATCGAATTTATCTCTGTTTTTATTAAAGAAATCTGCTAACATTTTAACAAGATCATGATATTCATATTTGATTTCAAAATAATTTAAGGTATTAAACAATTCAATTGATGCATTTGCTTCCAAGGTTATCATATCATCCTCAGTGAAATCTGAATAATTCTCATTCTTGGATATTTTATCACTTGAAAATAAGTTTCTTTTCTCATCATAATAATCTTCTAATTCAAAAAAATAATCCTGAGCATTTCCAAAATTAAAATAATTATCAATAGCAATGATTCTTGAAAAGTGAAGCAAACTAACATCGTTCTTATCAAGATCATTTATTATTTGTTGGCATTTTTCTTTTATATCAGCCTTATACTGTTCGTCTACCGGAATATTATTTTTATCCATAAGATACATACAACCTACTGCGCCGTAATAATACTGGATCTGATTTGTATACGGCTCAGCGTTGGGTGCTTCGGAATATTTTTTTCTTTCTATGGAATCCCAAATAAAAAAACCAGATATGGCAAGAATCAACACACCTATTATAATGAACAAAATCGTTAATCTGGTTTTCTTTTTATTCTTTGTACTCAAAATAAAACCTCCTTAAATTATCTATTGTTTAGTAAAAAAAGCAATAGCAATGGTAAAATTGTTCTGATAAAAGTCAATTTTTACCATTGCTTTACACAAATATCTTTAATTATTTAAAGATATTTCACAGTGCATGAAGCACTTATAGTAGCAACCCTCTTCTTTCCTACAGTTACTATATATTCTCCGCTATGAACTTCCTCGTAATTAAAAAGTCTCCAAATAGATGAAGATACATCATAATAGACGCTTGAAGTATTAAAAACTTTTTCTACGCTGCCACTGCCGGTTGAAATACCAACGCCTGAAGAAACCCCCAAATTAATGCTGCCGAAGCCAACCCCACTTATGCTTGTTTTGATAGTATGTTTATCAAATCTAGCAGAGTTTTTGGTATTTTTATCTTTTGAAGTTTTAAGAGTTGATGTTCCCTTTGATCTAACGTTGCAATTTGTGACCCAACCTATATCCGTATAAATCATAGTATTAGCCTCAACGCCTACCGCCCAACCGTAATAATGACCACGCTCTGGTGATCTCTCACGGCTGAATTTGCTGTAAGAATTATGAGTTCCTCCCCAATCTGCATCAGCGTATACAGGGAACGCACTCGCTTACGATACTACCAACGCGGCAGAAAGAACTGCCAGAATTTTTCTGAATTTGACCACTGGAATTACCTCCTGAATTTGTGATTGAACGCTTTGATTATAAAGCATTAGTGAAGAAATGTCAATATATTTTCTTGATTTTTTCATATTTGTGAATTGTAAACATAGTATCTCAAAATTACAATTTATATTTGTGAATTTTTTATTATCATTTCTATAAAAAGTGCTCAGCGAAAAGCTGAGCACAGTAAGAATAAACATACACGCTAAGGTGCAATAGAAAAATAATATAGTAATTGTCAGAAAAACAACCGGAAAGCAGCCCGGCAGCAAGCTGACGCTCACATATTGCAACGCAATACTGACCTGTTTTGAAATAAACTTTTGTTCACGTTTTAACTGCTGTATAAACAAAGCAGCAAACAGGACTGTGGCGGCGGATATAGAAATCCTTGACGTGCCATATGCCGCGTCATTGTATTTGAAGTCTTGACAATCCCAGCGAGCCTTTGCGAGCTAATTGTCCTGTACAATCACACACCGGCTTGCCGCTAGAAAACGGTGGCAATTGGGTCACGGATGATTATGTCTGCTTTTGAGTCGAACGAGGTTTCGGATTTGTTGATGAGTATTGTTTTTCTGCCGTTGAAATACCTGAGATAGGCAGCGGCAGGATATACGTTCAGTGATGTGCCGCCAATTATCAAAAGATCGGCATTTGCAATGGCTTCAATCGACCTTTCAACCGTTTCTTCGTCAAGACCTTCTTCATAAAGTACAACATCAGGCTTTATCGTGCCGCCGCAGGTACATTTTGGAATACCCTGAGTGCTTGTTATTGCCTTGAGTGGATAGAACTTATGACACTTCATACAATAATTTCTCATAATTGAACCGTGAAGCTCATATACGGTTTTGCTGCCTGCTGCCTGATGAAGTCCGTCTATGTTCTGGGTTATCACAGCTTTCAGCTTTCCCTGCTGTTCAAGCTCAGCAAGTGCAATGTGTGCTCTGTTCGGCTTTGCATATGTGCATATCATCTTGTCACGGTAGAAGTCAAAAAAATCAGCTGTGTTCGACATAAAATAACTGTGACTTAATATTCGTTCGGGCGGTATCTTGTATTTCTGATTGTATAAACCATCAGTACTCCTGAAATCAGGTATGCCGCTTTCGGTAGATACTCCTGCACCACCGAAAAATACAGTGTTAGTGCTTTCCTCCAGTGCTGCTTTAAGCTGCTCATTCATTGAAACTCCTCCTCGTTTTGTAGTATAATAATATGCTGTTTTTCTGTTTGCATACTCTTGATATTGTATGATCAGGTCAGATATTCTTAGTGATATTCACTTACGGTTTTCTTATATTTTATATTTCAGTATATCGTGGACAACTGATTTTACACTGTCAGGATTCTGTACAGAATAAATTACGCTCCTGTGAAATTACGGACACAGTATACTTTACCGTGTCCGTAATCTGAATTTTAATATTGTCAGTTGCCTGATGCGGCTTCTGTTGACTCGGCAGCTGATGCCTGAGATGCTTCAGAGGCTTTTGATTCTGCTGCTGATACCTGAGATGCTTCACCAGCAGACTCGTCTGTTGATTCAACTATTGAATACTCACTCGATTCCTCAATAGCTTCGGAAATCTCAATGGTGTTAAGATATGAATCATCAAATGTAACAGTATACTTTGCTGTAAGCTTTTCGTAATCCTCACCGTATGCGTCCTTTCTCATAACAGTGTCAACCGACTGCTT
This sequence comes from uncultured Ruminococcus sp., assembly GCA_902786345.1. Taxonomy (GTDB): domain Bacteria; phylum Bacillota; class Clostridia; order Oscillospirales; family Acutalibacteraceae; genus UBA1213. Next base: position 14,831 of record CADACB010000011.1, on the reverse strand, counting down.
CCATACCTGTGCACCGTTTCCGCAGAAATACATAATATGAAAGCCGTATGAGGTTTTAACAATTCCGGTATCTCCTACTTTTCTGTTAGCGTCAAAAAGCCAGTCGTTAAATTCGGCAACCATCTGTCCGTAACTCACATCAGTATAAAGACCGCCGTTTGTCTGAGATCCGGGATCCTGACTGTATTTTTCAGCAAGAGCAGCAAAGCTGTCTTCTGTAGCGTCACCCTTTTTCCACTCGTCATAAATTTCATCGGCTTTTGCTTTGGCTTTTGCTTCACTTCCGTCGTTTTCGGCAGTAGTGATAAGAATATGACGTACATTCTTATAGAAGGACTCATCACGGTAAGCAGTTTTTGTCACCATTACAACTGTATATGAATTTTCGTTTTCAAATACGTGTGTATCAAGAGGTTCTCTTGAAGCATCAAATATCCACTTTCCTGCCTCTGAGGTCACTTCATATGCATATTTTTCTGTTTCTGCAGAATCAACCTGCTGTTGAATAATATCCTCAACGCTGAGGGTGCTTGTTTCGCTGTCAGATGAAGGTACCATTGACGGGTTAAGCTCATAATATTTTTTAATATAGTCCTTAAATGCTTTGGCTGTTTTACACTTTGAAAGATCTTCGGCATAAGCCTTTGCTTTGTCCTTCAGATCCTTATCAACAGATACCTCCTGTGAGCTGTCAGTTGAGCTGTCGGCTGAACTGTCGGCTGAACTGTCGGGGGCACTTGCAAAAGAGAATGTGAATCTGAGGAAATCCGCAAACTGATAATCGGTTTTGTGCTCGGAATAATACTTCTCATAATCCTCATCCGTATACTGATAGCTGTTATATATCTTTTCATAATACTTAGATGCAAGAGCAGTCATTTCAAGATATTCCTTGATGCTTTCTTCAGTAACGCCCTCACCAAAGTTTTTCTTTATATACTCCTCAAGAGTTTGATTATTGTCTTCCGCACTCTTTTTTATTGAATCTATTGTTGTAGCCACATCTTTATTATCTTTTTCATCAAGCTTCATATTCTCTGCCTTTGCAGCCTCACAGTGAACAAGAAGCTGAGTGAGATATTGCTTTGTAAGCGACATATAATAATCATACCACGTAACGCCGTTTTCCTCATCATAATACTGATCCTTAGGGCTCTTGGATGCATCAAAGCCCTGATAATATTCTGCATATGTCAGATTTGAAGTATAATAGTGGTTAAAGAGGTAAGCTACCATATTTTTAGAAAGAGAGAAATTTTCGGATTTAACAACAAGATCATCATCCAGAACACGAGACTGATCAGAGTCACTCTGTGAAGCAGTGCTTGAACTGCTTGTTTTATCGGAATCGGATTCCTTATTAAACATACCACAGCCCGAGGTTATGACGCTGGCAGTCATAACACCTGCAAGCAGTACAGTAAATATACGTTCTTTGAGTGTATGCTTAAGCATTAAAACATCCCCTTTTATTCAAATAAAATTTTTCAAATTAACCTGTTCATATTTACGCTCTATTATTTATAATAACAAAAAAAAGACAATTTAACAACACCTATTTTAAAAATTAGAGTAATTTTATAAAAAATATTTTATTTTTTTGTATGTCTTTTCAGACAGATACCAACAATTTGGTTTTGAGTATTGACTTTTTTTAATGTAATTATAAAATATATATAGTTAGGTTTTTATTATTGTATCTTAAAAACCTTGAAATAACCTTTAAAACCGGAGATAAATTATGAAAAAAAACATACAAAAAATAATATCCGTCAGATTTTTTGAATGTGGAAAAGAAGAGTTTGATTTTTCCGAATTATATATAAATTCCGAAGCAGGGAAAAAAACTCTGCCTGTGAATGTAATCCTTGCAGAACATAAAAAGCTTGGAAATATGCTTATAAATACAGGCTGTGCTGATACGCTCAAGAAAAACCTGACTCAATATTCAAAGTATAAAATAAAGCATAAGCTTGAATTCAACAAGCAAAGCAGCATAATATATCAGCTTGAGCAGGAGCAGACAGATCCGCTGTGTATAAAGAAGGTCCTGCTTACGCATTGCAGTCCGGAATGCTGCGGAGCATTACCGCTGCTGCCAAAATATGAGCTTATCTCAAGTGCACAGGTAATGTGCAGTATAAAGCTGGAGCAGCTTGACGATGGAATGCTGAAATCAACAATGCCCGATAAATCTGTACCGATACGTGCCGCAGGTATTTTCAGCGGTGATATATTTTTGAAAAAATATTTCAAATGGGTGTATGATATACTTGGTGACGGTTCTGTGCTCGGAGTAGACCTCAGAGGACACACCAAAGAAATGATGGGCTTTTATTTTACAGAGCATAAGCTTTTCTATGCCGCAGACGCTGCAACGGATGAAACTGTTCTGAAGGACGGGCTTGTTCCGTCAGAAAACCTGCTTGAGCTTCAGGCTTATCCTGACGAGTATCTTTCTACGCTTATGACGCTGAGAAAAATATATCGTGAACATCCTGAGATCAGATTTGTTTTTCTGCATTCTCAAATAACAAGTGTATAAACCATCAAATTCAGGAAACACCATATCCGGCGGCACAGAGCCGCTGTTTTCAGGGAGAGATTATGAAAAGAAAAATTTTGTTTACGGTTTTAACAGCTGTTATATTAAGCCTGTTTGTCAATATATCCGTATATGCCGAGGGCGAAAGCAGCGTTGATGAGGTGATACCGTCTGAGCCTGTCGAACAGATCAGCAATGTAACAAATGATCCGTCAAACGACGAAAACACAAATACAGTGTCATCATATATTGAGCAGAGCATTGACAATTCCGGCAGTAATACAGATCCTGATCAAAGCTCCTCAATTCCTGATGAAAGCTCCTACGCCGAACCGGATAACGAATACAGCACTCCTGATGAAAGCTCATATACCAAACCTGACAACGAATACAGTAATCCTGACGAAAGCATATATACAGAGCCGTCAGATGAAGTATCCGATGAAGATCCGCAAGAGCCATCCGGAACTTCTTCAACTCAGTCGTCAGATGAAACAAGCAATGCTTCACCTGTGCTCAGGAGAGATCCTTTCAGCTGGTTATCCGGAATAAATACGGTCATACCTGCTGACAGATCAGGCTATATATCACCTGCACAGAAGGCAGAAAACGAAAAAGCCGACAAACTATATGAGGAAAGCAAAGCCGCACTTGAACAGGCGGCAAAGGCAGAGCGTAATCTTCTTACTGCACCCCATATTCCTGACAACGACGTCATTGAAGACACAGCGTCTGTTGCGGCACAGAACGAAAGCAACTCATTTCTTATAGGTATAATAATATGGTCTGCAATCGGAATCATAATAACTATGATACTGATATTTATTTTCAGAACAAAAGCACCCGAAAAATCATTCACCCGTAACCCGAAGCGATAACGGTTTATAAAAACAGCAAGCCCCCGATCTTAAGGAAGTGTGATCGGGGGCTTACTGCTTTTTAGGAGGAATGTATATGAAGTTAACTTATAAACCTGAAAATGTTATTCAAAGAAAAATAATTCCTCAAATTTTTTGTCAAGCGCAATACATATAAGAAGAGCAAGCCTTGCACTCGGACAGAACTGATTATTTTCTATTGAACTTATTGTCTGACGCGACACACCGACAAGCTCGGCGAGATCACCTTGTGAAATTCTTTTTTCCGCACGAGCAACCCTCAGGCGGTTCTGAAATATTATATCACTCATACAGCTACACCATAAAAAACATCACGGCACATACAATAGCCGAAAGACCTGTTACTATTCCCGCAATCAAATAAGACGGTTTTTTCAGATTTTTGTACTGATACAAAAAAGTAGTGCAAAGATAAGCTGTAATGATTGAAACAAACTCGTAGAACATTTCTCTGTGGAGTGCATTATAAACACTGAAAATCAGGCACAGTATGCCGACAACCACAGCGCCAAGACCAAATGATGCACTATATACACGCTGTTCTCTTTCATCAAGAGCCTTTTTGGTCTTTTGTTTGTTTTTTGCAAGAATCTCTTTCTTATCCATCAAAAATGTCCTCCGAAATTCTTATGAACAGGTAAGCTTTACCATTTCTTCCCTGTGGTTATATAGTATCATACGCTTTGCAATTTGTCAAGTATCCTTGACAAATTTTCTTTTAAACTTTACATAATTGTAATTATTATGTCATCACAGAAATGTTTGACGAAAAAAAGACCGTAAACACACATTTTGTATGAACACGGTCTATAATGTTATACTATTATCACTTTAAAGAATAAAAATGCTGAAACTGGCATCCGGAGCAACGTCCGTACTTCAACTTAATTGAATTTTGCATAACCTTCGCCAGCCAATCATCGTGTAACTTTGGCTTCGATTACCGAAGCATCAGTTATCGTCAGGGGCTCATTCCCTGCCTCGTTTTTTATGATATTTTATTGTATAATAGTATTATTTAATTTTTGCGTCAGGTTTTTCCGGCTCGTTATCCTGAGAAAGAACATCCGAGGTCGAATGACCCTGAGCTGCCTGTAAGGCAGACTGTTTTCTTCTGAGCTTTTCCTGCTCCCAGGGAGATATTGCACCTGCATATTTATTATAATCATATCCCTCCGGTATTTCACCAAGCGGTACGTGATAACCGTATTGCACCTTGGATTTCAGCGTATAACGTCTGAGCAGCATATATATGCCCACACCCAGCATTATTATACTTATCCACTGTGAAGTTGAAAACCACAAAAGCCTTCCTCTTATAAGATCGCCCCTGAAAAACTCATCTGTGAACCTGATAACCGAGTACATTATAAAATATATTGCAAGCAGTGACCCCTTTTTGAAATTTTTGCTGCGTAATATCAACAAAATGATCATAAGGATAATATTGCACGCAGCTTCAATAAGCGGAACGGGGATATGAGTTGCTGTATGGAATGTACCGTCATTATGCATATGAATAACAGGAACTCCCCAGCTTGCCTCAAGCCCATAGCAGCAGCCTGCAAAGGTACAGCCTATTCTTCCAAAGGCGTGGAAAAGCGGGATAGCCGGTGCGAATATATCCGCATAAAGACTGAAATCAACACGGAACACCTTACAATATATATATGCAGCAATTATTGCACCGATAAGGCCCCCATAGAAAACCATTCCGCCGAAAACATCTGCAAGTACGGAAACAGTGCTTGCAAATGAAGAAAATTTAGTGTCTGCGTTCTGAAATGCTTCAATAAGCGTATCCAGTCTTGTAAGAAAATATACTGCGTGAGCTCCAATAAGTGCACCCACTGCCGCCGCCAGAGGTATATTAATAATATGAATCTTACTATAGTCCTTACGTTTTTTTAGTATTACCCACACAAGAACTCCGCTTAGCAAAATACCCACCAATGCACATATTCCATACATCGGTATCGGTCTGCCAAGCAGGTTGAAATAGGGCATCATAAATATCTCTCCTTTTGCCTGAAAATCTTTTATAAACAAAAACAGCGACCAATCAATGATCGCTGTTTTTTTAAGTACTGACTTTAGAACATCCGTGACAAACTGGAAGCGGAAGCTGTTGTTTTGCCCACCTGATCTTTAATAGAGCAGTAAGAGCATGCAGAACATCCTGTTACGAAAAGTGCAATTATACAAATTATGCATCCTGCACAGCCAAACACAAGACCTAAAGTAGGGATAGTTCCTCTTGACTTACCTGCGAGAAGGTTATCATTGCCAACCTTAAGAGCAAGAAGAACAGCAACTGCTGAAATCAGAATTGCTACGATGCTGAGAATAAGCGGAAGAACAGGACTCATACCTGCTTTAATGTTAGCAAGTGAGAGGTTCTGGCTTCCGGCAGCACCGAGAGCACCATAGGTATTATCGGAAATTGCTGCGGAAAGAATTCCCAGTGAAAGACCTGTAACACCGCACACACATGAGATAGCACCAAGCATATCACTGTTGAATGAGAATGGCATCTTCGGACCCTGCGGCATTTGTGGAGGCATTTGCTGCGGCATCTGCTGCTGCGGCATCTGCTGCTGCGGCGGCATCTGTCCGTAAGAATTAGGGTTATTATTCATAAACGACACACTATCCTTTCAGATATTATATATTTGAAACACATCCATATACTATCATACTTACCATAAAATGTCAATATTCTTCTAAAATTCTTTGCCACTATTATTTACCAATTTTTTTAGAAAAACTTTTATCTTCTCGTGAACTTTTTTCTGAAGCAGTAGGTTTCTTTCTTCACTACACTCACAACATATTATCTCCACAGGAATAATACTGTTTCATTTTAAACAGTAGACAAAAATCTAAGCTAAGCAACTATCTAATGATAAAACCACCCACACAATGGGTGCAGTTACTGCATACCAGCAGAGGTCAATGGCACAACCACCTTGGCGGGTTTAAATGCAAAGCCCTGATAATATCTTTAAAGTAATAATAGTATAAATTCGTAATGAGCAATTCTGCTGTTATATTAAAACAGCAGACACAATGCTGTTTTCGAGCTTTGTATCTGCTGCTTCTTTTGTCAGTATTCTGATGACAACACTCCACTCATCGCTATTATTTCAATAGCGTGAGGACGGACATTTTATTTTACTGTGATTGTAAAATACTTAACCTTTGTGTTCGGAGTCATATCAAGCGCTATAACTCTTACAAAGTATCTGCCAGCCTTTGTGGGAGTGAATGCTGCCGTTGTGGAAGTTGTATAATCCTTGATTGTTGTATATACTGCTGTATCTTCTGACTTGTACTCATATTTGTACATTGCCATATCCGTAGCATTGGATGAAGCGCCTGTGATCGTTATTTTTGTACCCTTAGTTACAGATGTTGCACTTACTTTTGATGAGTTTACAAAACTTGCAGACTGCTTGTTTACAGCAACAGTCATATACTGCTTTGAGATAGTTCCGTTTGCATCCTTTACCTTTACGCATACGTCATAAACAACTGCTGATGCAGGTTTGATGGATACACTTGTCTTTGTTGAAAGACCCTGTGCTGTTGTCCACTCGCTTGATGTAGCTCTCTTATAGAATACTGCATACTGCTTTGTGCCAACGCCGCCTGTTGATGAACAGTTTACTGTTACAGTCTTGCCGTGAAGTATAGCTGCTGATGACAGTGTTGATGTATTAACAAGAGGATTTGATTTTACTGTAATCTTGAAATCCTTGTTCTCAACAGTTCCTGCACCGTCCTTTGCCTTTACGCGGATAGTGTATGTGCCTGTTCCCTTTGGTGTTACAGTAGCTGTTGTAGCTGTTGTATAACCCTTTATCTTTGTCCAGCTAGACTGACCGGATTTGATATAGAACACCGCATATTGCTTTGTGCCGCTGCCTCCTGTTGAAGCACAGGTTACCTTTACGGAATCGCCGTAATTGATTGTTGTTGCCGATACCTTTGAGGTATTTGCGAGCGCCGGTTTTACAGTAACAGCAATATCCTTATCCTTTATTGTTCCTGCGCCGTCTTTAGCCTTTACTCTTATGGTATATTTTGTTGCTGCTTTTGGTGTTATCTTTACGGATGTACCTGTTGCATAGCCTCTTACCTTTGTCCAGCTTCATACTGCTTTGTTCCGCTGCCGCCTGTTGAAGCACAGGTTACTGTTACGGAATTGCCAAGTGTTATTGTTGACGCAGATACTTTTGAGGTATTTGCGAACTCATTCGGTTTAACGGTAATAGTAAGATCCTTATTCTTTACTGTTCCCGAACCGTCTTTAGCCTTTACTCTTATGGTATATTTTGTTGCTGCTTTTGGTGTTACCTTTATGGATGTACCTGTTGCATAATCTCTTACCTTTGTCCAGGCAGTCTGTGTCTTCTGCTTGTAGTATACTGCATACTGAGCTGTGCCGCTGCCGCCTGTTGAAGCTGCTGTTACGGTAACGCTGTTGCCGAGTGTTATTGTTGATGCAGATACCTTTGAGGTATTCTGAAAATCATCCGGTTTAGCGTCAGCTTTATAGGTATATGTAACTGTGACAGTACCCTCTGAGAATGTACCGGATGCATTTGAAGGAGTTGATTCAAGTGTATAGCCTGTGAAAGTCTTTGCAGATGTTGTATAGCTCTCGCCTGACATACCCTTGAGTGTTTCTGTTGCAAGAGTTTTTCCGTCACTGCCGGAATGAACAACAACTACCTTGCCTGCGGATGCAGTTTTGCCGTTCTTGAGCCACACTTCACCGGAAACCTGATAACCGGGCACATCCTGAGCCGGCTCCTGAGGACCGCTATATCCTGCATTGAACAGTACCCTCGCACTTTCAACATCGGGCACATCACAAACAAACCAGCCGTCGCCCTCTGATGTCATAGCCTTACCGGGCCATTCGCCAAGATACCTTTTAGCTGTAGCGTCATCGTCGCCCGTATACGCATACATATTTACAGAAGCCCAGTTGTTTGCATTATAATAATGAACTCTGAGACTTGTTGGTTCTACATAGTTATATTTGAATGTAACTGTGTTTGTACCTGACTTAACAGTACCTGTTGCACTGTCTGATTTTGTAAGATCAACCTCATAGTCCTTAATTGTTGCAGGAGATACGCTATAGGTCGAACCAACTTTAGCTGATTTTGTTTCGGATTCAGCAATTTCTGCTCCTGATGAAGCATCAACGTGCTTAACTACAACATAAGCATAATTGCTGCTGTCGAAGGTGTAATAGAAAGTAACAGACTGTTCTGTTTCACCAAATGTACCTGTTTTGCTGCCGGTAACACTTGAAACAGCAAAGCCTTCCTGATTAAGAGGCTGAGCTGTATAAGCTTCACCTATAAGACCTGACATTGTTTCGGTCTTGATTGTAGTGCCTGTATCCTTGTTGATATGAGTTACGTTAACTCTGCCCTTTTTGCCGGAAGGCTCCTGAATAAGGATAGTACCGTTTGCGCCTGTGTTAAAGGTTACCTTGCCGCCGCTCACCTTACAGGTAGTGTCATCATAGAAGTTTGTAACCTCTGTTCCTTCAGCGAATACACCGTTTACATCAATAGTCAGCTCTTTGTTAGCAGGAGCGAAAAGTGTAACAACAACCTTATCGTCTATGTCGCCTTTGCTGTATGTTCTTGAGAATGTGTAGCCGCTGTCAGCACTGTATGAAGAGATAACCTTATGCTGACCTGCGCCAACTGCAAGATGATTGTTTCTGAACTGACCAAGCTTCTGCCAATGAGCAAGAACACCTTTGTCCATACTGTCCCAGTTCATAAAGCTTCTGAACATATGACCAGCACCGGCAGTTGAGTCACTGCTTACCTGTGCCATAGGTCTGCATATCTCATCGCCATAATAGATCTGAACTCCGCCGGGACACATAAGCAGGAACGAACCTGCATATTTTCTGTCGCCGGTGATGAGTGTGGTATCGTGAGATGCAAGATATGTCAGCATATTGAACGAAGGATCGTTATTGAACTTTGTAGCATAGTCGCTGTAAACACCATCTACACTGCCTGCTGCCGGAACATTACACTGACCGACAGCGGTAAAAGAGAAGTTGATCATTGAATCAAATGCGCCGGAAGTAAAGTAGTTGCTCTTGTCAGCACGATGACCAAAGCACTCACCTGTCATCCAGAAGTCGTCTGTCCAGTTTGCGCCGGGCGCACTTGGGTTATTCTGACGCCACTCTTTAAGTGCAGCCTTACCTGCGTCTTTAAGTGCCTTCCATGATTCCATTTCTACGTGTTTAGCAGTATCACAGCGGAAACCGTCAACACCATATTCTTTAACCCATTCTGTAAGCCACTTTACAAGATAGCTGCGAACTGTACCGCTGCTTCCGTATTTGGCAACTTTAGCGTCATATGTACCTTCTTTTGTCCACTTTGTTTTAAGAACTTCAGGTATACCTACTGTTGTGCCTGATTCTGTTTTAAAATCCGGAAGTCCTTCAAGACAACCGGCAACATCGCCGCCGCCCTTTTCATAGCCGCCGGGAAGACCCGCACGAATCCAGTCAGGCCCCCACCATTTTCTCCACACATCAGCAGAACCGGTATAGTCTATACCGCCGTGATAGTCAGTGTTGTTGGTGTTCTGATGTGAGTAATAATAACTTTCCCAACCGGAAGCAGGACAGAAATTATATTCACTCATCGTCTTAAGATCATTATATCCTGCGTGATTCATAACAATATCAAGAACGATACGGATACCGTGTTCGTGAGCGGTATCTACCATTGTCTTGAACTCTTCTTTTGTACCGAAGTTTTTATCAGTTTCGGTATAGTCAAGAACATAATAGCCGTGATAAGCGTAATGCAGATATGACGGATTTCCATTGCCGCCTACAACATAGCCGTGAATCTGCTCATATGGAGCAGACAGCCATATAGCATTAACTCCGAGATCGGTAAAATAGCCATCGTTGATTTTCTGAGTTATTCCGGCAAAATCGCCGCCCTGAAAAGCAGCTTCTGTCTTGTAGCCGCTTAAAACATTGCCATTCTGGTCACAGCCTCGTCCATAAGAATGGTCGTTTGAAGTATTTCCGTTATTGAAACGGTCTGTAAGCAGGAAGTAGACTGTTGCATTATCCCACGAGAACGGCGGTGCATCTGAAGCAGCAGCTGCCGAAACCTCAACGGGTGCTGTTGAAGAAATTACAGCAGAGCTGAGTACAGCTGTTCCCGAAAACAGACAGGCAGCAGAGAGAACACTGCTTAACAGCTTTTTGAAAAAGCCTTTTGATTTTGTTGACATTTTGTTCCTTCTTTCTGTGTTTAGTTTTAAGACTTATATTCGGACAAATTTCTGATTTGCTATCTACCTCCGATCTTACTGCAAGGATCTTTTATATGTATCATTCAGATACATTTTCTTAATATAATATTACAACAAAATTAAATGTTTGTAAATTCTTTTAAATCCGCTTAACTGATTTTTGTTTATTACATCAATTTTACAACCATTATTTTATGCAATAATGACAACAAATAAAACTAATATACCCTTTTTTAGTTATTATGCAATTTTTATAATTATACACACAAATACAAAAATCTTATATTATTATCCGGATCAAAGAAAAAATAATCTTTTATAAAATAATATGCTCAGAATTGCAAAAAGTACGGAACTCCGAACGAAGCTCCGTACCCCCTGTATAATATTCATTTATTTTGTATTATCAAGATCCAGTTAACAGGTTAGTTTTCCTTGATTTCATTCCATAAAGCCTCTGTCAGGAAACAGTAACAACAAAATCCTTATTAACTATTTTGCCCACAGAGTCCTTTGCTTTAACTCTTACATTATATTTTGTAGCTGTCTTTGGTGTAAATGTCACGCTTGTACCGGCAGAATAATTTCTTGCAAGCGTCCAGCTTGACTGAGTGCTCTGCTTGTAATAAACCGCATATTGATATGTGCCTGAGCCGCCGCTTGCCGAACAGGCAGCAGTTATACTTTGTCCCTTCTTTATGCTCGTTGAAGAGAGCTTTGAGGTGTTTGACAGGGCAGCGTTGACTGTTACAACAAAGTCCTTATTTACAATACTATTGTTAGAATCCTTTGCCTTTACTCTGATGTCATATTTACCCGTATATGCAGGCTTTATATTTACAGTTGTTCCTGATGCATAATCTCTTGCCTTGGTATAGTTTTTAGATGTAGTTTTCTTATAGAATACAGCATATTGGTATGAGCCTGAACCGCCGTTTGCCGTACACGTTACCTTGACTGTACTTCCTTTGCCGATAACAACAGGTGTTATTGATGAAGTATTCACAAGCTTTGCCTTGACTATTACATCAAAATACTTTTTGACTACAATACCCTTAGCGTCCTTAACCTTGATACAGACGTTATATGTTCCTGTTTTTGCAGGCTTGACGTCAACCCTTGAAGTTGTGCTATAGCTCTTTTGGGTTGTCCAGTTCTTGCTTGTTGAATGCTTATAATAATAAGCATATTGGTATGGTGCTGTTCCTTCAGCAGCAGAACCTTTAAGTGTAACGCTTTGTCCAAGGTCTATAGATCTTGTTGAAATTTCAGAAACATTTCTGAGAGATGAGCCGGTAACCGTAAGATCAGCATAATCCTTTGCAACAACGTTCGAACTGCTCTTGCATTTAACGCATATCTTATATTTACCTGCTGTTGTGGGCTTGAAAGTCACACTGGTCTCAGCAGAAAAGTCCTTAAGACATATCCATGTTGAGGATGACGGCTTCTGTGCATAAAAAGCAAATTTATAAGGTGAAGATCCTCCGCTGTAGCTCAGGCTTACAGTCAGCGGGTTCCCTGCTTCAATTGAGGTTGTGCTGAGCTTTGCCTTACACGTAAGCGAAGAACTTACCTCAACAACTGCCGACTTAAAGGCCTCCCTGTTTTCAGAATCCCTTACGATAGCTCTGAGGTAATATTTACCGGCCGCGGTGGGCTTGAAGGTATAAGAGCTTGAAGATGAATTGGAAACAAGAACAGTAAAGTTTGTAGTACCATAAGGCGCATACGCATATGTATATTTATACGGTCCTTTTCCGCCGGACGCCTGTGCGGTAATCTGTGTACTCTGTCCGAGGGAGAAATATGAAAGTGTAGTTGACACATTAACATTAAGTGATGCCGAACTGCCCTTAGAAACAATATTGAATTTTAATGTTTTTGATTCACCTACATACTGTCCCATTCCTTTGATGCTAACTGTAGCTGTGCCTATGTTTACATTATTTATGTATGATACAGAATAATCCGTTCCAAGAGTAAGCACCTTACCTGTTGAGGTATTTTTGACTGTTACTGTTGGTGTTATAGGCTGACCCGTATAATACTGATCGGCTATAGACGTAAAGCTGCAGCTTGTAAATTTTTTTGTCAGACCCTCAAGAACAGTAATTATCCTCAGTGTCGGTGAGTCCGGATGATATATTGTGACCGAACACATTCCCGGTCCAAGAACATGAAGCCTGCCGCCATCATATTTAACCAAGGTTGAATCTGAGGAATTTACAATCATATGATCAGCTGTAAGCCAGACCTCAATTGACTCATAGGTTGTATTTGTCACAGCAATATAAGCCTTGACGCTGCTGCCGCAGTATACGCCCTGTCCGACTGCATATACATTTCTCGGATTTTTCAGAAGAGACGGAAAAACTCTTATATCCTGATCAACTTCAACATCCGGCTGAGTCATAACCGAATTTGCAACCGTTGTTGGAGTTTTATCCGATGCAAGTATGCACAAAAAATTATGTCCTCTTACGGTGACATATCCTATGCCAACAGACTTGAGATCTGAGTCAAGAAGAATATTGTTGCTCTCTGAATTTGCCTTTGAATCAGCAAAAAACGCGTCGCTGCTTCTCACTTCATATCCTATTATCTGACCGCATCCGGATCTTGATGCACCTGTAAGATAATCAAGTCCGTTCTTTCCGTTAGGTGTATCCGTAGACACATAAACAGAAAGCTCTGTTGCCCTTATCATTGCAGATTCAAGGCTTTCTTTATCCATCGTCCATTTTGTCTTTCCTGATGATACACGATACTTATTGATAAGATCAAGGTATGACTGTGCAGTAGTATAGCTTCTTTTCACCTCGGCAACCGTAACTGTTATTGCAGTTTCATTTGCTGCCTGTACACTTATACTGCCAACGGCGAGCATACCTGTTATAAGTATCAGTGCCATAAATGTACTTATGATTCTTTTAAAGCTTCGTTTTATCATAGAAAAATCACCTCTTTCCTATTTTAGTAATTTTATAATAACATATAGATTTTTATATTTCAATAATTTGCACATCATTTTATAGTTGCTGTATTCAGATTTGTATATATCAACTAACGAAATTTTATTTTTTTATCAATTTATTACAATCCATTTTTTTATATTTCCTCGTACTATTATTTAATAAACATCAAACAAGAACATGTGCAAGCCTTGTTCCCTGCCTATAAGTGAACACTCAGGAAGCGAATTTAAAGACGAACTCTGATTGGATGCCGGAAGTTATGTAAAAGGAAATACAGCTTAACCCCCGGACGGGTGATTATGTGGCACTTTCAAAATTTCTATCCATCTATTGTTATGTTCAGAAAAAAAATACGGCATACCGAAGTATGCCGTATCTGAAGTAGATCAAGCTGTTACAGTAACCGGAACATATGCCGTCATTACAGTACCTGTTGAATCCTTTGCGTTTACTCTTACACTATAGTTACCTGATGAAGGGAACTTAATAGTTGCCTTTGCTGTAGTGTTGTATGCTTTTGCTTTTGTCCATGATGATGTACCTATCTTAAGATAGCTGATCTCATACTGAACTGTACCTGTTGCTCCTGTTACTGAACCGGTAACTGTTACAGATTTGCCGAGAGCTACAGATGAAGCACTTGCCTTTGCAGTTACGGTAAAGGTTTTTGAAACTTTAACTGTGAAGTCTTTGTTTACAATAGTTCCTTTACCATCCTTAGCCTTAACGCGGATTGTATAAGATGTTGCTGCCTTGGGTGTTACCTTTACGGATGTGCCTGTTGCATAACCTCTTACCTTTGTCCATGAATCCTGTATCTTCTGCTTATAGAACACTGCATACTGCTTTGTTCCGCTGCCGCCTGTTGCCGCACAGGTTACTGTTACTGCGTTGCCAAGATCAATTGATGTTGCAGATACTTTTGAAGTATTTGCAAGTGCGCCGGCTTTAACAGTGATAGTAAAGTCCCTGTTTACAACGGTTTTGCTGTCTTTAGCCTTAACACGGATTGTATAGGTTGTTGCTGCCCTCGGTGTTACCTTTACGGATGTGCCTGTTGCATAACCTCTTACCTTTGTC
>CADACB010000010.1:26179-131616 GCA_902786345.1 uncultured Ruminococcus sp. | reverse complement strand
GCGGTAACACATCAGTAACAACAGATAAGAAGAAAAAGAAGTATATTCCTCCCATAAGGGAGGAATATACGACGGCTTCACCCGAACGCCTTGACGGCGTCGGTCTTGCCTTGGTAAAAGAGAAAAAAGCAGTCGTTTCGGTTGCTGAGATGAGAACATTCGGAGATACCGTTCCGGGGAGCAATGATTATCTTGCCTGTGGCTTTCGCAGAGGGTTTGTAAACTCCGGTACGAGAATGCCCGATGACTGGCAGGATATTTACAGGTGTTTTGTCAGAGCGGAAAGAAAACAGCAGAATGAATTTCTTGACCTGCTTGAAAGCGGAGCTTACAGGGAGAAGTGGGGGACGATTGATTGAAGCCTGAAATTGAGCTTGAATATAAAATAATCGGGTCTGTTCTGCTTCTTGATGAAGAACCGCGGGCGAAAATTCTTTCGCTGATCGGAGAAGAATATTTTTCCGACACATCCGCAAAAGAGATCTACACAAAGCTTACAAAAATCTGCAAAGAATATCCTCTTGCAGACTATACTGTTTTGATTGCCGCACTCGATAAAGCTGAACAAACCTCGGCTGTCAGCGCAATGTCTGCAATGATCTCACCGGCAATTGCAGAAAAAAGTCTTGATGATACCCTGAATGCTCTTCGCGAGCTGTATGCCAGGAGAAAAATAAAAAACAGCGTTCTTGAACTGTCGCTTGAAAACGAGATAGCGCCCGGTCAGCTCAGACAGCTTGTCAGCGAAGCGGAAACACTTACAAGAAAAGAAACCCTGAGCAGTGCCGAAAACTATCTTATGCACTACAGCGATCCTGTAAAACTCTTGCCTACAGGCTTTGAAGGGCTTGATAACATACTGGGCGGCGGTCTGATGGAGGGTACGCTTTCAACGATAGGAGCAAGACCTTCAACCGGAAAAACGACTTATGCGATAAACATTGCCGCTCACAATCCGGACAAGAAAATTATATTTTTCAGCCTTGAAATGTCTGCGCGAATGATCTATGACCGGCTGATAGCCGATGTTGCCAATATTGATTATGGTCTTGCCGGACGTCATCTGATTGAGTTTGAAACGGCAAAGGCAGTTGTTGAAAAATACAGGAATCTTACAGTAATCGACGATGTTGTTCAGGCTGAAAAGATTGCAGAGATCATCTATTGCGAAAAGCCTGAAATAGTCATTGTTGATTTTGTGCAGATAATTACATCAAGAAACAAGTTTGTTGACAACCGTCAGAGGATAGACTACATTTCTCAGATTTTAAAGCAGGCTGCAAAGGCAACCGGATGTTGTATTATAACACTTTCGCAGATCACAAGAGCCGGCAAGGACAAGCCGACTATGAGTGACCTGAAGGAAAGCGGCGGTCTTGAACAGGACAGCGATTATGTATTGCTTCTTCACCGACCCTATGTGAACGATAAGTCAAACCCCGAAGCAGACCCGTATGCGACTACAGTAACGCTTGACAAAAACAAATTTGGCAGCACAAGAGAATTCAAGTACAGTTTCGATGGTAAATATCAAAGATTCACAGAGCTTGCCGATCTGAATGATGACATAGCAAGACCGAAAAGCAAAGAGATAACGGCAAATGATGACTTACCGTTTTAAAAGCAAGCTTAAAGTCAAGGAGTGATTCACACGTCAAATTTCAACAAACAAAAATACAGTGAAAGAATAAAAGCATTGACAGACAGAGCCAGACAGGGCAGCGCCTACACAAAAGATATTGACATAGGAGAGAGCTGTTATCTGTTGTCACTTACGGCGGCAGTCAGACTTTTCAGAACGAAGTGTATGAGCAGCAATGAGCTTTACCACAAGCAGAAGGAGCTTGAAGCCCAGCTGTTGAAATACTATCAGCACGAAGAAATATACAACCTGCACATACATATCCGGAATCAATACAGTGAGCTGCTGACAGAAGCCGGAAAATGCGGCTGCTCTATATGCAAAAGGCTTGTAAGAATATTAGACGGCAGTTTGCCGCTGTAGAAAAATAATGCTTTACAATATGGTAATTTTATTTTATAATAAATGGGTTGAGTTAGTTCAGTCTTTAACCGCATAACAGGACTGTAACGGAAAGCTATAATTTCTTGCGGAGAAACGGTGATTGAAAATGTTGCAATTTGAAGAACTCAGACTTGAGCTTGAAGCTTTGGAACCCGATATAAAGGAATTGTCAAATGCTCTTGGTCTTGATAAAATGAAAATGGAAATTGAGCAGCTTGAACAGCGCGCTGCACAGCCGGGGTTTTGGGATGATGTAGAAAATTCTCAGAAGATCTTACAAAAAACAGGCGCACTGAAAAATAAAGTTTCAGCATATGATGCTCTTGTCTCATCATACGAAGATACCCTTGCATTAATAGAGCTGGCAAATGAGGAAGAAGATCTCTCTTTGCTTGAGGAGGCACAACAGGAGCTTGAATCAGTGAAAAGAGAATATGATAATCAACGCCTTCAAACCCTTTTGACAGGTGAGTATGATACTAAAAACGCGATTCTTACCTTCCACGCAGGAGCAGGAGGTACTGAGGCACAGGACTGGGCAGAAATGCTGTACAGAATGTATACCCGGTGGGCAGAGCGTCATAATTTCAAGGTAAAGGAAGTTGATTATCTTGACGGAGAAGAAGCAGGTCTTAAAAGCGCAGTTCTGCTTATAGAGGGAGAAAATGCATATGGCTATCTTAAGAGCGAATCGGGCGTACACAGGCTTGTAAGAGTGTCGCCGTTTGATTCATCGGGAAGAAGACACACATCCTTTGCGTCACTTGAAGTAATGCCTGAGATAGATAATACAATTGAGGTAGAGATCAGACCGGAGGATATAAAAATGGACGTTTATCGTGCAAGCGGTAAGGGCGGACAGAAGGTAAACAAAACCTCATCTGCTGTTCGTCTTACACATATTCCTACAGGAATTGTAGTTGCTTCACAGGTTGAAAGAAGCCAGTATCAGAACAGGGATATTGCAATGACTATGCTTAAGTCAAAGCTTATAGAAATAAAAGAAAGAGAACATCTTGAGAAAATAGAGGATATAAAGGGTGTTCAGAAGGAAATTGCCTGGGGAGCACAGATACGTTCATATGTGTTTATGCCGTATACAATGGTAAAGGATCATCGAACAAACTTTGAAACCGGCAATATCGGCGCGGTTATGGACGGAGATCTTGACGGTTTTATCAATGCATATCTTAAGGCGGCAAGCCTGAATAAGCTGAATGAGGATTTTACAGAAGAATAAGTATTCGGATGCACCAAACATTCCAAAATGGTTTGGTGCATTTTGTATATACAATTTTTTGTATATATAATGTGTTATAATATCAATCAATAAATATGTTAGGATGATGAAGAATGCTCCAGATTATAACAGGAAGAAGCGGAAGCGGAAAAACTGAGCTTATATACAAAAAAATATATAATGAAGCAGAAAACGGTTCACTGATACTTCTTGTTCCCGAGCAAAGCTCCTTTCAGTGTGAGAAGAGAATACTTTCCGATCTTGGCGCAAAGAAGGCTTCTAATGTAATGGTTCTCAGTTTCAAACGTCTTTATAATGCTGTTACAGTTAAATACGGAGGTATGGGTTCAAAGCAGATAGACGATGGCGCAAAGGCTGTAATTATGAGTATGGCAGCAGAGGAAGTGTCTGATAAACTGCTGCTCTATGGAAACAGAAGTAAAAGAAGCGATTTTGCAGAGCTTATGCTTGGAGCAGTGAATGAATATAAAATGTGCGGGGTTACTCCGGAAGATGTTTTTTCGGCAGCATTAAAAATAAAAAGCACAAGGCTTCACAGAAAGCTTACAGAAAGCGCCTTGGTATATTCGGCATATAATACACTTCTTGGTACGGCATATGCCGACCCGGATGATGATATGACAAGGCTTGATGAAATGCTTTATAAGCATTTGTTTTTTAAGGGCAAAACTGTTTATATAGATTCCTTCAATGGATTTTCCGGACAGGAAATGAAGATAGTGGAGCATATAATAAAGCAGTCTGACAATGTATATATTTCTCTTTGCTGCGATAACCGCAGCACATCAGAGCTTTATAATTCTATTTTCAGGGAATCCGAAACTACGCTGAGACAGCTCAGAGCAGCTGCACAAAAATGCGGCGTCAGTGAATTGCCTGTTATACGCCTTGATACACAGCAAAGATATAAAAGTTTATCTATTGCAGCAATAGAAGAATCTGTTTTTCGTTTTGACGGCGACTGTTATGAACTCAGCGACGGTTCTGTTCAGTTATATGAAGCAGCAGATGAATATGATGAAATACAACAGACGGCAAGGGATATTTCAAGGCTTGTGAACGAAGAGGATTATACATACAGTGAGATAAGTGTTATCTGCCGCCGGCCTGAAATGTACAGAAATATAATAGCAGCGGAATTCCCTAAATTCGGCATACCATACTTTATGTCAAATCCTCAGCCGCTGGAAGATAAACCGTTGGTTTGTCTTGTTCTTTCGGCATTTGATATAGTACATTCCTCATTTAACACAGAAAATATTCTTGCCTTTCTCAAAACAGGACTTACACCTCTTGAGCCTGATGATGTATTCATTCTGGAAAATTATGCGTATATGTGGGATATTAAGGGCAGAAGATGGAAACAGCCCTTTACGATGAATCCTGACGGAAACACTGATTCTGTAGATGAAGAAGAACTTAATTATATAGAAAAACTCAGGCTGACAGTAATAAAACCGCTGGAAGAATTTGCACAGTCAATTTCTGACGCTGAAAACGGCGGAGAAATTTCAAGAGCGGTATATATGCTGCTCAACAAGCTGAATACTGCCGAACGTATGAAAGGACTTGTTGATTCGTTCGGAGAGCTTCTTGATCTTAAGCAAAAGGAAACAGAGGCAAGAATCTGGGATATTGTTATGAATATTCTTGATAAGATGTACACAATTTTAAAAGGTACAGCTGTTGACAGCAGACGTTATTGTGAGCTTTTAAGAATGATGATAGCAAAAAATCCTATTTCGGATATTCCTCAGACTCTTGATCAGGTTATTGTGGGAACTGCCGGAAATCTTCGGAGTGAAGCACAAAAAGCAGTGTTCATTATAGGCGCACACGATGGGGGTTTTCCGGCTGTGCCTGTTGCATCAGGTCTTTTCAGTGACAGTGAGCGAACGGCGCTTATTGAGATTGATCTGCCTCTTTACGATTCTATATACGGAATGTCATTAAAAGAAAAGTTCAACGTATATTCAGCACTTTCTTTGCCGTCTGAAAAGCTGTTTATAAGCAGACATACTTCAAATTCAAAAGGAGAACGCTGTGAACCGTCAGTTATTTTTAAGGAAATAACAGCTATTTTAGGCAAGACCCAAACAAGAAGACGAAGCAGCTTATTGGTGACAGAGCTTTTTTATACAGAAGAGCAGGCATTTGAGGAATGTGCGGCTATGTGGAATGACAATACAACATTGTCGGATAGCCTTAAGGAATATTTCAGCCGGTCCGCAGAATATGCTGACAAATATTCAGCCGTAAAGCGAGCCGTGAATGAAGAACCTTATAAGCTTTCTGACAGCTTGCATTCAAAAAGCATATTTGGAAACAGCCTGACGCTGTCAGCATCTCAGACCGAGGTATATCATCAGTGTCCGTTCAAATATTTTTGCAGATACGGACTCAAAGCCCTTCCCCGCAAGAGGGCTGCTATGGATTCAGGAATGTATGGAAGTGCAGTTCACTATATTTTAGAAAAACTGCTTTGTGAAGAAGGAATAGAAAGCCTGAAAAATACAGATGAATTGAAGCTTTTTGAGCTTATAAAAAAATATACGGAGCTTTATATTGCAGAGATTGGCGGCAGTGCTGACCGCACAGAACGATTTATGGCGCAGTTTGATATTATAGAGAAAAATCTTTCAATACTAATAAAAAGACTGATAGCGGAATTTACCGCAGGCAGCTTTGTGCCGTCTGATTTTGAACTTGAAATAAGCAACGACGGAAATATTCCGGCATATGAGCTTGAACTGCCCAACGGAGAAAGGGCAGCTGTTGTTGGAAAGGTTGACAGAGTTGATACGTTTATACATAACGGAGAAAAATATATAAGAATTGTAGATTATAAAACAGGAATAAAAAAATTCCGTCTTTCAGATATTCTCTATGGTCTGAACATACAAATGCTTTTATATCTTGCGGCAATAGAAAAGAACGGTAAGGATTATTATTCAGAAAATAAATATACGCTTGCGCCTGCCGGAATATTATATATGCCGTCAACTCCTGATTCATCAACGGGTGAATACAGCACCGAAGAAATGAAAAAAGCAGCTTTGCAGAAGCGTCAGTCGGCATTCAGAATGAACGGCTTGTTAATTGATGATCTTGATATACTTAACGCTATGGAGGACGGTATCAAGGGAATATATATTCCTGCTAAGGTCACTTCAGGCGGTGGTATAGAAAAAACAGGAAGGAGCGTTGTTTCTGCCGAAGCATATGGAAAAATATTTTCTTATATAGATCATAAGCTTATAAAAATGGCACAGGCGATCTTTGACGGTAAAATAGAGAGAAATCCTCTGAAGGGATCGGTTGACGCGTGCAAATTCTGTGATTATAAAACAGTCTGCGGTTATGAAGAGGGTAAAACAGCAAGACATATTTCTGACTTGAGTCTTGATAATGCTCTTAAGATAATAAGTGAAGAGGAGGGAGAATATGATGAGTGATTTAAAATTCACTCCTGCACAACAGGATGCAATAGAAGCACGCGGCGGTTCAATAATTGTATCTGCGGCAGCCGGCTCAGGAAAAACCAGAGTGCTTGTTCAGAGGGTTATTAAGCAGCTTACCGATAAAGAACATCCTGTTGACGCCGACAAAATGCTTATTGTGACCTTCACAAAGGCGGCTGCCGAGGAAATGCGTTCAAGAATATCAGCGGCTATAGAGGAGTTGCTGATAAGTGAGCCTGATAATAATTTGCTCAGACGACAGCAGCTTCTTCTTGCAAATTCGGATATATGCACGATTCACAGCTTTTGCAGCAGAATGATAAGAGAAAATTTTTATATGCTTGACATAAATCAGGATTTCAGAATAGCCTCAGAGGGGGAATCTGAAATATTAAAAAACAGGGTTATGTCAGAAATAATAGAAAGAAAATATGCCGAAAATACAGAAGGCTTTAAAATTCTGAGTGAGCTTTTATCTGATTCACGCTCAGACAGTCATATGGAAAAGTCTCTTTTGTCGGTTTATGAAAGCAGCAGCGCACATCCTTTTCCGGATATGTGGCTGGATATAGCCGAGGAATTTTATGATCCTGAAATACCGCTGATGAAAACCGTATTTGCAGGTATTGCGCTTGATGTACTTTCGTCAGCGCTTGCTTTCATTCGCGGCAGACTTGATGAAGCCGCCGGCGTTATTGAAAATAATGAAGCATTCTGCACCGGAACGTCAACCTGCGGAATGAATAAGCTGACTTATCTTAAGAACTTCAGTTCCGGTCTTGAAGCGGCTGCGCTTGAAAAGGATTGGGATAAAATATCAGAATGTGTGTCATCCTTTAAGAAACATCCTTATCGAAAGCCTTCAGGCAAGAAAAATTTTGCTGCGGAAGAGGAATGTAATATTGTAAAGGGATGCTTTGATAATATTGAAGAAACAATTTTAAAAGAGCTTATTCCTTTGTTTGCCATAAAGGAATATGAATATATAAGAGATGTAAAGACCGTTTATCCTGCTGTTATATGTATGTGTGATATTCTTAAGGAATTTGACAGTCAATTTTTTGAGGCAAAGAAAGAGAGAGGCATACTTGATTTTTCAGACCTTGAGCACCTTATGATAAAGCTTTTGGTTGAAAAAAATGAATCGGGTATGAAAAAAACCGATTTTGCAAAAAGTATATCTGAACAATATGAATGTATAATGGTGGATGAATATCAGGATACAAACGAAACACAGGAGTGTATATTCCGGTTTATATCAAGGAATGAACAGAATCTTTTTGTAGTCGGAGATGTAAAGCAGAGTATCTACAGATTTCGTGAGGCTATGCCTGAGATCTTTAAGAAACGCAGAAAATCGTCTGTTCTGTATGACAGAAGCAATCCCTGTTTTCCTGCAAAAATAATACTGGATAAAAATTTTCGGAGCAGAGAGGGTATAATCGACAGTATAAATTTTGTATTCCGGTGTATAATGTCTGAGCAGGTCGGAGAGATAGACTATAATGACGAAGAAAAGCTCACTGCCGGAGCAGAATATCCGCAAGCTGCTGACCCTGAAACAGAAGTACATCTTCTGGATTTATCTTCCCTGAGAAATACTGAAAGCGATGATGACGAAGCTCAGGATGCAGGAGTGTATGAAACAGAAGCCGCATATATAGCGCGCCGGATAAAAAGAATGGTATCGGAAAAACAGACGATAACAGACTCGGGTGTACAGCGGCCTGTCAGCTATGGTGACTTTGCTGTGCTTATGAGATACCTTTCATCAAACGGACAGACATATGTTGATGTGCTGAATAAATTCGGAGTTCCTGCATACATAGATAAGCCCTATAGTCTTTTTAACTGCTATGAAGTAAATGTGGCAATCTCACTTTTGAAAATAACGGATAATCCTATGCAAGACATTCCAATGCTTTCAGTACTGCTGTGTCCTGTTTTCGGATTTACAGCGGACGAGCTTTCGGAGCTTAAGGCAAATTATAAAGGCAGATCAATTTATAACAGACTTGTTCTCTGCACAAAAAATAAATCTGAACAAAATCTGAATCTTTATGGTAAATGCAAAAACTTTATAGCTGCTTTATCAGAGCTTCGCAGGCTTTCAGTTATACTTAAATCGAGTGAGCTGTTTGAGTATTTTATAGAAAAAACTGCATTTGCTTCTGTAATAAGCGCAATGGATAACGGAAACATACGCCTGAGAAATCTTAAAAAATTTATGAGCTTTATAATGGATTATGAAAGCTCCGGCAAAAGAAAGCTCACAGATCTTATGCGTCATATTTCATATCTTGAAGAGAACGGAACAGAAATAAGCGCAGGAGATTCAGCGCCTGCCGATTCTGTAAAAATAATGAGCATACATCATTCAAAGGGGCTGGAGTTTCCTGTATGCATTCTTGCAGGACTTTTTTCTAAAGGAAGCAATATATCTGACGAGATACTCTGTCACAATGATCTTGGTCTTGGTTTTAAAACCATTGACAGAGATAATATGCTGAAATTCAATACCTTGCAGAGAAATATAATAAAATACTGTAAGGATAAGGAAGAACAGAGCGAAGCTATGCGTGTTCTATATGTTGCGATGACAAGGGCAAAGGAAAAGCTTCTTGCAGTTATAAGCATAAATTCAAGGAGTTCGGATGGCTTTGAAAAAAAGCTTAACAAGCTTGCCTCAATGATAAACATTGTTGACGGCAGAATATCACCATATACTGCACAATCAGGAAGCTCGCTTGCAGACTGGCTTTTGATGTGCGCTTTGGTACACCCCGATATGAAAGCGCTCAGGGATGACGCAAATGCAGATCAGCTTGAAATAATCCCTACAAAATCAAGATGGAGTTATTATAAGGTCAGGTCTTTTGAGAACGAAGAAAAAACTGCTGAAGAACCCTCACACGTATATAAGCCTGATGAAGAAATACTTGATTTTCTGAAAAAACGTTTTTCACAGAATTATCAATACAGTGAAAGAACGCTCGTTCCTTCAAAGGTGTCGGCGTCAACACTTGTTCACAGTGATATGCAGCTATACCACATTGCTGAGGCAAGGCCTGCATTTATGCAGGAGAATAGTATGACAGGCGCAGAAAAGGGAACAGCAATGCATACCTTTCTTCAATATGCTGATTTTGACAGACTTATTGCTTCGCCTGAAAAAGAGATTGAACGGGTTAGGTCAGAGGGATTTATAAGCCAAGAGCAGTCGGATGTAATAAAGACTGAGGATATAAAGAAATTTACACAGAGCAGTATATACAGTCATCTTTGCAGGGCTGAAAAAATATATAGGGAATATCGTTTTACAGTAAATATAAAAGCTTCTGATGTTGACCGGGCTTTTACCTGTGATGAGAATGTGATACTACAGGGAGCAATGGACTGTCTTATAATTGAGGATGACGGTATGATTGTTGTTGACTATAAAACGGATAAGGTAAAGAATATTGAAACACTTTCAGAGCGTTACTCAAAGCAGCTTGTTTTATATAAAAAGGCGGCAGAACAGCTTTTTGAACTGCCGGTAAAAAAATGTGTTATCTATTCGGTCTATAGGGGAGAGGAAATAGAAATTCAGTTATAAATAAAGCCTTCTGTGAATATTAATAATGTATAGAAACAGAGCGTTACATATATTCTCTGCTGCGGGAGGTTTTAATGAATTGGATATAATATCTGCTGCCGCTATCGGAACTGCGCTTGCGGCAGACGCAATGGCTGCGTCGTTTTCAAGAGGAATGAAAAACAATGGTAACAGAGCATATGAGGCATTTGTAACTGCTTCGGCGTTTGGATTGTTTCAGATGATAATGCCTGTATTGGGATGGAGCATAGGCAAGGTGGGCAGCAGTTTTATTTCCGGAATCGACCATATTATAGCTTTTATCATACTTGTATTACTCGGTATAAAGATGATCACCGATTCACATAAGGATAAAACTGTGGCAATAAATTACAACAATAAAAAAGAGCTTATACTGTTGTCGTTTGCAACAAGTATAGATGCGCTGGCTTCGGGAATAATACTTCCGGTGTCTGTAGGGGCAACAAAGCCGGTATATATGTTTTATACTGTTTTTATAATAGGAGCAATCACGTTTATCCTGTCATATATGGGCTATAGCTTTGGCAGTACATTCAGGAGCTTTAAGCCGCGTTATGCAGAAATGGCAGGCGGTGCTGTTCTTATACTTATCGGTATCAAGACATTGCTTACAGGCTGAGATAAAGTTAATTACGAACTGTGAATTGAAATAAAAAAAACACAGCCGCTGCAAAAAAAGGTATGCAGCGGCTGCATTTTTTGTTTTAACTTTCCGAGAGCACGACGTAAGGAGTGTGTGGAAATGGGATTTTGCACTCTGCGAAGTGCGCCAAGGGTTCTGCCTTTTGACCCCGCAAGCCTTTGTAAAGGCTTGAGCGAAACTTTGTTTATTGTGAAAAACGTCAGTAATTCCAAATGTCAAATAACAGCGTGAATGGAATTATAATTGTTAATCTATTGTCCGGTGCGGTCACTCACAGGCGGCTTACCGCCGAACTTTTATCAGACTATTTACATCGAGCCAACAGATATAGAAAAAGGGGGAAAGAAAAACAGCATTGATTCAGATTAAGAATCAATGCTGTTGAAGTGGGAACAATAGGGCTCGAACCTATGACCCTCTGCTTGTAAGGCAGATGCTCTCCCAGCTGAGCTATGCTCCCATATAAGCCTGTTGATCGGAAAAAATTGGTGCGGGTAACAGGACTTGAACCTGCACCTCCTTGCGAAGACCAGCACCTGAAGCTGGCGCGTCTGCCAATTCCGCCATACCCGCATATCACGGACACCGGATTTCCGACTGCTTGATTATTATATCAGACACATCGGGTTTTGTCAAGATTTTTTTGAAATTTTTTTTAATTAATTTTACGTTTGTTTTTCTTTTGATTTTAAGTGTAAAATGTATGTGAAATTATAAATTGTTTGCAATAAAATGTATAAAATGTCAAATAATTTAGTCTATTATTCATTAAAAGAAAATAAGTTGACGATGTTTATGTTATAATTAAGAAAATATTTTTTATTAAGGATGAAAAGAATGGAATTTAAGGAAAGCTATACATTGATAAAAAGAAAGTTTATGGCAATGGATTTTACAAAGGTCAACTCTGATTTTTCAGCAATATTCTGTATTACCGGAAAAAATTCGGGTTATGTATATGGGGCTTATATCGGTGGAAAAAAAATAATTGAACCTGTAAAACACGACAGCGCAAATATTTTCGTTACAATGTCTGATGAAACATTTGAGGACATTGTATGTAAAAGAACAGAACCATTTAAGGCATTTACAACAGGAAAGATAAAGGCTAAGGGGAATGTGTTTCTTGCGCTTTCCATATATAAAAAGCTGAAAAAGAACTGATTAAACAAGTCTGTTTTATTGGACAAAAGGATATATATGTCTAATGACTTTGATATAATTATATTTTAAAATATAATTTAGAAAGAAACATTTTTTAGGAGATGAGAAAATGGCGGCTTTTTCAATGGATGAATATTATCGCGGTGAATCGGTTAATTCATACAAATATTTCGGTGCACATCCGGTGTCTGAGGATGAGAGCGGAATAATTTTCAGGGTATATGCACCCTCTGCATATCAGATTGAGGTTATCGGAGATTTCAATGGTTGGAATGGCTGTAATCATAAGATGAACAAGATCAACTCGGGAGTATATGAGCTGTGTGTTCCTGAGGCAAGAGTTGGTCAGCTTTATAAATTCCGTGTTTATCAGCAGGGTGGAAATGTTGTTGACAAAGCGGATCCTTATGCTTTTCACAGCCAGCTAAGACCCGATACGGCTTCTGTTATAACAAGAATCTCTAAGTCGGGAGTTTTTCATGATGAAAAATGGATGAAAAACAGAAGTAAATGTTATGATAAGCCTATGAGTATTTATGAAATGCATATGGGTTCATGGAGAAAGCCTCAGGGAAAATCAGAGGCCGACGGCGGTGCTCAGTGGTTCAGATATGATGAGGTTGCCTATGATCTTGTTAAATATGTAAAGGAAAATAATTTTACTCATATTGAGGTTATGCCGCTTGCAGAATATCCTTTTGACGGTTCGTGGGGCTATCAGGTTTCTCAGTATTACAGCGCTACTTCAAGATATGGAACACCCGAGCAGCTGATGAAATTTGTTGATGTCTGCCACGAAAACGGAATAGGTGTTATTATTGACTTTGCCTTTGTTCATTTTGTAAAGGATAATTACTCTCTGGGAAATTTCGATGGAACGCCGCTTTATGAATATCCGCCTTCTGATGTAAATCAAAGTCAGTGGGGTTCATATAATTTTAATCTTTCAAAGGGTGAAGTTCAGAGCTATCTTATGTCTTGCGCAGCATTCTGGCTTGACGCTTACCATTTTGACGGAATTCGTATGGATGCTATCAACAATGGTATTTATTGGATGGGTGACAAGAACAGGGGCGTTAATGATCGTTCTGTTGATTTCTTCAAAAGGATGAATTACAGACTCAATAAAGAGTTTAAAAATATAATGCTTATTGCAGAAGATTCGTCAGATTACCCTGGTGTAACAAAGCCTGTTGAAGACGGCGGTTTAGGCTTCGACTATAAATGGGATATGGGTTGGATGAACGACACTCTTGAATATATGAAGGTTGATCCGCTTTGGAGAAAAGGCAGCCATAATAAAATAAACTGGTCAATGGCTTATTTCTATTATGAAAGATTCATACTTCCGCTCTCACACGATGAGGTAGTACACGGAAAAGCAACAATAGTACAGAAGATGTGGGGCGGTGATTATCAGAATAAATTTGCACAGGTTCGCACACTTTACTCTTATATGATGACTCATCCCGGAAAGAAGCTCAACTTTATGGGTAATGAGCTGGGAATGTTCAGAGAATGGGACGAAACCAAGGAGATGGACTGGTTCCTTCTTGATGAATATGATATGCACAGAAAATTCCACGAGTTCTTCAAAGAGCTTAATGGACTTGTAACCAAAAATCCTGCTTTTTATGAAAAGGATTATGAGGATGACGGTTTCCTTTGGATAGACGCTGATAATGCAAATGAAAATATGTATGCATATTATCGTATAACAGACGGTCAGAAATATGCGGTAGTTCTTAATATGTCTCCTGTAAAGAGAGAAAACTTCCGTATGGGTGTAAACTATCCATGTACTCTTACAGAAGTGCTTAATAGTGATGACGAAAGATTCGGCGGTACCGGTGTGGTTAATCCCGGAAAAATAAAGTCTGAGCCAATATGTCACAACCAGTGGTATCATTCTGTTACGTTTACATTGCCGCCGTTTGGCGCTTGTATTTTTGAGGTAAAGGAAGACCCAAAACCTAAGCCAAAGAAGACGGCGTCAAAGAATGCTTCTGAATCATCAGCAAAAAAATAATATGGCTGTTTGTCAATAGTTGGGGTAAAAGTTAAAATGAAAAACAGGCGGCGGAAAACAATCTGTCGCTTGTTTTTTGTGTTTATGCTGTTGTCGGATTGATTGACAGATATGCTATAATAATACTATTAATATAACTGCAAAAGCAGCGGTGCAGAACAATTATCTGCACCGCTGTAATAATTTTCTGAAATCAGTCAGGTTATCTGCCTGATGGTTATATAGATGAATGAAATTTAAATCGGACTGAAGTTCTGTTATGAAGCATTCAGCTTTTGTGAAGAAGCTCTTGTTTAAGTCTCCAGAGTTTATCTGACAGATCTACATAATAGCTGTGAGGATTTTCAAAACGCTTTACCTCGTCCCAAAGTGTATCCAACTGAGCTGAACATCTGTTTTTAATTGTGTTAATGTCAGGAAGCTCATAGCAAAGCACGCCCTTGTTGAATATTTTTTTACGCAGTCTGACAGCCCTGAAGTTTGTGAGACTTTTTCTTTTCCATGTGTGTTCTGGATCAAAAATAACATATGGCTTTGTATCGTCAATAACTTCATCAAATAGTGTTATAACATCGGCTATTGCCTTTCCGCTTTCAATGTCATAAAGTCTGTAAAGCTCTTTGAAACAAGGGTTAGTTATTTTAGCTACATTTTCGCTTATTTTTATTTTAGGTATTTCTTCGCCGTCTTTGTTAATGGAAACAAGCTTATATACGCCCCCGAAAACCGGTTCGGAGCTTGCGGTGATCAATCTTTCACCAACTCCAAAGGTGTCAACGGGCGCGCCCTGACGGAGCATATCAGAGATTATATATTCGTCAAGAGAGTTTGATGCACATATTTTACAGTCGGGGAAGCCGGCTTCATCCAGCATTTTTCTGGCTTTTTTTGAGAGATAGGTAATATCTCCGCTGTCTATTCTAATACCCTTGGGTCTGAAACCCATGGGCAGAAGGATCTCGTTAAATGCCCTTATTGCATTTGGAATTCCTGATTTCAGTACGTTATAAGTATCTACAAGCAGTGTGCAGCTGTCTGGATAGCGTTTTGCATATGCGCAGAATGCTTCATATTCCGTATCGAAAGACTGAATCCAACTGTGCGCCATAGTTCCAAGTGCCGGTATACCAAAATCTCTGTCTGAAATAGTGCAGGCTGTACCCACACATCCGCCTATATAAGCGGCTCTTGCGCCAAATACCGCACCGTCATAGCTGTGTGCGCGGCGTGAACCGAATTCCATAATAGCTCTGCCGTTTGCTGCACGTACTATTCTGCTTGCCTTTGTTGCAATAAGGCTTTGATGGTTGATTGTAAGAAGCACCATTGTTTCCACAAGCTGGGCTTGTATGATAGGACCTCTGACGGTAACGATAGGTTCTCCGGGGAATATAGGAGTACCTTCTTCAACAGCCCATACATCACATGTAAATTTGAAGTTTCTGAGATATGTCAGAAATTCCTCGCTGAATATCCTTTTTGATCTGAGAAAATCTATATCCTCATCAGTAAAGCTCAGGTTATTCAGATATTCAACAGTCTGTCCAAGTCCTGCCATTATTGCAAAGCCGCCCTTGTCGGGATTTCTGCGGTAAAACATATCGAAGGTTGCAATTGTGTTTTTCATTCCGTTTTCAAAGTAACCGCCTGCCATTGTAAGCTCATAAAAATCTGTAAGCATTGTAAGATTTATTTTGTTGTAAGACATAAAAACAGCTCCTTTCATAATTTTATATTGTTGTATTTTTCGAGTGTAAATGTAAAATGACTTTCAGTGTAATCAGAGCACAGGTAATACATTTTGTTTATAAACCAGTTTGAAAATAATCTGTTTGTCAGGCTTTCTTCATTATCAGGGAATTCGTCAAAATCCTTTTTTGAAATTTTAAAATATTCGTTATAACCATTTCCGGAGCTTGTGCCGAATTGGTATTTGCATAAGCCATAGATTTCGGGAGCAAACAAGCCAACACTATAGTCGCTGCCTGTTTTTACAGCTTTAAAATCCTTGTATGAAAATATTTTATCTGACATTCTGACACACCTCAATTCCGTTTGTCTGCATAATAAGAAAAGCAGCAAGTTCAGCGGTTTCCGGAAGTCTTGAAGGCAACGAACAGGTTGCGGTAAGTTCTTTTACAACAATAACTCTGCTGTTGCGGTTGATTCTGTTCAGTCCGCTTTTTATGGACAGAGCAAGCTGGATAACACACATATCGGTACAGTCACCGGTAATGATGAAGGTATCAAAGCCGTTTGATATAATATCATTTCTGAATTCATCTTCAAGCCATCCGTTAACGGAGAGTTTTGGAAATATTTTAAAATCAGCGGCTTTTTTAAGCTCATCAGTAAGTTCGCTTTCGGGAGTATCTTTAACGCAGTGTACAGGATAGGTCTGAAACTCAGTGCAGTTATCAGGGTGACAGTCACACAATGCATAGTTAGCAATTCCGTTTTCTTTACATCTTGCGGCAAAGTCTGCAACATCATTGTTTATTGACATTACCTCGTTGCTTGATAATGCACCGAATTTTACAAAGCCGTTCACCATATCAACGGCAATGTGTACTGTTTTATTACAGTTGATTTCTGCGAATTCAACGGAATTCAAAGAAGAAAAAACTGTATAAATTTTTTCAAAATCCTTATTCAGCTCATAAAAAGATCTGTCTGATCTCATAACAGCGGCCTCCTTTGATATAATCATTTTGAAATTATCAACTTGATATTAACATTATACAACACTTATTTCCATAATGCAATAGTTTTTTAAATTTTTTTTGAAATTTTAATTAAATGTATATTTTTCATTATTTTCTGAATATTTTTGAAAATATGGCAAATAATCTAAAATGAGAAACATTGAAAATGTAAAAAAACGTATGATAATTTTTAGATTATTCAAATAATATACAATTTTCAACAGTATAATTTGTTAAAATTGAAGAGGTGGTTTTGTGTTTTAGCCAAACTTGAACAGTAATATTCTTACATAATTGCTATTGTTATTTAAAACGTAATAATTTATAATTTTATCAGTGTTCTGGTAAAGTGCCATAATATAGATATGTGAGGTGTGATGAATGAGATTGCGAAAGCAAGCGCTCGGCTCAAGAAATTTGATTGGGGTCAGGGTAGAAGAAGCTCGCAAAAAGAAAGGTATGAAGCAAAAGGAATTGCTGGCTCAGCTTCAGGTACGAGGTGTTGATATGAATGCGTCGGGCTTGTCAAAGCTGGAGGGTCAGATCAGATATGTAACAGATGTTGAACTTGTTGCTCTTTCGGATATTCTTGAAGTTTCCGTAGACTATCTGCTTGGCAGAGAAAACAAGAAATAACTAATGCGGCTGTATATATTACAGCCGTTTTTTGTGTTTACAAAAAAGTAAAATTATGTTATAATATTTTCATAAAAAATAACTTGGAGGAGATCATTTATGGAACAGTATAAAAAGGAATTTATAGAGTTTATGGTGGATTGTCAGGTGCTTAAGTTCGGCGATTTTGTAACTAAGAGCGGAAGAAAAACACCCTTTTTTGTTAATACAGGTTTCTATAGAACAGGAGCGCAGCTCAGAAAGCTTGGACAATATTATGCAGAAGCTATAAACAATACATTCGGATTTGATTTTGATGTTCTTTTTGGCCCGGCATATAAGGGAATACCTCTTTCGGTTGCAGCAACAATCGCTATCAGTGAGAAATTTAATAAGGATATTCGTTATTGTTCAAACCGCAAGGAAATAAAGGATCACGGTGATAAAGGAATACTTCTTGGAAGCCCGATAAATGATGGAGATAAGGTGGTCATAATTGAGGACGTTACTACCGCAGGTACTTCTATTGAAGAAACCCTGCCTATAATAAAGGCTCAGGGAGATGTGTCACCCATAGGACTTGTTGTATCTGTTGACAGAATGGAAAGAGGACATGGAGAAAAAAGCGCGCTTAAAGAAATACAGGAAAAATACGGCTTGAAAACAACTGCAATCGTCACGATGGCAGAGGTTATTGAGCACCTTTACAACAGGGAATATAAGGGCAAAATTATAATTGATGACAAGCTTAAGGAAGCTATAGATGCTTATTATGCTCAATATGGCGCAAAGGATTAAGTCTGCGGTTGTTTTACAGGAAGGAAAAATAAATGAATAAAAGAATATTGAGTGCTGTATTATGTGCTGTCCTTTTTTCAAATGCACTTTCGTTTCAGACATCGGCTGCGTCAATGCAGTCATCGGAGATAGAAAAATCTGAAAGGGTCACATATATAATAACGCTTGACTGTCCTTCACTGTTAGATTATGTAAACTGCTCAGATGTAAAATACAAAAAGGTGAATGAGCTTATTCTTTCAGAATCCGGCAGGGAATATACAAAAAAAATACTGGATCGGCAGGCCGAAATAAAAAGCGTTATTTTGAATAAGCTTCCCGATGCTGATTTCAGTAACAGCCTTACCTATACCGCACTTACAAACGGATTTACATTTGACGCGGATATTTCAGATATAAAAGTGCTGAGAAATATTGATGGTATCAGCTCTGTTTCGGTGTCACAATCAACAAGGCTGCCTTCAAAGGTTAAAAAAGCGTCCGTAACAGATGATGAACCGAAAATATCTGAAACCTATGGTGATATATACAAAGCTTCTATAAATACAAACGGAGCTTATGATAAGGGTTATACCGGAAAGAATACCCTTATTGCGGTGATAGACAGTGAGTTTTATACAGGTCACGATATATTTTCATCAGTTCCTGAAAACAGGAAGTATGGCAGTGATTATATTAAAAAGATAAATGCTGTTACCGCTTTGAATATTTCGGATGAATACAATACAGATGATCTTTTTTGTAACGATAAGATTATCTATGCATATGATTACGGTTGTAATGATAATGATTGCGAACAGGTTGATTCATACCACGGTACACACGTTGCAGGTATTGCAGCAGGTAACAGCGGCGGAAACGGTAAGCTGGACTACAAGGGAGTTGCTTATGATTCTCAGCTTGCGTTATTCAAGGTAAGTGATTCAGAAGGTATACTTGATGATGACTCAATAGTTGCCGCGCTTGATGATGCCGTTAAGCTTGGACCTGATGTTATAAACTGCAGTTTTGGCGCAAGAAAATATCTTATTTATGATTATGAAGGCAAGAAGCTTTACCAAAAGCTCAGAGATGCCGGAATACCGGTTGTTGCTGCGGCAGGAAATAACGGCTATAACGGATATGACGAAGGGTTAAAAACTCCTGTTGAATACAAGGACTATGGTGTGACTTGTATGCCGTCTGCAATCAGCAGTGTGCTTTCGGTTGCAGCAACTGTACCTGATGAGATGTATGTAAACAGGAGGTATCTGAGATTTAACGAGGAAAGAGATACAGATTACAGAACTATACCTCTTTTATATGATGATGAATTTCTGAGTAAATACAGATCATTTAAAACCACGTTGCCCGATGATCCGGAAGAGGGCAGTAATGATGAATATATATCTGAAGAGTATGAATACATATACCTGGATTCAACAGGTACATATGAAGAACTGTCCGAGCTTGATATAGAAGAAAAAATCATAATAGTGAATAAAAGCAGTCTGAACCCGACAACTATTATGGAGAATGTACTTGAGCTTGGCGGCAGCGGTCTTGCTGTTATATACGACGGCGAACTGCCCAAGCAGGATGATGATTCAATGGCATATGCTGAGATATACGTTATACCCGAAGCTGAAAAAGCTTACCTGAAAGATAATGCTGAGGGTTTGGTTAAGGTGATCACATCAGATGTTCAGCTTGTCAGACAGCCTTTACCTGATGCAGGAAAGCCGGCAGATTTTTCATCAGCCGGTGTGTGTTCAGATCTTGAACTAAAGCCCGATATAGCTGCTCCGGGAGCTTTTATGCTTTCAGCTGCTTATTATGATGAATATTCGGATATGTCAGGAACATCAATGGCGTCTCCTTGTATTGCAGGTTCAGCGGCGATTGTCAGACAGTACATATCAGAAAACAAGCTTGATGATTATTTATCTCCTGCGGCTTCTGAGGAGCTTATCTACAAGCTGCTTATGAGTACGGCTGTTCCGGTGGTATATCACCCTGAAGATGGTGAAAGCATTGAAACACTATACTATAGTCCGAGATCACAGGGGGCAGGTATGGCTGATCTTGGAAAGGCTGTAACAACCGAAGCATATCTTGCTGTTTCAGGTGAACGTCCAAAAGCTTCATTAAAAGAAAGCAAATATGGAGAATACAGCTTTGATTTTACAATAACCAACATATCAGAAAAAACTGTAAAGTATTCTATAGACAGCGTTTTACAGACTGATGATTATTATAAAGATAACGGTAAGCTTTATAACAAGCATACACCTGTCTCAATAAGGGACAAGGCAAGCATCGAATTTATTGTAAATGATAAAAAAACAAATGAAGTAACATCTGCTCCCGGAAGTGAAACAGAGGTGACTGTAAAAATAACGCTTGAGCCTGAATATGTTCGTCAGCATAGTGAGATATTTACAAATGGATTTTATACAGATGGTTTCATTATGCTGACATCAGAGGACGGAGTTGATCTTTCACTTCCGTTTACAGGCTTTTGCGGAGACTGGGCAAAAGCACCTGTTTTTTCAAATACCGTTTATGACAGTGAAAAAACATATCCTGATCTTGGAGGATGTCTCTCGGCTGCGATGCTTATAGGAAAAAAACATATCAAAAAGCTTGATTTGGGCGTAAATAAATTTGGTTATGATAATCTTCCGTCTGAAATATCCTTTGGGTCATATAGCCTTGGAAAGTATATATACGGAGAAGATTATGTGGATGAAAACGGCAGTGCACTGCTTCCCAATATAGTTCTCCTTCGTGATACGCTTGATTACACTATTACAATACAGGATACTGCCGGCAATGTAATATATAATCAGAATTACGGAAGTGTTCCGGCTTATTTTAGCAGGGTATATCAGCCTGTCGATAATTTTGAAGATGAAAACTACAGAGAGCTTGTGGTTGATGCCGAGAAATTTTTTAAGGAGCTTTTTGAAAGCAAATATACATATACCGTCACTGCATCAACAATAGATGTCAATGGAAATCCCGGACGAAGTGAGTCACGTTCGTTTGATATTGCTGTGGATAATACCTCTCCGGAAATTATAAGATCATATCTTGAAAAAACAAAAGAGGGAAGACTGCTTCTGAATGTTGAAGCTTTTGATAATGGCTGTATTCAGGGGATAGAGCTATTCGCGCTGAATTCTGACGGAAGCGGGACTGAAGATTGTAAGAAGGATATATATGACGAATATGTTTCTTATATGAGTGATAGTTTTGCGTCTTACAGCTATGACGAAGAATCACGTTTGTATACCTTTACCTATGATCTTACCGATTATAAGTCATTTATAAATGATAAAAAATCAGACGGTGATATAGATTATTATGATGACGATAATATAATAATTGAATTCGATAATGAAAATGATTTTTCAGAAGTCAGCGATAGTATAATCGGTATTCGTGCAATTGACTTTGCATACAATTATTCTGATATGCAGACGATATGTCTTGAAAATTACGGCAGCCTTAAGCTTAAGCTTAAGGATAAAAACGGCAATGCCTTGTCAGGAATTACAGTTAAAGTCAATAACATTAAATTAAGGTCTGACAGCAGCGGTATTATAGAAATGGCTGATCTTCCGATAGGTGATATAAGGCTTGTGATAGAGGATAAATATTATGAGCTTGCAGACGGTTCTGATTTTGCTGTAATTACTCTGACTGAGAATGACTATTCCTTATCGAAAACGATAGTTCTCAGAGAGAAACAGAACGATTCTATAGTGACTGACAGACCTTTGGATAGATCAAGTATCTCTCGCACTGACAAAGAATCTGATAAATTCGTCATCACAGAAAAATCAAATAAAAGTGAGACTTCTAAAACCACAAGAACATATACAAAGGATAATACCGCAGTATTTTCAACAGGGGATAATAATAACGTAACGGTGTTTGTGTTTTTATTGTGTTTGTCCGGTTTTATGTGTTTGTTTGTGCTGTTGACAGGCAGAAAGAATGATAAAAAGTATTTATAAGCTCAGGTATGAAACTGAGATGAAATCTCTTAAAAAAGAAAAAGCCGATGAGATAAAATTTCATCGGCTTTTTTGCTTATCTTCATTTATTCAATTTTGTAATCAGATGGAATTTCAAATAATGAGTTGTCCGCTTCAGCTGAAAGCTGCTTTATTTCTATTTCGGATTTTTGCGTTCCTTTTTTTACTGTGAGATACACAGGGGTGTTTTCATCATAATAGAGCTTTATGATATAGTCTCCGGCATTATATTCTTCATAGCTCAGAGACTTTCCTTTATATTTTTCTTCTCCGCTTTCCTTGTATGTCAATTCATCAAGATTGAAGGATGAGGACATATATGACGCCATTTTTTCCTTTACCGGATCGTCTGCTGAGTTTTGATTTTCAGTGCTGCTTTCTGAATCCTGATCTGATTTATTGATGAGCTTGGCTGTTTTTTTGTTTTCATCCAGCTTGTATGTGCCGTTATCGTTAACTATTGTTGTTGAGTTCATTGAAGAATAAGATAGCTGCTGATAACGCTTGCTGCCGTCCTTCACAAGCTTTGCACTGAAGCTGACTGAAATTCCTGCTGCTACGGATATGTTGCCCTCTGCCTCAAGGGTTACACGTTCACCATCGAGAATATCGGCAATTTTTGCGGTTTTATCAGTGAGCTTATTAATATCTATATACTTACTTACTGCAGAACTGCTCTCTTTGATAATGCTTGTTTCAGACGCTTTGCTGTTATTTGTATCAATACTGCTCTCACTTGCCGGACTGTTTGCAGAAGCTTGT
The DNA here is from genome assembly GCA_902786345.1 of uncultured Ruminococcus sp. Taxonomy (GTDB): domain Bacteria; phylum Bacillota; class Clostridia; order Oscillospirales; family Acutalibacteraceae; genus UBA1213. The sequence goes on along the minus strand of CADACB010000010.1, from coordinate 108,508 downwards.
GAAGCTTTGGAAGACGAGCTGCTGTCTTGCTTGCTGCACGCAGAAAGACAGAAAATAAGTGAAGAACATAATATAACTGTAAATATTCTTTTCATAAAAAACCTTCTCTCATTTATTTATTCCAAAAAATGTTGGTATGGAGAATTATAGCACAACAGGTTTTAATAAACAAGTCAGAAAAGCACAAATTCTCCGAAATATACGTTATAATATTTTATGTATAAGAAAATTGTTGTAAGCATAAACAAATCCGGAATGATCAGGAAACGGTAGCTTGCCGCCGCGATCGGCGTATGTTTTGTTTTGATAAACAGAGTGAGCGTAAGCGAACGCAGTCGCGAACTGGGCGCGGCAGCTTGCCGCCGCAGCTTGCCGCCGCGATCGGCGTATGTTTTGTTTTGATAAACAGAGTGAGCGTAAGCGAACGCAGTCGCGAACTGGGTGCGGCAGCTTGCCGCCGCAGCTTGCCGCCGCCTTTAACTTAAATCTTGACATAAAGAAAAAAATTGCTATAATTAATTATGTAATAGGATATTTGTCTGCTGTGATGAGAAAAAGGGCAAAAATAACGTCAAAGAGAGAAAACCGTTGGTGTGAGGTTTTTACGGATAATTGCCCGGGCTGACTCGGAGCTTTGCGGTAAACCGCAACGTAGGGCTGCGTTAAAGCTTTTGAGAGGTACACATATGATTGTGTGCAATTTGGGTGGTAACACGGATCTTTTCGTCCCATACAGGCGAAAGGATCTTTTTTGTTTATGACTTCCGGTTATCAGATGACCGGGTGAACGAGAATGAAAATCTGCCGGGTTGTACTGCAAATTATATTTGTATTTCAGTGTGAGGCTGTATATAAAGAGCTTTTTTTGCGGCAGACGACCGTGACACAATCGGAATTTAAAAAAAGGGTGATACAAATGCAATGGACAGGATTGAATGAATTAAGAGAAAAGTTTTTATCTTTTTTTGAGTCGAAGGATCATCTCAGACTTCCGAGTTTTCCTTTGATTCCCCGTAATGATAACAGTCTTCTTCTTATCAACTCGGGTATGGCTCCAATGAAGAAATATTTTACAGGAGAGGTTACTCCTCCAAAAAAACGTGTTACAACGTGTCAGAAATGTATACGTACTCCCGATATTGAGCGTGTGGGAATAACTGCACGTCACGGTACATTTTTTGAAATGCTGGGTAATTTTTCATTCGGTGACTATTTCAAACACGAAGCAACGGCGTGGTCTTGGGAGTTCTTTACAAAGGTTCTTGAAATGCCTGAGGATAAGATATGGATCTCCATATACGAGAATGATGATGAAACGTTTGACATCTGGACAAAAGAGGTTGGTGTATCGCCTGAGCATATCGTAAGGCTTGGCAAGGAAGATAACTTCTGGGAGCACGGCGAAGGTCCATGCGGCCCTTGTACGGAGATTTATTTTGACAGAGGTGAAAAATACGGCTGCGGCAAGCCTACCTGTGGAGTTGGCTGTGACTGCGACAGATATGTTGAGGTCTGGAATAACGTATTTTCACAGTTTGTGAATGACGGCAAGGGTAACTATACTCCTATGGATCATCCGAATATAGATACCGGTATGGGTCTTGAAAGACTTGCTTGTGTGATGCAGGGAGTTGACAACCTTTTCCTTGTTGATACAGTTCAGAATATTATGAAGAAGATCACAGAGCTTGTAGGAGTAAAATACGGCGAAAGTGAAAAAACCGATATATCTCTCAGAGTTATTACCGATCATATAAGAAGTACAACCTTTATGATAGGCGATGGCGTTATGCCGTCAAACGAGGGAAGAGGTTATGTATTGAGAAGACTTCTCCGCCGCGCTGCACGTCATGGCAGACTTCTGGGTGTTAAAGAGAATTTTCTTTATAAGGTTGTTGATACTGTTATACAGGAAAATCTTTCTTATCCTGAGCTTTCAGAAAAGCGTGATCTTATTATTAAGGTTATAAAGAACGAAGAGGAAAGCTTTGGAAGAACTCTTGATCAGGGCTTTGCGCTGCTTGATGATATTATTAAGAATTCCGAAATTAACAGAATATCAGGTGATGATGCGTTTAAGCTTAACGATACCTTTGGATTCCCGATTGATCTGATAAAAGAGGTTGCCGAAGAAAAGGGTATGACGGTTGATATTGACGGTTATAACCAGCTTTTGCAGGAACAAAAAATAAGAGCAAAGAATGCGCGTAAAAATGCAGGCGCTGACGCGTGGCTGAGTGACGCTGTTGATTTCAGTGATATTGAAAAAACAGTGTTTACAGGATATGAAAAGCTGTCAGATTCTTCTGAGATAAAAGCTATTGTTATTGACGGCGAACGTTCAGAGTTTGGCGGAACAGGTGACGAAGCTGTTGTTGTTCTTGATACTACACCATTCTATGCTGAGAGCGGCGGACAGATTGGAGATAAGGGTGTAATAACAACCGATGGCGCAAAGCTTGAGGTTCTTGATACCGTTAAGGATAACAACGGCATATATATGCACCATTGCCGCATTGCCGAGGGAACCATAGCAGTCGGGGATAAGGCAGCTGCCAATGTTGACGCCTCAGCAAGATATGCAATAATGAGAAATCACACGGCAGCTCATCTTCTTCAGGCAGCTCTCAGAAAGGTTTTAGGAACCCACGTTGAACAGGCAGGACAGCTTGTTGACGCAGAAAGACTGCGTTTCGATTTTACTCATTTTTCTGCTGTGGGTGAGGATGAACTTAAGAAAATAGAGAGTCTTGTGAATGAAGAAATTTTTAAGGCTGTTGAAGTTGAAACAAGAGAGATGCCTATAGAAGAAGCGAAAAAGCTTGGAGCAATGGCATTGTTCGGAGAAAAATATGGTGATGTTGTCCGTGTTGTAATGATAGAAGATTTTTCAAGAGAGTTCTGTGGCGGTACACATATTGACAATACTGCTAAGATTGGATTGTTCAGAATAGCAAGCGAAGGCTCTGTAGCTTCGGGCGTAAGACGAATTGAAGCTGTTACAGGCAGCGGAGTGCTGAAAATGCTTGATGAGCAGTCAAAAATCATATCAGATTCAATGAAGGCTGTTAAGGCAACTAATGCAAACAGTCTTTCAGATGTTTGTGAGCATACCGTAAGTGAGCTTAAAGAAAAGGACAGAGAGATTGACAGACTTACAACAAAGCTTTCTGCAATGAGTCTTGATAATCTGTTTGCAAATTCAGAGCCTGTAAAAGGTATAAGAATCATAAAGAATAAATTTACGTCAACAAACAGCGAAATGCTTAAGGCTATGTGTGATCACGTTCTTGACGCTTCTCCTGAGACCGTTGCGGTACTGTTTGCGGTTGATGCAGACAAAACAAGTCTTGCTGTTGCCTGCGGAAAATATGCACAGTCACTTGGGGCACATTCCGGAAAGATAATAAAGAAAATAGCTGAGCTTGTTGACGGCAGGGGCGGCGGTAAGCCTGAAAGAGCAATGGCAGGAGTTGGAGATGCTTCTAAGATAGGCTCTGCGCTTGAACAGGTTGATGACATTGTACTTTCATTTATAAAATAATTTATAGCGTTGGTTACACTGACAAAAATTATTGTTAAGGCTCAATAATATTTTTACATCTGTCAATTTATCCGAAAGGATATTGACAGATGTATTTTTGTGTGCTAAAAATAGAGCGGGGAGGGAAAAGGAATATGAAAAAAAGAAGTTCTTTTTTAAAGCTTGCTTCGTTATTGACAGCTTTAATTATAGCCTTTGGTTCTGCATTTAATGTTTACGCACTGACCTTGGCAGAGCTTATCGGTATAAATAATGAAAAAAGTGAAGAGGATATAAATGTTTCATATGTAAGTTCCAAAGAGATTTTATTGGGAGATACGCTTTCAATGTATGCCCGGCAAAGAGGACTTGACAGTAAAAAGTGCAAATATGCATTCTATGCAAAATACGATGTGCTAACGTGGATACAGCTTCAGGCTTATTCTGCAAAATCTGACTGCGAATTTATACCTAAGCTTGCAGGTAATTATCAGCTTTGCATAAAGATACAGTGTGACGGTAAGGTATATAAAAAATATTTTGAGCTTGTTGTAAGTGTGCCTATAACAAACGATTCTGTCATAAGCTCATCGTTTATAAAAAGAGGAGAGTCTGTAAGACTTTCTGCTAAGGCAGCCGGTGGTGCAGGAGATTTTAAATATGCCTATTTTATTAAAAAGACTGATGAAAATGAATGGACAACCCTTTGCGGCTATGGCACAGCCGGTATGATTATGTGGACACCACCTGAGAGCGGCGAATATGACATATGCATAAAGGCTAAGGACAAAGCCGATAAGGTTGAAAAAAAATATTTTACACTGACAGTTTCAAGTGATGGAAGAAAATCTCCCTCTGAATTTACAATTACTGTAAAGGCACCCATATCTTCACCCTATCTGTGGAACTGCACTGTTTCGGATGAGAGCATTCTGGAATATGAGATCACAGACAAAAAATATGTCTCTGATATGCTTAACCCCTATGTTATGCTTGAATATCATTTCAGGACAATTGCTCCCGGAACAGCCGATATAAATTTTGATTACAGCTCATATAACGGTGAACATTACTTTTTGAAATATAATATAGTTTCAGATAAGAATCTGAATTATAATGCGGCTTCAGGTGAAGGCAGCTATTTTGATTCTCTGCTGCCTGAGCCGGAACAGGTGAAAAAACAATTTACTGTATCTGTCAGAAAGGCTGCACAGGATTATGACTGGAAGTGTGAGATCAGCGACAGCCTGACTGCAGAGTATGTGAAAACAGAAGGGGATAATGCAGGAAATGAAATCTATTATTTCAATGCGCTAAGAAAAGGCGCTGCTACAATAACCCTTTCATGTGTTTCAAAAAGTGATATTTCAACAAAGTATAAGCTCATATATAATATTATGGTTGATGATAATTTTGATGTAACCACCAGCACGTATGACGGATATTATTTTTTTGATGCAGAAATTCCAAAGATAGTTGTTGAATAAATTTGTGCATAAACACAGAAATACCGGAAATGAATGGTCTTTTAACCGATTTATTTTCCGATATTTACCTTGTAATATTGACAAACAAGCAGATATTAGTGTATTATATAAATGTATTTTAGAGAAAAGGGGATTTTATATGTCAAACATCGATATTACAAAATACGGTATTTCCGACGTGAAGGAAATTGTTTATAATCCTTCATATGATCAGCTTTTTAAGGATGAAACAGATCCTTCACTTGAAGGCTATGAAAAGGGTCAGGTAACAGAGCTCGGCGCTGTTAATGTTATGACAGGTATCTACACAGGCCGTTCACCTAAGGATAAGTTTATCGTAATGGACGAAAAGTCAAAGGACACAGTATGGTGGACAACACCTGAATATCCTAACGATAACCATCCTGCAACTCAGGAAGCTTGGGATGCGTGCAAAAAGCTTGCACTTGATGAGCTTTCAGGCAAAAAGCTTTATGTTGTAGATGCATTTTGCGGTGCAAACAAGAATACACGTATGGCTGTACGTTTTATTATGGAGGTTGCATGGCAGGCTCACTTTGTAACAAATATGTTCATTAAGCCTACAGCTGAGGAGCAGGAAAGCTTTGAGCCTGATTTTATAGTTTATACAGCTTCAAAGGCTAAGGTTGAAAATTATAAGGAGCTTGGCCTTAACTCAGAAACAGCGGTTCTCTTTAATGTAACAAGCCGTGAGCAGGTTATTCTTAACACATGGTACGGTGGCGAAATGAAGAAGGGTATGTTCTCAATGCAGAACTATTTCCTCCCGCTTCAGGGTATGGCTTCAATGCACTGTTCTGCAAACACAGATATGAATGGTGAGCACACAGCTATCTTCTTTGGTCTTTCAGGTACAGGTAAAACAACATTGTCTACAGATCCTAAGCGTCTTCTTATCGGTGACGACGAACACGGCTGGGATGACAACGGTGTATTCAACCTTGAGGGCGGCTGCTATGCAAAGGTTATAGGTCTTGATAAAGAAAGCGAACCTGATATATATAATGCTATCAGAAGAGACGCACTTCTTGAGAACGTTACAGTTGATGAAAACGGCAAGATAGATTTTGATGATAAGAGTGTTACAGAAAATACACGTGTATCATATCCAATTGAGCATATTGAGAAGATCGTAAAGAATGTTAATAAGATCTCATCAGGTCCTGCTGCTGATAATGTTATCTTCCTTTCAGCTGACGCATTTGGTGTTCTTCCGCCTGTTTCTATACTTACACCTGAGCAGACACAGTATTACTTCCTCTCAGGCTTCACAGCTAAACTTGCAGGTACAGAACGTGGCATCACAGAGCCTACTCCTACATTCTCTGCTTGCTTTGGTCAGGCATTCCTTGAGCTTCACCCAACAAAGTATGCTGAAGAGCTTGTAAAGAAGATGGAAAAGAGCGGCGCTAAGGCTTATCTTGTAAATACTGGCTGGAATGGTACAGGCAAGAGAATAACAATTAAAGACACACGCGGTATTATTGATGCTATTCTTAACGGTGATATAAAGAATGCACCCACAAAGAAAATTCCTTATTTTGATTTTGAGGTTCCAACAGAGCTTCCGGGTGTTGACACAGGAATTCTTGACCCAAGAGATACTTATGCAGATGCTGCACAGTGGGATGCAAAGGCTAAAGACCTTGCTGAAAGATTTGTTAAAAACTTCAAGAAGTATGAAACAAATGAAGCAGGAAAGGCTCTTGTAGCAGCAGGTCCTCAGCTTTAATTGTTTATGCCGGTTAAGCGTATGACAGTTATCAGATAATAGTTATAAAATAAATCCCTGTCACATTTATATGATGAGACAGGGATTTTTCTTCAAAATTTTATACTGATTATATACGGACGTGCTGTTGAATACATCTATGTAATTATATTGGTAAGAGCTGCCGTAAAGATGTGACTTAGCCGTAAGGCGTGATTTAGTAAGCGATTCCTTAATCTGACAGAAATTAAGAAACCCTGCTGTTGGTGTTGCATTTTTTAATATATGTAGTATAATATATGTGTTTTTCACCGGATTAGTTATGAAAGGAAAAGAAAAATGAAAACAAGTGATTTCTATTATGATCTTCCTGAGGAGCTTATAGCTCAGACGCCTGTTGAACCGAGAGACAGTTCAAGGATGTTGGTTATGGACCGCAAAACCGGAGCGCTGGAACATAAACATTTTTATGATATTATTGATTATCTGAATGAAGGAGATTGCCTGATACTGAACGATTCAAGGGTGCTTCCTGCAAGAATTTACGGTGTAAAAGAAGGTACAGGAGCAAATGTTGAATTTCTTCTTTTAAAGCATATAGAAAGCAAGCGTTGGGAGACGCTTGTAAAGCCAGGCAAAAAGGCAAGAACAGGCGCAAAATTTGTGTTTGGTGACGGACTGATGAAATGCACAGTTATTGATGTTACAGAGGATGGCAACCGTATAGTCGATTTTGAATGTGATGGAAATTTTTATGAAAAGCTGGATCGGCTTGGACAAATGCCATTGCCTCCATATATACACGAGAAGCTTAAGGATAAGGAACGTTATCAGACTGTATACAGCCGTGAGCTTGGCTCAGCAGCTGCGCCTACGGCAGGACTTCATTTTACTAAAGAGCTCCTTTCAAAGGTTGAACAAAAGGGTGTAAAAATAGGATTTGTAACACTTCACGTTGGATTAGGTACATTTCGTCCTGTAAAGGTTGATGATGTTACAGCGCATAAGATGCATTCTGAGCATTATGAACTACCTGAGAAAACGGCAAGACTGATAAATGAAACAAAAAACAGGGGCGGAAGAGTTATTTCTGTTGGTACAACAAGCTGCCGCACTCTTGAAACAGTAGCAAAAAAGGAAGGCTGTATTAAAGAGAGCGAGGGTTGGACAGATATTTTTATTTATCCCGGTTTTAAATTTGAGGTGCTTGACGGGCTTATAACAAATTTTCATCTGCCGGAAAGTACGCTGATAATGCTTGTTTCTGCATTCGCAGATTTTGATATGGTTATGAATGCATATCAAACAGCGGTAAAAGAAAAATATAGATTTTTTAGCTTTGGAGATGCGATGTTTATACTATAATAATGCACATAAATTAAATGGCGAGTGATGCTATTTTCAGCTTATAGAACAGTCAAAAACCTTTTGTAAAGACGTAATCTGTGTTGACAATATATTTATATTGGTTTAAAATAATAGGGCAATAATGCATTTAAATAAATATCTGATATGAAAGTCAGATGGTATGATATTGATATGGAGGGTAAAAATGAAAAGTAAGGCTATATTAATTGCTGCGTCAATACTTATAACATCATTGGCAGCAGGATGTTCCTCAAATTCTTCACAAAACAGTACAAATTCATCATCGGCAGGTGCTGTAAGCAGTTCATCGGCAACAACTTTGGCGGAGTCGGGGAATGATAAAGAAAATACAGACGAAAGTGATGTATCCAAGTCTGAGAGCAAAACAGAACAGATTGCCGGAGATCCTGTAGATTCAAACTGGTTTGATGATGCTGTATTTATAGGAGACAGCGTTACGCTGAAGCTTTCGTATTATTGCGAGGATCACGATGATCTTGGAAATGCAGAATTTCTTTGTGAAGGCAGTCTCGGATATACAAATGCACTTTGGGAGCTTGATCACGAGGATAATGTACATCCTGTATATAACGGCGATAAGGTTACTGTTGATCAGGGCGTAAAGCTTATTAATCCTAAAAAGATATTTATTATGCTTGGTATGAATGACATCGGTCTTTACGGAGTTGATGATGCCGTAAGCAGCATGATAGAGCTTACGGATAAAATTAAAAAAAGCTGCCCGGATGCAGTAATTTATATAGAATCAGTAACCCCTATGGTAGAGGGAAATTCTATTGGTTCTTTGAATAATGAGAGTATCAGGGAGTTTGATGAAAAACTTAAGCCGGTATGTAAAGAAAAGGGTTATACATATCTTGATGTGTCATCTGCTGTATCGGACGAAAACGGAAACCTGATTTATGAATATTGCGGAGATCCGCCGACTGATGACAACCCTGATGCAATGGGACTTCACTTTACAGACACGGGTTGTGCAAAATGGGCTGAATATCTCAGAACTCACGTTCAATAATTATATTGCGGGTGAATTAATGAAAAAGTTTATAGCAATTATAATGGCAACTGCAATAGCGGTATCGTTTTGTGCGTGCGGCGGTTCAGGATCTGTTTCTTCGGCTGTAAGTAACAGCTCAGATGTTTCAGATAAAGCAAGCTCGTCTTTGGAATCGTCTTTAAAGGCTGCATCTGAAAATTCCCTTAAAGAAAGCTCAACCGGTGAATCGTCCGTAAAACAGTCATCTGAAAAAGAATCGTCTAATAATGAGTCATCCAAAAAAGAGTCTTCAAAGACCGAAACTTCAAAATCCGAAAACTCAAAATCTGAAGGCTCAAAGACCGAAGCCTCACAGTTGAGTGAAGAGATAGAACAGTCACAGGCTGAATCTAAAAATGAAGCTTATGCAGAATCATCTCAGTTACCGGCAGAGAGCAGTTTTTCCGAACAGCCGCAGCAGCAAATTGTTGAATCCTCAATACCTGAAAGCCGTATTGAAGAAAGCAGTATGCAAAAGAAAACAAAAAAACGTTCAGTTTCGTCAAACGAATCACCTGTTGATGCAAGCTGGTTTGATGACGCGTTATTTATAGGCGACAGCGTTACACTTAAGCTTTCATATTATGCTGATAACGGTTCTCTTGGAGATGCTGAATTTCTATGTGCAGGAAGTCTTGGTTATAATAATGCACTTTGGGATATTGATTATCCTGATAACGTGCATCCTTCATACAACGGTGTAAAATATACTGTAGATGAGGGAGCAGGGGTCATTGATCCCGCAAAAATATTTATTATGCTTGGTATGAACGATATTGGAGCATATGGTGTTGATGGTGCAATAAATGCTATGCAGCAGCTTTTGAGCAAAATAGAAAAAAATTGCCCTGATGCCGAGATTTATGTTGAATCAGTCACTCCTATGCTTAAAGAAAGTCAGCTAAAAATGCTTAACAATACAACTATTGCACAGTTTGATTCGAAAGCAGAGGAATTGTGCAAAGAAAAAGGGTATCATTATCTGGATATAGCGTCTGCTGTTGAAGATGAGGACGGCAATCTGATATATGAATATTGCAGCGATGCGTCTGCAATGGGACTGCATTTTTCAGATTCAGGCTGCTATCAATGGGTAGAATACCTAAAAAATCACGTTTAAGTCTTTAGTATATGTATATTAAAAAAGCTACAGAGAAAGGAAACAATATAATGAAAAAGTTATTTATAGCACTTACAGCTGCCGCACTTGTGTTAACTTTTTGTGCGTGCGGAAATTCCGGAAATGAAAAATCAGGAGCTTCAGGCACGACATCAGCTTCATCTGTTTCAGCACAGAGTAAAGCTGATGCTTCTGATGTACAAAGCAGTGATGAAAAATCAGATGTTCAAAGTGAAGCAGTTTCTGAACAGCAAACAGGCAATCTTCAGCAGCTTCTTGAAAAGGTAAAGGCAGAAGTTACAATGCCTGCTGAAACGGCAGACTTTAATGCTAAAAGAATGAAACGTACATTCGGTATTGAATCAGACTGGATGGATGATTTTGCAGGTCTTTACTGCACAGACGGTCTTACACAGGATCAGATTGTGTATGTGCAGGCAAAGGATGAGGCTGCTGCTGATGAAATAGAAAAGAAACTTCAGGATAACTGGCAGTCAAAATATAATGTAATCAAAAACTACAGTCCCGAACAGGTTGCAAATATTGAGAGCGCTAAGGTTGAAAGAAACGGACTTTATGTTTCACTTGTTATTTCGGCAGATGCTGATAAAATCAAGAGCATTTTTAATGAAGGCATTAACTAATGTATAAGTTCGGTGGTGTTTTTGCTTGATATTTTCAAGTCTGATATTTCTTTTTATGTTTCTGCCTATCGTTCTGATTTTGTATTATGTAACACCAAGACGATTCAGAAATCTTACGCTTTTTATTGTTGACCTTGTATTCTATTCGTGGGGCGAGCCTATGCTTGTCATACTTATGCTTGTGTCAATAATGATAAACTATTTTGCAGGTGTACTATTGGGAGCAAAGCGTCAGAAGAAAAAGCTTTCAAAGCTGATTTTCATTGTGGCTATTGTTCTTAATCTTGGTTTATTGGGATTCTTTAAATACGTTGGCTTCATAGGAGAGACTCTTAATTTTGTTTTGCCGTTCCTGAATATTCCTGTTTTGCAGGTTTCCCTGCCTATTGGTATTTCTTTCTATACCTTCCAGACAATGTCATATACTATTGATGTATACAGAAATACTGTAAAAGTACAGAAAAATATAATTGCATTCGGAACATATGTTTCTTTGTTTCCGCAGCTTATCGCAGGTCCGATTGTACGTTATGAGGACGTTGCAGAGCAGATGATGAACCGCAGAGAGAATTTACAGCAGTTTACTGACGGTGTAAAGATATTTCTTGTTGGCTTGTCAAAAAAAATACTTATTGCAAACGAAATGGGCAGTTTGTGGGATGCTGTAAGAGAAAGCGGTGCTTCAAGCGGAGCACTGGGTGCATGGGCAGGAATAATTGCCTATACGCTTCAAATATATTTTGATTTCAGCGGTTATTCAGATATGGCTATAGGTCTTGGAAAAATGTTCGGATTTGAGTTTATGAAAAACTTTGACTATCCGTATATTTCCAAAAGTATCACTGAATTCTGGAGAAGATGGCATATCTCTCTTGGCACGTGGTTCAGAGAATATGTTTATATACCTCTTGGCGGCAACAGAAAGGGTCTTGCACGTCAGATAATCAATATTGGCGTAGTATGGTTTCTTACCGGTCTGTGGCACGGTGCAAGCTGGAATTTTATATTATGGGGAGTATACTTCGGTATATTGCTTGTGATTGAAAAGTCATTCCTGCTTAAGCTGCTGAAAAAATCACCTGCTGTTATCGGACATATATATTCAATGATTCTTGTTGTTTTTGGCTGGGTATTGTTCTACTTTGAGGATATGGGACAAATGGGAACATTTATTGCAAGACTGTTCGGTTCTGACGGTTTTATGATGTCTGCTGATATACAGGCAAGGGTCATCTCTTATATTCCGCTTCTTATACTAGCGGCTGTTGTTTCAACACCTCTGTTTACAACACTCTATCATAAAATAAAGAGTCTGCCGGTAAAGTATGTTTTGGATAACAGTGCGTGTATTGGTTCGCTGCTGCTGTGTACAGCTTCATTAGTAAGCAGTTCTTATAATCCCTTTCTTTATTTTAAATTCTGATGGGATAATATGAAGCTATACAGAAAGGAGCTGCGTTATGAAAATAAAAAATTGTGTAAAATATCTTCCTGCTGTAATTTTTTGTGGGTTTATATTTTCCTTTATGATAATGTATTTTATTCTTCCAAAAGAATCTTATTCTGCTCAGGAAAAAAAGGTGTTGTCATCATTTCCGGAAATTACAGCTGAAAAAGTTGTTAATGGTGATTTTCAGAAGGGGCTTGACACATATCTTTCGGACTATGTGCCGGGACGAAATTTTTTTGTCGGACTAAGTGCTGATTATGATCTTGTTACCGGCAGAAACGGAAATAAGGGCATATATCTGGGCAGTGACGGTTACCTTTTTCCGAAGCCTACAAAGGATACGGAACTGATAACAACAAATGCCGGTTATATCAAGGAGTTTGCAGAAACCTCTGATATACCTGTATATATGACACTGATCCCGTCATCAGGATATGTCAATCAAAATAAGCTTCCGTTGAATCACGAGGAATATATTGATGATAAGCTCATTGATAAATTCAGCAATGCCTTGGGCAAGGATGTTAATTTTATTGATGTGAGATCTGTTTTTAAAGAAAAAGCAGAAAGCGAGCAGCTTTATTATAAAACCGACCATCATTGGACATCGGCAGGTGCATATGAATGCTATAAGCTGCTTGGAGACAGGCTTGGATATAAGCCGGTTACGGAAGAAAATTTTGAAAAAGAAACAGTTGATGGATTTTATGGTACATCCTATTCAAAGGCTGCACTATGGTGGATTACTCCGGATAAGCTGGAATTGTGGAAAAACAAAAATCAATCTGAAAAATCAGTTTCGGTAACGATAAGCGATTCCGATGTCACAAAGGAAAATGACAGTTATTTTTTTCGTGAATATTTTAATAAAGACGATAAATATCCGGTATTTCTTGACGGCAACCATAGTCTTGTAAGGATCAGGAATACGGATGCAAAGGGCGGTAAGCTTATTATTGTAAAGGACTCATATGCACACGCAATAGCTCCGTTTTTATCGCAGAATTACAGCGAGATAATTATGGCTGACCTGAGATATTATAAAAAGGATATATCTGAACTTGCCGAACAGGAAAATGCAGATTCAATACTTATTCTTTATTCTCTGGATAATCTGGCAACAGACGATAATATATCGTTTTTATTCTGATCAGACAAGAACCACTGTTTCCGTTATGGAGGTAGTGGTTCTCGGTATGTTAAACAGATGTATTGATGATAGGGTAAAATTATCAAAGACAATAAAAGGGAAGAATGAATATGCTGAAAATAAAAAATAAAAATAAGGCAATAATTTACATAATAATTTCGGCATTCTGTTTTGCGTTTATGAATTTATTTGTAAGACTGTCAGGGGATCTGCCTTCGTTTCAGAAGAGCTTTTTCAGAAATTTTGTAGCAGTGTTTTTTTCTGCTGCCGTGCTGATAAAAAACAAGGATAGCTTTAAATGGAAAAAAGGCAATTTAAAATTTCTTATACTTCGTGCTTCTATAGGTACGTTGGGAATTATATGTAATTTTTATGCAATTGACCATATTCCTCTTTCGGATGCATCTATACTAAATAAAATGTCACCATTTTTTGTAATAATATTTTCTTTTTTTCTTTTAAAAGAAAGACTTACTTTTATTCAGGGGGCTGCTGTATTTATTGCCTTTATAGGAACACTGTTTATAATCAAGCCTTCATTTTCAAATGTTGATATACTTCCTTCAGCAATAGGCTTGTTCGGAGGGATGTGTGCCGGTTTTGCATATGCAATGGTAAGGATATTGGGAACGAGGAAGGAAAACGGTTCGCTTATAGTGTTTTTCTTTTCATCCTTTTCGTGTCTTGTAACGCTGCCGTTCTTAATTTTTGACTTTCATCCTATGAGTATATATCAGATTGCGATGTTGTTAGGCGCGGGGCTTTCGGCGTCAGGCGGTCAGTTTTCTATAACTGCTGCATATTGTAATGCACCTGCAAGAGAAATTTCTGTTTATGATTATTCACAGATAATTTTTGCAACACTTCTCGGTTTTATATTTCTTGGAGAACTTCCGGATATATATAGTGTTGTGGGATATATTGTTATTTGTTCTATGGCAGTGCTTATGTATGTATATAACAATAACCTTTGGGTTTTTAAGAAAAAAATAAACAGGAAACAAAATAAACAGGAAACAAAATAAATTCCAGCCGTCTGCAACAATTGAAACGCAGACGGCTGGTTTGCTTATAGCTTGCCGCCTATAACTTCTACAGCATTTTTTTCTGACAAAAGCTTTGCGTGTTCTAAAAGAAAGGCAGTATATGCACTTCCTCTGAATTGCTTTATACAGAATTCAGAGATGGTATTTTTATATCTTCCCTTAAGTGCAGAAGCAGAATTTATCACAAGATAATATTTATTATTATATAGATATACAGAGCTTGAATATTTATTTCCGTTTATACCATAAAGTGCTTTTATGCAAGCAAGAAGGCTTTCAACATCATCAAACACGAAAATGTAAGAGTCGTTGTAGTATTTGATTTTATATATTTTTCTTCTTTTTTGTTTATCTGAAATTGTGAGAAGCAATAGACAGCCATGCTCATATTTAAGTGCTTCAATCAAAACGCGTTTGTTTTTAAAGCTTATGCCGGTTCTTAATGACGCACGATACATAAGCTCTCTGATCACCTTACGGGAGTGCAATTCCGTAAGGCCGAGGGAGTCAAACGTAACGGAATAGCTTTCCATATCCTTATCACAAAGTGATATTAATATTCTTGTAGAATCAATTTGTTCGATATTCATAAGGCTCACTCCACATAACAGGAATTATCATATTGGCTTATTGTTTTATGCAGTAATTTATACTTTATTACATAATATTAAAAAAAGAGATGTTTTGCAATAATTATTTTCTGGTAAAAAGATTTACAATTAAACGTATGTTGATGATTCAGAAGTAAGACCGGAGTTTTAGCTGTTAGTGTAAAATAATTACGTAAGTTTAATAAAATTATCTGCCTGTTTTTACAGAACCCTTCCAAAAGCACGACGCAAGGAGTGCGAGGAAGGGAAAACCGCGATCGGCGTATGTTTGGTTTTGATAGTCAGAGTGAGCGTCCAGTGCGGTCACGCACCGCGAATTGTCCAGTGCGGTCACGCACCGCGAATTGTCCAGTGCGGTCACGCACCGCGAATTGTCCAGTGCGGTCACGCACTGCAAATTGGGTGCGGCAGCTTGTTGCCGCGTTGCAAAAACAATAATCTTGTGATAGAATTAAGAAAAAAGAATGGAAGACCTATTATGCCGGATAATGTTTATAAAAATATATTTCAAAAAATCAGAAAAATGACGTCTGTCTGTTTTTACAGTATATGGTTCTGGATGATAATGCTTTTACCGATGTCATTTATATTAATTTTGTGTGCAGGTCATATTCCCGGATTTGCTGATTTTTATTGCAATTACATTTATAGATATATTTCAATTTTCTGGAATAATATTTCAGGATTAATTCCGCTTTCTTTGGCTGAGGTTTTAATTGTTGCTTTGCCTTTTATGGCGGTAATATATTTTGTATTGGTTATTGTAAGGACTGTAAGAAGAAAAGATTCACGTAAGAAAATATTGTTCAGGGGAGTTTTGAGGGTTGTTTCAATATGCTGTGCAGTATTTTTTCTGTTCATAACAAACTGCGGAATCAATTACCATTGCATTAATTTTGCGGAAAAGATCGGACTTGAGGTTAAGAAAACTTCAACAGACCAGTTATATGAGGTGTGTGTGTATCTTGCTGAAAACGCGTCGGAATGCAGGAGCAGACTCAAGGAGGACAGCAACGGTCATATGATTCTTGACAGACAGCCGGCATATAAAACTGCTGCGTCGGCCGTTAATGGTTTACATAAAAAATACAGTTTTGTGCCGGAGGGTTATAGTGTTCCAAAGCCTGTGATACTTTCAATAGGAATGTCGTATCTTAACATTACGGGAATATATTTTCCGTTTACGTTTGAAGCAAATGTGAATGTTGATGTACCTGATTTTACCATACCTTTTTCGATGTGTCACGAGCTTGCACACGTAAGGGGTTTTATGAGTGAACACGATGCTAATTTTATTTCTTATCTTTCTTGCATATATTCCGGAAACGATGAGTTTATGTATTCCGGATATGTATCGGCAATGCTTTATGCATCTAATGCACTTTATAATACAGACAAAGAGAAATTTTCTGATTTTCTTGAATACATATCTGATGATGTTTTGGATGATCTTGATGAATATTCCGAATATTGGTCAAAATTTGAAACTCCTGTTGCAGAAGCGGCAGCCTCTTTAAATGACAATTATCTTAAATCTAATTCTCAGAGCAGTGGGATAAAAAGCTATGGTGAAATGACAGATCTGGTCATTGCACATTATTTTCAGGAAATAACAAATAAAATTTTATAAAAATCTATGTACAAATTATAAATAATTGTGTATAATATACGAGGAGAAATTTGTTTTTAGGATATATTGTGAGTTTGAAACAAAAGCCTTTTAACGTATAGGAGTGTATTAAAATGAAAAAAATGCTTGTTGCAGATAATACGGAAATAAACAGATCTATACTTTACAGTATTTTTGCATCACAGTATGATTTGATACAGACAGAAAGCAGCGACGAGGTTTTTAAGTGTCTTATGGAAAATCACGATGATATTTCAGTGATTATCATTAACGAATACATAGCCGCACGTTTATCGTCTGAATCCGTAAGAACTCTTTCTGCACTGAAAATATTCGATGATATACCTGTAATAATGATAATTGACAACGACTCCTCACATATCGGACAGAATAATATTTCAATGCCATTCAGTGATGTTATCTCATCACCCGTAAATCCATACATAGCTAAAAGACGTGTGGCAAATATGGTGGAGCTTTTTGCACATAAAAAAGAGCTTGAGGAACTTGTAGGCGAGCAGACAAAGAAAATTCTTGAGCAAAATAAAAGACTTGAAAGTCAGCAAAAAAAGATAAATACCATTAATAACGATATGCTTGACACACTGAGCACTGTTATAGAATATCGCGATGTTGAATCGGGAAGACACATTCATAGAATAAGAAAATTTACTGAGGCTCTTTTGCGTGTACTTGCTGAAAAATATCCTAAGTATAATCTTACAGAAGAAAAGATAGAGCTTATTACATCAGCGTCTTCTATTCACGATATAGGCAAAATTGCAATACCTGATTCAATATTGCTTAGCCCCCGAAGACTTACATATGACGAGTTTCGCATTATGAAGCAGCATACCATAAAGGGCTGTGAAATTCTTAATCAGCTTGATGTTGTCGAAAAAAATGAATATTATAGATATTGCTATGATATTTGCCGTTATCATCATGAAAAATGGGATGGACTTGGTTATCCTGAAGGATTAGTAGGTGATCAGATACCTGTATGGGCACAGGTGGTTTCAGTGGCAGACTGCTATGATGCACTTACAAGTGATCGTCCTTATAAAGCTGCGTTCTCTCACGAACAGGCAGTAGAGATGATTCGTAATGGTGCATGCGGAGCGTTTTCTGATGAAATGATGGAGTGTTTCGGAATTGTTCTTCCTAAATTCAAGTCTCTTGCGGTTGAATATGCAGATGTTAATCACACAGACAGAAATGTTTCTGATCATTCTCATCAGAGCTTTATAAATGATAAAAATGAAGATCATTCAAAAGACACATATCTTAAAATGGACAGAAATGATCTGATAGATACAATTGAACATCTTAAGAAGCTTATGTCAGTAAAGCAGAA
The DNA here is from genome assembly GCA_902786345.1 of uncultured Ruminococcus sp. Classification (GTDB taxonomy): domain Bacteria; phylum Bacillota; class Clostridia; order Oscillospirales; family Acutalibacteraceae; genus UBA1213. Next base: position 90,333 of record CADACB010000010.1, on the reverse strand, counting down.
GCGTGATCGTGAAGTGCTTTATAAAGCATCGGATTATGTTTTTGAATTTGATATAAGATATGATACCCTTCACGAAAGAAAGGGAAGTATAAAAGATATATGCGGATATGTACCCAAAAATTATGAAGAGGCTATAAATATACTTTCTGATTGCTGTCCGGAAACGTATAGAAACAGATTTTTGAGAACATTCAGAATAACAAGTGTGAATGAAGCACTTGAAGATGATAATGAGAGTCTTGTTATGGAGTGCATTATGGATCTTGGCAGCGGAGAATATTCCGCGGTAAGGTGTTTGGTGATACCGGTTGTTGAGAACGATAAGCTTTCAGAGATTTTTCTTGTTATGACAAAACTTCACGAAAGCATAATAAATACAAATTATATGTCAGATCAGGATTCAGTGACCGGCTTGTGGAATTTTAAAGGAATAAAGAGGGAAGTCAACGATTATATCGAAAATACAGGCAAGAACGGTTTTCACTCTTTGATTCTTATAGATATAGACGATTTTAAAAAGCTTAACCGACAAACGGATTATAAATTCGGTAATGATGTATTGTGTGATATTACAGAGGTTCTTAAAAGACAGATAACATATGGTAATATATTAGGCAGGATAGAGGATGATAATTTCCTTGTGTTTATAAATGACTGTCCTGATGAGGAACAGCGAATGGAGCTTGTTGAAGATATTTTCAGGTGTCTTCATAAGACCTATGATTTTGAAAATATGGAGATCCCTTCAATAACGGTTTCAATGGGTATTGCAACATATCCGCAGGATGGCAGTGACTTTGATGAGTTATTCCGCAATGCTTCAAAGGCAGTAGATATTGCAAAGCTTAACGGAAAAAATATGTATTTATTCTACAACAAGAGTATGAGGGAAAACTGGGAGCTTAAAAAGTATGATACTGAAGTCAGCGTAAAGGGCACTAATACTATAGAGCTGATAGGAAAAAATGAGTATTTTATACCTGTTGCTGATTCTGTCAGCGGACATATTATGTCATACGATATGGTGGAATTTAATGGTGATTACCTGAAGGATATAGACAAGGTTTTTGTAGCTGTTTCATCAGACAGCAGCATAACTGCACTGAGCCTGAACAATATAAGCAGATTGATTTCTGCTCTCTATTCCCTGGAGCAGGAAAATACCGCTATACCTGATATTTCAGTGTTTACGTTATTTGACGGAAAAGACAGTGATACTGTTTTGACGGCACTTGGTGAAATACTTAAAAAATATCCTGTTGACTGTCGTAAGATATGTATTATGCTGTCACACGAAATGATAGACCAGTTCAGCATAAATGAGCTTAAAAGCTTTATATCAACATTAAAAAGCTGTGGATTCAAAACCGGTATTTATAACGTTGGTGCCGGAAGTATAAATATCAATTGCTTTATTGAAAAGCTGTTTGATAAGGTTATGTTTGCAAATAAGCTTATGAATGCTGTTGCAGATGGTATTTATAATATAAGCGTTATCTGTGAGCTTATGAAATACTTTTCAGAGCTGGGGGCATATTGTATTTTGCCTTGGGGGATAGATGAAGAGCTTATCACTGTTATAAAGAATAGTACAGGTATCTCATTCGGCATACATAAAAATGAAATTATATCAATAGATGATTTCAAGCTTCAAATGCAGGCGTCTTCATTTGTTATGAGTTATCCTGTAATAGGTCACGAAAATACATCTATTGTACCAAATGAAAAAATGTATGATGAAATTCTCATACAGACCAAGTCATTCATTCTGGAGTGGATGCCCAGATTTGATCAGATAAAGCTTTCAGGCTCCTTTAAAGAGATGTACGGCTATATTCCGCAGACAGAGGAATTCGTGAAAAATCTCAGGGAAGTTCGCTTTATTCATCCGGATGATATTGGAAAGCTTCTTGAAAAAATGAATAGTGCGCGATCGGATAAGAGTGAAAGCGAAGCATTTATAAGAGTGTTCCGCAAAACAGATGAGTTGTATGTATGGAACAGGGTACACTTTGTGACAATGAGAAATGCTGCACAGGTACCGGTTAAGATAATCTCAGTGTTTACAGACATATCAGACGAAAGAGAAGGGAATGTTGATGATAAGAAAAGGGAGAGAACCGATTTTATCACCAATCTTTATAACAAGCGTGCAACGGAGAATAAAATAAAAAGCTATCTTTATGATGAAGGTTCTGCATCCAGCCACGCGTTTATTATGGCAGAAATTTGCGGATTTGAGCTTATTGAGAGAGATCTTGGATCAGTATTTGCAAATGCGGTACTCAAAGAGGTAGCACAAAATATCCGTGAACTTTTCAGAGATTCGGATATAATCGGAAGAAGCAGCGGAAACAGATTTATTATCTTTGTTAAGGGAATGAATGACCGTGAAAAAATTCTTGAAAAGTCCGAACAAATTTGCAAAATAATAAATAACAAATATCAGTCAGAAGCAGGGGACATAACAATATTTGGAAAAGCCGGAATAAGTCTTTTTCCAAATGACGGAACAACATATGATGAACTGTATGCAGCCTCTATAAAAGCTTTATATTTTGCAAAGCATAACATAAAGCGCAGTTCTTCATTTGCAACTGAACCTGACACTTCAACAAAGCTTTTACATGATTGATACAAATTATTTTTATTAAATATCTTTTTGAATAGTAGGTTATGAGAAGTATTATTGCTTTCTATAAAATTACGGGGCTTGAGCAAAATAAGAAAATTTTGCTCAAGCCCTCGTAAATTATAAATTGCTCAAAAAAATTTTTTGATGTTTTTACACAGACTTATTGAATTACTGTCTTCTTGGAGCATTCATATCAAGCATTTGTTGTGCTTGTGCTCTCAGTGCAGACTGAGGATCTGCCGGCATTGTACGCATAGAAGCTGGTGTTCCTTGGTATTGATCTGCATATCCTGTACCTACTGATTCCGGCTGAGACGGTGTAACAGTGGCAGCAGGCTTAGGTACTGATGTTTTTGGAGAAGACGTTTTTTCAGTTTGCTTTGTTTTATCTATATCGCCTTCAACAACAAGCTCCTTTAGAGTTGTTGCAAGGCCTGCCATAGATTGTATTTCAGACGGAATAATGATCTTTGTTGCCCTGCCGTCTGCCACCTGTGCAAAGGTTTCAAGACTCTTAAGTGCAATTACCTTGTCGCTTGGTGAAGCTTCATTAAGCATCCTAAGGCTGTCTGCGTAAGCAGTCTGAACAGCAATAATAGCTTCAGCCTCACCTTGTGCTTCACGTATTTTTGTTTCCTTTACAGCCTCAGCACGAAGAATGGCAGCTTCTTTATGACCTTCTGCAACAAGTATCTGGCTTGTCTTTTCACCTTCTGCGTCAAGTATTCTTGCACGGCGTTCACGTTCTGCCTTCATCTGCTTTTCCATTGCAACCTGAATCTCACGCGGAGGAAGAATGTTTTTCAGCTCAACACGCTTTACTTTGATACCCCATGCATCTGTTGCTTCATCCAGTATTTCTCTTATACGATCATTGATCTTATCACGAGATGTAAGTGTATTATCAAGCTCAAGTTCACCTATAATATTTCTGAGTGTTGTTGCACAAAGTGTTTCAATAGCCATTATTGGGTGTTCAACACCATAGGTATAGAGTTTGGAATCAGTTACCTGAAAATAAACAACCGTGTCTATCTGCATTGATACGTTATCTCTTGTGATAACAGACTGAGGTTCAAAGTCAACAACCTGTTCCTTTAGCGAAATTCTTCTTGCGATTCTGTCCATAAACGGAACCTTAACGTGTATGCCCGTGTGCCATGTTTTATAATAAGCACCGAACCTCTCAACTACAAATGCATTTGCCTGTGGAACAACCTTTATGTTTGAAACCACTACAAGAATAAAAATTACAAAAATTATTATAAACGCTATTAACCATCCCTGCATAAAAATTACCTCTTTTCTGAAATTTAAAGTTTATGTTTTAATTTGTACTTATTGTTGAACTTTGTTTTTGCTGTTCAACGATAAGCTTAACGCCCTCTATCCTCAAAACCGATACCGATGTGCCAACGGGAAGAATTTTCTTTTCTTCCGTCACGGCCGACCAATCACAGTTATCAACTCTTACCCGGAATATTCCCATATCCTCATCAATAATCTTTGTGACCTTTCCGTGTTTTCCTATGTTCATATCAGCGTTTGTAGGAGTTACACCGAACCTCGTCATTTTTTTGGCAAAAGGTCGGGTAAGCAGCATCATAACAATTGTAACAGCAAAAAACACAACAATTTGTATTGACATATCAACACCGCATAGTTCAAGTATCAATGCAGCAATACCGCCGAGGGCTGCCCATACAGTTATTAGCTGCAGCTGAGTTGCCCACTCAACAAATACTGAAAAAACTATAACAGCTATCCATATCCAGAATATATCACTCATACTGATCACCTCCTTTAAGTGTTTTGGTAAGAGTTACTGTTTGTTCTTAAGATTGTCAAGTTCAGATTTATATGAGTTTATAAGCATAAGAAGCTCACTTGTTTTTACTTTCAGAGGTGGATCATCCTCGGAAATATCATTTGATATTACGGTTTTTTCGCAGTCGGCTTCAAAAGAAAAAATATTACCGCTAAATGAATAGCTGTCAATTTTTCCGGATAGAACCTTCAAAAGACCGTTTTGAATTTCCTTGCCGAAGTTTCTTGCCTCAGACAGCAAAAACGTATTGAGAATGTTGAATTTTTTTTCTGAGAATACAACTGTGACTATTGGATGTTTTCCCTCAGATATTTTAAATTTATAGTCAGGCATATCAATCCCCCTCATAAACCGGATAAGCTGTTGTTATTTTCTTGCTGTTGTTAAGGTACATATCTATCTCTATATCACCATAATGTCCTATCCATAATGAACCGGAAGGATTTGACGGATCTGAAACAGCATCCTCGTATGCACTGTTTATTGCATCGACTACCTGCTGGGGTGACCAGCTTTCCGGATAGAATGAACTGAAACCGTTTTTTGAAATTCCGCTTACCTTTACCTTGCCGGTGAAAACTCCGTTTTTGTCGGTTTTACTTTTTGTACCTTCAATAACTTCGCCTTTGCTGTCTGAGATCATTGTGTAATGATAGCCGGTAGCCTTACCTTTTTTATTGATAGTACCGTCAAAAATGTGTTCCAATGTTCCGTTTGCAAAATAATCAACATTTTGCAGAGCGTCAACATCTGCAAGCGTGTATGTTATAACAGTGTCATTGTCAGTGTTATTGCTGCCGGACTTGCTTTCAGAGCTTTGTTCGACGCTTTTATTTTTAATGCTTCCGGATTCCGCGGCTGATGAGTTAACAATAACTTTACTGTTTTCATTCTTTTTATCGGAATTGTTTCTGTTGAATATAACGAATCCTGTTGTACCTACTGACAATGCCGCTGCTGCTGTGACGATTATTTTTAGTATAAACATCAGCCTGTTGTTTTTATTATTTCTTTTATTTTCGTTCAATACTCATCACTCCCATATGCTATTTCTTTCGTTTTGATGAAGCTTTTGGTTTGGAAATTTTTTTCTTACCCTTTTGTTCGTTTATGATACTGTCATATTTTTCAAAGGATATACCGTATTTTTTTTCTTCAGCAGTAAGAATTCTGCCTGATTTTGAAAGTCTGTTTTTTCTTCCGACATCATTTTTGTTTTTCGGACGTATAAGACATTTTTTATCAAAGCCTATCAGATCAGTTCTGTGAGCTTTAACAAGGGCTTCGTGAACAAGATCGTAGTTTTTTGGATCTTTATATTGTATCAAAGCCCTTTGCATAGCCTTTTCATGAGGATCGTGAGCAACATAAACAGGCTTCATAGTTCTTGGATCTACTCCGGTATAATACATACATGTAGAAATAGTAGATGGAGTAGGGTAGAAGTCCTGAACCTGTTCAGGCATATACCCCAATTCTCTGAGATATTCAGCTAATGCTATTGCTTCTTTGATAGTAGAGCCGGGATGTGAGGACATAAGATATGGCACAAGAAACTGAGGTTTTCCTAAGGACTTATTTATTTGAGCATATTTTTTGCAAAATGCCCTGTATACGCTGTTTTCAGGCTTTCCCATTTTTGACAGCACCTCATCAGCTATATGTTCGGGTGCAACTTTTAGCTGACCGCTTATGTGATATTTACACATTTCCTTAAAAAACGTATCGTCCTTATCAGCCATAATATAATCAAAGCGTATACCTGAGCGTATAAAAACCTTTTTTACTCCCGGCAAAGCTCTCAGCTTACGAAGAAGCTCCAGATAATCACTGTGATCCACAGTGAGGTTACTGCAAGGTTTAGGAAACAGGCATTGCTTGTTAGGACATACACCATATTTAAGCTGTTTTTCACAGGAAGTTTTACGGAAATTGGCTGTTGGTCCGCCAACATCATGTATATATCCTTTAAAATCAGGATCTTCAATGAGTAATTTTGCCTCATCCAATATAGATTTATGACTTCTTGTCTGTATTATTCTTCCCTGGTGAAACGTTAGTGCACAGAAGCTGCATCCGCCAAAACATCCGCGGTTGCTTATAAGACTGAACTTTACCTCTCGTATTGCATCTATACCGCCCTCAGACTCATACATCGGGTGATATGTTCTCATATAAGGCAATGCATATATTCTGTCCATTTCATCCTGACTGAGCGGCTTTGACATCGGATTCTGTACAACATATACATCGTCATATGGTTCGGCAAGAATTTTGCCGGAAAACGGATCTGTATTCACATATTGTGTATAAAAGCTTCTTGCATAGTTTAACTTATCAGCCTTCATATCCTTATATGACGGCAATGTAATATAATCATACAGTCTGTCAAGCGTTTTTGCTTTATATACAGTTCCACTGATAAAGGTGATGTCACTTACAGCTATTCCGCTGTTAAGTGCATCGGCTATCTGAACGATTGAATTTTCACCCATACCAAAAGACAATATGTCCGCTTGTGAATCAAGCAATATTGAGCGTTTTAATGTATCATCCCAATAGTCGTAATGAGCCATACGTCTGAGACTGGCTTCTATTCCGCCAATAACAATTGGTTTGTTCTTATAAGTTCTTCTTATAAGATTTCCATAAACCACGGTTGCGTGATCCGGTCTTTTACCCATTACTCCGCCCGGTGTAAAAAAATCCTTGGAACGACGTTTTTTAGATACAGAATAATGGTTTACCATTGAGTCCATATTTCCGGCAGAAATCAAAAAACCAAGTCTTGGTTCACCGAAAACATCAATACTTTTTTCATCCTTCCAGTCAGGCTGAGGAATTATCCCTACGCGGTAGCCTGCGTTTTCGAGTACACGGCTGATTATTGCAGGACCAAAGGAAGGATGATCAACATATGCGTCACCAATTACAAAGGTGAAATCAACCTGATCCCATCCTCTTTTTTTCATATCATTTTTTGTAACAGGTAAAAAATCCCTCATATATATCACCGTAATTCTTTAATCAGTCAGCAGCATTTCCTTCCATTCATCCGGCTTGAATCCTAAAAGTATGGTATCTCCATTAACGATTATAGGACGTTTTACAAGCATACCGTCACTTGCAAGAAGCTGAATTTTTTCATCATCACTCATTCCTGGCAGCTTATTCTTGAGCTGCATTGATTTATATAGAATGCCGCTTGTGTTAAAAAAACTTTTTAAAGGCAGTCCGCTCTTTTGATACCATAGCTTCAGTTCTTCAAAAGAGGGAGAAAGCTCTTTGATATTTCTGTCTGTGTAGGATATATTGTTTTCGTCAAGCCAATTTTTAGCTTTTTTACAGGTTGTGCATTTTGGATAGTTTATAAAAAGCATATTATTTCCTCCGTATATACAGATCTTTTTACAGCAAGTCTGATTTCAAGCATAAGAAAAAGCATCTGATTATGCTGAATATATTATAGCACAACAAGATGCTTATGAGAATATATAAATTTTAACTTTTTTTATTTTTAGGTCGGACTACTTTTACTTTTTTTGATTGTCTTGACGTTTAGCTCTTTTTAGTCCGGACTTGTAGGCATATATTATAGCTAATGAAACAATGATCACTACACCTATAAATCCAAGTAAGAATGTTTTATCCGTAACAAAAGAACTGATTTTTTCTTGTATATAATAAGCATTATCATTTTTGCTGTCAGATGATGTATTTTCGGATACTCCGGAAATATTGTCATAATCTGCAATTAAATAATTACCATTTTCTGCTTTTTTAATATCGTTTTGTGAATACGTATTATTTTGATAGAGTTCAGAAGCTTTTTCATATATCAGGCTGTTTTTTGTTTTTGAATTATCATCTGAGCTGCTGTTTGTTTTCGTATCATTTGACAAGAATGATCTTACGGAAAAAGATGGGAGTGAGCTGCATTGAATCAATTCTTTTTTATCAGTGCAGAAGCTGCAAAAGCTTATTGAGAATTTATAAATGCAGTCATCATAATGATCTTTTGGTTTAAATCTGAATTTTACAGTATGAATAACAGGCTTTTCTTTTGCATTAGAAACAAGAATTTTTACACCTTCTGATGTATCACTGTATGAGAAAAAATCATATGAAGTTTTATTTTCAAGCTGTACACTTGAAAGTGAAAGACGGCTGATGTCATATGTAAGAGATGACTGAAGTGCACCAATACCCTCATCACAATAAAATTCCACAAATACATCAAAAGACTTATCCGGACGTACAGTTTCATCAGCTTTTATTTTTACTGTAAGATTTTCCGACGCTTTAATATTTTCTGTTCCCGTTAATTCCAATGAGATAAAAAGGATAAAAAATACTGATAGGATTTTTATTATAAATTTCATTTTATTGATCCTTAATAATGTGATTTATACCATATTATATAAAAAATAATGAGTATTTGTCAATATACAGTGATGAATATATACAAAAAAATGTGTGGTGTGGTGCTAAAAATAATATAATTCTAAAAAAGCAAAAACGCAGAGACAAGCTCTGCGTTCTTACTTAAAGGAATAAAAAGAAAAAAGGAAAAAGGAAAGAAAAGGAATAATCAAAATAAAACATTAAACAAACTACTGTAATGATGCATTTATTCCACCATAGAGTGAGTGTTTGTTCAACTGCTATTATAATATACTAAATTTATTCATTTGTCAAGCTTTTTTTATATTATTTTTATATTTATTTTTTAAAAAGGATTAATGTGCATATTTATCTTTATCTGAAAATAAAAAAATTATATAAAATGCTTGATTTTATTTGACTTTACCGCAAAAAAGATATATTATAATAATCAGGAAATAAGATAAACTTAACTGTAGTATTATCGGGGTAAATATGAAAATAGGAATATCAACAGGATGCTTATATCCTATGCTTACCGAGGATTGTATATCCACGCTTACCGGAATAGGTTTTGATACGTTTGAGATTTTTTTCAATACTTTTTCCGAGCTTGAAAAAGACTATCTTGATAAGCTGAAAACACATCTTGAAAGATTTGGCTCATCAGTTGTATCTATCCATCCGTTTACATCCTCATATGAATCTTTTCTGCTTTTTTCAAATTACGAAAGAAGATTTCTTGACGGTGTAAGCTTATACGAAATGTATTTTCGTGCAGCTCAATATATTGGTGCTGATAAAGTGGTGCTTCACGGTCTTAGCACTGACTACAGTTCATCTCTTTCAAATGCTGAATATTGCAGACGCTTTGAACTTCTTCAGAAAAAAGCTGCCTGTTACGGTGTAAAGCTCCTTCAGGAAAATGTTGTCAGATTCCGAAGCGGAATTCCTGACTTTATAATGGATATGAGAGAGCAGATACCTGAAAGCGCTTTTTTTGTATGTGACACCAAGCAGGCGTTCAGAAGTGGAGTCACGCCGCTTGATGAAATAAAGACTATGGGTAAGTCACTCAGACATATACATATAAGCGATAATGATATAAACAACAAATGTGTTCTGCCGGGCAAGGGCAGATTTGATATAGAAGAATTTATCAAATATCTTGCAGGTTTAAAATATGACGGTGATATAATAATAGAAGTATATAGGTTCAGCTTTGATAAGCTGTCAGAGCTTACGGAGTCAAAAGAATATCTTGAATATCTTGTATACAAATATTTTTGATCATCCGGACTATATCATTAAAATGGTCTTAAAGCCTGATGAATATATATTTATATTTACATTGCTCCGATTGTCCTAAATTATGAACAGGGAGGGAACTTTATGAAATGCCCATATTGCGGATGTGAAGAAAGTAAGGTTGTAGATTCCAGACCAACCGATGAGGGTGAAAGAATAAGGCGCCGCCGCGAGTGCTTTAATTGTTCAAAACGTTTTACTACGTATGAGATAATAGAAACCACACCTGTGATGGTTATAAAGCGTGATAATTCACGAGAGCCATATAACCGTGAAAAGCTTACAAACGGCATACTTCGTGCATGTGAAAAACGCCCTGTATCACTTGATGATATAGATATGATAGTTGATAAGGTGGAGACAAAAATACAAAGTACGCTTGACAGAGAAATTTCGTCAAAGCTTATAGGAGAGTATACACTGGATATATTAAAAAATGTTGATGAAGTAGCCTATGTCAGATTTGCTTCGGTATACAGACAGTTCAAGGATGTTCATACTTTTCTTGAGGAGCTTAACAGGCTTATATCCGAGAAGTAGTGTGGAGGTATGCATATGATAATTGACACACATGTACACATTGGTGATATGCTCAATTTCAGGCTTACAAAGGAAGATGTTGTATATTCTATGGATAAATACGGAATTGATTACAGCATTGTTTCAAGCCTGAATGCAGCTGAATTTGATCATCAGCTTCGTCCGATTCCACGTAAATACCAGCATTCTCAGCTGGAATGTCTTAATGACGTGATAGAGTTTGCAAGGTCTGAACCAAATCGTATAGGTGTTGCTGTGTGGGTAAAGCCCTTTGGCGAAAAAGCCGATTATGATCTTTATAAGGCAATAAATGACAACAGAAAATATATAAAGGCAATAAAGTTTCATCCATATCATTCCAATGTGCCATTTGATTCCGATAAAGTCACGCCGTTTATTGATCTTGCAGAGCATTATGGATTACCTGTTGTTGTTCATACAGGAGGTTCGGATGCCGCTTCGTGTGTAAGAGTATATAATATGGCAAAAAAATTTCCTAAAACAAAGTTCTTTATGGTTCATATGGGACTTGGAACAGATAATAATGAGGCTATAGAGCTTATATCAAGACTTCCTAACCTTTATGGAGATACAACTTGGGTGCCGTTGAAGAGCACACTCAAGCTTATAAAGACGGCAGGCATAGAGAAAATTGTTTTCGGAAGTGACAGCCCGATTGATGGTAAGGACACATACCTTCATAACCGTATGGGTGACCGCTCGCTTTATCAGGAATATTTCAATGAGCTAAAAGAAATGATAACAGCTGATGAATATGACAGACTTATGTATAAGAATGCAGCTGAGCTTTTCGGAATTAGTATATGAACAAAGGTACTATAGAATTTTATTATTATATTAATGCCGCTTAAGTGTAAAATAAGCGGCATTATATTGCTGCGGGATTAGTGACTGTCTGATTCTATTGGTATGGATGGTTTCGGCTTTTAAAATATCCGGTTCATAAAATGTTTTGGATGTTTTACTGAAATTATCCTTCTTTATCGGATTATACAGTCTTTTTTATTGTCCGATTAACCTGACGGAGGTAAAGTGAATGAAAAAAATTGTTGCAGGTATATTGGCACATGTGGATTCAGGAAAAACAACATTGTCCGAAGCACTGCTTTATAACTCCGGAAATATCAATAAGCTGGGACGTGTTGACCATCGTGATTCTTTTCTTGACACATACTCTCTTGAACGGGAAAGAGGTATCACAATTTTTTCAAAGCAGGCGATTCTGAAATATAAGGATGTTGAATACACGTTACTTGATACACCCGGACACGTCGATTTTTCAGCCGAAGCTGAAAGAACACTTCAGGTTCTTGATTATGCAATATTAGTTATAAGCGGAACTGACGGCATCCAAAGCCACACGCATACGCTTTGGGATCTGCTTAATAAATACAGACTGCCGTGTTTTATTTTTGTAAACAAAATGGATCTTCCGGGAGCAGATAAATCAGAGCTTATTGCACTGCTGAAAAATAAGATAAGTGACCGATGTGTGGATTTTACAGAAGCCGACAGTCCTCTGTTTAACGAAAGCATTGCCGAATGTGATGACAAATTATTGGATGAATATTATAATAATGATCGGATAAATAAAGAGAGTATCACATCTGCTGTATCACACAGAAGGATCTTTCCGGTTATATTCGGCTCTGCATTAAAAAACAATGGTGTGAATACATTTCTTGATATTTTTTATAATTACACTCAAATGCCGTCATATCCCGAGGTTTTTGCCGGAAAGGTATTTAAAATTTCCGATGATAAACAGGGAAGACGTCTTACATATCTTAAGGTGACAGGAGGCTGTCTCAGGGTAAGAGATATACTTGAAAGTGATAAAAATACAAACAGTGAAAAGGTTAACCAGATAAGAATATATTCAGGAGAACGTTTCAATACAGTTGAAGAAGCTTTACCGGGAACAATATGTGCAGTTACCGGTATAAGCTTTGCTTCTCCCGGAGATGGTCTTGGAACAGAAAAGCCTTCTGCACTGCCTGTGCTTGCGCCTGTTCTTACATATTCACTTGATTTGCCGGAAGGAGTAAATACACATACAGCACTTGAAAAGCTTAAAATACTTGAAAACGAAGATCCGCTGTTAAATGTATCTATGAATGAGAGATATGGTAAAATTCAGCTCAGGGTTATGGGAGAGATACAGCTTGAAGTGCTGAAAAGTATTATATCTGAGCGCTTCGGCTTTGAGGTTTCATTTGGTACAGGCAATATCATATATAAGGAAACAATAACAGAGCCGGTTGAAGGTGTAGGACATTTTGAGCCGCTCCGTCATTATGCAGAGGTTCATCTTCTTTTGAAGCCCGGAAAACGAAACAGCGGAATCGTTTTCAGCTCTGAATGCCGTGAGGATACGCTTGATAAAAACTGGCAGAGATTGATACTTTCTAATCTATATGAAAAAAAACATATTGGTGTGCTGACAGGTTCCCCGATAACAGATATGGAAATAATACTTCTTTCAGGAAAGGCACATCCAAAGCATACCGAGGGCGGAGATTTCAGACAGGCTGCCTTAAGGGCTGTGAGGCAGGGTATCCGTTCAACGAACAGTATTTTGCTTGAGCCTTATTACAGCTTTATGCTGGAAGTTCCGAATGAAAATATTGGCAGAGCAATTTCAGATATACAGCAGATGTCAGGCAGCTTTGAGCAGCCGGAAGCCCTTGGAGATATGTCGGTAATAAAAGGCAAAGCTCCTGTTTCTACAATCAATAATTATGGGAAAGAGGTCACTCAATATACTCACGGAAGAGGCAGGATTGTATGCAGCTTTATAGGCTATGACGATTGTCACAATGCAGATGAGATTATTAAAAAGTCAGACTATTCTCCTGATCGTGATACAGACAATCCATGTGATTCTGTTTTTTGTTCCCACGGTTCAGGATATATTGTAAAATGGGATGAAGTAAAATCTCATATGCATCTGCCTGAAGCCTGGTCAAAGCCCGGGGTTCAGACCGTCAATAAGCGTGAACGTCTTGCAGGCTATAGCTCAGGCAATGATATATTTGCACTTGACAGAGAGCTTATGCAGATTTTTGAACAAACATACGGACCTGTAAAAAGAAAAAGTGAGGAACAGCAACGAGAGTTTATTGCACCCTCTTACAACGACAGAAAAATTAAAACTGTGAAAAAACCTGTTGATGATACTGAATATCTTCTTGTTGACGGATACAACGTAATTTTTTCGTGGGAGCATCTTAAAAAGCTGTCAGAAACAAATATAGATGCTGCAAGAGCGTCACTGATCAATACTTTGTGCAACTATCAGGGCTATAAAAAATGCGAGGTTATACTGGTATTTGATGCATATAAAGTTACGGGCGGCAAAGGTTCGGTTGAAAAAGTGGATAATATCAGTATAGTGTATACAAAAGAAGCTGAAACTGCTGATATGTACATTGAAAAGGCAACTCATAAGCTCGCTTCAGATCATAGAGTAAGGGTAGTTACTTCAGATGGACTTGAACAGCTTATAATTCTTGGCAGCGGTGCACTGCGTGTATCATCAAGAGCGTTCTATGAAGAGATCAGGGCTGCCGAGGATGAGATCAGAAATATTATTTCTTCAAGACTTTAAACAATTTCAGTCATATGTATAATATATAACTGTGATCATATTTAGTGTGGAAACATAGTAGGGAAGTGGAATTTATGCGGCAGATTGAAATAACTGCAAATGACGGCGGACAAAGACTTGATAAGTTTTTGAGCAAACGTTTTAAAAATATGCCTCAGTCGCTGATGTATAAATATATCCGTACAAAATATATCAAGCTGAACGGAAAAAGGTGTGAGATCTCAAGCAGACTTAAGGCTGGGGATATTCTTACGCTTTATATCAAGGATGAGTTCTTTCAAAGCACAACAGATGAATATGATTTTATGAAAGCGCCAATCAAGCTGGATATAGTTTATGAGGATGAAAACATAATGCTTCTGAATAAAAAACCAGGATTGCTTGTTCATCCTGATGAGACATACCATTTTGATTCACTTATAGCCCGTGTGCAGCATTATCTTTATGATAAGGGCGAATATGATCCAAGAAAAGAAAATTCCTTTGCACCTGCCCTTGTCAATCGTATAGACAGAAATACCGGAGGTATCGTTATTGCTGCAAAAAATTCTGAGTCCCTGCGTATTTTGAATCAAAAGGTTAAAAACAGAGAAATAGAAAAGCTTTATCTGTGTATTGCTGTTGGAATATTCAAGAAAAAAGAAGCACTGCTCACTGACTATCTTGAAAAGAACGAACAGAAGAATAAGGTTTATATATCAAAAAGACCAACCGATAATACAAAAACCATAAAGACAAAATACAAGGTACTTGCCGAAAAAAATAATTTCAGTCTTGTTGAAGTAGATTTGCTGACGGGCAGAACACATCAGATAAGGGCACATTTTGCACACATAGGACATCCGCTGCTTGGAGACGGAAAATACGGAAGAAACGAAATAAACCGTAAAATGGGGTATAAATATCAGGCACTGTATTCATACAAACTGAAATTCTCATTCAAAAGTGACAGCGGCATACTTCAATATCTTAATGAAAAAGTTTTTACAGCTCCTGAGGTATGGTTTACGTCATATTTTTCTGAAGGAGATTATATTATCTGATAAATTGATCTGTTGTAAAAGTTAAATTTTACAGCAGGTTTTTTTACAATTTAATATATATTTATTACTTATTACACACTTGTATACAAAAGTGTGTATTTTACAACGTAAAAAGACAAATATGTCCATTTTTTTCAGATATTTAACGGTATATAATATACAAGTAAGGTATAACTTAAAAATAAAATAAGGGATGATACATTTGAATAAAATAAAAATAATTACTGATTCGTGCTCAGATCTTACAAAAGAAATGAGAGAGAAGTATGATATTGATTATGTAAAAATGAATACTGTGATAAGCGGCAAGGAACAGCCGGCAAGTCTTGATTGGGAATACTATAGTCCAAAGGAATTTTATGATATAATGAGAAACGGTGAACGTATAACAACTACACAGGTTCCTGAAAAAGAATTTGAAGAAAAATTTACATATTGGCTTGAAGCAGGATATGATATAATTTACATCGGATGTTCACTTGCACTTTCAGGTTCTGTAAATATGGGTGAGATAACAGCAAAACGTCTTAGAGAAAAATATCCGGATTCTCAAATATACTGTATTAATTCCCTTAATGCGTGCAGCGGAGAGGGTTTATTGTCAATTCGTGCTGCAAAGCACAGAGACAGCGGATTGTCCACAGATGAGCTTGCAGAAAAAATAATTTCCGAACGGAACAATATTAACCAATTTTGCACTGTGCACAGTCTTGATACATTAAGACGTGCAGGCAGAGTAAAGGCTTCAGCAGCATTTTTTGGAAATCTGTTAGGTGTAAAGCCTATAATTATTTCTGATACAGAGGGAAATAACACACCAATCAAAAAAGTAAAGGGAAGAGTCAATTCACTCTCAGAGATAGTTGAACTTACAGCAGCCGCTATAGCTGATTCCGATGATAAGCTTATAATCATCGCTCACGCAGACAGCAGTGATGATGCACAAACACTTAAGGAAATGATAAATGAAAGAATTCCGGATGCCGAAACATACACCTGTTATATAGGTCCGATAATAGGAGCTTCCATTGGTCCTGATGCAGTGGCACTTCTGAGCTTCGGAAAGGATGTAAGCAGATTCAATATATGATTGTTTTTAATACTGTTATCACTTTAAACTATAGATATTGTAATGTCTTTGTCCTGAAACACACAATGGCTTCAGCTTCATTACATTATATTGTTTTGTTTGGATTTTTCTGATGTTTTATTGGTACAACAATAAACGAAAATAGTATAAATTATATATTATCAAAATATATTGTCAAAAATAAAACAACCTCTTATACCATTATAGTTGATTATATTTATCAGCTATGTAGTATAAGAGGTTTTGTTTATGCTTTACAATAACAAAAGCTGTAAAGTATATCAGCTTTTGTTTGAACAATGATATTTATTGATGTAAAGCGTTATATTTACATATATTTTCGTGAACACTTTTACTGCATTTAAATGAATTTCAAATCCATAATCATCTATCGGGATACCTTATTCCCTGATAATAAGTGCAACACAGTGTGCAGAAATGCCTTCCTGTCTTCCTGTAAAGCCTAACTGTTCTTCTGTAGTTGCTTTTACACTGACGCAATCTATATCTATCTTCATTGCCGCTGCAATGTTAGCTCTCATATTGGTTATATAAGGCTTTAATTTAGGCTTTTGAGCAATAACTGTAGCGTCTATATTTGAAATAGTGTAGTTGTTGCTGTAAATCAGATCGCAGGTTTTTTTAAGCAGTTCTATACTGTCTGCATCTTTATAAGCAGGATCAGTATCGGGAAAATGCGTGCCAATATCTCCTAATGCTGCTGCACCTAAAATGGCGTCAATTATTGAATGAACTAAAACGTCAGCGTCCGAGTGTCCGGATAAACCTTTGCAATAAGGAATTTCTGTTCCGCCTATTATCAGCTTTCGGTTTTCTGAGAGTTTATGTACATCATATCCGTGTCCTACACGTATTACCATATGAATCACCTCTTTTTAAATATATCAGAAATACTTATTTAAATCAATAATCCGTATATATTGTTTTAAAAAAGTTTTTTACGCATATAAATTAAAAGACTGTTTTGGTGTGTGGTGTTTAATATGGATATAGTAAATGAAATAAATCAATTTATGAATAATTTGGTATGGGGACCATATATGCTCATACTTTTGGTTGGAGTGGGAATATTTTTTTCTATAAAGCTCAGGTTCTTTCAGCTGTTTGGGTTCAAAGAGTGGTGGACAAAAACGGCAGTGTCGTTTTTTAAATCAGATAAAAATAAAAAAGATAGAGAAAACATCTCACCTTTTCAGGCAATGGCAACAGCACTTGCCGGTTCTATCGGTACAGGCAATATTGTTGGAGTTGCGAATGCAATAGCCTTAGGCGGAGCGGGTTCTGTTTTCTGGATGTGGGTAGCAGCTTTTTTTGGAATGGCAACAGTTTTTGCAGAAAATGTATTGGGTGTAAAATACAGAGTAAGAAGAAACGGGAAATATGTAGGTGGACCTATGTATTACATAGAGAAGGGTCTGAAATGTAAATGGCTGGCAGTTATATTTGCTGTATTTTGTACCCTGGCTGCATTTGGAATGGGAAATATGACGCAGGCAAATTCTGTGGCAGGAGCACTTGAAAACGGTTTTGGAGTGAATAAATATTTAAGCGGCATAATAATCGCGATTGCGGTAGGTGTTATTATTTTTGGAGGAATAGACCGTATATCAAGACTGACTGAAAAGCTTGTTCCCTTTATGGCAATTATATATACAGTGGCTGTATTTGTCATTCTGGCGGTAAATTACAAAAATATACCGGCATCATTTGAAAAAATCATAATTGAAGCCTTTGATATAAAAGCAGCGGCAGGCGGATTTATGGGTTATGGAATGTCAAGGGCAATAAAATACGGCATATCCAGAGGTGTATTTTCAAATGAAGCAGGTCTTGGAAGCTCGCCTATAGTTCATTCTGCTGCTGAGACTGATGATCCATATGAGCAGGGAATGTGGGGGATTTTTCAGGTTTTTGTTGATACGATAGTTCTGTGTACGCTTATGGCATTGTGTATTCTTGCAACAGGTGCAGATAAGACCGGCCTTGACGGGATAGAACTTAGTACTCTTTCATTTGATCTTGTGCTCGGAAATGCAGGAAACATATTTATGTCTTTATCCATAATTCTGTTTGCATTTGCAACACTTGTATCGTGGTCCTATTACGGTGAAAAGAGCTTTGAATATATAACGGGCGGCAAATATATTTTGATATACAGACTGATTTATACAGCAATTGTATATTTCGGATGTATAACAGGAATTTCTCTTGTATGGGAAATTTCAGATACACTTAACGGACTTATGGCTATCCCGAATCTTGCTGCTCTTATATTGCTTTCTCCGGAAATTAGATATAGTGGAAAAAGAGTAATAAGAAAAAAGCTTATCGGACAATAAATTAATACTATTTTCTTTTAAAACGGCAGAAAAACTATAAGCAAAACAATTTGAAGGGTACAGGGATTTCGTCCCTGCCGGGTGTTCCAAGGGACAATATCTGACTACCTAAGAAGCAGAGCTGAAAGCGAACGCTGATTGGCTGTCGGAAGTTATGCGAAATGTAATGAAGCTGGCAGCCCCTTTGGTGAGTTTCAGGGCAAAGCTCTGACAATATTGTCGTTTAAAGTGAGTAGTATAAGCGGATAAAAAAGCACCGGATGTTATTTATATCCGATGCTTTTAATGATAAAGATTATTTCATATAAATTATTCAGAAACCAATGCACTAAGCTCCTCACATCTTGCAGGAGTTGCTGTTGCCATTGCATTATTGATAAAAATTACCTCGTGAATATCGTTATCCTTGAGATATTGTTCAAAATCAAAGGTAATATATCTGAAATCGATCATATGGGTTTCACTGTATGTATAAGCAATATACGGGCAGAATGCATTGCCATATGATTCCTTTACAACAGCAATTTTTTTACCGTTGCCGTCATTGTTTTTGCTAACCATAAGCCCGTTATCTCCGCCAAGGAATACACCATATGCAAAGCTGCTGTCGGCATAGCTGTGGATAAGTGAGGTGTCTGTACCGCCGCTGCCATCGTTTTCATAAACCTTTGTAGTAATGTCCTTATTTGTTTTATAATATTCAACTGTGTCGGGATCAACATATGAGCTGTCAACATAAGCTGTCAGGCTGCCGTAATAGTCATTGATTTCACCCTTTTCCATATCAGAAAGCCTTAAATAATCAACGCCTGCTGCCTTACAGAAATCTTTGTATGCATAATATGCACCAAGAGCGGACCAATGGTGATCAGTATTGAGATAAATATATTCATCTCTGTGGTGCATAAGAGTATCATAGGTGTTTATACCTACGATTGGATTCTCGGAATCAGCAGAATATTTTTTAATAATAGTATTTATGTATTCATTTTGATCTTCAAGTCCGTTTTCTTCAACAACGCTGTCCGGAAGAGAGATTCCGCAGTGAGTCGGAACGAGTACGTTATATATTTTTACATCATTGCCAAGTGCTGTATGTATTTTTAACATTGTATCGGCATAATCATTTGCAAGATCATCATAGCCATAGAATCTTTCAAACAATGCTTTGTTATATACAATTATACCTTCAATTACCTGACCGTTATCATCGGATGTTGGTATTGCAGGAACAGAGCCTTTTTCTTTTTCATCAGTCGGATCGTCAGCCTGACTGCTTTCTTTGGATTCACTGCTTGATCCGGTTTTGTCTGTATTATCGTTTTCAGAAGACTTGTTTTCAATTTCTTCAGCAGAACTTAGAGTTGAAGTGCCTGATTTGCTGCTGTTTTCAGATTTATTGTTACCTCCTGAACACGCATTAAAAATTCCAAGTGTTGTTGTCGCAAAAAGCAAGAGAGCAATAAGTTTTATTTTATTCATCTTCATAGTTATCCTCCGTTATATGATCATTTCAATAAAGTATACCATATTTAAACCAAATTCTCAATATACACAAAATAAAATCTTGTTTGTTTATTGGCTGATTTTATATCAAAATTGATAAAGATGATTTATGCTGACATTAATTATATTGACATAACAGAAATTTAATTTTATACTATATCTAGAAAAAATATTGAAAAGGAGAGAACTGTTGTGAAAACAAGAATAGGAATTTTAGGTTATGGAAATATAGGCAAGGGAACAGAAATAGCTGTTGCAGATTCCGATGATATGGAGCTGGCTGCCGTATTCACAAGACGAGATCCTGATGATGTGAAAATTTTGACTGCCGGAGTACCGGTTTTAAGTGCAGATGTAATAGAAGACTGGAAAGATAAAATTGACGTATTGGTTCTGTGCGGAGGAAGTGCAACCGATCTTCCGGTTCAGACACCAAAATATGCAAAGCTGTTTAATGTTATAGACAGCTTCGATACACATGCAAAAATTCCGGAGCATTTCAGCAATGTTGACGCTGCTGCAAAAGAGGGGGGACATCTTGCATTTATAGCTGTAGGCTGGGATCCGGGTATGTTTTCGCTAAACAGGGTGTATGCAAATGCAATTCTTCCTGACGGAAAAGATTATACATTCTGGGGAAAGGGTGTAAGTCAGGGACATTCTGATGCGGTTCGCAGGATCAAAGGTGTAAAAAATGCAAAACAATATACTATCCCGTCAGAAGAAGCACTCGAAGCTGTAAGAAGCGGAAAAAATCCGGAGCTTAAAACAAGAGACAAGCATATAAGAGAATGTTTTGTTGTTCTTGAGCCGGGTGCGGATGCTGCAATGGTTGAAAAAGAAATCAAAGAAATGCCTAATTATTTTGCTGATTACAATACAGTAGTACATTTCATAGATGAGGATGAATTTATAAAAGATCACAGCGGTATGTCACACGGAGGTTTTGTATTCAGATCCGGTAAAACAGGTGTAAACAAAGAAAACAAGCATATTATAGAGTATAGTATAAAGCTTGATTCAAATCCCGAATTCACAACAAGTGTTATAATCGCGTATGCAAGGGCATTAAAGAAAATGTTTGATGAAGGTGCAAGAGGCTGTAAAACAGTTCTTGATATTCCGCCGTCTTATCTTTGCAGGCAGTCTCCCGAGGAACTCAGATCACAATTTCTTTGATATGTAAAAGCTCATAAACAAAAAGCTGCCGTAAGCTATATTCTCACGGCAGTTTTTTAATTTTATAGTCCTGAAAATATTGAAGAGTATTCTTCAATAGCCTTAGCAGCGTTTTCATAAGTCATTCTTGATGTGTCAATACAAAGATCATAATTACGTGCGTCTGAGCGTGATGATTTGGTATGGTGCTTATAATAATCTTCACGATGTTTGTTTATTTGTTTTATTATTTTAGATGCTTCTGATTCGTTTATATTAAATTTTTTCATAACGGTATCTATACAACTGTGTTCGGGTGCCCATATAAACACTCTGAGAACCTTATGTGGGGTGTTTCTGAGTATGTGACCTGCACATCTTCCTATTATTATGCAGCTGTTTTTATCAGAGATTTCTTTAATTATTTTTGACTGGCACAAAAAAATATTTTCTTTTGAAATGTATTTGTTTTTTTCATCAGGAATCCGGAAATTGCTGAAATTTTTATTTAAGCTTTCATCATTCACAGCAAGTAAATTCAAATCAATATTATTTTTTTCTGATGCCATATATATAAGATTTCTGTCATAAAAGGGCAGATTCATATGTTCGGCAATTAATTTTCCGATAGCTCTTCCACCGCTGCCATAGCTTCTTGATATGCAGATTATTGTGTTTTGCATACTATAATTCCACTCCTTGTCTTTTTAATTATTTTACTCTACTTCATCCGTTACGTCAAGTGATTGCGGCAAGCTGTATTTTTGAACTTTAATTTCAAAATTTTTCCGTACATAAATTTTAATGGCAGAGATAATAATATCCTTGTAATAATTAAAAAAGGAGTAAGATTATGAAGAAAAAAATTATTGCTGCCGGAATGCTGTTTGCTCTTTGTATGAGCCTTGCGGCTTGTAAAACAAACGAGGATACTGCACCCGAAAATACATCATCAGTACCGTCAGCGTCACAGCTGCCGAATGCCGATGTTAATTCAAGTACGGTAACCCAGCCGAGTAACGGTCAGGTAACAGACGGTAACGGTATAATAGGCGATACAGATGATATGGTAGAAAATAAAAATAATACCGTAAGTAATGCTGATAATACAGGAAATACAGCTGACAATTCTGCCGATAATGCAGGAAACACAGTTGACAATGCAGCTGAAAACGCAGGTGATATTATCGACAATGCAGCAGACAATGTAGGTAATGCGGCATCAAATATCACAAGCAATGCCGGTGATATTGTTTCAAATGTAACAAGCAATGTAGGAAATACAGTTTCCAATATTGCTGATAACGCAGGCGATACGGTTGAAAATGCCGCAGATAATGTCGGTGATACTGCAAATAACCAGTAATTTGTCAGATTATTTTTTACTTGATATAAGAGTTATAAAGACAGAAAACAATTGAATTGTACAGCATTTTGTATGATCTGATAATAATTATATATAATTTAAGCTGCCGCACATAAGCAGAAATACGGAGTGCGGCAGCTTTAATATTTTTAAAGGATTCCGGATAGTATTTTATTCGTAAATAAATTCATACAGCTTTTGAATTTCATATTCATTATCTTCAATTTTGAGGACGGCAGCCTCGTTAACATAGTCATTATAGAAGTTATCGGAACGGGGAATACGATATTCACTTTTGTTATATTTTAAATAACCGGGCAGTGAAAAAAGCTTTCCGAGTACATCATCTCCTGACATATCGGTTGTTATCATAGGAGCCGCTAAAAAAGCAGCTTTCATAAGAGTGATTGGACTGCTTGTTTTCATTTTTTCAATTAAATTTCCTATAACAATCCTCTGACGTTTTGTTCTGTCAAAGTCAGAGCCTGCACTGTCTCTGTCACGGGCGTACCACAGTGCCTGTCTGCCATTGAGCTTGACATTTGCAACATATTCTTCGTTATCATTGTAATAAAAAGTATAACTGTTGACGTCTAACTCATTTCTTGTTTCGACTTGTTTGTTACGCCAGCACTGCCAGTTTATATAGTCAATTTCTTCCTCAGTAAGCTCCAGCTCTATTCCATCGGCTGCGTCAATTATTGCAGTGAATCCCGAAAAATCAAGAACCGCATAGCTGTCAATTTTTATCCGGAAATTATATTCGATAGTTTCTGCTGCAAGCTTAGCGCCTCCAAGTGCGAATGCAGCATTAAGTCTATCTGTTCCATATCCGGGTATTTCTACATAAAGGTCTCTCAGAAATGAGGTTTGCTTGATTGTTTTATTTTTCTTATCTACAGAAATCAATATCATTGAATCCGATCTTCCATATTCATCCTCTTTATGATTGTCAGTACCAAACAGCATAATATTTTCTATATTGCTGTCAGTTTTTAGTTCTCCTGCAATGCTGCTTATATAATCACTGTCAGGGTGATTGTTTGTATAATTGACTCTCATTACGATCATTGTTATGAATGCGGCAAACAATAATATAGTTAATATCAGCAATACTATAATAATTCTGATGATAATTCGCATTGGTTTTCTTTTGCGGTATATTGGAGCATCATATTTGTGGGGGATACTGCCGTTGTTATGCCTGTTTTTTGTATCTGAGGAATAATCGTCACCATAGTCATCGTTAAATATGCGTTCCTGATATGATTCGTGTGTTTCGGCATTCTGAAAATGTTTTTTATTGTTGTTGGACTGCAAGTATATCACCTTCGTTTATATACAGCAAATGACAGGCGAAGCTTCACCTGTCATTTATAACTTAACCTGAATTTTTAATACTTTGTACCTGATCCTCAAAAATAAATTCAGCTATTTTTCTTCTGAAATCATTCCAATCATTAATAAGGATGACGGATGATAATTCACCATTGATGTATACAGGTCTTTCATAATTATCAGAGAAGAAGAAAGTAGAACCTATTTCATTAACAAGAGGAGCAGATTCTGATATTATTTCATAAGAAAGATATTTTGAAATATTAGAAGCAAGAGCGGTTATTTCTGAGGTTTTTACGTTTGTTGTTATAAGCGGACCTATCTCATAAATTACAGACATAACCGTACCTATGTCAGCCTTTTTCATATCATTTATAATAATGCTCAAAACATTTCTCTGACGCTGTGTTCTTGTAAAATCGTCACCGCTGCATATACCATCCTCACCACGGTTTCTTGCGTGCCAGAGTGCCTGACGTCCGTCAAGATGAACTATTGCTGTAGGCTCGTTATTATCCTTCTGGGTGAAAGAGAGCGAATCCTTGTTGATAGGCTTTTCATATTCGGGTATGTTTGACAACCACACACCTCTTAGTTGTGAGCGAACTGCCTCTTTGTAATCTCCTTCGGCTTCTTTGTATTCATCCTGATCGTTGATCCAGGACTGCCAGTTGATGTAATCTACTTCCTCAGAGGTCAGTTCAACATCAATGCCGCCTAAAATATTGATTATTTCACGGAAGCTTGAAAAATCCACCACAGCATATCTGTCTACCTTAATACCGTAATTTTTCTGAATAGTACTTACCGAAAGGGAAGCCCCGCCCAAAGTATATGATGCGTTTATTCTGTTTTCACCGTGTCCCGGAATATCTACATAGGTATCTCTCATAAATGAAAGCATTTTCATTTTTTTATGCCTTGTATCGATCGAGAACAATACCATTGTATCCGAATTTCCTTTTTCTGCACCTTTACGGGTGTCAGCACCAAAAAGCATAATATTAAGTACCATCGGGTCTTCAAGCAGGTTGCCGCTATAGGTTTCAACCTGAGATTTTGATGTTTCTGATCGTGATACTTGTTGTTCAATATTATTACTGTTTGTTTCGTTGTTAATATCAGTCAGTGCTTCATATTTTATTCTGTGAAAATAAGTATATGCAACAAGAGACAAAATACCGGCTATGATAAAAAGAACACTGAATACAGAAGCAACTACATTAACAGCTACACGTTTTTTAGAAAGCTTACCTTTTCTTGCAGCATTCACTGAAGCAGGTTTTGGCTTCTGCTTTGAATTTGATACATCCTGTGTATTTCCGGCTGGCTTTTTATTTGTTTTGACTGTTCTTTGAGGCAATGACTGTTTATTTTTCTGACTTGTATCATTATTGTAAAAAACAATATTATCGGATTCTGTATGTGGTTTACCCGAGCTTATATTTTCCGGGTTGCTTCTGAGATGATTTTTCTGTTCTTTATTTTCTGACGACATATAAAATCTCCTTTTAAAGCAAGTAATTACATAACGAAATATAGAATACAGTTTTTAAAAAACTGTATTTTTGACTTTTTCGTAATATTATATATCAGAACATCTGTATAATCAAATAAAAAATAAAAAAATGTCGTAATATATATTTTTTGACGAAAAATAGGACAATTAATTGTTAATTATCATCATAACATTAAGTATATTACAGAGCAATGTTCTGTTCATCAAGAGACAGACTATATGAGGGTAAGAACTCCTCTATAAATATATTTACTTCCTGAAGCTGCATTTTGTCAAGCGCGGTACGTATTTCTGTTTTTGCCTTACTGAATTCAGTATTTCCCATTTGTTCCTCTTCAATACATTTTATAAGTGCTGACAGTTTGTCAGCGGCTTTGATCAGCCTGAGCATATGAGGATCGTCTTTTTCCGGTGTCAATAGCGTCTTATATTCGTCCTTCATATAATCCGGCAATGCTGAAAGAAGCTGCTGTGAAGCTTCATATTCTATATTTTTATAAGCGTTTCTCATTGAACGGCTCGAATATTTTATAGGCGTGGGAAGATCTCCGGTAATTATTTCAGTGCAGTCGTGAAACATAGCAATTACCGCAGCGTGTTCAGCGTCTATATTGTTTCCGAGTCTTTTGTTGCTTATCACAGCAAGCGCATGAGCGAGCATTGATACTGTCAGACTGTGTTCGCTGATATTTTCATATCTTGTGTTATTCATAAGTGACCATCGGTTTATATATTTCATACGTGACATAATAGCAAAAAAATGAAAAACGCTCATTTTCATCCTCCTGACAAATTAAATGTTATAAATAAAATTTAACATATCTTCCGCCAGAATACAAGCTGAAATTTTTATCCGGAGCAGTGTCTGCACTTCCGGTCTGTTTTGGTATATTTGATATTGTATGATAAAAAATTTGATCTGTATGTTGTTTTTTAATCCGCATAAAATCATTGTAATTTTTAACTAAAGCTGTTATAATGAACGTATAAAATTCCCGAACGGAGGCAATTATTATGATAGCGGTTGCAATTGACGGACCTGCCGGAGCAGGAAAAAGTACAATAGCGAAAGCAGCATCGGCAAGCTTAGGATATATTTATATTGATACGGGTGCGCTTTATCGTGCTGTAGCACTTTCGTGTATAAAAAATAATGTCAACACAACTGATGCAAAAGCAGTAGAAAAGCTTCTGCCCGATATTGATATAAGACTTATATTCTTTAACGGGTCACAGCGTATTCTTCTTGATGATAATGATGTAACAGATGAGATACGTGCTGAAAATGTTTCAATGGCAGCTTCGGCTGTTTCAGCAATACCTTCCGTAAGAGAATTTCTTCTTGAGTTGCAGCGAAGCTTTGCACGCAATGATAATGTTATAATGGACGGAAGGGATATAGGTACGGTTGTGCTGCCTAATGCAGATGTAAAAATATTTCTTACGGCATCACCCGAAAAAAGAGCGAAAAGACGTGTTCTGCAGCTTGAGGAAAGCGGTATGCCCGCCGATTTTGATAAGGTTTTGTTCGATATAGTACAGCGAGATTATAATGACACACACAGAAAAACTGCACCGCTGAAGGCTGCAGAGGATTCGGTTACAGTTGATACGACCGATATGACTCTTGAGCAATCTGTGGAAGCAATTATAAGCATTATAAAGGAGAAGACTATATGAAACGCAGACATCCTATATACGTTATCGGAAGAATTCTTGCAATACCGATTTTTAAGCTATTGTTTTTTTACAAAGTTAACGGTAAGAAAAATCTTCCCAAAAAAGGAGCTTATATTGTCTGTTCAAATCACCTGTCAAATTATGATCCTGTAATACTGGCACTCACTCAAAAACGTCAGATATACTATATGGCAAAGGCAGAGCTTTTTGAAAATAAATTTTTCTCATGGCTGATACGAAAGCTTGGGGCATTTCCCGTTACAAGAGGAGCGGGTGACGGAAAAGCAATCAATGAGGCGGAAGAGGTCATCAAAGACGGACGGCTGCTGGGAATATTCATAGAAGGTACACGCTCAAAGACAGGAGAGTTTTTAAGACCAAAGTCGGGAGCAGCTACGATAGCTCAGCAAATGAATGTTCCTGTTATACCGGTTTGTATAACTCCGAAAAACAAAAAGGTAAAGCTTTTCCAAAAACTTACTGTATCATGGGGAAAACCCTTAAGTCCCGAAGAACTTGGCTTTAAAAACGGAACAGGTGAAGAATTCCGTAATGCCAGCCGAAAAATAATGGCTGAAATAAAAAAACTCAGAGAGAATGATTTAAAATAATTTATCACATTTTCAGATTTATGGCACTGATACTGATACGTCCCTTTTTCAGGATAAAATACATCGGAAGGGAAAATGTTCCAAAAAGCGGCTTTGTGCTGTGTTCTAATCATATAAGCTATTTTGATCCTGTTATTCTGGGGTTTGGTTTCAGAAGAAAGATACATTTTATGGCAAAATCGGAGTTTTTTACCGGACGCGGATTTTTTGTTTCTTTTTTTATGAAAGCCTGTGGAGTTTTTCCTGTAAAAAGAAACAGCGCTGATCTAAAATCGGCAGATAAAGCATCGGAGCTTTTGTCAGCAGGAAAAATAGTAGGTATTTTTCCTCAAGGGAAAATAGTCAGAAAAATTGACAGCTTTGAGCCAAAGGCAGGTGCAGCACTTATTGCTGCTAAAACGGGTGCGGGTATTATTCCTGTGTCAATATACACAGAGGGTAAAATACGTCTTTTTTCAAGAATAACAGTAAGAATATCAGAGCCGTTTTATACAGAAGGCGCTACCCTCAGGGATGCCAGGGCAGCTGCGATAAAATTAAAAGAGATAATTACCAGAAATCTGGAGGAAAAACTGTGAAAATAACTGTAGCAAGGTCGGCAGGCTTCTGTTTTGGTGTGAGCCGTGCTGTGAATATAGTAGAAAAATCACTTGATCAAGGCAAGAAGGTCTGTACTCTTGGAACGATCATTCATAATCCTCAGAAAGTAAATGAACTTAAAAAACGAGGTGTAAGAGTGGTTGAATCACCTGATGAGGCGAAACTTGATGAAACTCTGGTTATTCGTTCACACGGTGTATCTCAGAATGTATATGACACAATAAACGCACTGGGACTTGAATATAAGGACGCGACCTGTCCTTTTGTACTTAAGATACATAAAATTGTTGCGGAGCACTCTGCTGAAGGTTATAGCATACTTATTGCAGGAGATGAAAATCATCCCGAGGTCAAAGGAATAATCGGTCATTGTAAATCCGAATATTATATATTCAATAACAGTGATACACTTGCAGAATTGCTGGATAAATTTCCTTTATTGAAAAATAAACCGCTGTGTGCAGTGGTTCAGACAACTTTTGACAAAAAAGAATGGAAAAAAAATTTAAAAATATTGCAAAAACTATGTACAAATGCTAAAATATTTGATACAATATGTAGTGCCACATCTGATCGCCAGTCGGAAGCAGAAGTTCTTTCCGCTAATTCGGACCTTATGCTTGTTATAGGTGGAAAACACAGTTCAAATACAAATAAGCTGTATAAGATCTGCCAAAAGAAGTGCAGCCAAACATATCTTATCGAGTCTGCTGAGGAACTGCCGTTCTCAGCAATAAGCGGTGCGGATCGGATCGGCATAACAGCCGGAGCATCAACTCCGGAAAGCATAATAAAGGAGGTACTTGTTACCATGACAGAAGAAATCAAAAAAATTGAAGAAAGTGAAGCAGAGCCGAAGTTTGAGGAGCTCCTTGAGGAGTCTTTCAAAAATTATAATACAGATGGCAGAGTACACGGTGTTGTTGTAGGCGTAACTCCCACAGAGGTACGTGTTGATGTCGGCAGAAAGCAAACAGGTATAATACCGCTTACTGAGCTTTCAGGCGATCCTAATGCAAAGCCTGAGGATCTTGTTAAAGTAGGCGATGAGCTTGACCTTATCATTATGAAAACAAATGATCAGGAAGGCACAATAATGCTTTCAAAAAGACTTTATGACGCTCAGAAGGGCTGGGACGATATTATAAAGGCTGAAGAGGAGAAAACAATTGTAACAGGCGTTGTTACAGAGATTGTAAAGGGCGGCGTTATCGCTCTTACAAATGGTGTAAGAGTGTTTATACCTGCTTCACTTGCAACAGCAACAAGAGGCGAAAGCCTTGACGGTCTTCTTAAGAAGGAAGTAAGCTTCCGCATTATCGAAACAACAAGACAGAGAAGACGTGCTGTTGGTTCAATCCGTTCCGTACTCAATGACGAGCGTAAGCAGAAGGCAGAAGCATTCTGGGCAGAAGCTGAGGTTGGAAAGAAATATACAGGTGTTGTAAAGTCACTTACATCCTATGGCGCATTTGTAGACATTGGCGGTATTGACGGTATGGTTCATATTTCAGAGCTTTCTTGGAGCAGAATAAAGCATCCGTCAGAGGTAGTAAATGTTGGCGATACAGTTGAGGTTTACATAAAGTCACTTGATAAGGAAAAGGGCAAGATCTCACTTGGCTACAGAAAGGATGAGGATAATCCTTGGGAGATACTCAAGAATAAGTATCCTGTAGGCACAGAGTGTGAGGTAGAGGTTGTTGGTCTTACACAGTTTGGTGCATTTGCAAGAATAATTCCTGGTATTGACGGTCTTATCCACGTTTCACAGATCTCTAATGAAAGAGTTGAGAAGCCGCAGGATGTTCTTTCTGTTGGTCAGAAAGTCAATGTTAAGATTACAGCAATTGACTTTGAGAAGAAGCGTATCAGCCTTTCAATGAAAGAACTTCTTATTGATGCTCAGTCAGAAGCAGCAGACAAAGAAGTAACTGAAGAGGCTGCTGAGTAATTTATAATAAACTAGCACAGCATAAGGCATCTCATAGAGATGCCTTATTGTTATAAAGGAGCGATTTTTTTATGTATGAGGAAATAACAAATCAGACAAGGCAGGCTGTATTTGAGATACTGGAATTGGCAAAGCTTAACAAAGGTGATGTGTTTGTTGTAGGCTGTTCTTCCAGCACTGTATCAGGAAAAAGCTTTGGTTCTGCATCAAGTATGGAAATAGCACAGGCAGTTTTTGATGGAATATACCCCGAGCTTAAAAAAAGAGGTATATATCTTGCCGCACAGTGCTGTGAACATTTAAACAGAGCCATTATTACCGAAAAGGCAGTTGCCCAAAAGCAGTTCAGAGAACAGGTGAATGTTGTTCCTCAGCCCAAAGCAGGAGGTTCTTTTGCAACAATAACATATAAAACTTTGGAATATCCGGTTGCAGTAGAGCATATAAAGGCTGACGCAGGTATAGACATAGGCGGAGTTCTTATCGGAATGCATCTTAAAGAAGTTGCTGTACCGCTTACATTAAGTGTAAAAAAAATCGGAGAGGCTAATATAACTGCGGCACGTACAAGAGCTAAGTTCATAGGCGGTGAACGTGCTGTATATAACGAGAAAATGAAATAATCAGGGGTTTGATATGGGATATAAAGAAGAGTTTTTAGAAATATATACAAACAATATCAATCGTGATGGTTCAAAGGAACTGCTTGAATGGCTTAAAAAAACAGATTTTTTTACAGCTCCTGCAAGTTCTAAGTTTCATTGTGCATGTGAACAGGGACTTTTGATGCACAGCCTGAGTGTATACCATACAATGGTTGAAAAGCACTTTGATCCCGAAAAGGATAACCCTGAAAGCTTTGCTATTTGTGCACTTCTTCACGATCTTTGCAAGACACAGTTTTATAAGGTTTCTTCCAGAAATGTTAAAAATGAGGAAACAGGACAGTGGGAAAAAAAGCCGTATTATGCTGTTGATGATGTATTTCCATATGGTCACGGTGAAAAATCGGTTTTTTTGATTGAACGTTTTATGCGTCTGAAAACTTCAGAAGCTATGGCGATCAGGTGGCATATGGGAGGTTTTGATGATGCCGCAAGGGGAGGAAGCTTTGCAATAAGCCTTGCTTATGAAAAGTATCCGCTTGCTGTAAAGTTGCATCTTGCAGATCTTGAATCTACCTATTTACGCGAAAAACATACCTCGGCAACAAATAAATAATTTACGTTATCACACCGTAGGGCCTATCGTCGTCAAACGGCTTACAAAGAATGACTGCAAGCTGCTGAAAAGCTGCTGATTCTACGCAATCTGCTTCAAAGACCTTGGCGTTTTAATTAACTGAAAAAGAGTCTTGACGGTATTAGCCAAAAGGTGCTGACAGATAGCCTTCGCTCGATGGAAGAGGACGGTATCATTACACGCACGGTTTATCCCTAAGTGTTTATTATTAGCGTTAAAACATTTTTATTTTGTTTGCGTTCGTAGGAATAATCATCCACACTCGAAAAAACAATGTGTCTGCCCAATCCGCCGACGGTTGGATGTGTTTTATATTCGTCAATATTGATACGATTTTTTCCTGGATTAAATGGGATACCGCTGTCTTCAAAAATTATCACAATTTTGTCGTCCTTGGGTACAAGAGTAAAGTCGATTTCTCCGTCTTTTTCAGGATAGGCGTAGGAGCAGATGTTAACAAACACCTCTTCAGAGATAAT
Organism: uncultured Ruminococcus sp.; assembly: GCA_902786345.1. Classification (GTDB taxonomy): domain Bacteria; phylum Bacillota; class Clostridia; order Oscillospirales; family Acutalibacteraceae; genus UBA1213. The sequence goes on along the minus strand of CADACB010000010.1, from coordinate 58,062 downwards.
ATTGAGCTGATAACGGACATCGTCAGAAACATCCAACTCGGAAATGAGTTGAGTGATTTTTTCTAAATTGTCTGTTTTTGCTTCCAAACGAAGTTTCTTTGCTTTATTGTAATTGATTTGGAGCACCAGCATTGTAATATCATCTGCTTGTTCTGCACCCTGTGCAAAGGCGTTGATTTTTTCTGTTACAGCGTTCATCAAATCTATCCCATCATAATCTATATGACTGAGCAAAACCTTTTCAAGCATTTCTTCTCCGAAAAATTCTCCCTCTTTATTTTGTGCTTCCGTTACGCCATCGGTAAACAGAAACAGCTTGTCTCCTGCTTTCATCTGAATTTTGTATTCAGGATATTGTGAATTCGCAAACACTCCTGCTATAAGTCCGCTTTTTTCGTTAAGCGTTATCAGTTTATCCGAGAGAATATATGGATAGTTATGACCCGCGTTGGAATAGATTAGTTCTTTTGTTTTCGGGTTATAAACGGCAGCGAAGGTGGTGATAAACATCAAATTCGGATTATGTCCGGCAAGATTGTTGTTGTATTCAAAAAGCATTTTTGCGGGGGAATATCCCAGCTCAGCATATTGATTTAAAAGCGTTAACGCTCGCGACATAAACAAGGCGGCTGTGATACCCTTGCCCGAAACATCTGCAACCGCAACAAAAACATTGCCGTTTGGGAGCACATGATAATCATACAAATCACCGCCAACAATCTTTGCCGTTTTCAGCGAAGCCTTTACGGTAACGTCGTCATTTTTGAAGGCTTGTGGCTCCAGAAGACCGATCTGAATGGATTGAGCGATATTCAGCTCGGATTTTTGGCGGTTCAGTTCGGTCTCATCGTCAATATAGCGGTCGATTTCTTCAACCATGGTGTTAAAGGAAGCCGACATTAACGCAAGCTCATCGCTGCCCTTAACAGGAAGCTTTTTAAACGCTGCATTACGGTCGGAAACAAAGCCCTTCATTTTGCTGCTGATAAATTTCAGCGGCTTTGTCACCATAAAATACAGGATAACAGCAGCGGAAATACCTACTGTTATCGTTACAATAAACATAATTATAGCAAAGTCACGGAATTGTGCGTTTATATCTTCCATAACTCCGGAAATGGAAATTTCAGCGCTTATTAGCGCACCGATTTTTGGCATGTGTTTACTGTCCGCATAATTTATGACGGGCATATAGCAAACGAGCATATCTTCTTTTTCGTTTTGAATATGTGCGGTAACACCGCTGTCGTCGCCCAAAAATGCCTTTTTCATTTCAGCGGTCATACCGCCCTCAACATAATTGCCTGTTAAATCATCAATAGAATGGGTATTTGGTTTTGCCTCTTCTTTAGCGTTGATACCTCTTTCAAGATACATAACTGTGTTATTTCGCAAATCGGGTAACAGAAGATAAATTTTGTCTATATCGTATTGATTGCAGCCGCTGTCCAACTGAGAGATGATAATACTTTCCTCATTAGATTCAACTGCAAAGGTCTCCGGGTTAAAGAAGGTTAATTGGTTTGCGGCAAACCTTGCAGCCTCCTTAATATCGGAGGTTGCCTTATTAACAGCGTTATTGTAGGTGTAGCTGTATAAGGCAATCATCATGGCGGCTTCGACAGTGCCTATGATAATCAAAAGCCAAAGGGCGACCTTTTTGAATATAGAGAGCTTCATGTTCGTACTTCCTTATGGTTTTTAAACTATTATACATCATAATAAAAAAAATGTCACTAACTACAGAGGTGGATTTTACGCGGATTTATGAAAAATTGCCCGGGAAATAATGACAACAGCTTATTATTATGCTATAATAATAAAAAAATAGAATAGGGGAACAACATATGAAGGTTTCATCAACAAAAACAGGAAATAAGTGTACACTTGTTATTGATGGCAGAATTGACACGCTCACCGCTCCCGATCTCGAAAAAGAGGTAAAAGTAAATCTTTCCGGCTGCGATAAAATGATTTTTGATTTCAGCAGCGTGGAATACATTTCTTCAGCCGGGCTTAGAGTTCTTGTATTTGTACAACAGGAATTAGCAAATAAGGGCGGAGTAGTTTTAAAAGGATTGAATTCAAACGTTGAGAAGATCATGACAATGACAGGCTTAAATAACATATTGACAATAGAAAAATGATACGGATATTCACAAATAAAAGCCCGGCGGTTGTCGGGCTTTTATTGCATTATTTTTTGGCTTTTGTTATAATAATTTCAAACCTATACTTTCTTAACGAGGGTGGCACTATGGATAGAAAACCTTTATTATTCAGAAAAAAATCACTTGACAAAATTTCAGAACCGGATCAGCTTACCGATTACCTGCGCGTATCAAAGCCGGTAGTCTGGCTGTTGCTTGCCGCGATACTAATCGCTTTGGCAGGACTGCTCAGTTGGAGCTTTATCGGAACGGTCAACGTTACCGCCAAGGGCAGCGCGGTCCTTTCAAACGGTCAGGCAATGGTGATGCTTGCGGATAATGAGAAATATCAACTTAAAGAAGATATGAAATTCACTCTGGACGGACAGGAAGAAACGCTTACGCGTATAGAATATAACAATTTTAAAATGCCTGTCGGGTATGCGGAAGTATCGGCACAGGACGGAGAATATTCTGTCAGCGTGGTCGTCAAATCCTTGCGCCCATATGAGCTGTTGTTTGGAGTTTAGGACTATGGGAAACGTGAAAATAAAAAGCCCGGTTACCAAAGGAATTGCCAAGGTTCCTGTCATTATGCAGCTTGAAGCGTTGGAGTGCGGAGCGGCTTCGCTTGCAATGGTAGCGGCATATTACGGAAAATGGGTAACGTTGGAAAAAGTGCGTACTGACTGCGGTGTGTCCCGCGACGGTTCAAGCGCGGTCAATATTGTCAAAGTTGCAAGAAAATACGGCTTTGAGGTGTGTAAATACAGGCGCAGCCCCGAAAGCATACGTAAAAAGGGAATATATCCCTGCATTATCCACTGGAATTTCGACCACTTTGTTGTGCTGAAAGGTTTTAAGGGAAAGTATGCATATATCAACGACCCCGCAAATGGTGCAATTGTGGTAGATGAAGAAGAATTTGATCGCGCCTTTTCAGGCATCACCATCAATATAGTTCCCGGTCAAGACTTTCAGCCGGACGGAAAAAGACAAAGCATTTTTCAGGCGTTAAAAAAGCAAATTAAAACAGGAAATACCGCAATGGCGGTTATGACCGCTTCGTCTGTCATACTTGCCCTGTTTGGCGTGATATACCCTGTGTTATCGGGATTTTTTATTGATAATCTCTCTGACAACAATAACGGTAGTTTGATGCTTGGTTTCACGGTTGCTTTGATAATACTCGCCGCTTTACAGCTTACGGCGGCGTGGATACAGACGATTTATAATATCAGGGTAAAGGGTAAGCTGTCTGTCATTGGTTGTTCTACCTATATGTGGAAAATTATACGGTTGCCCATGGAGTTTTTCTCACAGCGTATGGCAAGCGACGTGTATGTCAGAATGGATATGCTTGAAAGCCTGACGTCTGCGCTTGTGAATACCTTTATTCCTCTAGTTGTGAATACGGTGACAACGGTGCTCTCCATCATATTAATGCTCAGGCAAAGCCTTTCTTTAACTGTAATCAGTGTCAGCGTGCTTGTTGTGAACCTCTTTTTGTCAAGACTGATTGCAAGGACGCACCAAAACACTGTCCGTGTAATGGAGCGCGACAAAGAGAAGCTGTCATCCGCTACGCTTTCCGGGCTGAGTATGATTGAAACGATAAAGGTAAGCGGTGCGGAAGCCCATTATTTTGAAAAATGGGCAGGTCTGCAGGCAACCGTCAACACCCAAAGAGTGAAATCGGAAAGAGCCGGAGCCTTACTCGGCAGAATCCCCGAGCTGTTATCGGCGGTCGTTTATTTTACGGTTATGCTGATTGGTATACATAATGTTATGCAGGGCAGCTTTACGCTCGGAACGGTCTGGATGCTTCAGGGGCTGTTAAGCTTGCTGATGTCTCCTGTATTCTACATTTCTGAAGCGGGAAAACAACTTCAGACAATGCGGACGCAATATGAGAGAGTTGAGGATATTATGACAAATCCGCCCGACAAAAACATTGTATATACGCCTGATAAACCACAGGAGGAAATCAAAAAGCTGAGGGGGAATATTGAGCTTAAAAACATTACTTTCGGCTATTCAAGGCTTTCAAGCCCGGTTATCAAAGACTTTTCCCTGTCGGTTAAAGCAGGCAGCAGAGTTGCCGTTGTCGGTGCTTCAGGCTGCGGAAAATCCACCCTTTCCAAGCTGATATCGGGGCTTTATGAGCCGTGGGAGGGTGAAATTCTGTTTGACGGTAAACGGCGAAATGAAATTGACCGCGACGTTATGACAGGCTCAATAGCGGTTGTTGACCAGGAAATTATGCTGTTTGAGGGAACGATAAAGCAAAATATCAAAATGTGGGACAATTCGGTTGAAGATTTTGATATGATACTTGCGGCAAACGACGCACAAATACACGATGACATTATGGCGCGCGAGGGTGGCTATCAGGCAAGGCTCAACACCGACGGTCGCAATCTGTCGGGCGGTCAGCGTCAAAGGCTTGAAATTGCCAGAGTGCTTGCGGTGGATCCTTCTATTCTTATTTTGGATGAGGCGACAAGCGCACTGGATTCAAAAACTGAATTTGATGTGGTAAAGGCAATCACCGACAGAGGAATTACCTGTATTATTATTGCGCACAGGCTGTCAACTATCCGTGACTGCGATGAGATTATCGTTTTGGATAAAGGCAGCATTGTTGAAAGAGGAACCCACGAGGAACTTTTGGAGCGCGGCGGAATATATACAGCTCTTGTGACGATCGAATAAGGAGACTGCGTATGAATTTATTTGAAAAACAAATAAACGAGCGGAAGGAGCAAGACCAACAGTTGTTGGAAAACACCTTCCTTCAGGCAGCGGGTATTGTTTATGGACAGCAAACGGCAGACGAATTGCTTGACGAAAGCATTATCGCCGAACGCGCCATTGACGAGATTTTAAAATATTTTCACCTAAAGCCCGTGAAGTTTCCGGATTCTATCACCGACAGCGGCGAACAGCTCAACTACAGCTTGCGGTACTACGGTGTTATGAAGCGTACAGTCCTTTTGGATGGTGAGTGGTACAAGGATGCTTACGGCGTATTACTTACACACAGAAAAGACAACGGCGAGCCCGTTGTTCTCTTACCCGATAAATTCGGCACACATTACAGCTTTAAAAACCATTTGGGAAGTACCGTAAGGGTAAACCGCAAAACGGCGGCGTTGTTTGAAACGGAAGCCTATTGTTTTTACAAGCCGCTTCCGCATAAAAAGCTGACTTCAAAGGAATTTCTATACTACATAAAGGATTGTATGCGCGCAAAAGATTGGGTATATCTCGCTTTTTGCGTACTGCTCATGACAGCCGTCGGGCTGCTGATTCCGCAGACGGTAAAAGTGCTTACCGGCGACATAGTGGCAAGCGGCAATACCATATTACTCTTTTTTATTGGTATTTTCATGCTGTGTACCGTGATCTCGGTTCAGTTAATCCGCACGGTAGTTGACTCGCTGATAAAGAGAATCCGCGGCAAAACTTCCTTAACGGTTCATTCGGCTTTGATGATGCGGATACTGGGGCTTCCTTCTGACTTTTTTGAAAGAGTAAGTCCGGGCGAGCTTGCGGGCTTTTCGAGCACTGTTGACGAGCTTTGCGAACTATTGATTTCTGCCGTTGCGGGAACTGGGCTGACCGCGCTGGCGTCGCTTTTGTATATCGTTCAAATATTTTGGATTGCGCCGCCGCTCGGCCTGCCGACGCTGTCAATACTGCTGATCACCATCGGCTTCGGCGTGCTCTCTGCGGTTGTGCAGACAAAAATTAACAACAAAAAGCTGCAACTTTCCGCCAAAGAAGCCAAAACCAGATATAACGTGATAAACGGAATTCAGAAGATAAAGCTCTCGGGAGCTGAAAAACGCTTCTTCGCAAAGTGGCTCGGCGAGTATTCCGAAAGCAGACGGCTCAGCTTTTCGCCGCCGCTTTTCGCACGTATCAGTGGTGTAATCACCCTTGCGGTAAGCCTTGTTTCAAGTATCGTTTTGTACAACATTGCGATGGATTACGGCGTTGGGCAATCGTCCTATATCGCGTTCGCGGTGGCGTTCGGCACGGTACTCGGTGCGATAAAGTTGCTGTCGGATTCGTTTGTGTCCGTAGGAAAAATTGCGCCCATGCTGCAAATGCTTGACATATTCATGCAGACAGAACCCGAAGCATACGGCGACCGACGGATTGTTTCAGATTTGAGCGGAGCAGTGGAGCTGAATAATATCTACTTCCGCTACGGCGAGAACACTCCATATATATTTAAAAACCTGTCTTTGAAAATACGCCCTAAGGAATATATCGCGGTTGTCGGCAAAACAGGCTGCGGCAAATCCACCTTGGTAAAGCTGCTGCTCGGCCTGCGCACTCCCGAACGCGGCGAGGTTGCTTACGACGGACACAGCTTGGATTTGCTCGACCTAAGCTCTCTGCGCGGCAAAATCGGTACGGTTATGCAAAACGGCGAGCTGTTTCAGGGTAGCATATTTGAAAATATTACTATAGCATTTCCGCAGGCGACACTTGACGATGCATGGAAAGCTGCTGAAATTGCGGGAATCGCCGACGATATCCGTGCTATGCCGATGGGGATGCACACCCTTGTGTCAGCAGGGCAGGGGGGAATTTCTGGCGGACAAAAGCAGCGTATCTTGATTGCGAGGGCGGTTGTTTCACAACCGAAAATTCTGATTTTTGACGAAGCAACCAGCGCTCTCGACAACATCACGCAGCGTCAGGTGAGCGATTCTCTTGATAAAATGGGCTGCACGCGTATCATTATCGCGCACAGACTTTCGACAATACGCCATTGCGACAGAATACTGGTGCTCGACAACGGCGCCGTTGCCGAGGAAGGAAGCTACGAAGAACTGACAGCGAAAAACGGGCTGTTTTCCGAGCTTGTCAGCCGTCAGAGAACGGATAATCAGACAATTCATTAACAATATGTCTACAAATAGACACTTTGTCTGTAATGTGTCTCTAAGTAGACAAATCGTGGGTACATTGAAGATTGAAACTATTAAAAAATGGTGTTACTATATAGTCACAGGGAACGGAAAACAACCCTGAACATAACCTAAGCAAAATAATTTTAAAATACATTTAGGAGGTAACCGAAATGACGAACTTCAATGCTAACGAATTTTTGAACACACTGACCGAGGAGCAAAAGACAAAGGTATTTACCTGCAAAACCGAGGAAGAGATTGCGCAGGTAATCGACGAATATGATATTGAAATCCCCGACGAAATGCTTGCCGAGGTAACAGGCGGCAAGGGCTTTATCCCGGCACTGCTTGCGTCCATTATGGTTTTATCCAGCGCGTCGGCAATTGCCCCCGTTCCGGTAAGTGCGGCGGAAACAAATCAGCAGTCTTATGTTGAGCTTCTTGACGGCGGCAACATCGGTGCGGTAAGCTACGCCGCTGTCAGCGCGGAGGATTACGGTAAGAAGGCGGGCATTGCGATGGCTGACGAAGCTTTTGGCACACTCGGTAATGCTTTTCCCGGAGCAGGACTTTTGGTAGCACCTTTCAAAACATTGTTCCATGTGAATGTTGACAATAACAGCGACCCCATGGCGGCGATGAACGACAAGCTCGACAAAATGGATCAAAAGCTCGACGACATTCAGACGGAGCTGAAGCATCTTAACAACAACATTGACGTCAACACCAAGTGGCTTGGTAACAAAACCGAACTCAGTGAGCTTAAGACAAATTTCCGTAACCTCAGCGCTGTGCTGGAGTCCTTTGCAAAGGACGTTTACGCGGTTGAAACCGACGACGACCTCAACAACCAGCAGAAGATGATGAAGCTTGCAACACTCAAAAATTCGGCTGATTTCAGAGACGTCAAAAATTACTGCACCGTCATCAGGGACTATATGGACGGCAGCAACAAGTATGTGTCAGACTGTATGTTTGATTTGCTTTACAACGACAAGGCGGCAGGCTGCATGGTAGAAAGCGAAGCGTATAACGAGGCGTATGGTGCGGCCGAAGACCTGACAAAACAGTATGTATACGCGGTTTCTCTGTTGGCGGAGTGCCAGAGGGCAGCGGACGCTGTTTACTATTTCAAAGACGCTGATGTAAAGGCACTTGGTGACGGTGCGCTCAGAACGGCTTATAACAGCTTTGACAAAAACAGAGAAATTCTTGACGCGAGCGATGCTTCTAAAATGCTCGTTGCAGCAGCAACAGGGGTCAAGAGCTTTCAAAAGCACGACAACGGCACGATGATTTTCAAGACAAGTAAGTCGCTCACCGATGTTATCGGACGTTCGCAGAACGTTAATCTTTATAAGGACATGAAATCTGTCGCCGGTGACTATGTCAAAAAGAGCACAATCTCCACCGACGAAATCAAGCAGCTCGCAAGCTATGTCCGCGAAAAATATCCCAATACCTCTCTGTATGATTACCTGAAAAAGTATGGTGCATTAGCATACACCTTTGATGTGGCGAACAGCGGCACCGCCTATCTTCTGACAAGCACTAACCTTGATACAAAGGAAAAGGATGCCGGAACTGAGTTTGCCGGCAAGGTTGATGGAGCACTGCTGTATGACTGCACCGTTTACGCAAAGGGAATCAACATCTATGACCCCAAATGTGAGGAGCAGAGCTTTAAGGTGTACACATACCGTAGAGAAGATATCTACGGTTGGGGCATAAAGCTGACAACTAATTATGTGAACTGCTATAACTACAGCAACAAGATTTTTACCATCTATAACAATCTTTCGGACGATGAACAGAAGGCATATGCACCCACTAAGGAATATAACACTTTTAAGTGGGACCATCCTGAAATGACCTTTGACGAATACAAAAATATTTACAGAGCCTTCAAAGCGTCTTTTCCCGCTTTCGGTTACAAGGACTATGAGGTCTACAGGGAGTGGCGGAACAGTGATGAGAGAAACCGTTTCGATTATTCAAATCCGGATAAAGCTGATTTCTATAGAGGCAATCATGAATTTATAGTAGATCGATTCAACAGATTCTACAATAGTTGGAAAAAGGAATTTCCCAACGCCGATATAGAGACTCTCCGTGGTTATTTATCATGGGGGTTGATAGGCTTCGGATATGGAAAGCCGTATAATTACAGAATCTTTTTGGATTGGGAAAAAGTATTTCTCGGCAACAGTAAACTGGACGGATCGAGTATAAGAGAATTCATTGATTGCTGTGATTGGTTATCAAAGGATAGCAACAGAACATTTCAGGATTATGTTAACTATATGAAGAAATAAAAATACGTCTCTTCTAACCGAAAACACCCCGCCCGCACCATAAAAGGTGACGGACGGGGATTGTTTCATTAAGTATACAGAAGCTTTGTTATGCTGTTGTCGAGCAGCAAAAGGGTTTTCAGAATATCCTCCGTTGAATCGCCGAAATCATTTTGTGCCCATTTTGAAATGACGGACATACAGCCCTGCACACGGTAGCCGTTAATAAATTCAAGCCGCCTGTCATCGACGCTGCGTCCGGTTTTCTCGCTCTCCACCTGGCGGAACATTCCCTCAATCATTCCTGACAGCTTGACATAAAGCTGCGCGGTGATGTTCGGGCTGAAAATCATTTTGAATACCGCCCGGTTGTTCGAGATGTAATCGAGCAGTTTTTTGAAGAAATCCTCAACAGGCTCTTCTCCGGTGTTCAGCACAAGCGCGGCAATTTCCGTCAGCGTATTGCTCTCAATTTTCTCATAAAGGTCGTAGATATCAAGATAATGCTTATAAAACGTCGCGCGTCCAACGTCGGCTCTGTCCGCAAGTTCCTGCACAGTAATTTTGTGCAGCTCCTTTTCGGTCAAAAGCTCGGCAAACGCGTTGCGAATCGCCGCTTGTGTTCTTAATGTTCTGCGGCTCGGCACGTTCCCAATCATTGTGCCACACTCCCTTCGGTATGTTATTACTATAACAAATTTTTTCTGGCATTGCAAGGCTGTTTGCTTTATAAAGCAATGCAAAACTGTTTTTATAACCTTTGTTTTTGTAACTTATTTTTCAAGCGTTTTCTTATATTTTTCTATTTAATCAGTGCTTTCCTAAAATATGACATATATATTTATATGTTTTTCTCCTGAAAAATTTGTAGCTATAATAGTTTTTAGTAACAGTAAAAAATACGGCTGTGATTTGAAGAACTGACTCAAATCACAGCCTGTAATTTTGTTGTATTAAAGATCAAGGATGATCAGTTTTCATAGGCACACTCAGGTGCTTCTGTTATTTTGCCGACAATAGGTTCAGGATTAATCCCCTGTCGGGTATAATAATCACTTAGAGCTGCTTTTATTGCCTGTTCCGCAAGAATTGAACAGTGAACCTTCACCGGCGGCAGTCCGTCAAGAGCCTCCATAACAGCCTTGTTTGTGAGCTTAAGTGCGTCTTTGACAGAGCGTCCTTTTACAAGCTCTGTTGCCATTGAGCTTGTTGCGATAGCCGCACCGCAGCCAAAGGTTTTGAAGCTTACGTCTTTGATAATATCGTCCTCAACCTTGATATACATTTTCATTATATCTCCGCATTTTGAATTTCCAACTTCTCCGATTCCATTTGCATCGGGCATTTCACCCACGTTCCTTGGGTTTGCAAAATGGTCCATTACCTTTTCACTGTATGCCATAAATATCACCTTTCTTTCATTCAATTATTTTTGATTATTTTTTCCCAAAGAGGGGACATATCTCTCAATCTTTTAATGATAGGTTTTAATACAGATATAATATAGTCGATGTCCTCTTCGGTATTTTCCTCGCTGAAGGTCAGTCTGAGTGAACCGTGAGCGATCTCGTGAGGAAGTCCTATAGCAAGCAGAACATGGCTCGGATCTAAAGAGCCTGATGTACAGGCAGAACCTGATGATGCGCTTACACCGTTAAGATCCAACATAAGCAGCAAGGATTCTCCTTCTATACCCTGAAAACACATATTTACATTACCCGGAAGTCTTTTAAACCTGTCTCCGTTTATAATGGATCTGTCTGTTTTAAGCATTTCATCAATAAATCTGTCACGCATTTTTGTAAGACGTACATTTCTTTCGGGCATTTTTTCAATAGATTCCTTCAATGCGGCTGCCATACCTACAATGCCCGGAACATTTTCAGTTCCTGCACGAAGCCCCCTTTCCTGAGCACCTCCGTGTATAAGATTCGGCAGACGGATACCCTTTCTCATATATAATGCCCCCACGCCTTTAGGACCGTGAAATTTATGTGATGACATCGAAAGCATATCAACGCCCAGCTTTCTCACATCAATCTCAATATTACCTACAGCCTGTACCGCATCTGTGTGAAATAATATTCCGTGTTTATGAGCAATTTCTGCGAGTTCTTTTATTGGCTGTATTGTACCTATTTCATTGTTGGCGAACATTATCGTAACCAATGCCGTATCTTCTCTTATAGCAGCCTCAAGTTCTTCCGGACGCACAATACCGTCTTCGTGAACGTCAAGCAAAGTTATTTCAAAGCCGTGTTTTTTCAGATAATCGAGAGTATGCAATACTGCGTGATGTTCAAATTTTGATGAAATAATGTGTTTTTTGCCTTTTTTTGCTCCCAGCTCTGCCGCACCCTTTATTGCGTGGTTGTCTGCTTCGCTTCCGCCGGAAACAAAGCAAATCTCAGATGGTCTTTCTGCATTAATGCATTCTGCAATATCTGCTCTTGCTTTATCAACAGCCTTGCTGCTTTCAGCGCCCAATTTGTAAAGGCTTGACGGATTTCCGTAATTTTCAAAAAAATACGGTTTCATAGCCTCAAATGCAGCTGCTGACAGTTTTGTGGTTGCAGCGTTATCAGCGTATACTTTCCTGATCAAATTCCATACCTCATTTCTTATAAAAGCGAAATCACAATTGAAATAATTTGGATTTCGCATCAAAATTTATTTTATCACAGAATCATTCTGTTTATTATAACACAGTATGACTATTTATCTAATAGGTTTGATATGTAATAAATTCAGAAGCTATTCCGGACTTATTAATAATACACCCAAAAAAGGAATAAATCAATACTATTTTTATAAATCATATTAAAATAGTAGGATATAACTAAAAATAAATCAATTTTTATATGTTTATCACAAAAAGATCATCTGTCATAAATATATATTTAACAGATGATCTTGATAAAATTTATGAAAATTTTTTTGACTGGGCAACAGCAAGTCTGTCACAGCGTTCATTTTCCGGATGACCGTTGTGTCCGCGCACCCAATTTATGTTTATCTTATGCTTTTGAAGCAGAGATAGAAGCTCATCCCATAACTCAGGATTTTTCGCTTTTGATTTATCACTTTTGATCCAATTATTTTTTTTCCACTTTACAGCCCATCCCTTCAGGATTGCGTCACAAACATATTTTGAATCGCTTGTTAATGTAATTTCACAAGGCTCTTTAAGTGCTTTTAATGCTTCTATAACTGCCATAAGCTCCATTCTGTTGTTTGTGGTTTCAGCCTCTCCGCCGGAAAGCTCTTTTTCGTGACCTTTATATCTAAGGATTGCACCCCAGCCTCCTGGACCGGGATTACCGCTGCAAGCACCATCGGTAAATATTTCAATATGCTTCATAATTACCTCCCGCAATTTGTTTAATACTATTATACAATATTCTTTGTCTTATTCAATAGTATAATAGTGATAATCCTGTTTGTTTTCTCTGAAAAAATTTTTCAGGGAAATAATCTATTGACATAATCCGGTTAGAATAGTAAAATAACATATATAATTGTGTTCGGGATGTAAATATTGCTATGAAGCAATAGGCGCTTTGGCGATATTTTTTATTTGATTTTAATAATTTATATATTGTTTAAACGGAGGTAAATTTTAGTGTTATCAGAATTTAACAGGAAAAATGCACCGAGAAATAACGGAGGTAAGAGTGTTTCAGGCTCAAGACTTTCAAAGAACAGCAGAATGGTGCATAAGAAGGCTATGCCCGAAAAAAAATCAAAGGGGCTTTTTGATCGTGTAATTCCTGCTCAGAAATTTCCGGATCAGGCTATCGGGGAAAATAACAGAAAATACGAAAAAATTTTTTCACAAGAAAAAAGAAGTTTTACAGAAGTCAATGACAAAAACAGACAGTCAAGGTATCATCACAGCTCAGATTTCCAGTCAAGAAGACAGTATATCAAGCCGTCAGATCATTCGGTTAAAGTAACATTTCTGGGCGGTTTGAACGAAATTGGAAAAAATATCACATTGTTTGAATGTGATAATGATATGTTTTTGCTTGATTGCGGAATGGCATTTCCTGATGGAGATATGCTTGGAGTGGACCTTGTTATTCCGGATTTTACTTATATTGAGCGTAATAAGGATAAAATCAAGGGTGTAGTATTAACTCACGGTCACGAGGACCATATTGGTTCACTGCCTTATCTTCTCAGAAAAATAAATGTTCCAATCTATGGAACACCGCTGACTTTAGGACTGGTAGGCAGTAAGCTTAAAGAGCATAATCTTTTCAGTAAAGCTAAGCTCAATACAGTAAAGCCCGGACAGAGAATCAAGCTTGGCTGTATGTCGATAGAATTCATACATGTTAACCATTCAATTCCGGATTCTGTAGCGATAGCTATTCATTCACCCGCAGGTACTATCGTACACACAGGTGATTTTAAGATAGACTGCACTCCTACAACAGGAGGAATGATAGATCTTGCAAGATTTGCTGAGCTTGGAAAAAGCGGAGTGCTTGCATTGCTTGCGGAGTCTACAAATGCCGAACGTCCCGGATATACAATGACAGAGCAGAAGGTTGCACATACCTTTGACCTGTTATTTAAAGAGGCTGAAAAAAGCCGTATAATAATAGCTACGTTTGCTTCTAATCTTGGACGCATACAGCAGATACTTGATTGTGCACAGAAATATGGCAGAAAGGTAGCTTTTTCGGGAAGAAGTATGATAAATAATATGACTATAGCGTCAGAGCTTGGTTATATTAATGTTCCTGACGGACTGATAATAGATATTGATATGCTCGGACATTACTCAAAGGATCAGATCGTTCTTGTAACAACGGGCAGTCAGGGAGAAACAATGTCTGCTCTTTCCAGAATGGCTTATTCTGATCACAGAAAGGTAGAGGTAGGTCCTGAGGATTATATAATAATATCGGCAAATCCTATACCCGGAAACGAAAAAGCTGTAGGTTCAGTTGTAAATGAGCTTATGAAACACGGCTGTAAGGTTGTTTATGAATCAATGTATGAGGTTCACGTTTCGGGACACGCTTGTCAGGAAGAGCTTAAAATAATACACGGTCTTACAAAGCCAAAGTATTTTATTCCTGTTCACGGTGAGCAAAAGCATCTTATAAAACACGCCCAGCTTGCAATGGAGATGGGAATGCCAAGATCAAATATATTTATAGGTGATATTGGAAATGTTGTTGAGATCAACAAGGATAATATGAAACAGCTGCCAAGTATACCGGCAGGAAAGGTTCTTGTTGACGGACTTGGAGTAGGCGATGTGGGCAGCATTGTTCTGCGTGACAGAAAACATCTTGGACAGGACGGTCTTATAGTTGTTGTAGTTACACTTGACGGTGAGGACGGACATATTATTGCCGGTCCTGATATAGTTTCAAGAGGCTTCGTATATGTAAGAGAGAGTGAGCCTCTTATGGATAATGCAAGACGTGTCGTAATAGAAACACTTGAAGACTGTGAATCACAAGGAATTCACGAATGGGGAGTTATAAAAAATACGGTAAAGGATGAGCTTTCAAAGCTGCTTTATGACAAAACAAGAAGAAGTCCTATGATTCTTCCTATCATTATGGAGGTATAATATTGACCCCATAATATATATTTCTTTCGGTGGTGATCAGCGTGAGAAAAAAAGAAAATAAAAATTTTATATGTGCACTTTTTGCAGTTTTTGCAGCAGCTATGTATATAATGGCTGTATTTTCGTTAAAGTACAGTATATTGATATTCTTTGGAGAAATGGTCTTTGCTTCCGCTGCACTTGCCGTTTCAATTGTCAGTATTGTTAATATAAGATCATATGTTTCAAGGATACTGACAGGAGCGTCAAAAAAGATATTTAAGGATGAAAAAAGAACAATTGAGGATATTAATTTGCCTGTGGCTGTGCTTGGCGAGCACTATGAAATTATATCGGCAAATAAGCATTTCAAGGAACGTGTCGGAGGATCCCCCGATTGTCTTGGCAGCAATATAAACGAATATCTTTCAAACGGAAATCCGGAATCTCTTTTTGATGATAACGGAACAGATACCTTGTGCAGGAATACGTGGTTTATTGCTTTTGGAGTCAGATTTGATCAGGGATCAATAGTATATTTTATAGATGATAATACCTATAAGTCCAATTCCGATGAATATATTGAGTCACGTCCTGTGGTTGCGATAGTTGCTTTCGATAATAAGGAAGAGATAGAGCGTGAAACCGAGGACGGTGAAGCCAGCAAGATTACAGTTGAGGTTGAACACGCTATAGTAAAATGGGTAGCATCAACAACAGGCTTCTATAAAAAGATAAGCGGCGGAAGATATATTGTTGTTATGGAAGAGCGGAACATCAATAAATTTATCGGAGAGAAATTTAAAATCCTCGATGATATTCGTTCAATTAAAATAAACGACAGAATGAATGCTACAATCTCTATAGGAGTTGGTCACGGTGGAAGCAGCTATAAAGAGAATGAGCAGTGGGCGCGTCAGGCGCTTGATATGGCACTGGGCAGGGGCGGAGATCAGGCAGCAGTAAAAAAAGCTGAATCTTATAAGTTCTTCGGCGGTGTATCAAAAGGAATAGAAAAGAGAGATAAGGTAAGAACAAGAGTAATTGCTTCAACACTTACAAATCATATAAATAACAGCAGTAATGTTATTGTTATGGGACACAGATATTCCGATCTTGATTCGGTAGGTGCTGCTGTAGGAATGTGGAGCGCAGTTTCCAAGGGACTTCACAAGGAAGCTTATATATTGATAAATCGTCAGCAGACTTTGGCTAAATCTCTTGTAGCGAGCTTTGAACGTGCAGGTCTTGATGGTATGTTCAAAACTGAAAATGAAGCTCTTGATATGCTTAATGATAAAACCTTGCTCATAATTGTGGATACACATTCTCCTAATTTCCTTGAATCAAAGGAAATATATGAAAAATGCAGCCGTGTTGTAGTTATTGATCATCACAGAATGATGGTGAATCATATAGATAAGGCTCTTATCTTTTATCACGAACCATATGCATCATCGGCGTGTGAAATGATTGCCGAGCTTATTCAGTATCTTGGAAATGAATCTCTGAGCAGACTGGAAAGTGAAGCACTTCTTTCGGGGATAATGCTCGACACAAAGAATTTTGTGCTCAGAACAGGAGTGAGAACCTTCGAGGCTGCTGCATATCTTAGGAGTCATGGTGCAGATACCGTTGAAGTAAAGAGACTCTTTTCTAATTCGATAGATACATATAAGGTAAAATATAAGCTTGTCAGTGAGGCTGAGATATTTAATTATTGTGCAATAGCCTGTGCTGATGAGGATATACCTGATATAAGGATAGCTTCTGCTCAGGCAGCGGATGAACTGCTCGGTATAGAAAATGTAAAGGCGTCATTTGTAATGTATAAAACCTCAAAAACTATCAATATATCTGCAAGATCACTCGGTGATCTTAATGTACAGGTTATAATGGAGCAGCTTGGCGGAGGCGGTCATCAGACAATGGCAGCTTGTCAGATGGATGGAGTCAGCATAGCTGAGGCAAGAGAACGTCTTGTATCAATTATAAGTGAGCTTGATCTTAGCAGGGTCAGTCAGAATAATCAGAAATAATGAAATTCCATAAGAAAAGAGGAAATTGTAATGAAAGTAATACTTTTACAGGATATTAAGGGAAGCGGAAAAAAGGGTGAGCTTATAAATGTTTCAGATGGATATGCACGCAATTATCTTTTCCCAAGAAAGCTTGCAAGAGAAGCAGACGCACAGGCTATGAATGAACTGAAAAATGCCGAACAGTCAAAGCAGCATAGAATTGCTGTAGAAACCGCTGAGGCTGAGGCCAACAAGAAAAGACTTGAGGGAGAGACGCTTACAATGACTGCAAAAGCAGGACAAGGCGGAAGACTTTTCGGGTCGGTAACAAGCAAGGAAATTGCAAATGAGCTAAAGAGAAAGTACAGCCTGTCAATAGATAAGAGGAAAATTGTTCTTGATAATGATATAAAAGCATTCGGTACTTATAATTGTGAGGTCAAGCTGTATACAGGTATTACTGCCAAAATTAAGGTTATGGTAACAGAACAGCAGTGATAATAAAATTTGACAATACCCGAGATAATTCGGAATTCATAAAAGGGATTCCGAATTATTGTATTTTATTTCCCGATAAAAAGGTGTGTTAAAAATGAGTGATAGTGAAATAACATCTTCCTTTGATGGAATGAACCTTCCATATAGTGCCGAGGCAGAGCAGTCTGTTCTTGGTGCAATTTTGCTTGATTCGGATTGTCTTGCTACCGTTATGGAAATACTTCCTTCAAGCGATTATTTTCATCTTGCAACTCACAAAGAAATATATAAGGTTATGATCGAGCTTTTCACGCTCAGTAAGCCTGTTGATCTTATAACAGTTCTTGAAAAAATGAAGGGCAGACGTGACTTTTCGGATGCTGAAACAAAAACATATCTTATGCAGCTTGCCGATATTGTTCCTTCTATTTCAAGAGTTGACGAATATGCTTCAATTGTAAGGGACAAATATCTTTTGAGGAGTCTTATTGTTTCGTCAAGAGAGATCATAGATGATGCCTCTCAGCCCGGTGAGGAAGTATCCAGGTTAATTGATTCTGCTGAACAGAGAATATTTGATATAAGAGATAACAAAAGTGTTAAAGGGCTTGAAAAAGTCGGTGATGTAATTCTTCAGACCTTTGACAGGCTTGATCTGCTTAATTCACCTGAAAGTGATATGTATAAAGGTATTCCAACGGGCATAGGTGCGCTTGACAGCACTATAACCGGATTAAATAGATCAGACCTTATTCTTCTTGCGGCACGACCGGGTATGGGAAAAACAAGTTTTGCGCTAAATATAGCAAGACACGTCTCTGTTAAATGTAAAAGACGGGTAGCTTTTTTCTCGCTTGAAATGACTAAGGAACAGCTTGCTTCAAGATTGCTATCAACAGAAGGTTCTATAGAAGGTACAAAGCTCAGAACCGGAAAGCTTTCGGAAGAGGAATGGGTAAGACTGATTGAAGCAGGAGATGTTCTCAGCAAGGCTGATATGTATATGGATGATACTCCGGGTATCACCGTTCCGGAAATGAAGGCGAAGCTTAGAAGGTTAAAGCATGTTGATCTTATAATAATTGACTATCTCCAGCTTATGGCATCTTCAAGACGAATAGATAACAGAGTACAGGAAATTTCAGAAATAACAAGAAATTTAAAAATATTAGCCAAGGAATTCAATGTTCCCGTCATAACGCTTTCACAGCTTTCACGTGCAAGCGAGCAAAGAGCTGAGCATAAGCCGCAGCTTTCAGATCTGAGAGATTCCGGATCTATTGAGCAGGATGCAGACATCGTATTGTTCCTTTACCGTGAGGATTATTATAAAAATACAGAAGGAGCAAATGCAGAAGACAGTGATAAAAATAGTGGCGAGTGTATAGTGGCAAAGAACAGACACGGCGAGACCCGTTCTGTGCCGCTGCATTGGCAGGGAGAATTTATGAGATTTACATCACAGGTGCTTGAAAGTGAAGAATAAAGCTTATAAAACAGTAAAAAAATATAATATGATAACAAAGGGTGACAGGATAATAGTGGGGTTGTCAGGAGGTGCTGATTCCTGTGCATTGCTTCATTTTTTGGTGTCTATCCGCAAAGATTTAAACCTTGACATATATGCTTGTCATATCAATCACGGAATACGAGGAATTGAAGCTGACAATGATGAACGCTTTACAGAATCTTTTTGCAGCCTGCTTGGCGTCAAGCTCTTTACACTTCACGCTGATGTGATCAATGAAGCAAAAAAAAGAGGAATAAGCACTGAGCTGTGTGGACGTGAGATAAGATACGATTTTTTTAAATGTAAATCGAGGGAGCTTAATGCTAAAATTGCTACTGCCCACACAGCGTCAGACAATGTAGAAACAGTGCTTTTTAACCTTACAAGAGGAAGCGGTATACAGGGCTTGTGCGGTATTCCGCCTGTCAGGGAAAACATTATAAGACCGCTGATTGAGGTGTCACGTGACGATATAGAACAGTATTGTGCTGAAAATAAGATTGAATATGTTACTGACAGTACCAACCTTACACGAGAGTATACAAGAAACAAACTGCGGCTTGATGTAGTGCCAATTTTAAAGGAGATAAATCCGTCTCTTGAAAGAACGATATGCGGTCTATCCGAACGCAGCCGTCAGACGTATTCTTATATCAGAAATACAGCAGCTTTGCTTTTGAGTGATGCAAAAAAAGATAATGGTTATGCTGTGGAAAAGCTTATGGGGTCTGATGAGGCTGTTTTCTCTGAGGCAATCAGGATAATATGTGCAGAATATCATATCATTCCCGAGGCAAGGCATATTGAACTTATCAGAAAAATAGTGTATAATGGTGGTGCACTTGAAATAAAACACGGAATTTTTGCTGCGTCGGATAAAAAAATTTTTTCTGTTTATTGCAGAACTGATAAACAAAAAGAAAAATGTGATGAACAAATTGCCTTGCAGCCGGGAAAGATATTAACAATTAACAACAAAAAAATAAATGCTGTTTTGATTAATATAGATGAATTCAACAACCGTAAAAAAATTGAAAAAAATTTGTTTGATAATTCGCTTGATTATGATACAATACCATTGTTGAATGTTTTTCGTACAAGAAGACCTGGAGATTTCTTTTCTCCATTAAGACGTAATGTTACAAAAACTCTGAAAAAGCTTTTTACCGAAATGAAGCTTTCGCCGGAAAAGCGGGATGAGCTTATCTTGCTGGCGAGTGAAAGTGATGTTCTTTGGATAGAGGGTATAGGGGTTTCCGATAAATATAAGATAACACCGGACACCAGAAGAGTTCTTGTTATAAAAGAATCATCCGGGGATATTCTGAAGTGAAAGGAATGAATGCCGTTGCATAGTGATATTGAAAAAATAATTTTAAACGAAGAACAGCTTGAAAAAGTTGTAACTGATATTGCCGGAAAAATAAATGACGACTATAAAGATAAATCGCTTGTAGTTGTGGGAATACTTAAGGGCGGTGTAATATTTTTGGCAGACCTTTTCAGAAGACTTTCAATAGACGACTGTGTACTTGACTTTATGGCTGCCTCAAGCTATGGTTCCGGAACGGTATCATCGGGAAATATCAGAATTACCAAAGATATTTCAGCCGATGTTGCCGGAAAAAATGTATTGATAGTTGAGGATATTCTCGATACGGGGAATACTCTTACCTATATCAAAGAGTATTTGTTATCAAAAAATGCTCTGTCAGTAAAGATCTGTACCTTGTTTGACAAGCCCTGCAGAAGAATTGGTCCTGTAACGCCTGATTACTGTGGAAGAACTGTTGACGATCTTTTCATAGTGGGCTACGGTCTTGACTATGATGAGCGATACAGAAATCTGCCATATGTGGGAGTTCTCAAAAGCGGGATCTGCCAATGGAAATACTAAAACAAAGGAGTGACAATTATCTTGGACAACAAGAAAACAATACGTAATCTGCTTATTTATCTGGGAATACCGATCATTCTTATTATAGTGATCTCACTGCTGTTTTTTATGCAGCCTAAAGAGGAATATCCGACCTCAGATATTGTGTATATGTTTCAGAACAAGCAGGTAGATGAATATACTCTTGATTTCGGTACCGGCTCTCTTGAAATGAAGCTCAACACCAAGTATAAGGGTAAAAAGGAAATAAAAACAAACGTTGCCAGTGTTTCACTGTTCCTTAACACAATAGAGGATTATGTGAATGATTATAATAAAGATAATCCGGAAAAACCGATGAAGTATAACTGGAAACAGGCAACGGATAACTCTTGGTGGATTAATTTCCTGCCGAACCTTATTCTTATAGCACTTCTTGCTGTTGTATGGATATACTTTATGAGAAGGCTTTCCGGAGGTCTTGGAGATGCCGGAAAACAAATGGGCTTTGGTAAAGCCAAGATAAAAAATCTTAGCGATGAGAAGCGAAAAACTACTTTTGCGGATGTTGCCGGTGCAGATGAAGAAAAGGAAGAACTTCGGGAGATAGTTGAATTTCTTAAAGATCCTAAAAAGTATAATGAGCTTGGTGCAAGAATACCTAAGGGTGTATTGCTTGTAGGACCTCCCGGTACAGGTAAGACATTGCTTGCAAGGGCGGTTGCCGGAGAAGCAGGTGTTCCGTTTTTCTCAATTTCAGGTTCTGATTTTGTTGAAATGTTTGTCGGCGTGGGTGCTTCACGTGTAAGAGATCTTTTTGAACAGGCAAAGAAAAATTCTCCTTGTATAATTTTCATAGATGAGATCGATGCCGTAGGCCGTCAGAGAGGCGCAGGCCTTGGCGGAGGACACGATGAAAGAGAGCAGACGCTTAACCAACTCCTTGTAGAAATGGACGGCTTTGGTGCAAATGAGGGTGTAATTATGATAGCGGCAACCAACCGCCCGGATATACTCGATCCCGCGCTTATGCGTCCCGGACGTTTTGACAGACAGGTGATGGTAGGTCGTCCGGACATCAAGGGACGTGAGGAAATACTCAAGGTTCACGCTAAGGGTAAGCCCCTTGCGCCGGATGTGGAACTTAAGACAATAGCTAAATCAACAGCAGGCTTCACAGGTGCAGATCTTGAGAATCTTCTTAATGAGGCAGCACTTCTTGCTGCAAGAAAGAATCAGAGAGCAATCACAATGCAGGAAGTTGAGGAGGCAACTATAAAGGTTGTTGTAGGTGCGGAAAAGAAATCACGTGTTATGTCTGACAAGGAAAAGAAGCTTACAGCATATCACGAGGCAGGTCACGCTATTGCAACCTATTATTGCACAACTCAGGATCCTGTTCATCAGATCTCGATTATCCCAAGAGGTATGGCAGGCGGCTATACAATGTCTTTGCCGTCTGAAGACCGAGCATATCGTTCGCGTAATGAAATGCTTGAGGAAATTATTGTTCTTCTCGGCGGACGTGTTGCTGAGGCAGTTATCCTTGGCGATATTTCAACGGGTGCGTCAAATGACATTGAAAGAGCTACAAATCTTGTATTTTCAATGATAACAAAATACGGTATGAGCGAAAAGCTCGGTCCGATCACCTATGGTTCATCTGACGGTGAGGTTTTCCTTGGCAAGGAATTTGGACACAATAAAACGTATTCAGAGGAAACAGCAGCAAAGATAGATGCAGAGGTTAAGGAATATATCACTGACGGATACAATAAAACAGAAAAAATCCTCAGAGAGCACATTGATCAGCTGCACGTTGTTGCTAAGTTCCTGTTTGAGCACGAGAAGATGTCAGGTGAGCAGTTTGCATGTGCGATGGAGGGCAAATTGATCCCGACAGATGATGAAGATGAAGCTGAATCTGAAGCTGAAGCTATCAGTGAAGACGGTAACGAAGGCGAAATCAGCACAACAGAAGAGGCTTCTGATAATTAATAAAAATCAGAAGGAGTGCCTTGTCGCACTCCTTTTCTGTATATCTGCAATTTTATATGAGGTGACAGAATAATGAAGGATGGAAACAGTCCTAATCCGGATAAGGTCTTTCCGGTACACGGAATAAAAACAGTTACATATGTAAAACCTACTGTAAAAAACCCGAATATAATAGTGGGAGATTTTACCTACTTCAGCGATAAAGATTTTGAGTCTCACGTTATGCATCATTATGATTTTAATGGAGATAAGCTTATAATAGGAAAATTTTGTCAGATTGCTTCTGGCGTAAGCTTTATAATGAATGGTGCAAATCATCAGATGAATGCTGTTTCCACATTTCCTTTTTATATTATGGAAGGCTGGAATCAGGAAATACCTCCGCTTACAGAAATGCCGCTTAAGGGTGATACTGTTGTTGGAAATGATGTATGGATAGGCCAAAATTCAACCATATTGCCCGGGGTACATATAGGCGACGGTGCGATAATCGGGTTAAACAGTGTTGTTGGCGGTGATGTGCCTCCCTATACTATAGTTGCAGGTAATCCTGCCAAAGAGATAAGAAAACGTTTTGATGATGAACTTACAGATCTTATGCTGGAACTTCGTTGGTGGGATAAAAGTATTGAAGAAATAGATGAATTAATTCCTCTTTTAACTTGCAGTGATCTTAATGCAGTTAAGAAAACCTTAAAATCATTATTAAAAGAAAATATAGGTGAATAAAAATGCCGCTAAAGAAAATTGTTGTTAATGGTGCAAGAGAGCACAATTTGAAAAATATAAACGTTGAAATTCCGCGTGACAAGCTTGTTGTTGTAACAGGACTTTCAGGCTCGGGAAAATCTTCTCTTGCGTTTGATACTCTTTATGCCGAGGGACAGAGAAGATATGTGGAATCTTTGTCTTCATATGCAAGAATGTTTCTCGGACAGATGGATAAACCCGATGTTGACAGTATAGACGGTCTTTCTCCGTCTATATCAATAGATCAAAAAACAACGTCAAAAAACCCGCGTTCAACAGTAGGAACAGTAACTGAAATTTATGACTATCTACGACTTATGTATGCAAGAATAGGCATACCTCATTGTCCGGTGTGCGGTCGTGAGATAAAACAACAGACAGTTGATCAGATAGTTGATAAAATAATGGATATGCCTGAGGGAACAAAAATACAGATACTTGCTCCTGTAGTTCGTTCCAAGAAGGGTGAGCACCAAAAGGAATTTGAGGCTGCTTCAAAAAGCGGATTTGTAAGAGTGCGTGTGGACGGAATAATATATGATCTTTCTGAAACCATAAAACCGGAAAAGAATAAAAAGCATAATATAGAAATTGTTGTTGACAGACTTGTTATCAAAGATGAAATCCGATCAAGACTTTCTGATTCAATAGAAACAGCTTCAAAGCTTGCAGGAGGACTTGTTATAGCGGCGGTTAACGGAGGAGAGGATATATTATTTTCTCAAAACTATGCCTGCCCGGAGCATGGGGTAAGCATAGACGAGTTAAGCCCGAGAATGTTTTCTTTCAACAATCCATATGGTGCGTGTAAGAAATGTACAGGATTGGGTGTATTTATGCAGATTGATGTTAGCCGTATACTTCCGGATACAACCAAATCAGTTCGTCAGGGTGCTATAAAGGGCAGCGGATGGGCAATGGAAGGAAGTACGATTGCCACAATGTATTTTGAAGCACTTGCCGAAAAATATAAATTCTCATTGGATACACCTGTAAAAGATCTTTCTCCGGATATTGTTGATATTTTGCTATACGGTACAAGAGGAGAAAAAATCACAATTCATCGAAGGAACGAGTATGGCTCAGGAACATATCAGACTGAATTTGAGGGTATTATAAACAATCTTGAAAGACGTTTTCGTGAAACACAGAGCACGTGGATAAAAGCTGAAATTGAGAGCTATATGTCAGCAGTACCCTGTGATGCCTGTAAAGGCAGAAGACTCTCTCCTGAAAGTCTTGCTGTTACCGTAGGTGACATGAATATAAGTGAGTTTTGTGATATGTCAGTAAGTCAGGCACTTGATTTTGTCGGAAACGCAAAGCTGTCTGACCGTGACAAGCTGATTGCCAAGGCTATAACAAAAGAGATAGACAGCCGTTTGAATTTTCTTAACAGCGTAGGTCTTTCATATCTTACGCTTTCCCGTTCTGCCGGAACGCTTTCAGGCGGCGAAAGTCAGAGAATACGGCTTGCAACACAGATTGGCTCTGCGCTTTCAGGCGTATTATATATACTTGATGAGCCAAGTATCGGACTTCATCAGCGAGATAATGATAAGCTCATATCAACTCTGAAAAATCTTCGTGATCTTGGAAATACAGTTATTGTTGTTGAGCACGATGAAGATACGATGTATGCAGCCGATCATATTATCGACATCGGTCCGGGTGCAGGCATACATGGCGGTGAACTTGTTTGTTCAGGAAGTGTTGATGAGATAAAGGCGTGTGATCGTTCTCTTACGGGTCAGTATCTTAGCAGACAGATGTATATTCCTGTACCTGAAAAGCGCAGAAAGGGCAATGGAAAGAAACTGAAAGTATTCGGTGCAAAGCAAAATAATTTGAAAAATATTAATGTAGAATTTCCTCTTGGAAAGTTTATTTGTGTAACGGGTGTTTCAGGTTCGGGAAAATCGTCGCTTATTAATGAGATACTTTACAAAAAGCTTGCATCAGAGCTTAACGGCGCAAGACCTCTGCCGGTTAATTGCAAAAAAATAACCGGAATAGAAAACCTTGATAAGGTAATTGACATAAATCAGTCACCTATCGGCAGGACGCCTCGCTCCAACCCTGCAACATATACAGGTGTATTTACTGATATACGAGAGCTTTTTGCACAGACAAATGAAGCAAAAATGCATGGCTTTGGGTCAGGACGTTTTTCGTTTAATGTTAAGGGAGGACGCTGTGAGGCTTGTCAGGGAGACGGAATCATAAAGATTGAAATGCACTTTCTGCCTGATGTTTATGTTCCGTGTGATGTATGCGGAGGAAAGCGTTATAATCGTGAAACTCTTGAGGTCAAATATAAAGGCAAATCAATTTATGATGTTCTGGAAATGACTGTTGAAGAAGGCTGTCAGTTCTTTTCTAATCATCAGAAAATATATAATAAACTTAAAACGCTTTATGATGTAGGTCTTGGCTATATAAAAATAGGCCAGCCGTCAACGACCTTATCGGGCGGTGAAGCTCAGCGTATAAAGCTTGCAACAGAGCTTTCAAGACGTTCAACAGGTAAAACCATATATATTCTTGACGAACCTACAACCGGACTTCATATTGCCGATGTTCACCGTCTTATTGACGTTCTTCAGAAATTTGTTGACGGAGGGAACACTGTTGTTGTTATAGAACATAATCTTGATTTGATAAAAACGGCGGATCACATAATTGATCTGGGACCGGAAGGCGGTGACGGAGGAGGAACGGTTATCGCAGAGGGTACTCCGGAAGAAATTGCAGACTGTGAGTCATCGTATACGGGTCAATATCTCAAGAAGGTTCTTAATGAAAATACGCATTAAACATCATTCGATGTAAAACGGGGGGTGCTTTTGTGTTCGGCTATCTCAAGCCTGTAAGAGAAGAACTTAAAATCAGGGAATATGAATTATATAAAAGCGTCTACTGTGGCTTATGTAAGCACCTCGGAAAGGACTACGGAATAATATCAAGGTTTACCCTCAGCTATGATTGTACGGTTCTTGCAATGCTTTATCTCTCTTTGACAGATGACAGATTGAGTGTGAATAAGGGCAGATGTGTTTTCAACCCTGCCAAGAAGTGTCTGTTTTGTGATTGCAGCGGTGAAGGATTCAGATTTGCCGGAGCGGTTTCGGTAATTATGTCATATTATAAGCTTGTTGATGCAATTGAGGATTCCGGTTTTTTTAAAAGAAATTGTGCAAGATTTTTAAAGTTTCTTATAAAAAGAAGCTTTAAAAAAGCATTACGGGCTTATCCGGAAATTAACAAAAATGTTAAGCTGATGATGGACCAACAGCATGATGCTGAAAAAACCGGATGCGCTATAGATAAGGCGGCTGAACCAACGGCAAAAATGCTTTCAGAGTTATGTATAAGTATATTGCCGGATGACAGTGGCAAGCAGAAGATCCTGAGTGCTTTCGGCTATTATATTGGCCGCTGGATATATATTATGGATGCTGCTGACGATCTTGAAAAGGATGTAAAGCATAATAACTTTAATCCTTTTAAAGACAGATTGAAAGGGAATATAAACGAAACAATGCTGTATTGCAATGATGTACTGAATATGACAGCATCACAAATTGTTCTTGCTTACGATCTTCTGGAGCTTAATGCTTATAAAGAAATTCTTGACAATGTCATATATAATGGGTTATCATTTCAGCAGAAGTATTGCTTGTTTGATAAAAGACGCAGTAAAAAGTGCAGAAAAAAGAACAGAGATTATTATCCATATCTTTCGGGAAAAAACAGTATTAATCATTAACCTGATTAAGGTTGACCAAATGAGTATTTAATTCTGTGTTTGATAATTGATTGATTTAAAATAAATGATATTATTCGATAAAACAATAAAAAATGGATGAATTAACTGCGTTCCTGACGAAGTTTCCAAATGGCAGTAACCGATTACTTAAGAAGTGGAGTTGCTGATTGGCTGTCGGAATGAAATGCAGTTGGAGCCTCCTTTGTGTTTTTCAAAATGATAATAGTATCAGAGCGAAGGGAAGGGAAAAAATGAAAGATCCTTATGAAATACTCGGAGTATCTCCGAATGCGAGTGATGATGAGATCAAGCAGGCATACAGAATGCTCGCAAAAAAGTATCATCCCGATAAATATGCAAACAGTCCGCTTGCTGAATCTGCATCCGAAAAAATGAAGGAGATAAACAGTGCTTATGACAGGATTCTCAATGATCGAAAGCACGCTGGCAGGGAACGCAGAAGCTCCGGATATTCTTCCGGATATTCAGACAGCACCCGTTCGCATTATAATAATATACGTATGATGATAAATTCGGGTAAATTTTCTGCAGCTGAACAGGAGCTTTCTGTTGTGCCGTCCAACGAAAGAGATGCGGAATGGTATTATCTTATGGGAGTTGTTGTTTATCATAACGGATGGCTTGAGGATGCATATAACTATTTTCAGACAGCGTGCAGAATGGATCCGAATAATGTAGAATACAGATCTATGTTTAACCGTATTCGTCAGCAGCGTTCGGGTGCACAGGGCGGCTATAACACATCGTCGGCAGCTTCGGAATCGTGCAGCTGCTGTGATATTTGTACCTGTCTGATGTGTTCGGATTGTCTTTGCAGCTGCTGCAGAAGCTGATGATATGAAAAAATCACAAAAAACAGCAATAGGCGGTCTGTTTACAGCATTTGCCTGTATGATTATTATTATTTCAAATGCCTTTCCTTCAGGAATGTATACTTTTCCTGCACTTTCGGGAGTTATTATTTTGGTTCTGTCGTTTGTTGCCGGACAAGGGATTGCGTGGTCATCATATATTGCAGTATCTATAGTGTCATTTCTGTTGTGTACAAGCAAAGAGGCAACCCTTTGCTTTATACTTTTTTTGGGATATTATCCGCTGATAAGACAATATCTTCAAAAAATAAAATTAAAGTTTGTTCGGCTGATAATTAAGCTTTTGATTTTTAATTCGGCAGCTTCAGGAATTTATTTTCTGCTTTTATATGTGTTTTCTCTGCCGGGAGATGAATTTGAAATATTTGGAGTAAGCCTTCCGTTGATTTTTCTTTTTATAATGAATGTTGTTTTTCTTATATATGATATTGCGTTGAGTCTTTTTGAGAAAAAATATAAGCAAACAATTTACAAATTTGTAACCAAAATGTTAGGAAAATTTTAGTTTATATTATACAATTAATATAGATAAAGTTAATCATATTCAAATAATCTTATCTAATAAATCAAAATTATACCATTTTATGAAATAAAAATTGTAAGAAATGTGCATTTGTCATAAATTTGCCTGTCAATTTATACAATATGCCGATTGTTAAAAAATTAAAAATAGGTTATAATTATTACAATTATTACATGGGTTTAAAGAATCATAAGTAACAAAATTGTTAACATTACGAAAGGCTGTGTATATTCGTGATTCAAGAAAAAAAAAGAAGTATCTTGTCTTTTTTTTCAGGAAAGAACAAGGTCAAAAAAATAATTGCAGCGGCTTGTACGGCGGCTGTTGCGCTGTCTGCAATTCCTATGCTTTCGGTTTCGGTTTCAGCACAAACAATAATCAATGCTAAAACAACAGATTATCTTAATCTGCGCAGCGGTGCAGGTATTAATTACTCAGTGCTAAAAATCATTCCTAAAAATACAACATTGACTGTTATTGATAAATCAAATGATCAATGGATAAAGGTAAAGCTTTCTGACGGAACAACCGGATATTGCTCGGCTTCATATCTTAACATTACAACAGACGGTCAGACGACCGATTATCTTAATATACGCCGCACCCCAAGTATCGGTGGTACAGTTATAAAAACACTTAGTCCGAAAACCAAGCTCGATATAGTAAGCTTTTCAGGGGAAAAATGGGCAAAGGTAATTGCCTCGGATGGTACAACAGGATATGTGTGCACTGATTATGTCGATTACATATCTAACTCGTCTGCCGCTGTAAAGTCGTCACAAAGTTCCGGAAGTGCGTCCGCTAAAACGTCAAATAACTCATCAGCTTCATCAAGTGTGAAGCTTTCTCTGTCAACAAAAAATCTTGCCGTGGGCAATAATTTCAATCTCACCGCAACAGGCAATAAGGGTACGATTGTATGGTCAACCAACAACGGCAAGGTTGCAACAGTCAATTCTTCCGGTAATGTTAAGGGTGTCTCAGCAGGAGATGTAACGATTCGCGCTACTGACAGTAAAACAGGCAGCAGTGCAGTGTGCAAAGTGAAGGTCGTAAAAACCGATTATAATACAATCAAAATCTCCGAAAACAGAAAAACGGTCCTTGAAGGTAATACCTTTACACTTAAAGCAACAACAAATCCGGCAGGAGGCAAAGTGTATTTTCGTTCTGATGATACCTCGGTTGCCACTGTGGACAGCAAAGGAAAGGTAACTGCTAAGGGTGCAGGTACAATATGGGTAACAGCACACGATTCAACAGGTGTTGTAACGTCTTCGTGCAGACTTACTGTAAATAGTGTAAGTAAAATATCTCTTTCACAATCATCAATTACTGTGTATTCAGGATATTCCTCAAGACTTTATGCAACAGTTCAGCCTTCAAACCTGAAGGTTATGTGGACCAGCAGTAATCTGAGTGTTGCCGGAGTGAACAATGGTCTTGTCAGCGGACTTATGCCCGGAACGGCTGTAATAACAGCAAAAGACTCCACCGGCAAGGTTCGTGCAAAGTGTAACGTTACTGTACTTTCATCATCGTCCGGCAATGTGAGTCTTTCGAGATACAGTGCTACAACCACTGCCGGTAAGACAATATATATCAAGGGATATAACGGCTACAGATGGGAAACAAGTGATTCAGACATAGCAACAGTGTGGGATGGCTTTATCGAAACCAAAAAGGCAGGCAATGTTGCAATATCGTGCGTGGATTCATATGGCAACAGAGCAGTTTGTTCGGTTAAGGTAACTGATGCAGCTCCCGTAAAATTTGCGTATTCGTCTCCTAACTCTGCAACTATAAATTCAGATGTAGAGCTTATTGCCATTACAGATAAAACACGTACGAAAGTATATTTCACTGTAAATATCAACGGTTCTGTTTTAAAACTGAATGCAACAAAGAAGATCGCCGACGGCAACACATATGTGTGGAAGGCTGTTTACAGAACAACAAAAGCAGGCGATTTTACTGTAAAGGCATATTCCTATAAGAATGGCTTGTGGGAAACCTGTGCTGACGGTAAAACGGATGTTTATGTAACCTCTAAGACGAATTCAACTGCAACAGGACTGAGCAGACTTCGTGCAAGTGATGAAGTTGTAAAGTATATAGGTCTTAAAGAAGGCTTTGTATCAGGTGTAACTTATGACACACTTGCTAACAATATACCTACTCTCGGACACGGATATGTTGTCTGGGAAGGACAGTGCTTCTACGACAACCTTACAAGGAATGAGGCATATGCACTTCTTGTAAAAGCTGTAAACGAAGAGGTTTATTCAACAAGAGTCAATGATATGCTTATCGGAAATAATATCAGATTCAATCAGCAACAGTTTGATGCGCTTGTAAGCTTTTCATATAACCTTGGGACTGGCTGGACATATTCTTCTGACTTAAAGGATATTCTTCTCAATTCATACGGATATGTATCATCTGATACTTCTATGACAGGAAGAGTAACATCTAAGGATGGACTTAATCTCAGATCTTCTGCATCAATCTCATCAAGTGTTATTGACGTACTATCTTATAATGAATCAGTCACTATTGTAAATGCGCAGAAATATAATAACGTATGGTATAAGGTCAGAACAAGCAGCGGAAAAACCGGTTATTGCAGCAGTACATATCTTAATGTTTCTGCATCAAGTTCTTCAACTATAGGACGTGATCTTAATTATGTCAACCGAAATGCGTTGATAAATGAATTATTGGCATACCATCACGCAGGCGGAGTTTGCTATTATGGCCTGCTTTACAGACGTGCAGATGAGCTTGAAATGTTCCTTTATAATGATTATACCGCAGACGGAAGAGATAATAATCATAACTTCCCGAATCCTTATTGCATTTCATTCCCGTAAAAATAATTGCTCTGCAGATCCTGAAATATGGTTCTGCAGAGTTTTTTTGCATAAAATGTTTTTTTAAAATATATGGTATAATATATGAGAATTAATTTTTAAAACCTTTCATCTGAGAGTCTGCAAACTTATCCCTTCCATAATCACGACGCAAGGAGTGTGTTGGGCGGATAACCGCGATCGGCGTATGTTTGGTTTGGATAAACAGAGTGAGCATAAGCGAACGCAGTCGCGAACACGTTC
>CADACB010000010.1:0-26146 GCA_902786345.1 uncultured Ruminococcus sp. | reverse complement strand
CCATAAGCACGACGCAAGGAGTGTGTTGGGCGGATAACCGCGATCGGCGTATGTTTGGTTTGGATAAACAGAGTGAGCATAAGCGAACGCAGTCGCGAATACGTTCCGCCGCGATCACGCGGCCGCGGTTGTGTTAGTTTTGACATTTACATAAAGATATGATATAATCAGAATTAAGAGGTGTTGAAATTATGAGCAATAAAAGAATAGGATTTATAGGTGCAGGAAATATGGCTACTGCAATTATAAACGGAATAATAAAAAATAAAGCCAAATCTGCCGAGAATATTTCTGTGTATGATCTTGATAAAGAAAAGCTTGAAATTATGTCTGACAAAGGAGTAGATACAGAAGAATCCTGCAGTGCACTTGCAGCAAAAAGTGATATTATAGTTCTTGCTGTGAAGCCGCAAAACTATGATGAGGTACTTTCGGATATAAAAAACTCTGTGAATGAAAATAAAGTTATTGTAACTATTGCGGCAGGAATATCAATTGATTATGTACGAAATGGTCTTGAAATCAATTGTCCTGTAGTGAGAGTAATGCCGAATACGCCGCTGCTGCTTGGTAAGGGTGCAAGTGCACTTTGCAGATCGGAAAATATTTCTGATGAAGACTTTAAAGAAGTATATGATATGTTTGCATTATCGGGTGAAGCAGCAATTCTTCCTGAGTCACAAATGAATGCAATTATTGCTGTAAACGGAAGCAGTCCTGCATATGTCTATCTGTTTGCAAAGGCAATGGTTGATTATGCAGTTTCGGTAGGTATCAACAGAGAGGTAGCTTTGAGCCTTATATGCAAGACCTTCGAGGGAAGTGCCGAAATGCTGCGTTCAAGCGGAGATACTCCGGAAACACTGATAAAAAAGGTTTCATCAAAAGGTGGTACAACTATTGAAGCGATGAAAGTGCTTAATGAACGTGAAGTACCCAAGGCTATTTTTGATGCGATGGCAGCCTGTACCAAGAGGGCAGAGGAGCTTGGAAAATAAATTATTAATAAAGGATTATAAAATAAGCCCGGGCTTATACTGTTTTTAAATCAGTAAGTCCGGGTCTTTTTTATCAAAAGGCTTATACTATTATCATATGAACAAGTGGACAGACCAAATGTATAAAGTTTCGCTCAAGCCTTTTCAAAGGCTTGCAGGGTCAAGGGGCAGAGCTCATTGTGGGAGGTTTGGAGGGCAACGCCCTCCGACATTCAGGTTATATTTTAATATTTGTTCTTTAATAGTATTACATCACAAATCCGCCGTTTACACCAAGAACCTGACCTGTGATAAACGAAGAGCTGTTGTCAGCAAGGAAAAATACAGCTTTTGCGACATCAACAGGTGTTCCGAGTGTTCCTGTCGGGGTTTCGTTTTTTAATGAAGTGAAGTCTTCCTCAGAAAGTTCCGAAGTCATATCAGTTTTGATAACACCGGGAGCAATACAGTTAACTGTAATTCCGCTTAGTCCCTCTTCCATAGCAAGAGCCTTTGTAAGACCGATGATGCCTGCTTTAGCGGCGGAATAATGAACTTCACACGACCCACCGGTCTGTCCCCACATAGAGGAAATATTAATGATACGTCCGAAGTGCTGTCGTATCATATGCGGCAGTGCAGCTTTGCAGCAATAAAAAGCACTGCTTAGATTAACTGAAATCATCCTGTTCCAATCATCATTGGTTATATCAGTAAAAAGTTTTGTTTGTGCAATTCCTGCATTGTTTACTAATACATCGATTCCCTTACATTCTTCTGTAATATACCCGAACATTCTGTTTACTTCTTCGGAATTTGAAACATCGGCTTTGACAATTCTGGCAGATAAGCCATTGTTCTTAAATTCATCAAGAATTTTTCTTGCACAGTCTTCAGAATGACAATAATTTATAAATACATTATCTCCGTTTTCGGCAAACACTTTTGCTGTTGCAGCACCAATTCCCCTTGATGCACCTGTAATCAATACATTTCTCATTTTTTTACCAGCACGTCTACTATTTCTCCGACAAAAATATCATGTATATCGTTATCGGAATAGTATTCTGAGATAAGATCTTTATCAATAAAGTTTTCCGTTGTCATCTCTTGTTTATATAATTTTCTGCAAACCAGTATGGTTTCTGCCTGTTCAAAATAAGGTGCTTTGTTGTCAAAGACAGGAATAAGACCGGTTTCTTTTATCTTATCAGTATCTCTGCCGGAATTTCTTCCGCAGAATAACAGCTTGTCCATCAATTTACCATTGAAAAATGACAAAGAGTAATATTCGTTGCTATCAACAAATTCGAGTGTATATCGGCTTTTGCGAATAAAAACGAAAGAAACATTTTTATTCCAAAGAATACCAATACCGCCCCAGCTTGCTGTCATTGTATTAAAGCTGTTTTTATTGCCTGCTGTAACAAGCATCCACTCTTTTTTTAGTTTTGTGAAGAAGTCACCGCTAAGTGCACTGATGTCTTTATTTATGAATTTATCCATGCTTATTCCTCCTGAATTTATGTTTCATTTAATTATACCATAATATATGATAAAATATAATACCAAAGTTTTTATTTTAAATATAAAATTTGGACAAAAGTGATTTATGCATACATTTATGCATAAATGTATAATATTTGCATAAAATCATTTAGAATCATCATTTTTATTATTCTATAAATGAAAAAATAAGTATATTATTCAAAACTTGATTGTGATAAAGTTATAAAATTTAATTTAATTAATCAATAAATATAGTTTTAGTTACATAAATATCATACTCTCTGAATAAATATTCAAAAAACTCTTGATTTTATGCAAAAAAGGTGTATAATAAATATCGTAATAAATCAGTTGACGGAGGTTATTAAAATGGGTGATATTAAAAAAGTAGTTCTTGCTTATTCCGGCGGACTTGATACATCAATTATCATTCCTTGGCTTAAAGAAAACTATGATAACTGTGAGGTGATCGCAGTTTCCGGTGATGTAGGACAGGGTACAGAGCTTGACGGACTTGAGGAAAAGGCAATCAAAACAGGTGCTTCAAAGCTTTATATAGAAGATCTTAATAAGGAATTCATTGAGGATTATGTTTTCCCGACTATCAAGGCTGATGCGGTTTATGAAAGCAAGTATCTTCTTGGTACATCTTTTGCAAGACCAATCATTGCAAAGAGAATTGTTGAGATCGCACTTAAAGAGGGTGCAGATGCTATATGCCACGGCTGTACCGGTAAGGGTAATGATCAGGTCAGATTTGAGCTTGCAATAAAAGCTTTTGCTCCTGATATGAAGATAATTGCTCCTTGGAGAGAGTGGAATCTTAAATCTCGTGACGAGGAGATAGAGTACGCAGAGGCACATAATATTCCTTTGAAAATAACAAGAGAAACAAATTATTCAAAGGATAAAAATATCTGGCATATTTCACACGAAGGTCTTGATCTTGAGGATCCTATGAATGAGCCTATGTATAATAAGGAAGGGTTCCTTGAACTGGGTGTGTCACCTGAACAGGCTCCCGATAAGCCCACGTATGTAACAATTTCATTTGATAAGGGCGTTCCGGTTGCTGTTGACGGTGAAAAACTTGGTGCTGTTGAAATAGTTAAAAAGCTTAATAAGCTTGGCGGTGAAAACGGTATAGGTATCGTTGATCTTGTAGAAAACAGACTTGTAGGTATGAAATCCAGAGGAGTATATGAGACTCCCGGCGGAACAATTCTTTACCACGCACATAATAAGCTCGAAGAGATCACACTTGACAGAGATACCTATCACTTCAAGCAGGAGGTTGGTCTGCGTTTTGCAGAGCTTGTATACTTCGGTCAGTGGTATACACCGCTTCGTAAGGCTCTTTCAGCTTTTGTTGATTCAACACAGGAAACCGTTACAGGCGATGTAAAGCTTAAGCTTTATAAGGGCAATATAATAGATGCAGGTGTATGCTCACCCTATTCTCTCTATGATCCCGACATCGCAACCTTTGATGAAGATGAGGTTTATGATCAGAAGGATTCAGCAGGTTTCATAAATCTTTTCGGTCTTCCGATCAAGGTTCAGGCTAAGAAAAATCTTATCAAGGAATAATTTTCATTGATATAAGGAAATATGTCAGGGCGAACAGTGAAAAATCATTGTCCGCCCGACTGTTGTTTATAAAAGAACGACAATAAAAGCAGGGAGTGAAACGATTGAAACTGTGGGCAGGAAGATTCTCAAAAGAAATAGATAAAAAAACAAATGATTTTAATTCATCAATATCCTTTGACAGCCGTATGTATCGTGAGGATATTGAGGGCAGCATTGCACATGCCGCTATGATAGGTGAGTGCGGAATTATTGAAAAGAGTGAATCTGAAGCTATTATAAAGGGACTTGAATCAATACTTTCCGATATAGACAGTGGAAAGCTCAAAATTGATCCCGATGCCGAGGATATACATACCTTTATAGAAGGTGAGCTTACTAAAAGACTTGGTCAGACAGGCAAAAGACTTCATACGGCAAGAAGCAGGAACGATCAGGTAGCACTTGATATAAGATTGTATCTGAAAAAAGAGATACAGAGCATCAAAGAACAGGTAAAGGAACTTATCAACGTTATCTGCGGTAAAGCGGAGCAATATTCGTCTGCTGTAATGCCGGGATATACACATCTTCAAAGAGCACAGCCTATAACCTTCGGTCATCACCTTATGGCATATGCCGAAATGCTGTTAAGAGATGTTGACAGACTGGAATGTGCATACAAGCATACCGACAGTATGCCGCTCGGAAGCGGTGCGCTTGCTACAACAACTTATCCTATTGACAGAACCATTACTGCAAAGCTGCTTGGATTTACAGATATTTGTCAGAACAGTCTTGACGGTGTTTCCGATCGTGATTTTTGTATGGAGCTTGCAAGTGCATTGTCTATCATTATGGTACACCTCTCACGTTTTTCTGAGGAGATAATAATGTGGTGTTCCTGGGAATTCAAGTTTGTAGAACTTGACGACGCATTTTCAACCGGCTCCAGCATTATGCCTCAGAAGAAAAATCCTGATATAGCAGAGCTTGTAAGAGGTAAATCAGGCAGAGTGTTTGGCGACTTGATGACTCTTCTCACCGTAATGAAGGGTATTGCACTTGCATATAACAAGGATATGCAGGAGGACAAGGAAGCAATTTTTGATGCAGTAGACACCGTAAAGATGTGCCTTACAGCATTTACTCCTATGATAGATACAATGAAGGTTATACCTGAAAATATGAGAAAAGCAGCTGCTAACGGATTTATCAATGCTACTGACTGTGCAGATTATCTTGTAAAAAAGGGATTGCCGTTCAGGGATGCATATAAAGCAACAGGTACTCTTGTTGCACTTTGCATTGAAAAGAAAACAACCTTAGAAGAACTCCCAATAGAGGAATACAAAAAAATATGTGATATTTTTGATGAAGGCGTATATGAGGCCATTTCGCTTGAAAACTGTGTAAACGGCAGGCGTGTTATCGGCGGTCCTGCAAGCGAAAACGTAAAGGCACAGGCATCAAGGGTAAAAAAGCTTATTTCAGAATAAACAAACGAAAGGGAAAAGAAATGAAAATAAAAGCAGGAATTATCGGTGCAACCGGATATGCAGGAGCAGAGCTTGTTCGTATACTTCTGACTCATCCGGAGACTGAGCTTGCAGCGATTAGCTCAGTAAGCTTTGAAGGAAAAAAACTCAGCGATGTTTATCCGTCCTATAAAACACTTTGTGATATGGAATGTAAAAATCAGGATGAGGTTGTAGAAAAAAGCGATGTAATATTCGCTGCACTTCCTCACGGACTCTCACAGGAGCTTGCATCACAGTGCGATAAAGCAGGCAAGGCATTTATTGATCTTGGTGCTGATTTCAGACTTGAAAGTGAAGAGGATTACAAGGAATGGTACGGCTGTGAATTCATTGATTATGATCTTCATAAAAGATCGGTTTACGGTCTTCCGGAGCTTTTCAGAGAGAATATTAAAGGCAAAAGGATAATAGCAAATCCCGGTTGTTATACAACCGGTGCACCGCTTGCTCTTGCACCGGCAATAAAGGCAGGGCTTGTAAGCACAGATGGAATAATTATAGATTCAAAATCAGGTGTAACAGGTGCAGGCAGAAAGCCTAATCAGGGTAATCATTACCCCGAACTTAACGAGGGTTTTCACGCATATAAGGTGGCAAATCACAGACATACTCCCGAAATAGAACAAACACTTTCAAAGCTGTCAGGCAAGAATGTAAAAATAACTTTTGTTCCACATCTTCTTCCTGTTAACAGGGGAATAATTTCAACCTGCTATGCACGTATGAACGAGGGTGTGACAAAGGAGCAGATCAGAGAAGCTTATGAGAGCTTTTATAAGGATGAGTTTTTTGTACGACTTCTTCCCGAAGGGGCAAATGCAGATATTCATAATATCAAATATTCAAACTTCTGTGACATATCGCTCCATACAGACGAAAGAACAGGTACATTTATTGCTATATCGGCAATAGATAATATGGTAAAGGGTGCGGCAGGACAGGCAATTCAGAATATGAATATTATATTCGGGCTGGATGAAAAAACGGGACTTGTTATTGTGCCGCCGGCATTTTAACCTTTTCATTATGGAGGAATGATAAATGGCATATAAATTTATAGAAGGTTCGGTAACAGCGGCAAAAGGCTTTCAGGCATCAGGTATACACTGTGGTATGCGTAAAAATAAATCAAAAAAAGATCTTGCTTTGATTTTCTGCGAAAAAAAGTGTACTGCCGCTGCGGTATATACTAAAAATCTTGTGCAAAGCTCACCAATAACCGTAACAAAAAAGAATCTTTCAGATGGATATGCTCAGGCTGTAATTTGCAACAGCGGCAACGCTAATACTTGTAATGCCGACGGTATGGAAAAAGCTGAAATGATGTGCAAGCTGACTGCTGATAAGCTTGGTATAGCCGCTGAGGATGTAATTGTCGGTTCAACCGGTGTTATAGGTCAGATACTTCCTATAGAGCCTATTGCCAACGGAATGGATCAGCTTGTTTCCGAGCTGTCTGTAAATGGAGGAACAAATGCCGCAGAGGCAATTATGACAACGGATACAGTATCTAAAGAGGTTGCAGTTGAAACCAAGATAGACGGTAAGATTGTAAAAATCGGCGGTATTTCAAAAGGCAGCGGTATGATACATCCGAATATGGCAACAATGCTTTGCTTTGTTACAACCGATGCAGCAATATCTTCAGAGATGATACAAAAGGCTGTAAAGACAGCCGCAGATAAAACCTTCAATATGATAAGCATTGACGGCGATACATCTACCAATGATACTCTTTCAGTGATGGCGTCGGGACTTGCAGGTAATACCGAGATCACGGAAGAAAATGAAGCCTATTATATTTTCCTGGATGCCCTTACAGCAGTATGCAAAGAGCTTTCTAGAAAGATGGCAAAAGACGGAGAGGGTGCAACAAAGCTTTTGATATGTAAGGTAAGCGGTGCAAAATCAGAATCAGATGCAAAGGGTGTTGCAAAATCCGTAATATGCTCAAGTCTTTTAAAAGCAGCAATGTTCGGCTCTGACGCAAACTGGGGACGTATTCTTTGTGCAATAGGATATTCGGGCTGTGATGTGGATGTTAACAAGGTTGATGTTTCCTTTGCTTCAAAAGCCGGAAAAATTGGTGTATGTAAAAACGGAGCAGGTGTTGAATTCTCTGAGGAAATTGCAAAGGCGATACTTACAGAGGATGAAATAGATATAATTATAGAGCTTAATGACGGCAATGGTTCAGCCGAAGCATATGGCTGTGATCTGACATATGAATATGTAAAGATCAACGGCGATTACAGAACCTGATCATAATTACGGAGATGATTGAAATGCAT
Source organism: uncultured Ruminococcus sp. (assembly GCA_902786345.1). Classification (GTDB taxonomy): domain Bacteria; phylum Bacillota; class Clostridia; order Oscillospirales; family Acutalibacteraceae; genus UBA1213. The sequence goes on along the minus strand of CADACB010000010.1, from coordinate 18,259 downwards.
AATATATCTGAGCAGGACAAAGCCAATATTCTTGTTCAGGCATTGCCATACATACAAAAGTATGCAGGAAAAACAATAGTTGTAAAATACGGCGGAAATGCAATGATAAGTGAAGATCTTAAGGATGCCGTTATGAGCGATATTGTTCTTTTGCAGCTTATAGGAATTAATGTAGTGCTTGTGCATGGCGGAGGTCCTGAGATAAGCGGAATGCTCAAGAAAATCGGCAAAGAAAGCAGATTTATTAACGGACTGCGTGTTACCGACGAAGAAACAATAGATGTAGTCCAGATGGTATTGGCCGGAAAGGTAAATAAAAGCCTTGTTCAGCTTCTTGAGCAGCACAGCGGTAAGGCAATAGGACTTTGCGGCCTTGACGGCAGAATGATAATGGCAGAGAAAAAAGCTTCCGGAATAGATCTTGGCTACGTTGGAGAGATTACGGAAATAAATACCGAGGTTATCGTGAATGCTACCCAGAACGGTTACGTTCCGATAATATCCACTGTTGCAGGCGGATATAACGGCGATGTATACAATATCAATGCAGACCTTGCCGCTGCAAGAATAGCGTCAGAGCTTAAGGCTGCAAAGCTTATTCTTATGACGGATATACGCGGACTTCTTCGTAATAAAGATGATGACAGCACACTTATCCCTGTAGTCAATGTCAGTGAGGTACCATCCCTCAAGCGTGAGGGAATAATTTCGGGAGGTATGATACCGAAAATAGAGTGTTGTGTTGAGGCTGTACGCAGAGGTGTAAGACGTGCACACATAATAGACGGAAGAATACCTCATTCAATACTCATAGAGATGTTTTCTGATGAAGGTATAGGAACAATGTTTTATTGAGGTTGGTTAAAATGAATAAACCAAAAAGTGTTCTTTTTGATTATGGCAATACAATTATTACAGAGAATATTCTTGGTTTTGATAAAGGTAATGAAGCGCTGCTCAGAATTGCGGTTTCCAATCCACATAATATTACCATAAGCCGGCTTCAGGCTAAGGCTGACGAGATAATTATGAATATATCAAAAAGGATGGGCTCTGAAAACAGATTTTATCAGCCATATGAGCTTTCGTGGTCAAGCATAAATCGTTATATTTATGAATACTTCAATATTGAATTTGATAAGCCTTATGAGGAGCTTGAATGGATATATTGGAATGAGGCTACTAAGGCACGTCCTTCTGATAATATAGAAGAATTGCTTAATTTTTTGTATGATGAAGGAATAAAAACAGGAGTAATAAGCAATATTATGCTGTCAGGTGATTCTCTGAAAAGAAGAATATCTGATATTCTTCCGGGAAATCACTTTGAATTTATAATAGCGTCAAGCGAATATGTTTATCGTAAACCCGAAAAGGAAATTTTCGAGCTTGCAGTCATAAAGTCCGGAATTAAGGCTGAGGATATATGGTTTTGTGGAGATAATCCGATATGTGATATAGAGGGAGCATACAATGCAGGAATGCAGCCTGTATGGTACCGTAAAAACTTTAAAGAAAAAAAAGATCTTAAAATGAGTATTACGTCAGAAAAATGTATTATTATTGATGATTGGACAGAGCTTCGTGATATAATTAAAAGAGGTGTAAACAAATGACTTTTGAAGAAATAAAAAATGATGAACAGCAATATCTTATGCATACTTATGGCAGATTCAATACCGCTCTTGTCAGCGGTAAGGGAGCAATTGCCAAGGATGTTGACGGTAAAGAATATGTAGATTTTACAAGCGGAATAGGTGTTAATATATTTGGATATTGTGATGACGGATGGGTAAAGGCTGTTTCCGAACAGGCTGCAACCATTCAGCATATGTCAAACCTTTATTATTCGCCGCTTCAGACATCGGTTGCAAAAAAGCTTTGTGAGCTTACAGGCTTTGATAAGGTTTTTCTTTGCAATTCAGGTGCAGAAGCAAACGAATGTGCTATCAAGATCGCAAGAAAGTATAGCTTTGATAAGTACGGCGAGGGCAGGCAGAAAATTGTAACCCTTGTTAACTCTTTCCACGGCAGAACAGTTACCACACTAGCTGCAACAGGTCAGGATGTTTTTCATAACTTCTTTTTCCCGTTTACAGAGGGTTTTGAATATGCAGAGGCAAATAATATCGAAGATCTTAAGGCTCACATAAACGATGAAGTATGTGCTGTGTTTATAGAGCTTATACAGGGTGAGGGAGGCGTAATGCCTCTTGACAAATCATATGTAGAAGCCGTACAGAAGCTGTGTGCAGAAAATGATATTCTGTTTATGGTTGATGAGGTACAGACAGGAATTTCACGAACAGGTGATTTTTTCTGTTATCAGGGATACGGAGTCAAGCCGGATGTAATAACCTCTGCAAAAGGACTTGGAGGCGGCTTACCTATTGGTGCGTGTCTGTGTGATAAAAAGCTTTCAGATGTAATGACGGCAGGTACACACGGAACAACATTCGGAGGAAATCCCATTGCGTGTGCAGCAGCAAAGGAAGTGCTTTCCAGAGCTGCAACACCGGAATTCCTTTCACAAGTAAGGGAAAAGGGAGAATATATCAAATCCGAGCTTGAAAAAATCGGTAATGTCAAGGAAATCCGCGGTAAGGGTATGATGATAGGTATTCTTACTGAAAAAGATAATGCCAAAGAAATTGCGGCAAAGTGTGTAGAAAATGGATTGCTTATACTTACTGCAAAAAATCTGTTAAGACTGCTGCCGCCGCTTAATATAACCTATGATGAAATCAATAAAGGACTTTCGATCCTAAAAAAAGTTATGGAGGCATAAACCAATGAAACACTTACTGAAAATGCTTGATCTCACATCTGAGGAGGTCATCGACATCCTGAATCTTGCCGATCAGCTTAAATATGAACAGAAGCACGGCATACCTCATAAGCTTCTTGAGGGAAAATCACTCGGACTTATTTTTGAAAAGGCTTCAACACGTACAAGAGTATCATTTGAAGTCGGAATGTACCAGCTTGGAGGTCAGCCGATTTTCCTTTCATCAAAGGATATGCAGATTGGAAGAGGCGAGCCTGTACAGGATACAGCAAGAGTACTTTCACGTTATCTTGACGGAATTATGATACGTACCTTTGAGCAGAAGGAAGTAGAAGATCTTGCTGAATATGGCAGTATTCCGATAATAAACGGACTTACCGATTTCTGTCATCCTTGTCAGATACTTGCTGATCTTATGACTATCCGTGAATTCAAGGGTAAGCTTGATGGACTTAAGATGGCATTTATTGGTGACGGTAACAATATGATGAATTCACTTATTGTTGGTGCACTAAAAACAGGAATGTCAATATCAGTAGCTTGTCCGGAAGGCTATGAGCCACATAAGGATGTTCTTGATTTTGCAAAGAAATATGGTGACAAATTCAATATGTTCCGCACTCCGAAAGAGGCTGTTGTTGATGCAGACGTAGTAATTACTGACGTATGGGCTTCAATGGGTCAGGAGGGTGAAGCTGAAAAAAGAAAAAAGGCATTCGACGGTTATCAGATAAATGCAGAGCTTATGGCGCTTGCAAAGCCTGATGCAATGGTACAGCACTGTCTGCCTGCACACAGAGGTGAAGAAATAACCGAGGATGTTTTTGAGACACATGCAAATGAGATTTTTGAAGAAGCAGAAAACAGACTGCATGCTCAGAAGGCTGTTATGGTTAAGTGTCTTAGCGATAAATGATCTTAACAAAACAAAACGGTAAGGTGATTCCTTGCCGTTTTGTTTTGCAGATGAACTTATAATCCGTGTATTATAAATATTATATATTTTTTTATGCCGGCTTTTTTGTTGATAATTTGTATTGAAAAAGATGTATAAAAAATGTATTATGTACTAGTATAAAACGATGATATGGATGTGATAATTTGGCAAGGATCAGATATATGGCAGCAAGAATATTGAAGCTTAATTATTCGCAAATGTTTAAAACTGCAAAGGCTGTTTCAAAAAAGGCAGGTAAATCATCTGCGAGTATTTTTTTTGATATGATACACTGCGGTATGAAGTTTCAGGCAGGATATAATGATTATCAGGAATTTGAGTTTTATCTTATGAATGATGAACAGCGTGCAACATTTCTTACACGCGGAAAAAACAATTCAATTATACGAAGATATAATGATAAGGAATATATGCCTGTATTCGAGGATAAAATAGCTTTTAATAAAAAGTTTGCAGATTATATAAAACGTGACTGGCTTGACATAAGAGAAGTAACTTTGGATGAATTTACAGTATTTATAAAAAAGAATCCTCTTATAATAGCAAAGGTCATTGATGGTGCAGGCGGCGAAGGTATTGATAAATACAGCGCAGATGAATTCTCAGAAATAAAAGATTTGTATGAATTATTGAAAAAGAAAAAGCAATATCTTGTGGAAGCATTCATATCTCAGCACGAAAAAATAAATGAATTGTACCGCGGGAGTGTAAACACAATGAGAATGTTTACGTTTTATAAGGATGGAAAAGGTTATTTTCTTCAGGCTATACTAAAAATAGGCAATGGCGGAGTAGTCGATAATTTTTCAGGAGGCGGTATGTACACATTCCCTGATAATAACGGGGTTGTAACAGTACCGGCTATAGATAAGAATGATGATCTCCATACCAAACACCCGATCAGCGGAAGAGACATTGTTGGATTTGAAATACCTATGTTTTCTGAGGCTGTAGAACTGGTTGAGAAAGCTGCACAGGTTATACCACAGATTGCATATGTTGGATGGGATGTTGCAATAGGAGAAAATGGTCCTGAATTGATAGAGGGAAATCCTTTTCCCGGAGTATTCCAGAAAAGGGCAAGTCTCAGCGATAATAAAACAGGTATTATACCATTGTACAGAAAATATATGGAAGTTTAAAACCGAAAGGCTTATCGGAATTTTTAACCGATAAGCTTTTTTCCGTAGATGTTATTAAGCGTAGCATATACAGATCAAAGGTTCTGATATATTTATTTCAGGTGTATATTCCGGTACAGTAATATAAAGATTTTATTACCTCAGAAAAATGCTTATATAATTATAAAAATCAATGAAAAAGTTCGTTAAAATTTTCTGCTGAATTTATATAAATTACTTCTTTTTGACATCTTTTTATGATATAATTAATAAATGTATCGGTATGTGTTTTTGATTTATGAAATGATACCATATAATGTTAATATTTCCGAATAGGGTGAAGATAAATTGAATGATAATCTTGAAAAAGGAAGCGACATCATAGCCGGAAGAAATCCCGTAACAGAAGCACTGCGTTCCGGCAGACCGATTGAAAGCATTCTTATTGCAAAAGGAGAACTGAATGGTTCTGTTAAGGTTATTGCAGCAAAAGCTAAGTCTATGAAAATTCCGGTAAAGGAAACAGACAGAAAAAAACTTGATAATATGTGCGGCGGTGCTGTACATCAGGGCGTTGTTGCAATTGCTGCAATTAAGGAATATTCATCCATAGATGATATATTTGAGCTTGCTCGAAGCAAAAATGAACCTCCTTTTATAATTGTTCTTGATGAAATAGAGGATGCTCATAATCTTGGTGCTATAATAAGAACAGCGGAATGTGCAGGAGCACATGGAGTAATAATTCCGAAAAGACGTGCAGCAGGCTTAAGCTATGCTGTAGGGAAAACCTCTGCCGGTGCATATGAATATATGCATATAGCAAGGGTAACAAATATTTCAACAACACTTGATGAGCTTAAAGAACGTGGCTGTTGGATATATGGGGCAGATATGAGCGGAGCTGTATATTCAGAGAATAACCTGAAGGGGGCAGCTGCTCTTGTTATAGGTTCTGAAGGCAACGGATTAGGAAGATTAGTAAGAGAAAAGTGTGACGTGATACTATCTTTACCGATGTGCGGAAGAATAAATTCCCTTAATGCGTCTGTGGCAGCAGGCATACTAATGTATGAGTTCACACGTCAGCGTCTTGCAATAAAGGCTGTGAATGGAGGTTGATTGAAATGTCAGGATCAAAAAAAACCAAAACGCTTGATAAAAGCTCATCCTCACCTATCAGGAATCTCTTTAAGGAAAATGAAGAGGCTTATAATAAATATCATGAAAAAAAACAATCTGATGAAAATGAAAATTCCGAAGGTAATAATCATTCAGAAAGAAAAGCAAAGCAGGAGAATTTATCAAATAATAAAGCTCCAAACAATAAACCTGAGGCTGTACCAAATTATAAAGACGACGATGATACCTCGGATATTTATGGTGAAATAGTAAGTGAAAAAGAAGCAGACAGCACTTATCGTAATGACGAAGAAGAAATTGTCGAAAATGATGTGTATAATGAACCTAACAGTAATTTAATATCCGGAACAGTAAAAGTAAAGAAAAAACGTTTCGGAAAATTAAAAGAAGGCTTTAATAAAGTAATAAACGCACTCAAACAGCAGCCTGAAGAAAATAACTATGAGGATGAAACAGACGATATATTTTCTCTTGATGATATAGATCAGGATCTGAATACAGCAAAAGAGATATACAAAATTGATAAAACCAAAAAGGAAAACAATAAAAGTAAAGATGAAGATGAGAAAGCAGTAAAATTAATAATTTCAAAGAACAAATTGAATTTTACGTCTGTCGATTCTTCATCAATAAAGGCAGAAGAAACTAACAAAACACAGTTGGATAATAAAGATAAAGAGACAGCTGAGAAGCCTGAAATCAAGGCTGAGAAGTCAATTGAACCTAAAGAAGCAAAGTCAGACGACAAAGCTGAAAATCCGACTGAAACCAAAGAAGTAAATTCAGAAGATAAAGCTGAAAATCCGACCGAAGCCAAAGAAGTAAATTCAGAAGACAAAGCTGAAAAAACAGCCGAAAAGCCTGAAATCAAGGTGGAGAAGCAGACTGAAACCAAAGAAGCGAAATCGGAAGATAAAGCTGAAAATTCGACTGAAGCCAAAAAAGTGAATTCAGAAGATAAAGCTGAAAAAACAGTCGAAAAGCCTGAGATCAAGGTGGAGAAGCAGACTGAAACCAAAGAAGCAAAGTCGGAAGATAAAGCTGAAAAACCAGTCGAAAAGCCTGAAATCAAGGCTGAGAAGCCGACTGAACCTAAAGAAGCGATGTCGGAAGATAAAGCTGAAAATTCGACTGAAGCCAAAAAAGTGAATTCAGAAGATAAAGCTGAAAAAACAGCCGAAAAGCCTGAAATCAAGGTGGAAAAGCAGACTGAACCTAAAGAAGCAAAGTCATACGACAAAGCTGAAAATTCGACTGAAACCAAAGAAGCAAAGTTAGATGACAAAGCTGAAAATACAGCTGAAATCAAGGAAGATAAGTTGGGTGCAGATGATCAAACCAAGTTGGATGACTTTGTATATGATGTCAGTAACGTTATTTATACATCTCCGGGCTACTCCAAAAAAAAGAATCCCGAATCACAGGAAAAGTCAATAAAGAAAGAAACGACAACAGAACATATTGAAGATGTAATGCCGTCGGCAAACAAAAATGAACGTCGTAAGAAGGAACTGCCTGTTTACGATATATTTGCTGAATATGCCAAAGAGCAGGAAGCAAAAAATAAATCAAAGCAATCCGACAAAAAGCAGTCGGAAAAAAATGATACTACCAATAATAAAGAAAAAACCGATATTGATGAGATCAATTCTGATACGGCTTCTTCTGATAAAAAATCAGAAAACAGCTTAACAGAAAACAAAGATAAGTCTGCTGCAGAATCTGAAAAATCAAATGAAACTCAAAAAACAGAAACAGCTTCAGAAAATAATTCTGAGAGTATTTTGCCCAGGGAAACTGATGAAAATAAAGAATCATCTGTTCATCAGGAAAAAAATGAAGATATAAAGTTTTCTGGAAAAATTACTGCAGTTGATGTTGATGAATCGGGTAACAAAATTATATCTTCGGATACAGAAGCTATAAAGACCAAAGAAGCATCTGACTCATCTAACCAGAACCCAAAAATGAAACTGTAAATACATCATATGATCAATCCGAGCCTGATCTTACAGAGGGTCACGTTTCTTCTGTTACATATCATTACAGTCATGCAGTACCTTTTATCGTTATGGCAGGAAAGTTTTCTAAAACACTGCGTGGAGAATATGAAGCGGTAATGATGTATAAGTACAAGGATAAATATAATAAAAAAGCTCCAAAAAGCACTGTACCGGTTTCTTCGGATGTATCTGAAAAGAAACCGGAAAAAAAATCAAAAGCACCGAATATAACTAAAATTCCTGTGCCATATGCAGTAGAATCATCGCCTGCAATTAAGTCTCAGGAGATCAAGTCAAAAGCTGTAAAAGAAACCGTTAAGAAGATTACTTCAGATCCTATTGTAAATTCTGAGGCAAAAAAACAGCGTCAGCCGCTTAAGGAGATAATAAACGATAATGATGGACTTAAGCCAAAAGAAAAAACAGTAACTGCTAAGACGCATGACTATGGAGATCAGGAAAGTGTACCGGAAAAAATTAATAAAAAATCATCATTCCAAAAAAGGAAGAAGCCGCTTCTAAAGGAAAAAAGAAAGAAATTTGATTTCCGACAGCTTTTTGACGGTGATGAGGAATACGATCCCGATGATAACCTTGTTGAAGAGATTAAACCTCAGCTTGATGATTATACAGAAGAAAAGGACGCTGAGGCAATAAGTACGGATATAGCAACTACCTTCCAGATGGTTTTTGCACGTACTATTATTCTGACCGGCACAACAGTTACATCAATTGTTTTATCGCTTATTGCACAATGCACACCTCTGTTCAAGGAAAATATAAGAAACGGATGGCTCTGGTATGCAATTATGAGCTTTTTGCTTTTTGCAATTTCGGTTATTACTTATCGTTTGCCGATAGTTAATGGACTAATGCCTCTGAGGAAATTCAAAGGAAATCCTGATACAGCTCCGGCTGTTGCAAGTGTTGCAGTGGCTGTGCAGTCAGTAGCAGCTCTTTTTACTCCTCATATATTTATCAACGGAACACTGCATATATATGTTCCTCTGGTTTTATTTGCGTTGCTGCTTAATTCAATCGGTAAGCTTCTTATTCTTCTGCGAACACACAGAAATTTTGCTTTTCTAAGAAAGCCATACCCGAAATTTGCAGGTAAAATTTATAATGATGGGAAAAATGCACAGAAAATGGTTGAGGAGCTGCCCTCTAAAAAAACCATAATTGGTTTTACCAAACGCGCTAAATTTATGAGCAATTTCTTACAGCTTTCATATATGCCTGATCCAAGTGAGAATGCAGCTTCTAAAGCCGCGCCAATAACTACTTTTATTTCATTGTTAAGCTGTGTTGCATATGGGATAATAAATCAAAGCTTTGTCGGAGCAGTTTCATCCTTTGCACTGACAGCTTGTATATCTATTCCTGTCATATGTCTTCTGGCTATAAATATTCCTTTAAAAAGGCTTTGCACATCTGTCCTGAGGAGCGGAGCAATGATAACAGGTTATGAAACGGTAAAGCAATTCTGTGATACAAACGCTATTATGGTGGATTCATCACAGCTCTATCCTAAAGGATCTATTACACTAAGTGGTATGAAGGCTTTCAAGCAAAGCAAGCTCAATGAAGCTATTCTGGCAGGTGCGGCAATTATGTATGCCGTGAACGGTAATATGGTGCACGTATTTGAAAATATTGTCCAGTGCCGCAGAGAAGCACTCCCTGAGGTTGAAAATGTAATATATGAAGACGGCAGGGGACTTGTCGGCTGGGTAAGAGGTCAAAGAGTTCTTATCGGTAACAGAGAGCTTCTTGAGTCACATAATATCAAGACCCCTGGTCGTGAGCTTGAAGAAAGATATATCAAAATGGGTAATGATATAACCTATATTTCTGTTAGCGGCGAGCTTATAGCAATGTTCATTCTGTCATATAAAACAGACAGAAGTATTGCAAAGGAGCTTCGTAATCTTGAACAAAACGGTGTAAGCCTGATAGTGAGAACAGTCGATTCAAATATTACGAAAGAAAAGATCGCAGAAAGATTCGGGCTTTTCCATCGTTGTATATCCATTATGCCTACCGGCTTAGGAAATATCTATTATGAGGAAACTAAGAACATTGACGAGAAGTCCAGAGCTTATCTTGTCACAAGAGGAAAGCTTTCTTCATTTGCAAAAGCAGTGTCCGGCTGTATAAAGCTTAAATCAAATGCCACTATAACAAAAATTCTTCAATATATTGCTGTTATACTTGGTCTGGCTCTGGTTACACTTATAAGCTTTGTTTCCGGTTTTGAAAAGCTTGGTTGTCTGGAAATGCTGATATATATAGGCTTCTGGACAATAACCTCGTTGTTTGTTTCAATTATAAGAAAATAGAGTTAAAGGAATGAGAAAAATGAAAGTAGCACCATCACTTTTGTCTTGTGATTTTGCAAAAATTGGCGAAGAGATTATCCGTGTTGATAAAGCAGGGGCTGATCTGATCCACTTAGATGTTATGGACGGGCATTTTGTTCCAAATCTTACAATTGGTCCTGCTGTTATTTCTTCTGTAAGAAAATATACAAAGCTGCCGTTTGATGTACACCTTATGATTGAGCATCCGCTTGACTATATAGACGCTTTTGCAGATGCCGGAGCAGATATTATAACCTTCCATATTGAAGCAAAGTCTGACATTGAAGATACTATTAATAAAATAAAATCTAGAGGATTAAAGCCAGGACTTGTTATAAAACCAAAAACTCCTGCTGAAGCAGTTTATCCTTATCTTGATAAACTTTATATGGTTCTTGTGATGACTGTTGAGCCGGGGTTTGGCGGTCAGTCTTTTATGGCTGATATGCTCCCGAAGGTTACAGCTATAAAGCAGGAGTGTAAAAGAAGAGGACTTGATGTGCTTGTTGAGGCAGATGGAGGAATCTCGGAAAAAACAGTGGGCGTGGCTTCAGCTGCCGGGGTGGATATAAGTGTGTCCGGAACCGGCGTATTCAAGGCTGATGATACAGAGGCTGCAATAAGAATACTTCGTGAAGCAAAATAAATTATTATCAAAAGCGGACAAAATATGTTCGCTTTTTGATTTTCAGAAATTATTGCATTTATTAAAATCTTATTAAATTTTTTTATAAATCTATGAAATAACTTGCAATGTTCTTAAAAATATTGTATTATATAAGAAGATTTTTAGTTTTTGGAAATATCTGATAGCTTAAAAAAGTTTTTATATGATCTTTCTAAAGGCTTTTTATACATTGATTAAGGAGGAAATTTTTATGTCTGTTACTCTTAGCGACAAGCATTTAAAGGAATTTATATCTGATGAGGAGTATGTCTCAATATCACCTCAGATAAAGGCTGCTCACGAGCTTCTTCATAACAAAACAGGACTTGGAAACGATTATGTTGGCTGGGTGGATCTGCCTGTTAACTATGATAAGGAAGAGTTTGACAGAATTAAAAAGGCTGCAGAAAAGATCAAATCTGATACTGATGTATTTGTTGTTATCGGTATAGGCGGATCTTATCTTGGTGCAAGAGCTGCAATTGAATTTCTTAAATCACCTAATTATAATGTTTTGCCGAAGGATACACCTGATATTTACTTTACAGGTAATTCTATAAGCTCGACAGCACTTGCAGAACTTCTTCAGATTTGTGAGGGTAAGAATGTTTCTATAAATATGATCTCAAAGTCAGGAACAACTACAGAGCCGGCTATTGCCTTCAGAGTTTTCAGGGAGCTTCTTGAAAAGAAGTATGGCAAAGAGGGTGCAAAGGACAGAATTTACTGCACAACAGATAAAGCCAAGGGTACTCTTAAGCAGCTTGCTGACAGGGAAGGCTATCAGACATTTGTTGTACCTGATGACGTAGGAGGACGTTATTCTGTTCTCACAGCAGTGGGTCTTCTTCCGATTGCGGTTTCAGGTGCAGATATTGATAAGCTTATGCAGGGTGCAGCAAATGCGCGTGAGGAGCTAATGACAACCGAGCTTAATGAAAATGCCTGCTATAAATATGCTGCAATAAGGAATATTCTCTATCGCAAGGGTAAGTCTATAGAGCTTCTTGTGAGCTATGAGCCTGCTTTTACTATGATGAACGAGTGGTGGAAACAGCTGTTTGGTGAAAGTGAAGGCAAGGATAATAAGGGACTTTTCCCGGCATCGGTTGTATTTTCAACAGATCTTCATTCAATGGGACAGTATATTCAGGAGGGTTCAAGAACCTTGTTTGAAACTGTAGTTCAGATAGATAAGCCTAAATATGAAATCACAATAGATACTGATCCGGAAAATGTAGACGGTCTTAATTTCCTTTCAGGAAAAACAGTTGACTTCGTAAATAAGAAGGCGTTTGAGGGTACTGTGCTTGCACATACAGACGGAAATGTCCCGAATGTAATTCTGAATATGCCGGAGGTAAGTGAATCAGAGCTTGGTTATCTTATTTACTTCTTTGAAAAGGCATGTGCTATAAGCGGTTATACAATGTGCCTTAATCCGTTCAATCAGCCCGGAGTTGAAAGCTATAAGAAAAATATGTTTGCTTTGCTTGGCAAGCCCGGATATGAGGATCAGAAGGAAGCTCTTGAGGCAAGATTGAAATAATTCATACAAAAATAACAAAAATACATTGACAGCTTGCTTCATATATTGTAAAATTGTATATAGTGAAGTGACAGCTGTATAGCGGTTAAATTTACAAGGAGGCAAAAATAATGGTAACACTTATTATTGGTAAAAAGGGTACAGGTAAAACAAAGAAGCTTATTAATCTTGCTAATGAGGCAGTAGAGGCATCAAACGGTAACGTTGTTGTAATTGAAAAAGGTTCTAAGCTCACTTATGATGTAACACATAAAGCAAGACTTATTGATACTGAACAGTATTCTATCACAGGATATGATGCTTTCTTTGGATTCCTCAGCGGTCTGTGTGCAGGAAACTATGATGTGACTGATGTGCTTGTTGATTCAACACTTAAAATAGGTGGTCAGGATTTCACGGCTTTCTCAGAGTTCATTGAAAAAATCAATGTACTTGCTGCTAAGACAGAAACTAAGTTTACATTCCTTGTTTCTGCTGACGAAAGTGAACTTCCCAAAAGCCTTGATGCTGTATCAGTAAAAATCTGATAATTTTTAAGTATATAAAAAGCCGATGATTCTGAATTCATCGGCTTTTTTTGTGTTTTATACAAGATAGCATTTAGCTTCCGGTACAATTATTCTATGCATTTTCCACACGGACTATATCCCATCTGCTCAAGCTCGGCTGGTTTTCCTTCATATGTTTTTTTGTTCTTTTCGGCAATACTTTCTGTCAGATTACAGGATGTTAAATGATACTTTTTGGTTTTGGTGTTCAAAATATACTCAGTTTTTTCATAATTGTTTTGATTCTGTGTAAGGCTGCTTTTACCTGTGGAATAGTCTATTGTGATTCCCGGCTGATTATTATAAGCATATATATTAAAGCTTATTCCGTCACCCATATCTTCAATTGAAAATGCCTCTATTTCAACACCTCTAGCAACAAGATTATTTTTGTCAAAAACCGGAGTAACTCTATAAAGAACGTGGTTGTTGGTTTCTTTTACGTAGTCAACAACCATATTTTCAAACGGCAGCATACCTTCGATATTCAGGTAACGTGTTCCTGTTATCAGATTATTTTCATTAGCATTTTCTCCGGTTAACTGATATCCTATAAGATGACATCTGTTATAAAGATATTTACCTTCAATTATGTCATATTTTTCTGTATGCCATCCGCTCGGTTTTACCTGACCTATACTGCCTCGTTTCTCAGTCGGCATCGTTTCCTTACAAACACAAGCATATGCAATACCACATCTTCCTAAGCGGTCTAAACCGCTGTAGTTCTCAAACGCTTTTGTTGTGTAGTCTGAATCTGAAAAATATGGTACGTTATTGTTTATTGCAATATATGGTTCTCCTGAAAAATCCGGAACATTATCTATAGTATAAAACGATTTGTCAGTAGATATTTTTTTGTCATTATTATCGTTTAATTTACATCCGCTGAACAAAAAGCAAATAGGAATTAATAATAAAACCAGCTTACAAAGCTTTTTTGATATTAACATTTTATGTATACCTCCCGCGTGATTTTATCGTGAGAGTTCCCTTTGAAATCATATTGTGTATCAAGCTTAAAATTCGATAAATTCATATTCAGTTTCATATCAGACGGATATTTTCTGTTCCAGCGGTATAAAATTATACCGTTTATTTTATCTGAATATTTATTTATTTCAATGTTTTCTATAAAACAAACATCATTTTTTTTTGCTACACTCATAAGATTATCATCAATAATAACTTTATCATTATAATCTTCAAATAATATTGATGAAAAATTATTTGTGAATATTCTGTGTTTTCCGAAATTCCTGATAAGATCATTAATAATCTCTCTGTCTTGGCTAAGACGGCGTTTGTTGAACATCATACCATTATTATCATCTATACAAATTGCTGCTATCATATATTTCTGTCTCCTTGAAGAATACCTGTTGATCAGTGCTTTGTAGTCATCTCAAGTTCAATGTTAAAGAATCCACCCTGTATCCTGTCCGGCAGAAGACGATCTCCCCGAACAGTGATTTCCTGGTTATCTTCAAAAACAAATGTAAGAGTTTTATTCCTATTGTTTTTATAGTAACTTTCAGGAATACCCGACCAGGCTAAAATTCCATTTGCTTCAATATTATTTTTGATTGCAGTTATAGTATCTGCATCAACAGGTTTTTCACTTTCATAAACCTTGGGATCATCGAAACGCTGTGATTTGAAATTTGTTCCGGTGCCATCAGAGTTAAAGGTAAGTATCGCTCTGGTAAATCCGTCACTTCCTCTTTCTTCATCAAAACGAATTTTTCTTATAGCAGAAACATCGGGCAAATCAATTATGCTGCCCTTCATTGCTTCAGCAAACAGCTTTGCTATTTTTATACCTGTTGATACTGAAATAACAGGAGATTGGTTGTCTGAAAAGCTTATATATTCGCCATCGGAATATTTTATATTTACACTTCCGCCAAAATTTTCAGGCAGGCCGTGAGTTATAGAGTGAAATCCGTTACTTTCTGCAAGACCGCAATCTTTGACAAGTGAAACAAGATCCGGAAAAATATTTTCTTTAACAAGTGCCCAGGATGATTGCCTGTTATTATTCATTCTGTAATCTGAATTTTTTTCTAAGAACAAAAATGTTCCGTTTTCTGATGGGACAGCAAATGCTGAAATATAATTTAATGATTCTGAATTGTCAATATCAGGATCAGGTATCATCATTACACTTTTGAATGATGATGTAACATTAAATAATATCATATTATCAGATTTTATTTCCTTTGGAGCGTTTGTGTTCAGTGTTGCATCAGTTCCTCCGCATACATTAGGTTCTGTTTTCTTCAAAATCACAATACCGTCATCATTCTGTTTCTTTTCTTTTTTTAAAATATTGAACATTACTTGCATCTCCTTGGTGTTTGATATTGTTATATATTCCAGCTTATACAGTTTTTTATAATAATTTGTTTTATTTATATTTGCTGATATTTGCTTGTTTTTTTAATAATTTATATTAGATTTATTTGTTTCAAAGATAACATAAACCAAACACTAAGTCAAGGATAAAATTGCAATCAGCGGCTCACCGCTATGCACAATAGTGTAAAATAATAATTATTTTTTTCGTATATCTCTGTCCATTTACAAAGATAAGCTACCGAAAGCACGATGCATGGAGTGCGTGTAAGTGAAAACCGGGATCAGCGTATGGCTGGGTTGGATAGCCATAGTGAGCGTGAGTGAACGCAGTCGCGAACAACGGGTAAGGTAGCTTGCCGACGCGATCACTTGGACTAGGGAGTTAGTTTTGACTTTTTTGTTTATAAGTGTTATAATCTGAACATATAAAATTACTATTGTGCGGATAAAGGGGGAAGAAACAATGAAATATGAGCTTCTGAAAGAGGCTCCTCCGATTATCAGAGAATTCTTGGATTATACTAATAACATTAAGGGCAGATCTGACCTTACTGTTGAAGAATACTATAGAGATCTCAGAACTTTTTTTCGGTTTATTATCAAGGATCGCGGACTTGTTAAAGGTGATGTTGAAATAGACAGTATTGACATTTCTTCTGTTGATAAGGATATGGTTGAATCAGTGACTTTTTCGGAGATTATTCTTTTCCTTAATTATTGTAAAGAAGACAGAAACAATAATGCATCCACAAGAGCAAGAAAAACATCAAGCCTGAAAGATTTTTTTAATTATCTTACTGTGAAAACACATAAGCTTGAACATAACCCTACAGAAGGTCTTGAAGCTCCGAAAAAGGGCAAGAAGCTCCCAAAATATCTGACATTAGAGGAAAGTCTCAGACTGCTGAAGGCTGTAGATGGTGAATTCAAGGAAAGAGATTATTGTATACTTGTTTTCTTCCTGAACTGTGGTATGAGACTTTCGGAGCTTGTAGGAATAAATCTTTCAGATATTAACAGTGAATATGTATTAACAGTAAGAGGTAAGGGTAATAAGGAGCGAAATCTGTATCTGAATGCGGCTTGTGTAACGGCTTTGAAGAATTATATGAAGGTTCGTCCTATAGAGGGTATAAGTGATAAAAATGCTTTGTTTATAAGCAGAAAAAAATGTCGTATGACAAGCAAGGCGGTTTACCATATGGTAAACCATTATTTTGAAAAGATAGGACTTGGTAATAAGGGCTATTCACCGCATAAGTTAAGGCACACAGCTGCAACACTTATGTACCAGAAGGGTGGGGTAGATATAAGAACTCTTCAAGCTATTCTTGGACATTCCAATCTTGGAACAACTCAGATCTATACACATATTGCTGATGAACAGATAGAAAAAGGACTTAATGCCAATCCTTTGGCAAATATATAATGTGAAATTAAAAAGGGCTGTTGGTTTATGACTGAACAAAAAGCACTATATCAGCTTATAAAAGAAAATTCCGAAGGCGGAAGATTGAGTAATAAATTTTCACTGCCATCAGATGAAAGGAAAGAAGAAATCAGATTTGCTGACGGCGCTATGGATGGAATATGTATTTATCATATGGCACCATACAAGCTTGAAAGCAGTGATGTTGAGCTTATGAAAAAATCTGTAGCTGCTATGTCAAAAGGTGATTATGCTGAAACAAATGCTGTTTTAGCACAGCTTGGAAAAAATGCAAGAGCTATTCAACTCGTTGATCATTTTCAGCAGTATATTCTTAATCACGAAGATGAAATTGATTTAGAAAAGGCATATCCGTGTATTTTTGATATTGTATGTAAATCCACTGAAAAGGAAAGCATTAAGTTTGCATTAGTTATGATGGAATTGTTAGACACTGAGCACGATTTCATTAAAAAAGTTGTAAGAACAATTGCACTTTCAGACGAATTTACTATATTTGCCTTGTGGATAATGAGATTCTGGCAAAACGGAAATAACGAAATATTTGAGATTGCAAAGAATATGAGCGGATGGGGTAAAATACACGCTGTTGAGCTTTTACAGCCGGAAACAGAAGAAATACGAGAGTGGCTTCTTATTGAAGGTACGAAGAATAATGTTGCATATGCGTATAGTGCATTAACCTGCTGGGAAAAGTCTTTGGCAGAGGAACGTCTGAAAGGTGATCTTACATATTTAGAATATAAAGGTGTACTGACGTTAATAGATGCACTTTTGGATGAAGGACCAATATCGGGTATATCAAACTTAAATGATGCAGATAAAATTATTAATAATGTGATTTTACGTTCGTCGGAATATGAACTCACAGCTGAAGATTATAATACAATAAAGTCTATCAAAGCGCAGATAGATAATTCCGGTGCTAAAGAACAATATCCATTATCAATCAAGGCATGTGATACTGTAATTTCTTCTGAATAATGTATTAAATTAACAAAGAGCCACTGTAAAAAATTATTGGGTGCAAATTATTTTAACAATGATTATTGTCTGAAAAAATGGTAATATATTGATGATATTTATAAATTATGTAACATATTATTGGTAAACCATCCTTTTTTCTATTAAAAGATATAAAAAGTCATTCATAAAATATTGACAAACAAATGACTTTAGGATATAATATGCATTGCAGTCTGAAAACTTAGATTGCATATGTGCCGGTGTGTCGGAACTGGCAGACGAGACAGACTCAAAATCTGTTGTCCGCAAGGGCGTGTGGGTTCGAGTCCCACTACCGGCACT
>CADACB010000009.1 GCA_902786345.1 uncultured Ruminococcus sp. | reverse complement strand
ATGAATTATGAAATAATTTTTTATCATTCGGGAAAAACAGCTGAAACGGAGCGCTTGATTGAAAAAAAAATGGGCGGCTTCAAGCTTGAGAGAAGCAAAACAACAGCGGCAACTGATCCGGAGGAATTAGTTTCAAATCTGAATAATGCACTGAAAAGAACAGAGCTTATATTTATATGCGGAGGTCTTGATGGAAGTCGTCAAAGCACCGATTCGGTGCTTTCAGCGGTTCTTTCTGCAGGCAGCGGTAAGCTTATATCAGAAAAGCTTATAGATGAAAAGGGAAATATAGCATATATTATCCGGGCAGAAAAGCAGCTTATTATTGCGGTTCCTGATGATCCTGAGGTTATTTCAGGAATGTCTGACAAGAGGATCCGAGATGAGCTTCAAGCAATTTACTCTCTTGAACCGGACGAAGATGAAAAGCCGTCTATAGATGAGATTACACAGAAGCTTGATGAGCAGCTCAAAGCTGCAAGCAGTTCAAGAATACAGCCAATCAATAAGGTCGCACTGCAGCAGGAGCAAGAACAGAAAAAATTGTTATTTGCATCAGTAATTCTTGGAGTTGCATCTGCGGCACTTGCAATTTCTGCAATTCTATTATATGTACTTTGAATTCAGGCACAGTAACTGTGGTAGGGTTACTGTGCCTGAAATTTTATATGCAACGAAAAATGCACAATAAACATTGTCAGGAGTTTATCGTGCATTGATGTTTTCTACACTTATCTTACGGATAAAATTCATAGCATTTATTTTTTGTATACGAATTCCTCACGATAAGTTATTTTCTTTCCATTCTCATCAGTGATAGTTTGAGTGTCTATGCGAGAGAGAGTTTTCCAATCATCTGAGACCATATATTTTACCAGTCTATCATCAGGCTTGTTGGGATTGTCGCTTTTGTCCGGCATAATTACAGTTACCTCGTTGTTATTGTATTCATATGTAAATTTGATTTTGCTTTTAGTGTGGCTGTCTATATAGCCTGTACCGGATTTTTCAAATACGATAGAAACATTATTCATTCTTATATCGTTTTCAGCAGTTGTCTTTTCTGCTAATTCATCATTAATATAAAGAAGATCCTCTGAGAAATTCCATCTTCCCGTAGGATTAAAATTAAAGTCTGAACATCCACTTAAAAAAAGTGATGTCATAGTTAAAGCAACAAGTAATATGCTTATAAGTATTTTTTTCATAAGTTTACCTCCGCGATAATTATATATATAATTTTACCTCGTTTCGTGACAAAAATCAAGTTCCTTAAAACCCCACGCACGGGCATCAATTTTGGTTGAGCAGTTACATAGGAAAAACACTTTTCTGCGGAAAAATTGTTATTTCCATACTCTTTTCTAAAATCGCTGATTTTTTTCTGAATTTGTGGTTGTAAGCTTACAAAACAACTCTATGAAACATGAGTTTGCAAAATTTTAACTGTCATATTTTAAAAATTGATTTTTATGAACCCGACGGCAAGTTGCTTTACTCGGTTTGTGGTGCGTTACTAAGCAGGACAATTCAGTTTGGTGTTCAAGATTCTTCTTTCTTGGCACTTATTGCGTCGTACTATCGGAAGAGTTATGTGTTAAACGTTAAGTAAAAAATAGTTATTTATAATTATTTTTTGAAGTATCTTGAAAACATACGAATTAAATAATATAATATAAAAAAATAATAAAATTATATTAAAAGTTGAATGATATTTGATAAAGGTGTGAAAATATGCGGGAATTCAGTTTGTTATATCCAAAGAATGTACAATCAAAAAATAAAACACTTACAGATGAAGCCTGTAACGATTTGTCGGTTGAGTATATATGTGAAAAGCTTTCGGGAGATCCGTATGAACAGAATATAATCAGAAATATAATGATAAAAATAGAAAGCAATCCGGAAATCATTCGATACAGACGTGATGTGTTTGATGATATATATCATTATCCTGAGTTGCGCGAACGTATCAAGGGACTGCTGGATGAACTGGCGTATCTCAAGGAATTGGAGAAATCTGTGAAAGACGCAACTGCCGCACCAATATGGCAGCTTATAAACAGGTTGCAGGAGCTTGATATATATGTCAATTGTATTTCAGGAATAAATCAGTCGTTGACAGAACACAATATTCACTCTGAGGGACTTAAGCTCCTTAAGGATTTTGTAGGCTCAGTATATAATGAAAGCGGATTTGAACATCTTCACGATGATATAAAAGAACTTGTTAGTGAGATAGGGCAGATCAAGAGTATATCACTTGGTGTAAATCTTGACAACAGGCTTGTTCCGGTTGAAGTGGGTATTGTATCCATAAATGATACACCGTTTTCCAAGCCGGGACTGTTGAGTAAGTTTCTTGATTTTTCATCAAAGAAGAGTGAAATACACGGGGGCACAAGCTTTGACGGAATGACAAAAATACATACCGTAGGTAAGGTGAGCGGTGATGATCCGTTAATGTCAAACCTTAGCCGTGTTGTAACGGAGATGCTTGGTTCAACAGTAAAGCAGCTGAAAAATAAACTTTCAAGATATACTAATATAAGCGGATATAGTCTTACAAAGCTTATACCTGAATTTATTTTTTATATACGTTGGGCAGATTATCTTGAAAAAGTGCGTGATGTGGGAGTGCCTCTATGCAAGCCGGATATAATTGATAATAACAAAAGAGATATGCACGCAAAGGGCTTGTATAATTTTAAGCTTGCAATACAGCTTGTTGACAAAAATCAGAAATCCAAAACTAAAAATCAGTCTGATGACAAGCAGAATGATTTGGAAGATATTAATGAAATTATCCTGAATGATATTGATTTCGATTCCGAACACAGAATATATATAATGACCGGACCTAATCGTGGAGGAAAAACCACTCTTACACAAGCAGTTGGACTAGTGTTTATGATGGCACAGTGTGGAATATATGTACCTGCACAGGAAATTCAGCTTAGTCCTGTTGACAGTATCTATACTCATTTTCCTGCGGATGAAAATAAAACTGTTAATCTTGGCAGACTTGGAGAAGAATCTCAGCGTATGAGCGAGATATTTGAAACAGCTACCAATGAAAGTTTGTTGTTATTTAATGAGTCCTTGGCGACAACTTCGTTTGCGGAGGGATTGTATATAGCAAAGGATGTTGTAAAAGCTTTAAGGTATCTTGGTGCAAGGACGATTTTCAACACACATATGCACGAGCTGGCAATGAATCTGAGTTATGTAAACACACAAATACAGGGGGATAGCAAGGTTGCAAGCTTGATAACAGGTATACACGAAGGTAAGCGTTCGTATAAGATATTTATAGCGCCTCCTGAAGGTGTGAGCTACGCTCAGGATATAGCTAAGAAATACGGAGTTACTTTTGAGCAGCTGATATCCAGAATACAAAAAGATAAGAAGTAAAATTTAATACCTTAAGTAAAAACTATAAAAACCGTGTTTTACATTAGTTCGACACGGTTTTTCTGTAATTTAAGATATATTCTTATATGATAAAAATTGTTAATAATTCATAAATACAAAATGGATTTAATTAAGCATAAAAATATACATCAAATTTCAGAGTAATACCAATCCGGATGTGGCAGATTGCCGCCAAACGCGGTCGCGAACAGGGGTGCATCGGCCTCGCTGCTGTAAAAAAATATTGACTTGAGGGGGAAAATAGTGTATAATGTGTAGTATAGAGGAGTATGGGGTGCTGTAATGCTGGATGAAGAGCTTAATGAATTGAAAGATAAAAGTGACGCTCAGCTTGTCAGGTCGTATAAGAATGGCGATCAGACGGCATTTCAACAGCTTGCGGCAAGATATTTTTTCATTATACGAAAAAATGCGGCTGATTATTATGGTATTGGACCGGAAGCAGATGATCTTTTTCAGGAGGGATTGCTTGGTCTTCATAATGCTGTTAAGGGATATGATGAGAATAACAATGCGTCCTTCAAAACGTATGCAGGTGTGTGTATAAAAAATAAGATATTGTCAGCTTTGAGATCTTATAATGCCGAAAAAAATAAAATAAATAAGGAGCATTATTCTATTGATGATGCGGAGCTTGTCCTGTCTTCTCCTGAGACAGAGCCTGAAAATGCAGTGATAAGCAATGAGGCTCTTGAAAGCCTGCAAGTGTATCTCCAAAGTAATCTTTCAAAAAATGAATCAGATGTGTTGGAACTTTATATCGAAGGTAAGACCTATGACGAAATAGCTTCTGAGCTTGGCATCAGTAAAAAATCCTGTGACAATGCGATGCAGAGAATAAGAAAAAAGCTGAGGGTCAGAGGATGACTCCGGACATATATGCCCTATGTAGCTTATAGAAAGTAGAGCGTTGACTTTAACCAAAAGCAAAGGTGGCGGTGCAATTCCGTCCGTGGGCGAAATAAATAATTATACCAAAGCGAGGTAAATCAAATGTACGAGGATAAGACTCTTATCTGTAAGGAATGCGGTGCTGAATTCGTATTCACAGCCGGCGAACAGGAATTTTATGCATCAAAGGGCTTTGAAAATGAACCGCAGAGATGTAAGGCTTGCCGTGATGCAAGAAAGAAAGCTTTAAGAACTGATCGTGAAACATATACGGCTGTTTGTGCTTCTTGCGGCAAGGATGCAGTTGTTCGTTTTAAGCCGCGTGAGGATCGCCCTGTATATTGCAGTGAGTGTTTCGCAAAGATGAGAGAAGAGCAGGCTTGATTTTAAGTATGTCAAATTTGCTATATGCGACGGATTGCAGCTTGAATTAAAACAAAAGCAGACAGGTACGGAAAGGTTGATTTTGTTCAACTTTCCGTACCTGTTTTTCTCTTTTTCAGACGAATTTTATAATCGAAAAATATCGCTGAACATATACAGTTCTGCCTTATACTCGGGAAAGAACACCGACTGAATTCTCATCAGCATAGCAGCTTATAAGAGAAGAAATGCTTGTACCATTATGCAGTTTATAAAGCATTTCTTTAGCAGGATTTAATCTGGTTTTTACACGTTCATATAGTGGATCAAGATATGCTTCTTCGCCAAAGTTTCTGTAACTTAGTCCGTCCTTGCATAGATCAAGTATGTTTGTAATCAGCTCATAAAGCTTGTTTTCATCAACAAACCCCGGAAGCTTTTTATATATCAGCAATTTACGGAGTTCGGCAGCTGTATAGCCGTTGTGATACAGAACTGTGTCAGCCTTTAACAGATTCCGGAGAGTGTCAATGCGGTTAATAAGTCCAAGATGAAATGCAGAAATAGTCATTACATCGCTTATCGGCTGACAGCATCCGCTTCTGAATTCAATTGTACCTCTGAATGTCAGGTCTTCAAATTTGAAGGTTCGCAAATAATATAAATCATCGGCACAAGGCTTGAATTTCAAAGAGGAAATTTTTTCGTTGTCAGAATATTCTCCGATTATACTTTCGGTGTTGAAGTATTCATAAAGAGGAGTAGGCTTGAAGTTAATATAGTGCCCCTCACGTTCTACACAATATATACTTGTAGATGCAATATATTCAAGAAACTCGTCTAAACATTCAAAATCACGGTCGAACATTCCGACATTGTGAGGATTAATGCCGTGGGTGCTGTTTTCCCATAGCATATCCCGGCTGCACATAAGATTTTCATTTTCACCCAGCAGTATGGAATTTGAGAACAATACTGCTTTTATAGGTTCAAGACGGTTAAAGGTGTTGATAACCTTAATTATATTTTCTTTTGAAACATCAAGCTGAACCTGAGATGCACTGGAAAACATACCGAAATTGGGGTAACGGTGGAAATGCATAGGCAAAACAGCGTATTTTGGATAAGACAGTAAATGGTTATAAAGCATTTTATATCTTTCGTTTTCAATAGGAACATTATTATTCAGTTTGCGATATGGATTTATGCCCATTCCGGTTAATATATGATTATAGCGTGACAGGAAATTGTTAATAAAACGATAATACCTGAGGAATCGTTCGTGTATGGTATTTAAACATACTTCTTTTCCAAAGGAGAGCTCAGCGTTATTATATGAACAGTCATATGAAAAAACATCATTATTTTCTTTATTCACAGCAGAATATATATGACCGTTTTCATCTGTTCCGACTGCCGTAAATTTGAACTCCTTCATAAATTCTGATGTCAATCTGTGTACCACTTCAAAATCAACAGCATTATAGCTGAGATTAACGATAGGCATTTCAATTTCTATACCTACATATGTATGATTTTTTTGTTCTGTAGGCTGTATATATCTTTCATACAGTTTTTGTTTCAGTTCCTGTTTTGTCATACTCTCACCTTTCCATATTGTTTTCCGGAAAATTTATTTCAAATCATATCTTATATTGTTGTGTATGATGTATATATTTTTTGACCTTACTATAGATTGTAAGAACAATTATAGGTTAGCAAAAATACTGTACAGTAATTTCATATCATCAGGACTTTCAACATATTCGTTTTTGTGATTTGATCCCGTTTGTATGATTTTTCCGTTATGGAATGCAATAAGTCTTGTGAACGGAACAGGCTTCCAGTTTTTATTATCCAGAGGGGTTGTAGACAGTATTGCAGTGCCGTTTTTTTCAAGATAATGAAGTGTATTTTTGCAGTTGCAATGAGCAAAAAGATATTTTCCGTCAGTAAACAACAAATTAAGCTTATTGTCTTTTGACATATGGCATACTATATTGTCAAAAAGATCAAATTTTTCTTCAAAGCTCAGCTTTGTTCCTTTTTTATTTTGTGCTGAATTGATCCTGTCAAGAAAATATAAAAAGACACGTTCACTGTCGGTATCTCCGCATTGTTTTTTGATGTATACGTTCAGTGGAGGAAAATCGAATATTGTACCGTTATGGATCATTGCCCAGCATACTCCCTTATTATCTTTACCGCAGAATGGGTGACAATTACGGTATTCGACATTTCCTATTGTTGCATAGCGAATATGTGCAAGAAATATTTCGCAGCAAATCGGAAGGGAAAGACGTTCTTTGAGATAATTGCTTTTTGATGCCTGTAAGCTTTCCTTTTCGATTTTTACGCATGATCTTGAAGCACAGGCAAGTCCCCAACCGTGAGGATGACGGATGCTGTGAGAGTAGAATTCCCTCAGATATTTGTTTGCAGTATATCTTTTTGAGGAAGAAATACCGAACAGTTCGCACATATTGCATCCCTCCTTTGATATGCTTCGGCAAGACGAAGTCCCTTTTGTATATAATTTTCAGAAAAATCAGCACTTATAATCTCTGAATAACTGCACCCCGGATTAAGTTTATTTTGCTGATATTCAATCAGACTGATGTATTCAGGAAAGTATTGTTTTGTAAATTCCGAAATACGATGAAGTTCGATTTCTGCTTCTTCTTTGATCTGTTTGCTACCGAAAACAGCAGCTTGTTTTACTTTGGATATAGCTTTAAGCTGGTCTTCATCATTGAAGTTGAAATCAGGAAGATTTGAAAGATACAACAATAAAATATGAATGAAATCAATATCTTCGCTGAAAATACCTACACGTGAAAGGGGATTGACATCAAAAACACGAAGTTCTATATGGTTGACGCCTTTTTGCTTTAATGACTGAAGGCTGTTATCGCCCCTTGGCTTTAAACGCACAGGGTAATACAGTTCAGATACAGAGGCAAGCTTTCCGCTGCTGATCATTTTTTCAATGCTTTCTATATAGTTGTCAAGGCTGTTGTAATTGAGGAGCGGGACAAAATTGTTCCAATATCCTTCATCACCGCATCTTACAGAGGAGTATTTGCAGGATGGAATTCCAAGAGAATTGTGGGTTACAGGACTTGCTGCAGTCAGAAACACAACCAGCCATGAATATTGTACCAGTCTTTTTGAAAGATTCAGGTATAGCTTATCGGTAAAGCTTCTGAGATCTGATGAATCCGAGGATAAAAATGCAGTGTTTATGAGTCTTGAGGAAAATGAGAAATTAAAATGAATACCTGAAAATAACATCTTTTTTTTACCGTATTTTTTTGCAAGATATGCACGATATTCATTTTTTTTCCGGAATTCATTGTTGAAAACAGCAACACATATTTCATTCTCATCAGAAAATGCCGGAGGGTTTGAAAAACACCACAGCAATTCGTTCATAGATGAGAGAGTTTTATCAATTTTATTCTGTATGTTCTTCAGTTGATGAAGCATACTTTTTGAATCAGAAAAAACGTCTGTAATTATTTCTATCTGATTTTCACAGAAATCCCTGTCGATATGTTTGTCTGCTAAAAACGGGTGACTGGTTTTTGCCAAATTTCCGTTCCGGTCAACTCTGAGTGATTCTCTTTCAAGACCATATTCAGCTTTGATACTTAGTTTTCTTATTGCAGCATCTTTAAAATCCATAAGCATACTTATCACCTTTTATATCTGTTGTGTATTTGTAAAATAAAGTATTATGATATATATATATATATATTGAAAAAATCTTTTAAGTTATTACAATATACATATATTATACTATACCTATATAATTAATAGGCTTTATTAATTATATCAGACTGTTGTCCTTATGTCAATAGTATAAAATATCATCACACGAAAATTAGTTTTAGTTGGATGGTTATACAATGTGTAACTTTTTACTGAAGAATTTACGGTTTCTGAATATATTAAGCTGTTATTATTTTTGTTTATTCTATTTTACTTTTACTTTTTTTCTTCTGCGTGATATAATATTTTTGGTTCTATAAAAATAAAAGGAGATGCAAATTTATGCTTTGTGAAAGTTTACCCGGTATTGAATGGTTTACAAATGATAATCCATATACGGAATGCAGTTATGAATTTCATTACATAATAATTCCCGATGTTAAAGAAGAGATAATGACAGTAAAAATATGGTATGGTGTATTCTGTTATGAAAAGAGTATGGATTCAATAGTATCAGAGCGTACTTTTCCTATGACTAACGGAGGGAGAAGCGAGATGATAGAATATATCAGAAATGAAAACGAAAAAATATCCAATGACGTTAGCATTAACAGGTGATTTTCGGACAGTGAGCTGCTGACCCCATATGGCGGAACAATACTTACTGATCAAAAATCAAATCTTTTTATGCTGAGGGGTTGTGCCGGCTGAATCGTAAGATTAAGCAATGGGGTGCTTTACAATAAAATATTTAATGTGCTATAATTGTGTAAAATAAAAAATATGGAGATGCGGATAGAATGTCCGGAATTGAAATTATTGCTGCTGATGCAGAAGAGATAGAGATAAATAAGAGGGAGCTTGCTGCAAGATTGAAGACCGATGCAGATTTTAATAGTGAGAGTGTTGAAAGCTGTAAACAAAGGCTTTTTGATGCGATTGACTATAAATGTGCATATATAAAAGCTGAGGTAGATCTGTCAAAGGAAAATCTGTGTGATTTCGGTTTTATGAAGGTTAAGAGCGTTAAGCTTTATAAAAATCTTTTTGGGTGCAGAGAAGCTTTTGTTATGGCAATGACTACAGGTATCGCTGTTGACAGACTTCTTGCACGGCTTAATATGCTTTCTCAGGCAGAGCATTTTATAACGGATGGGTTATCGTCTGCCGCAATAGAGTCCTTCTGCGATTATGCCTGCAAAAAAATGAGCAAGGGATATATATGCGTCAACAGATTCAGTCCCGGATATGGGGATGTTTCTCTTGAAACACAGAAGCCTTTGCTTGCAAGGCTAAATGCCGACCGGATTCTTGGAATAACACTCAATTCCGCATATTTAATGACGCCCGTGAAATCAATTACGGCAATAATGGGAATAAAATCAAAGCTGGTATGAAATATGAAAAAAATTACTGATCTAATAAAAGAAAAAAGAGTTTATTTTGACGGAGGTACAGGAACTGTGCTTCAGGGAATGGGGCTTCCTGCCGGTCAGCCTCCCGAGCTTTGGAATATATCAGAGCCGGAAAAGATCATAAGCCTGCATAATTCTTATCTTGATGCAGGATGTAATATAATAAAGACCAACACTTTTGGCATAAACCGGGATAAATTTTCAAATTATGAAGAACTTATACGTGCCGGAATAGATTGTGCAAAAAAGGCTGTATCAGGTCGGACAGAAAAATATGTTGCATTCGATATGGGACCTACAGGCAGATTGCTTGAACCGCTTGGAGATCTTTCGTTTGAAGAAGCCGTGTCTGTATTTGCCGATAATGTAAGGGTGGCGGCTGACTGCGGGGTTGATCTGGTTCTGATAGAAACTATGAACGACAGTCTTGAAACAAAGGCTGCCGTTATAGCTGTAAAGGAAAACAGCAGTTTGCCGGTTTTTGTTACAAATGTTTATGATGCAGGCGGAAAGCTTATGACAGGAGCTTCACCGTCGGCAATGATAGCTATGCTTGAGGGACTGCATGTTGATGCTTTGGGAATGAATTGTTCTTTAGGTCCTGATATAATGCTTAATATAATAGGTGAGTTTGAGAAATATTCATCAACTCCTGTTATTGTAAATCCTAATGCAGGTCTTCCGGAGGTTAAAGACGGCAGAACGGTATATAATATCGGAGAGGATGATTTTTCCGACTATATGAAACAGCTTGCTCAACGAGGTGCACTTATACTCGGAGGCTGCTGTGGAACAACACCTGAATTCATAAGAAAAACAATTGCAAAAACAAGAGATCTGCCGTTTGTATATCCGGAAGAAAAAAATATAACGGCAGTGTCCTCGTATACCCATTCTGTGATAATAGGTGATGATCCGATACTTATAGGTGAGAGAATCAACCCTACAGGCAAACCAAAGCTGAAAGAAGCTTTGCGTTCCGGTGATATGAGCTATATTCTGAATGAAGCGGTAAAACAGACGGATAAGGGAGTACATATACTGGATGTCAACGTGGGTCTGCCTGAAATTGATGAAACAGAAATGATGATAAAGGCAGTATCTGGGATTCAGGCTGTGACTGACGCTCCGCTGCAGATAGATACAACAAATTTCCGTACGCTTGAAGCGGCAATGCGTATATATAACGGAAAGCCCCTTGTAAATTCTGTAAACGGTACTGAGGAGAGTATGAAAAATGTACTTCCGATAGTTCAAAAATACGGAGGAGGCCTGATTGCACTCACGATAGATGAAAGCGGAATTCCCGATAGAGCTGAGGACAGAGCTGCAATTGCTGAAAAAATAATTGCCCGTGCTGCTGAATATGGAATAGGTAAAAAAGATATAATAGTTGATCCGCTTGCTCTTACAGTTTCATCTAATCCTGAAAGTGCATTGGTAACACTGAAGGCTGTAAGACTTATACGTCAGCTTGGAGTGAAAACAAGTCTTGGAATATCAAATATTTCTTTCGGTCTTCCAAAGAGAGAGCTTATAACCTCAGTGTTTTATGCAAACTCACTTCAAAGCGGACTGAACTGTGCAATAATGAATCCGTTTTCAGAGGCTATGATGAACACATATTATGCATACAGGGCCTTGAATATGCTGGATAAGGGCTGTGTGGATTATATAAACTATGCTTCGGCTTTGCAGACTAATACGGACAATCAGACTTCAGAGAATGAAGATCTTCATACTTGTATCGTAAAGGGTTTGAAGGAGGGAGCGGTAAAATATGCGGAAATACTGCTTGAAAATACACAGCCTCTTGATGTTATTAATTCTCATATAGTACCGGCTCTGAATGAGATAGGAACTGCTTTTGAACAGAAGAAGGCATATCTTCCTCAGCTTTTAATGAGTGCTGAGGCTGCGTCGGCTGCCTTTGAGGAGGTCAAGAAAAAGATTCCGTCAGAGCAGACTGACAGCAGTAAGGCAATTGTACTGGCAACCGTTAAGGGTGATATTCACGATATAGGAAAAAATATAGTAAAGGTACTTATGGAAAGCTACGGATTTACGGTGTATGATCTTGGACGGGATGTTCCGCCTGAGAAAATAAGGGATTGTGCACTGGAGCATAATTGCAGGCTGGTTGGCTTGAGTGCACTTATGACAACGACTGTGCCTGCTATGGCGGAAACTATAGAGCTTTTGAATAAGACGGATAAGTCAATAAAAACACTTGTTGGCGGAGCAGTGCTGAATCAGGAGTATGCAGATATGATAGGAGCGGATTTCTATGGTGCAGACGCAATGGACAGCGTTAGATATGCCGAGAGCTTTTATTCATAGAGTTGTCACACGTATAACAAAGTGTTTTGTTTCATAGACATTAACAAAGTCAATGAAAAATAATGGAGTTAATGCTATGAAAAGAATTATATTTTCAAATCCCGTGAAGCAATATTCATCATCCGGCAGTTCCGGTCTGAGACAAAGCAGGTCTTATATGATGTTTTGTGCTGTTTTGTTTGGCGGGATAATATTTGGTGCAGTAAGCAGCAGAAATGCGGATATTAAGCTTTTGCAAAGATTGGATTTTATATTTCAGACAAATTTTAATATTCGTTGCAGTCAAGGGCTGATCTCAGCCTTTGTTTCATCGTTTGCTTCATCAGTAATGCTGCTGACAGTAGTTTTTCTTTTGGGCTTATCGCTTTGGGGAGGGTTTATTTCACCTGTTGTGCCTTTTTTTAAAGGTTATGGTTATGGTCTTTCTGTTGGTTTTTTATATGGAGCATATGGCTTGAAGGGGATTTTTTATAACATTCTTGTTATTCTTCCCGGCAGCTTTATTTCAGCTGCTGTAATAGCTGCGGCTGCATTGCAGGCATTCAGGAATTCACTCAGGATCTCAGCTTGCTTTATAAGGACGCCTTTACAGGAAGATCCTCAAAAGCAGATGAAAGGCTATTTTGTTTCAATGCTCAGAGCACTTGCAATGTGTGCTTTTTCGGCAGTGTTCGATATGCTGTGTTCTTTATGTTTTTCTTGGATTTTTAATTTTTGATCAGGATGTGTTTAAAATGTCATACACAAAACAACGTAAATACGGACTTGGAGATTTTTTCTCAAACTATATGGGAAATTTTGGAAAGCTTCTTATTGTTAATATTATGTTCTGTGTACCGCTTGCTATATTCTGCGGTATATTGGCAATTATAATGATGACCCGCGGAGTAAATATTTTTGAAATTTTTTTATTGATACCGCTTATGTCGCCCTTTTTTGCAGGATTGATAAATGTATGCAGAAAGCTTACTGCTGATGGGGAATTCCGAACGGTAAAGGATTTTTTTGAAGGTATAAGAGATAACTGGAAATTTTTTGCGGTAAACTCTGTATTTTTGTATATTCTTTCTGTGAGTATCTGGGCGTCTGTGAACTATTTTGCTAATAATGAGAGTAATCTTCAGACGGTGTCATATCTGGTGGTTATGATAATAACATCTGTTCTGTTTATTTTTGCTGAGCTTTCAGCTGTTGTGATGGCTGTTTCGGTTGAGTTGAAGGCTGTTGAGATTGTAAAAAATTCATTCATTATGGTATTGGGTGGATTTACCAATCATCTTAAAACCTTTATGTCTCTCTTATTTACGGCAAGTCTTATTTATTCTGTTGCAGCACTTACAGGAAATGCAGTTGTTTCTTTTAGTATAATAGGCGTGCTTACGGTTACAATTATTCCTGCTCTGATAATATACATAATTGTGTATAATTCATATCAAAATATAGAGAGGATCGTTATTGATCCATATCTCAAAAACCAGAAAGAGGAAAAGCTCACTCAAATTCAGAAGGAGCAGGAGGATAAGCTGACTGTTGAAGATCTTGAGCCGCTTTCAAAAGGTGATCCTGAGGAATATGTTTTTTTTAACGGAAAAACCGTAAAAAGAAAAAATATTATAAAAATGATAGAGGTGCGAAAAAGTAAGGGGGAAAATTGATAATTCATATGTATGCATAAAAAAAATTACCCTTACCTTTATATTATGATGCTTATGGAAAAAAATCAGAAAAACATAAATTCATATTGACAAGTTTTTAACAAACTATTATAATTATAACTATAGAAGAGTTAGATAAGTATTTCAAAACAGTTGAGATGTTTTGAAATATTAGAGCTTGATAAAATTATAAAACGGAGGATGAGAGCTATGGCTAAGAATGAAAAAGAAGTCGAAGTTCAAGAAGCACCGATCGGACTTGTTGAGGATCTTGAGAGCTTTGGCAAAAAGCTGGAGCAGGTAAGAGAGGCACAAAAGATTTTTTCAACCTACACACAGGAACAGGTAGATAAGATTTTCAAGGCAGCTGCAATTGCTGCAAATATGGCACGTATTCCCCTTGCAAAAATGGCGGTTGAGGAAACAGGAATGGGCGTTGTTGAGGATAAGATAATCAAGAATCACTACGCGTCTGAGTATATATATAATAAGTTCAAGTCAACAAAGACCTGCGGTGTTATTGAATATGATGCTGCTTTTGGACTTAAAAAGATTGCTGAACCAATCGGTGTTATCGGTGCGGTAATTCCTACAACTAACCCTACGTCAACGGCTATTTTTAAAGCACTTGTGTGCCTTAAGACAAGAAACGGTATTATAATAAGTCCTCATCCTCGTGCAAAAAAATCAACAATTGAGGCTGCAAAAATAGTTCTTAAGGCTGCTGTTGAGGCAGGTGCTCCGGAAAATATAATCGGATGGATCGATGTTCCGTCACTGGAGCTTACAAATGAGCTTATGAAAAATTCCGATACAATTCTTGCAACAGGCGGACCGGGAATGGTAAAGGCAGCTTATTCCTCAGGTAAGCCGGCACTTGGTGTTGGTGCAGGAAATACTCCTGTTATTATTGACAGCACAGCTGATATAAAGGTTGCGGTTAACTCAATAATCCATTCAAAAACCTTTGATAACGGTATGATATGTGCGTCTGAGCAGAGCGTTACTGTTCTTGCTGATGTATATGATGCAGTTAAAAAGGAATTTGCTGAAAGAGGCTGTTATTTCCTTAAGGGTGATGAAACAGAAAAGGTAAGAAAAACCATTATTATTAATGGTGCGCTCAATGCAAAGATAGTTGGTCAGAGTGCCTATAAAATAGCATCTCTTGCAGGTGTAAGCGTTCCGGAAAATACTAAGGTTCTTATAGGTGAGGTTGAATCGGTTGACATCAGCGAGGAGTTCGCACACGAAAAGCTTTCACCCGTACTTGCAATGTATAAGGCTGAAACCTTTGACGAGGCACTGGCTAAGGCTTCACAGCTTGTTGCGGACGGCGGATATGGTCATACATCATCTCTCTTTATTCATCCTTCACAGACAGAAAAAATAGAGAAGCACTATAATGCAATGAAAACCTGCCGTATTCTCATAAATACACCATCATCACACGGCGGTATAGGCGACCTCTACAACTTTGCTCTTGCTCCGTCAATGACGCTTGGCTGTGGTTCATGGGGCGGCAACTCGGTTTCTGAAAACGTTGGCGTAAAGCACCTCATCAATATTAAAAGCGTTGCCGAGAGGAGAGAAAATATGCTTTGGTTTAGAGCGCCTGAAAAGGTTTATTTCAAAAAAGGCTGTATGCCTGTTGCTCTTGATGAGCTTGGCACAGTAATGAATAAGAAAAAAGCATTTATTGTAACAGACTCGTTCCTTTATAAGAACGGTTATGTTAAGCCTATAGAAACAAAGCTTGATGAAATGGGTATACAGCATACTTGCTTCTATAATGTTCAGCCTGATCCTACGCTTGCTTCCGCAAAAGAGGGTGCAGCTGCTATGACATTGTTTGAGCCTGATGTAATTATAGCTCTTGGCGGCGGCTCTGCTATGGATGCTGCTAAAATAATGTGGGTTCTCTATGAGCATCCTGACGCTGACTTTATGGATATGGCTATGCGCTTTATGGACATCAGAAAGAGGATTTATACCTTCCCGAAAATGGGTGAAAAGGCATATTTTGTTGCTGTTCCGACTTCGTCCGGTACAGGCTCTGAGGTTACACCTTTTGCCGTTATTACTGATGAGCAGACAAATATCAAATATCCGCTTGCAGATTATGAGCTTCTTCCGAATATGGCTATCATAGACGCTGACAATATGATGAACCAGCCAAAAGGTCTTACAAGTGCATCAGGTATTGACGCACTTACACACGCTCTTGAAGCTTATGCATCAATTATGGCAACAGAATATACAGATGGTCTTGCACTCAAGGCTATGAAGAATATTTTTGATTATCTTCCTTCTGCATATGAGAACGGTGCAAACGATCCTATTGCAAGAGAAAAAATGGCAACAGCGTCTACACTTGCAGGTATGGCATTTGCAAATGCATTTCTCGGCGTTTGCCATTCTATGGCTCATAAGCTCGGTGCATATCACCATATTCCTCACGGTGTTGCAAATGCACTTCTCATTACAGATGTTATGAGATATAATGCCGATCCTGTTCCGCCTAAGATGGGAACATTTTCACAATATCCCTATCCTCATACACTTGAAAGATATTGCGAGTGTGCACACTTCCTTGGTATTAACGGTAAGGATGATCAGGATACACTTGAGAAGTTTATCGAAAAGATCGAAGAGCTTAAGACTAAGTGTGGAATCAAAAAGACAATTGCAGACTATGGGGTTAAAGAAGAAGACTTCCTTGCATCGCTTGATGAAATGGTTGAAAACGCATTTGACGATCAGTGCACAGGCGCTAACCCGAGGTATCCGCTTATGTCAGAGATAAAGGAAATGTATCTGAAGGCATATTACGGCAAGTAATGCGGAGTCTGTTTTAAAATGGATGATTTTAATTCGGAAAATAACAACAAAGAATAACTAATATTTAAAGAGTGCTGTGTATTGCAGCACTCTTTTGCGTGGTGATAAGTATGAGCGATTATGTTTGCAATTTATGTCCGAGAATCTGCGATGCAGTAAGGAATGAAACCTCAGGAAAAGGCTTTTGCAGAATGGGTACAATGCCTAAAATTGCAAGGGTTGCGCCGCATATGTGGGAAGAACCCTGTATCAGCGGCATTAAAGGATCTGGAACGATCTTCTTTTCAGGCTGTGTTTTGTCCTGCGTGTTTTGCCAGAACAGTAAGATAAGTACGGGCGGCTATGGCAAGACTGTTAGCATTGACGAACTCATTGATTGCATAAAAAGTCTTGAAGATCAGGGAGTACATAATATTAACCTTGTCAGTCCCACTCCGTATATTGAAGCTGTAATAGAATGTTTTGAAAAATACCGTCCGTCTGTTCCTATAGTTTATAATACAGGCGGATATGAAAAAGTTGAAACTATCAGACGGCTTGAAGGTATAGTGGATATATATCTGCCTGATCTGAAATATGTCAGTTCTGAGCTGTCAAAAAAATATTCCGGTGCAGAAAATTATTTTAAATATACATTGCCTGCAATAAGGGAAATGGTTCGTCAGACAGGAAAACCCGAATTTGACGAGAATGGCATAATGAAAAAGGGTACTATAGTACGTCATCTGATATTGCCGCAAAATACTAAAAATTCTATTCACGTACTTGATGTATTAAAGAATGAATTTGATGATAGAATAATGGTAAGTCTTATGGGACAATATATTCCGATGGGCAGGGCAGAAGAATTCAGTGAAATCAACCGCAGGATTACTCAGCGTGAATATGAGAAGGTTCTTTTTCATATGGAAATGCTGGGGCTTGACGGCTTTGTTCAGGAGCTTTCTTCTGCTAAAAAGGGGTATATTCCCGATTTTGATGTTTCATCACTTGAAGTCTGATACTATTTCCTTTTAAACAGTTAAAAATATAAGTGAAATAACTGTCTTATGTTTTATAAATAATAAAATCTCCCCATAAAATGGATGCATGGATTGCGTCCCTGCCGGGGTCAAGGGCACGAAGCCCTGTGGGGTGTCGGAGGAAAAGTTCTGACTATATCTATAGTTTAAAGTGATAATAGTTTGGTGTTAATATCAACAATTTTACACAATGGTTATTCTTCGCTTTCTGATTCATCATTCTTTGTTGGTTCAGCTTCGTCAGGTTCGATAACCTCAATATCTGATTTTACGCATACATCCTCTTCAATTTCATAATTTGCATAGAGAGTGAAGCTGTCATCGTCTTCATTTACAGAAAAATTCTTTCTGAGTATTTTTCCGCTTTTTGTACTGCTTATCATAAAAAGCTCATAGAGCGTCAGTTTATTTTTTAAAAGCTGTTCAGCTTGCTGTTTATTCATAACGGCAGGCTGTTTTTTATATTCCTGCCAGTTTTCGGAAAGAACATATACGGGTATAGCCTTATCCAGAAGTATAAATTGATTTTTTTCATTTATTTTTGTAACATAGCCTTTGGGAGTATCTGAAAATGACACAGGAACTGTAAGTCCGAATATATTAATATCGTTTTTTATAATACTGGTATCAGTTTTCTGATATTTGTTAAGTGTTTTAGGTATATCGATTCTGACTGATCTTGCCGTTTTTGCAAATATTTCTGCGTTGCTGTCAACAATCACCGTTGTTCCATCATTATATTCCATAACACCGCTGACGAGAAGCTGTCCTTTTCTTATTCCATCGCCTGCCTTGACGGCTGCTGTACCGTTTTTTACCTTAACTCGTGTAACAGTACCGTCAGCCGCAGATTTCATATTGCTTGAGCGGGTAAGATCATTTTTTTCAATATTTTTTGATATATCCGGGCTTATTTTAACCTGTGCGTCTGTACCGGATATATTTAATGTCATCCAGCTTATTCTCTTGTCGTTAGCCGACATTTTACTTATAACATCCTGAACATTTATATTGTTTCTGCGTGCACCTTCATATACTCCGTATTCCTTAAGCAGGTTTCTTATTTCATATTCATTTATCATATCCGGTACTTCTACCTTTATATTCCATACATATCCGGACATATATTTGCAGAACACTGCACAGATCACAATTCCTGCGAGTAAGCCTGATCTGTGCTTGTATTTATTTACAAGAAAGGGGAGTCCGTATTCCCTGACTATATGTATGCAATTTTGTGTTTTTTTTGCAGAAACCTCTAATTC
Source organism: uncultured Ruminococcus sp. (assembly GCA_902786345.1). GTDB lineage: Bacteria > Bacillota > Clostridia > Oscillospirales > Acutalibacteraceae > UBA1213. Next base: position 52,590 of record CADACB010000009.1, on the reverse strand, counting down.
CGGATATTCGCTTCGGCGTGAATATCCGCAGATATTATTGTCCTTGTTTCTTAGTTTCCAGATATTAACCCCCTTTCTTGCGGCAAGATTTATAAATCTTTCGGGAAATTTTCCCTCAACCACAAATTCAACATATCCAAATATCCATCTCAGCATTCTGACAATTATCATTTTGTCGCCTCACATAATATATTCTACTGAGGTAATGAAGCCCCGTATTACAACATCGCATTCGTTCATACATTTTATATGCAGACCTCTGCCGCAAAATGCAACAATATATTTGCCTGCATTTATTTTTATTGAGTTCTCGTTATACTCTATAATACCTCGGTTGCCCTCAATGATGACTTCACGGTTTCCGCTTATTTCCATATGCAGAGATCCAAGATTTGCAGCAATAACAGGAATATCTCGCTTGCTTTTACCTTTTTTGTTTCTCATTGCCTCACCACCCTTTTGGTATTGTAATTAATTTTATGCTTTTAAAAATATAAAAATCACTCTGTGCATATATTTTAACGGGTGATGCTATGGGAACGGTTTTGCGTATAAAGTTCCGTACTGTTTTTATTACTGTATTTTGTTTATCTGTGATCGTTTTAATACTTTTTAATTCCGCCGCCTCATCAAACGGGATTACAAGCGGACTTGAATATTCTGCAAGGCTGCTTATACCCTCGTTGTTTCCGTTTATGGTAATATCGTCATTTATAATACGTTCGGGAGTATCTGATATTGCCGGCAGTATATTTTCGCCTGTTACAAGATTTTTGTTCAGACTTCCCAAGGCAGCATCATCAGCTGTTTTTCTCAGCTTTATCGGAGGGTTTCCGGTGGGGGCTAAATGCGTCAGACTGCTGTATGATGAAGATAAAATAACAGAGGCTCAGGCAGAACAGATGATGCTGTTTTGTGTATGCTCGGGGCCTGCATTTCTGATAACAGGGGTAGGGGTTTTAATGCTGGGGAATATTCAGGCAGGCATTATATTATACTTATCTCAGGTCAGCTCAGGTATCATCCTTGGTATCATATCTGGATTGATATATTCCGAAAATGAAATTGTCAATGAGAAAAAAAACCGCCACAACCGAAAAAAGAGTATTATTAATGAATTTATTTTGTCCTGCTCTGACGGTGCAGGTGCTATAATACAGCTTACGGCGATGGTTGTATTTTTTTCAATGTTTATTTCCGTAATGGAACAAACGGAATTTCCAGTATTGTTTTGCAGGTTTCTTATGGCTTTTGGCTTTGAATATCCCGAAGCGGACTGTGTGTTCAATATAATACTTGAGGTGACAGGAGCATGCAAAAAAATATGCAGCGGCGGGTGTCCGTTATGGCTTTTGGCGTTCGCTTCAGGCTTTGGCGGCTTGTGTGTTCATTTTCAGATATTTTCTGTTTTGGGTGACATAAAGATAAGCAGGGTGAAATTCATTGCATTCAGATTTGTTAATGCCTGTTTATCGTCTGCGTTTGTATATATTCTTTGTCGGTTTTATAATCCTGTATCAGAGACATTTTCACTTATCGGCGGTGGTGAAGCCGAGCTAACGTCAACAACGTTTGCCGGAGCTGTCGGACTGGTAATAATGTGCATGATTTTTGTTTTGTCGCTGAAGAAAAGTGAACTGAGCAGAACACTTTTCAGACGGCAGCATAGAATATGAGTGTGAATTTATTAAGGAGGCAGCTTATGTGCGGAATTGCAGGTTGGTTTGACGGAAGTGTTGATTTTGCACAACATAGAAAAACGGTCGGGGCAATGTCAGCAAGTCTTGGCAGAAGAGGTCCTGACGACGGAGGTATATATGTTAGCAGTCCGGTTTGTATGATACATCGCCGTCTTGCGGTAATAGATGTTGAAAACGGCAGGCAGCCTATGACAAAAGTAGAAGGGAAAAGGGCTTGTACAATAGTATATAACGGAGAACTGTATAATACATCAGAGATCAGGGAGGAGCTTGCTTCTTACGGATATGAATTCTCAACACGAAGTGATACAGAAGTTGTACTTACGGCATATATGTGTTGGGGCGGTAATTGTGTGGAAAAGCTTAACGGAATATTTGCATTTGCAATTTATGACAGCAAAAGCCGTAATATGTTCATTGCCCGTGACAGAATAGGTGTAAAGCCATTATTCTTTTATGAGTATGATAAAGGAATTATTTTTGCCTCAGAAATAAATTGTCTGCTGCAAAATCCGCTTGTAAGACCTGTTGTTGATGAACAGGGGCTTTCAGAATTATTTCTTATAGGTCCGGGAAGGACGCTTGGTCAGGGAGTCTATAAAAACATAGGAGAACTTCTTCCCGGAGAATGTGCCTTTTATGATGGAACAAAATTATATCGGAGAAAATATTTCAGGCTCACCGCACGTGAACACACAGCAGATGCACAGCAGAGTATTAAGGAGGTCAGAGAACTTCTTATTGATTCAATAGAGCGTCAGCTTGTATCTGATGTTCCGCTTTGCTGTTTTCTTTCCGGAGGACTTGACTCAAGTATTATTTCTTATACTGCATCCGAATACAATAAAAGAAATGGTCTTAAAGCGATAGATACCTATTCTATTGATTATGAAGAAAATGACAGATATTTTCAGAAGAGTTTATTTCAGCCTACTCCGGACAGCGATTTTATAGGTGTAATGGTTGATGATATAGGTTCACATCATCACAGTGTAATAATTAATAATTATGATCTTTTCAATGCATTAAAGCTTGCTGTTGATGCAAGAGATCTTCCGGGTATGACAGATGTAGACGCGTCATTGCTGTTATTCTGCGATAAAATAAAAGAGGATTTTACCGTTGCACTTTCAGGTGAATGTGCAGATGAACTGTTCGGAGGATACCCTTGGTATCATAACAGAAATATACTTTTTGAAGAGAGCTTTCCGTGGTCGAGGTCGCTTGATATAAGGCGTTCGATTCTTAAGAATGGTTTTTTGCCTTCGGGTGAAGAGTATGTAAGACAAAAGTATCTTGATACTTGTACTGCAACCGAAAAGCTGCCAACGGATTCTCCGCTTGATGCACGTATGAGGGAAATGTTTTCGCTTAATTTTTATTGGTTTATGCAGACCCTGCTTGACAGAAAGGACCGTATGTCTATGTATAATGGTCTAGAAGTAAGGGTTCCGTTCTGTGATTACAGAATAGCTGAATATGCATTTAATCTTCCGTGGAATATAAAGGCAATCAACGGAAGAGAAAAGGGCATAGTAAGAGAGGCTTTCAGAGGACTTTTGCCCGACAGTATAATTGACAGAAAGAAAAGTCCTTATCCTAAAACACACAATCCCTTGTATTTTGAGCTTTGTGCTTCTGCCGTAACGGAAATATTAAATGATAAAACATCACCGCTTTACAGCATACTTGATAAAAATGGGGTTGAAGAAATTATTCAGCACCCAGAAAAAATATCTTCTCCGTGGTATGGTCAGCTTATGAGAGCACCTCAGATACTTGCCTATATTATACAGCTTGATTATTGGTTCAGAAAAAACTCGGTTGAAATAGTATAAAAATTGTCCGCATGTGCGTTATTGATACGTATGTGCGGACAACTATTTTATAATTGTAAACAAGAAATTTAAAGGGTGTATTAAAGCATAATAGTTACATATGAAAATACAGCAAAACTAATAACTTTATTATATAATTATTTTAAGATTAATTAATTTTGCTATCCTATCTAAAAATATATAATTAAATTTGTTGCAATTAACAAAAAAAAAATTCCTATAGATTTTCATATTATAATATGATAAAATAATATCGATTCATTATATGTATTTTTTGTACTTGTGTTATTGTAGTATCACTTATTTTCTTGAATCAGGCTTTAAATCTGCTTAAATGCTGAAAATTAAAAATTGTAACTCATGTACATTAATGTTCATTTTTTGGATATTTAACCTTATCAGGGAGGTTCTTGAAATGAAAAAGATTTTAGATAACAGATATTTTAAATTTCTGGTATTATACTTGTTCTTCATAATGGTGGTTTTTGTAAATTTTGCATATTCAAAATACATAATCAGGGAAAGCGGCGATGAAACGGCAAGGGTAGCGAACTTTGATACTGATTTTGTAATATATAAGAATTATGATCCTGAAAATCCGGAAGCCTTTAAAAATGACGTTCATGTACACGTACTTGCTACCAGTAAGCTTTCCGAGCCGTCTACTATGATAAACCAGGAAACATGTGAATTTACAAGGGTGAACTTTATAAATAAGAGTGAAACCAGTGTGCTGTTTAATAACTTTACAATAAATACTGCAATGGATAATGCACGTGACAGAACTAAAAGTGTGTATACGAAGCTTATAATTGATGCGGATGAAAGTTATATCAGTGAACATGATGACAGCATAAGCAAATCTGTTCAGGCATATCTTAAGTCCGTGATGGAGGAATTTAATAAAAACCCTGCTGATGTTGAAGATGCAAAAGAAAAACAACAGCTTGTGAAGCTGCAGTCAAACTTCGCGTCGGATGCTGATTTTCAGTGGAATGGCAGCACCATTACCTATGATGAAAACAAGCTTGGTGATATAGATTACCTTAATCGTCTTGTTCTTGCAGCAAACAAAATTGCACAATATAAATTTGAAACAGAAGATTCGTCGAGTCCGCTTCTGGTTGAGCCGAATACAACAAGGACGATTCTTATTGTGTCGTGGGTTGAACACGATAATGTATATAAGGCTGACGCTGATCTTGATACACAGACAAGGATTTCTCATAATAAGCCGTCTGTTATTCTTCTTGCTGACGGTCACGAGGATGAAAGTCTTAAGGAAACATTTACTTTAAGTGTCAACGCTGACCAGTATGACTGATAAAATAAACGGGGGTGCAAATGTAATGCCTGAAAAAACAAACAGCAGTGTGAAGCTGACGCAGAAAAGAGCGTTTCTTATTGTGTGCAGCTTTGCCTTGATTATTTCTATAGCGCTGACTTGGATAAGCTATACGAATTCAAAATACAGATACAGTCACGGACAGGACGGAAGCAATGAGCTGCAAACATTTTATGCAGCTGTAAAAATATATGATAAATTAAATAATGAACTTCCGATTACCGAAGAGGTAGTGAACGGAAAAACAAAAAGGTATTATCAGATCCCTGCTGATGATTTTGAAGATCTTAACATTTCTTTGACATATAAAGGCGAAGCCAAGAATTATGTCAGAATGAGAATGGACATCAGCTGGCTTCGTGTTAATCAATATGATTCTTCTACATATGATCTTATTCTGCACGAACTTCCTACATATGAATGGGGAGAGCCTGATGCTATATATGATAATCGTGAAATTGACAACTGGATCTACTTTACAAATGCGCTGGGAGAAAACAACGAAGAAAAGACAATCTCTGTCATAAACCTTACGCATGCACATAGGGATGTACAGGATCCTGTTGAGGTTGGAGATAAGGCTGACTATGCAAGAATATATGTAACACTGGATTGTGTTCAGTATAACAGGGCAACAGAGCTTTGGCATCTTGCCAAGCTACCGTGGAAGTGATCGGGGGGTTCTGAGGATGAAAAGGTTAAAACAAAAAAATATAAAAAGAATGAGAAGATATGTTTCGGCTGTGGTAATTATAACAATAATGCTTTCAATTGTGATGCCGGAAAATCTCTTCTTTCTATTTAATATGAGAGCAAACGCAGACGAAGGACTTGATGAACCAACAGTTCATGCTGATATTCCTACATATGATGATATATCTTTCAAGAAGGAGCTTTATGACGGAACGGGAGCACTTGGGGAGCTTCCGAGAACTGTGCAGTATGCTGCCGGTCATCAGGCTGTAAAGAAGATCTCACTTACAGAGTTCATAGCAGAATGCGGTACGGGAGATGTCTTTGATACAGGCAAGGCTTCTTCTAAAATGAGCTCAGGCTATAGTATAATGATATGTAATGCAGCAGAGCTTTACACACTTTCAAGACTCTCTAATGGTTTTGACGGAGCGAAAGCTGATGAGAGGGATTTTTATCTTTCGGCAAATTATATACTTGGCAACAATATAGAGTATTATGATGTGAGCCAGAGCGGTAAATATTTTATTCCCATCGGAGCTGAGGAACATAAATTTACAGGTAAATTTGACGGTCGCGGCTTTGAAATAAGGGATCTGTATTTTGTTTCGGATCTCTCCGTATACAGAAAAGCAAAGTTTGGTATGTTCGGCTGGATCGGGCAGGGCGGCGAAGTTAAGAATTTCGGACTTTATCATCCGTGGATAAAGTGTTCGATAAGTGCTGCATCAGTTGGAGGTATAGCTGCTGTTAATGAAGGTACTGTTTCTGATATATATGTTATTGTTGATGAATATTATCACACACAGATAAACGTAAATAAGCTAAGTACCTCAACGGTACATATTTCAGCAGGTCTTATAGCAGAAAATAAAGCTACAGGTGTTTTACGCAACTCATACTTTGCAGGTGTTATTCATTCAACGGATGACCTTGGTATACAGCATCCTGTTTGCCCATCAAATGAAGGAACAATAGAAAACTGTTACTATGATAAGGATGTATATCAGTATGGCGTGGTTTATGCTGCGGCTGGAAATAAACCTCAGATCAGGACTGATAATTCTGATGAGAATACAATGAAAGGCATTTCGAGCATAGATCTCAGAAGAGTTGGTTTCTCTGAAAACGGAATGCAGAACACAAGCTTCAAGGCTTTAAGAGCAGGTAAAGCTGGTACAAGCTATAGTAATACAAGCACCAACAGTGCAGACTGGTTATATCCCAGAATTTATGGATATTCCGGCAGCGGTACAGAGGCTGATCCTTTTATTATATCGACACCTGCACAGCTTATAAACTTTCCTTATTCCTTTGAGTATTTTTCGGAGAATAAATCATATTTCAGATTTGACTCTGATATAGATATGACTGAGGTCGGTGATTTTATCTATAAGCCTCAGGTATGCTGTGATATTGTCACAAGCAGCGTAAAGCCATATACCCAGGGGATGGCTGTCAATAATACCTGTGCTGTACTCAAGGAATGGGGAAAAAGCTACGATAAGGGCTTCAATAATAATGTCCTTTCGGGTGAGGTAAAGGATGGAGATAACAATATATTTGTTCACCACGATATGGGAACAAACAGTGATGGTCAGCAAATGCAGGAGAGCCACATCATATATAAGCTTGATATTGATACTCCGGCATCTACTCCCAACACGCCTTCATATCTTTATGTAAATGCTGCTTCCGGCGTAACAAACGGTACTGTAAGGGCAAAGGATGACTATTATTTTGCGGGTATGATTGGTTATGCACAAAACTCAACCATACAGAACATACAGATGATCGGCGGAGATTTCAGCACAGGTGATCATGATCTTCTGAAAACCAATGCGGACTATAATGCATATAATAGTTCTGCAATACCAAATACTTATGTTTTTACAGGTACCTTTGCAGCATATTCAAGAAATTCAAGTTTTTTCAATGTTCACAATTCATCTGTAGTGAAGCTTGGTACAGGTAAGCAGTTCCGATCGGCAATGGGCGGTATTGTCGGCGGAGGTAATATTACAAATGCGTCAAACTGCACCAATAATGGTAATGTTATGGGTCGTTACAAGACAATGACTGATAATTCGCAAATAATAGCTGAGAGCTATTTCTTTGGAGGTCTGTTTGGCGACTGTACAGTAAGTCAGACTCATAACTGTGCTAATCACGGAAATGTTATGGGTACGGTACTGATCGGTCCTTCAAATAAGACACTTGCAAGTATGTACACCACAAACTCGTATTATGCGGGTGTTTGTGCCGGAAGACTTCCAAATAGTTCAAGCCGTAACCAATCAAGCAATACGTTTAATGACGGAATGATCTTTGACGCTCCCATAGTGCTTAATGAAAACGGCGATCCGCTTGATACCAATGGCAATGTTCTTTCAAAAGAGATAAAAGAAGAAACCTATGATGAAAACGGCAAGCCGGTTGTTGCGCCAAAGCCAAAGGCTGTTGAGATAGAAGGAGACTATACTGTTCTTGACTATCACAATACAAATACTCAAAGGTCTAATCTTTCTGATTTGATTGGAATTTCACGACATACTCCAAACCGTTCGTGCAACAAAGGTAAGATTTATTCTGTTGTACGCTTGAAGGTTGCAATCAGCGGCTGCGGTGGCAGAGATGGCTGGACATACTATGCAAGTAACTATGCACCTCTTTATGATTTCTCCGGTGTTTCACAGATCGCCGGAATTTCCTGTGTATCAAATCACAGCGACTGGGACTGGTACGGAAGTGCCAACAAATGTTATAACAAAGGAAATATTTATGTTTATGATGGCGGAATAATTCTTGGCGGCGACAATGCTAACGATTATATTGACTATATTGTAGGTACAGGAGCATTGCAATCGCAATGCTGCTTCAATGAAGGACATATATATGTAGCTCCTTCACCTTCCAGTCTGACTCGTGCTATATATGTCAGCGGATGCGGCGGTCGTTTTGGATTTGGAGAAAACTATACATCCAGAAACATAAACACCGGAAAGGTAACAGTTGACTTCGACAGATACAATTTTGAATTTTATGATAACAACGTAAGAGGCGTTACGATGGAGGGAACGGGAAGCCGGAATTGGAACGCTAATTATGGTATATTGGAATTTATAGAAAATAAAAAAGCAACAAAAGATACCATATCGCTGTTTATGTACGGCTGCGGAGTTAATTCTCAAAGTCCTTTAGAGAACTGTAATTATAACGCGAATTATGCGGATATTTATCTTGACGTTCCCGGCAAGTCAATAAGAAATGTGTATATTCGTGGTCTGACATTTGGTGCTTATAATGAATATGGTATGAATGCCGGAAACATTGCATTCAGAGGAAACACAACATATCTTGAAATATCAACTATAGGTCTTGCTCAGAATGGTTATTGGAACAGAAGCAATATAAACCTTGGCGATGTAAGGGTGACTGAGGATTCTGTTGTAAAAGGTTCAGCATACATACAGAATATATTCTATAATTCAGGACAACCTGCTGCTGCAATGAATATGTTCGGTTATTATGAAGGTTGTGAACTGCCTCAGGGTCAGCATGCAAATGTCAAGAAATTTCTGGATGATTTCAAAAGTACGTCTTATTATGATTCTGAAAAACGTTACGGAGTTTTTGATATTTCCGGCACTTATGGCAAGCTTATGGTCAGCGGTATATACAGGAATGATTATATTTCTGATCCGACTAATGACTACAAAAATATAGTCAACGGCGAATATAATATACACAATGTTATTATCAAACATAACGGCGGTATTTCAACACTAGACGTCAATTATAATTACACATATGTCAGCCTTGGTGTTTTTGGAATATCTTCGGCAAGAATGAGAGAATCAAAGAATTATGCACCTATAAACGTCAATAACGTAGTGTTTGATGGTTCAACTCCCTCACAGGCTGTAATAATTGGAGGAGCAGGCGGAAATAAAAACGCTAATTATGGAAAAATAACGGTTGAAAATATCGTTACAAGTGATGCTGCAACAAAATATGTTCCGTTGTTTATAAGCGGGTTGCTCTATAACACCGTAGGCTCTAATATGGAAAATCACGGTGATATAGATGTTAAAAACTTTAACAAGGCAGTTGTTGGCGGAACAACATATGAACGTGCTTCTTCAGACAAAACTCTGAACCGGGTTATTCCGATCGTCGGCGGTATAGGCAATCAGTGTAATGAGAGGGCTGCTTCAGCTCAAAATATAACTGACAGTATCAACTTCGGAACTATTACAATAGATAATGTTCCTGTTGCATCTGTTGCAGGCGGAATTGCAGGAAGAATGGACGCTAAGCTTGTTGAATGCATAAATTACGGCTTGGTTCACAGCAGACTCAGTGAAATAAATACCGCAGGCGGAGTTCTTGATCTCAGAACCACCTATGCCGGTATTGTCGGTATTCAGGGTCAGGAAATCACAAATTGCTATAACTTTGCTGAATTGCAGTTGTTTGAGCCGACCTCTGTAAATGTTGATAAGTCATCATTCAAAGATGACCTTTATATGGGAGGTATAAGCGGAAAGTCAGGAACTATGCGTTGCTGCCAGAATTTTGGAGATTTTCTTATCTGCCCGGGTCCGAATACATCTGAGTATTCTCTTGCTTGTATCGGAGGTATAATGGGCTGCGGAGGAGACGGAAAGGTAAACTCAGTCATCAACTATGGCGGCATTTACTTTATGTATCCTGCCGGAAATCCGTTTATCTCAAGATATGCAGTAGATAAAAAGATGGCATATTCTATCGGAGGTATAGCCGGTATAGAAAAGTCCACATCCTCAAGAGCAAGCGCTGTAAACTATGGTTATATACATCTGCAAAGCGGAAAATTCAGTGATTTCTGTACAACTTCTCAATCAAATAAACTCAAAGGAACAGCAAATGTCGACTATGGTATGTATTTTGGCGGACTTGTAGGTCTTGATGTTGCAGGCGGTTCTTATTCCTATTGCATTAACTACGGAGGATTTAACGACCGTGCGGTCTTTGGCTATGATCAGCCGATAGTACAGCAAATGGCTGCAAATTCAAGCAAACACTTAGGCTCACTTGTAGGCTCAGTGTCACTTAAATCAGATGGAGAGTCACATTACAAACACAATGCAGACCTTATGGTTTATAAAAATAATTCTATGACACAGAGCTTTACACTTAAGCTCTTTGGTCAGATGCAGAATGTAACCAACCCCACTCCTGATGACAGACTTGATCCTGTTTACAACTATTCTCTTTATAAGTATACTGTAGATACTACCAGATCTGAATATGGTTCTGATGCAGGTAATGTTAAGCTTATAACTCTTGATAAATCAAGCAACTTTGATCACGATAAAAATTGTGAGTCAGAAGGATTCTTCTACGGAGATTTTGTTTTCAGAAGAAAGCTTGTACACGAAGAGTCTGAATGGAGCTTTAATGGTGAAAACCTTATTATGTATACTGAATTTGACAACCTTTCTGATTATCTTAAGGAGTATTTTAAGACAAGATTCCCTGCCAGAGATACAACAACACCGGGTTATCCTTTTGGCGAAACAAGGTATCAGATCGAAAATATGGGGGCATATGTTGTCGTTGCCGGTGATATTGATTATGTACAGGGTGAAGGAAAAACCGGAAGAGACGGAGACCACTTTTTGCCGGACGGTATAATATGGGAACATACTGTAACAAAAAAGATCAATGGTGTAGATGTTGAACAATTGGAATATAATTTCAGCCCGGGTATCACTACTAGGGATGATGCGGAGAATGAGATACTCAGTACTCCTATAACAGTGACAAAATCAGATGATTTTGCGTCTTCACCTAATCTTGATCCCCAGAACAGAAGCTTCAGTAACTACAGAGGACTATATAAGATTTATGATGCACTGCTCAAATCACAGGGAAAAACACGGACAGTATTTACTGACCTTATGTTGTTTGCACAGCAGGTGCAGAAGTCCACAATGGCTGAAGTTTATGATTCACATACTATCTCTGCTATGAGATATAAGAATAGCGATTCAAGAAAATATCAGTATTACCGTGATTATATTGACATAGTCGAGGTACATCCGGCAAGGGATAAATTCAATGTTCCGGGCGTCAATGATGATGACGGTAAGGTTCCAAGCACAACAGATGCTGATACCGGAGATAAGTATGTGACGACCTATGATGACGTTCGTTATACAGACCTGTTTTATTTCGTTGCTGTTGATGATCTTGATATGTCGGCAAATGCAAGGTATTATATCAGCAAGGATAAGTATAATTCACTTGCGGCGGAGAAAAAGAGTGAGTATACATACGATAGCTCATTCAATGAATACTACAAAGAAGTAGATCATAACGGTTATATGGATTTCCGTCTTGATAACATAGATCTGTCAAACAGATATTCGGATTTCTATGTATTAAAGGGTGACAAAAACGATTCAGGCTATAAGAATTTTGATAAGGTATCTGACAGAGAAACTACAATAAAAAATGATATTCTTAGTATTGATACGTCTGAGATGTGGATTAAAGGTCATAACGTTAAAGAGAAGCTTGAAGATACTTCCTTGTGGTATCATTTCAAAAACGGAAGGCTTGCTGACGATTCCCGTGACCGTACAGATGATGAAATCTGGAAGATTTCTGTTCCGATAGATATTACTACAAATCCGGACGGTGAAACAATTCTGAACACAAGCAAAAATGTATACACAAAAGTATTTGGTGTTCAGCTTTCAGAGGACGGTAAGCATTATAATATCATTCGTTTGAATGTTATTGTTGACTATTATAAACCATCAGCACTTGTTGAGGCTGTTGGTATTCATGCAGATAATTTTGTAAACAATAATAATACAGGCTATTACTACAGCACAAATTCTACGGATTCAACTGCAAGAACCTCTGATGTTTTCACAAGAACAAATCAGACAAAGCGTGTACCTGAAATGGAGAGATTCCTTGATAACTATTACAGCGGCAAATACGATGAGAATGGGCATAAGGTCAACGGCGCAGGTGTAATAGTGGATGATCCTTCAGATACGGCAAACTATAATGCGAATTTTGGTATGAAGAAGGGTATAGGCGCTAATAACGGTCTGCTTGCTGTAAAAGGTATGCCGTCACTTACTGATACCGATTTCGTCTATGATGAACACGGTAATGTTGTTCTCAATGATGACAATACCGAAAAAGAGGTACAGCGTAATGACGTTACGTACTACTTCCTGTCAAATGATATTATGGCAAAGAAGGACGATGTACAGAACGTTCCGGAAGGAACCGTTAACATTCAGCATTCAACTGTAAGCTTTTCCAATAATAACAACAGAAGTAAGGCTGTTGAGATTTGGCTAAGTACTAAAAATATGGTTGATTATAGCGCTGCACATCATACCAGCTATGATCAGAATAACAATCAGCAGTATGATGATTCAAATATCTGGGCACACGTTTCATATCAGGACAGAGTACCATATCTTGAAGGGTATGATTATAACCAGTGGCTCAAGGAAAACGTAGAGCCTGATAGTAAACACTCCGTGCTTGCATCACAGCTTAATGATGATACACTCTGGAATGATGCTGCAACCCTTAATGATCTTGATGAATCGGCAGATCTTAAAGATATAAGTCCTGAGGGTACTGGAAGAGGTTATAAGCTTAAAAAGCTCCGTTCACAGCTGAATGTTGAGGATGATGCTACAAAACAGTCAACAGGATATGCTAAGATCAGTCTTTCTGATGCTTTTGGCGGAGATATATACTACGGTGGGCTTTACCGTGTTGACCTGTTCTATGAGCGTTCAAAGGATGAAGGCTGGCCTTCGGCAAAGCACTTTGCAACAGTTTTCTTCTGGAAGGAGTTTGAATCGGAAAACGCTCAGTATTTTGCCCATTACAACACCAGAAATGAAGATTATTATGAAAATCGTTATAACTGGATGGGCGATCTTGGAAACGGGAATATTTCAAATAAGTATAGAAATACAGCAAATGCAACAGGCGGCTACTCTTCAGGATATGCAGCGGCTTATACCACATATTATAATTTCTCTACAGCATTTGTAAGTGATGCATTTATTACCAAATCTGGTGCTTCATATTTGTCAAATATGAATGAGAAATTAAAGGGTAGGTCGGAAGGACTTATGTTTGCGGCACCGTCACGACAGCGTGAGGTTAACGATTGGGCAATTTATACTTATAATCGTATAGTTTCAACATATTCACCTAAGGCATACGGCAGCAGCCGGCGAGTACTTCTTGACGGCGGTAAGGATAACACTATAGTTTATGACGGTTATAAGACAACGGCGAGTGACGGCAGACTTGTTTATAACGAATATAAAACTGAAAAGCACAACAATCAGGAGACCTTGTATGACGTATATGATAAGGTAAAAAGAGATCCTATATTCAATCACGTGCTGACGGATGATGACGGATATGCCATTTATGACGATACTTCAGACAGAGTATATGATAAGGATTCAGGCGTTGTTTATAATGACAGCGACAACAAAGGAACTATTACCGTTATTGGTGAGGAATATAAGGTCAATAAGGACTCTAAACAATCATCTAAGGTCAAGACGTTGTCAATGAAAACCGAAATGAACCGAATTGATGTTAAGATTGATGAGACAACAGGTGATTTCTATCCTGCAAGCTATCATTGGCAGGGTGCTGTTACATCTGAGGATACTAAGAATACCAACATTGTTGATTATGAGGTTATCAACGGCGGTTATGATTCCTATGACGGTTCTTGGAACAGAGGTAATTTAGCAAGCATAAACATTGTTAGCGGCAGCACTAAAAAGGATGGCTTTACAGTTACCGATGGTAAGGGTGAAATTGAAGGCGATGAGAGAGAAAGCCCGACCTTTAATGTACAATGGTCATCAAGCAATGTAAGAGATTATGGAAACAAGGTTATGTATGCGAACGGCGGTTCGACTTATAATCCTTCGATTTTCAATTACAGCGAAGCCGATGCAGAAGTTATTAAGGCATTGTTCAAAAAAGATGGTTTTGGTGCAACAGTTACTCACGGTAATATAGTTCGCACAGATAACAATGGTAATGAGATACCGTTCAAAATAAGAGTGTATTATAAATCTGTAACAGATAGTGATTATACTCTTATGACAGATGCTGAAATAGAAAAAAGAGTTGATACTATCTCTTATGACAATAACAATAACTGGACCTTCAAGCTTAATAAATATGCTCCCTGCGGAAGCTATAAGTTTATTCCGTATTTCAGCTATCATACAGATCTGAAGATGACAGTTGATAACGACAAAACGATCAGTCTGGTTAAATATGATCCTAAACCGTCTGTAGAGTCATCTGAAGCAAACAAGATTGCAGCTTCTGACTATACTGATGGAACAGGTGCAGCTAAGAATGTTTTTGAATGGACAATAGCATATTCTCCGTTTGTAATTGAAAGCTACCCGAATGATGAAAGCTATCTTCTTGAGGCTGATGTTGATAACGATAATGGTATGCCGGTTATATATGAAGATGATGCTATGGCAAAAACGATTCCTCAGTCTTCACAGAGAGATACATATATCATAATGTCCGATGAGCATAATGAAATACATTATGTAGGTTATGAGAACTATGAAACCGGTGATAACAGGATTGATAAGTTCGACATAACGGCATTTATAGGTAAAGATGATATAACCGGAAAGCCTATTGATCATAGCAGTTTAACCTTTAAGGCACCTTATATGGCTACAGTTGAGGTCTGGGATCCTGCATACGGCGAAAGTCCGATTGATGCAAATACGGGACAATTTGACAGAGATAATTCTCATTGGATAAATATGTCTGACAAGATAGATGATTCCTTCGGTGAAGAAAACGAAGAATATAAGCATTACAGTCTTGTTGATGAAGACTTTAACCATACCTTTGACGATGATCCTGATATTAAGTATTATACTAAGTATTATAGGGTAGTAGCAGAGGATAAAGAGACAATGACTCTATATAAAGTAAGTATTGTTCCGAGCAAGAGAAACAAGAGGATAAGCTTCGAGGTTGCTACTGATGCAGAAAAGGATATTAGTCAGGAGCTTCGTGATAATAATGACCCGATTGTAGCAGAATATGAAGAAAGTGCAAAGGTATATGATGAGCTGATGCAGAGTTACGAACAGATTTTTGCAACAATCAAGGAACTCAGGCTTAACTCCGACAATACGATCAAAGTTGAAAACTATGAGACAAAATGGTTTGACGGAAATACACCTGATGAGTTGAAAGGTACAAGCCCATATATTTACAATCTTAAGGCTCACTTATATGATATAAGCACCAGTTTGCCGGCAGGATATACTTATGATGTATATCTGGTTGCCCCTGCCGGAGACAGCTATATGAAGCTTCTTGATTCCGGACACGGTATGACTGGTAAACGTTTTATAATGGGTAACCCGGATGCTCAGGATTTAAAAATAAGAATTGTTCTGAAATATGAGAAGGAAACCATTTGGGGAGTAAATTACCTTTGGACTCCGGATAGTGCGAAACTAGAAGAGCGAAACGGCAAAAAATATGTTTCGGTTGACGGCGGAGGATTACTCAATAACTATGTTTATTCTCAAAGATCAACTTCCTGATCTAAAACAAAAGCCCCTGTCTGAAAAGACATGGGCTTTTGTAATAAGCATTTTTAAAATAATGTACATTTTTTTACAGACAGGCAGTATTATTGCTTTAAAAAAAATTCAATATATTATGGATAGCCAAGAAAGGAGTACTGAAATAAATGAAAAAAATTACAATAATAATGCTTATATTAACTTGTGTATCACTATTTTGTGCTTGTAGCAGTATATCCGAAAATAGTGAAAACGACTATATTCAAATCACTCAGAGTGAAGCAGCAGAGCTTATGAAAACAGAGAACGGATATATTATTCTTGATGTAAGGACGCAGGAGGAATTCAGGCAAGGACATATCCCGAATGCAATATGTATTCCGAATGAAAGTATTACAAATAAGGAGATACCTCAGTTGCCTGATAAGGATCAGCTTATTTTGGTATATTGCCGAAGCGGAAACCGAAGCAAAACAGCTTCACAGAAGCTTGCCAATATTGGATATACTAACGTGCGTGAATTCGGAGGTATAAATAACTGGACAGGTGAAATTGTAAAAAATTGATACTATTTTCTTTTAAATCAGTAGAAAATATAAATGAAACAATAAGACGGGTGAAGGGATTCCGGTAAAAACTGATGCCCCATAAAGTGGAGTGAAGTCGAACGCTGATTGTCTGTCGGAAGTTACGCAAAATGAAATGCAGTTGAAGCCCTTATGGTGTGTCGAGACAAAGTTCTGACCTACCTATTGTTTAAATTGATAATAGTATGAATATATGGAGGATGAAAAATGAGAAGAAAAGACAGGGAAGTAACTGATTTTAAAAGGATAGTTGATATTATTGATGAATGCAGTATTATCAGACTCGGTTTAGCAGATGGTGAGTTTCCATATATTGTGCCGTTAAATTTTGCATATACCGTGTCCGGAAACCGGATCGAATTTTATGTTCATGGAGCAATGGCAGGAAGAAAATATGAACTTATGAAAACAAATGGTATATGTTCATTTGAAATGGATATACCGCTAAAGATGGAATGTATTGTTGAAAAGAAGGATGTAACGATGAGATATAAATCTGTTATGGGAACAGCAGTTATCACCTTTCTTGACGGTATAGAGAAACAAAACGCAATTGATAATATCATTATGCAAAGATATACTGAAACTCGTAATTTTGAATATAATAAGGCAATTGTAAACCATACAGCCGTTGCAAAGCTTACTGTTCTCGACATTACAGCTAAGGTTAATCCTATAAACGGAAGTGCTGATTGATTATAATACAGAAAAACATCCCCGGAGATCCGGGGATGTTTTTTAATAAGTGATATTAGTATAAAGGCTCTTGTTGCCGGAGTAGTGGAAGATGTAAACTCCTTTGCTTTGTGAGACAACTCCGTCTGTACCAAACCATCTGTCGCCTATATGGAACTTGAATCCGGTAGCAGTTTTTGGAATATACGCTTCATAAACTGTGAAGGTTTGCTGAGCACCGCCCCAATATGATGAACCCACACCTGCTTTAACGGTTTTTCCGGTGTTAACACAATCCGCATCGCCTGTCATATTATTATTGTTCCAGTAATGGAGTTTATAGCTTGACTGTCTGCCTTCGTTTTCAATGTGGTTTATTACAGCTACTGCAATTTTGTATTTATCCGGATGAGGATCAATCTGTTCCTGTACTGTAAATTTCTTGGTAGTTTTTGCAAAAACCGTTTTTGTTTTATACATACGGTCTGTTGATTCAACAGTGGCTGTGATGGTATATTCGCCGGCATTTTCGGGTTTCCATACAGCCGTCAGATTGTCTTCAGTGGTGAGTGCTGTTTCTTTGCCATCACTGATCACTGTATAGACAAGATTTGTTTTTGACATTGATGATGCCATACGGTCTGCGGATACACTCAGGTTAATGCTGTCGTTTGTATATAATGTATCTTTGTTTGTTTTAACATCTGTAAGATGAGGTATCTCTACCCAGATGTCCTTAAAGCTTTGTGCTTCACATCCGGTACTGTCTTTAACAAGGACACGGAGTGTATAAGCTCCAGGTTCATTTGGCACTGCAAAGTCGCAGCTGCTGTTTTCATTGTATGCTGAGATTTCCTTTTCTTCGCCGTATCTTATATAGGAATATTTGTACTGATAAGGACCAACTCCGTTTGAAGCTGTTACATTAAGCTTTGCTGTTTCACCAATATATAAATTGTTTCCGGGGTTTATGTTTATTTCTGAAGCAGAAACAGAATTATTTGTTACACTGAACTTTATTGATTCACAAACATATGCACCGTCATTATCGGTTCTGTTGATAAGAGCGGTGTAATTACCTCCGATAGTAGGTGTCCATTTTATGGGAATATCCATACGTTTTGTGGTACTGTCAGAACTGTTTGTGGGGTAAATAAGTTTTTTGTAAACCTGTTTTCCATCCTTGAATATACGCAGATTACTGAAAAAATGAGCCGGAGAAAAAGAGTCGTTTTCTGTGATATAACGTAAAGTAAGCTCTTTGCCGCATTCATATTTATCAGCCGGATTTTCAATGTTGAATTGTGCTATTCTGAATGGCAAATCCTTGATCTCTATGTTGAATGAATAAGAGGTGGTTGCACCGGTTACGTCTTTAGCGTCAATAACGACATAATATTTTGATTCCTTTGTAAACTTGAATGTGCTGTCTGTGTTTGTAGCATATTCCAATTCCTTTGCAGTTATCTCACGTTCATCGAAATGTGGATGAATATAATTATTGCTGAATACAACTTCATTAGTGTTCAGGTCTTTGATTGTATATTTGTAGGTATAAGGACCATATCCGCCCTTAGCCTGGCAGTACATCTTAAGACTTGTATCAGTATCAGATATATTTCCAAGATTTTTTCTTAGGGACAGAGTAAGCTTTTCAGCCGCATAAGATGTTGTAAAATAGTTAAAACCCTTTTGAACTTTATAATATACTGTACCGTTTTTATCCACCTTGCCTGAAGTGTTGCTGAAATATGCATAGGCAGCGTCATTTTTTCCAAGATTAATTAAATGTTTGTAATAATATGAGTCTTTATCGTTATTGCTTGTCATCGCTTCTGTAGTAAAGCCTGAATTTACATTGCCTAAAGAATAGCTGATTAGCGGATCGTTATATCCTTTATAATAAACAATAGCAAAATTATTGTAGTCAGTGGGAAGAGTAACAGATCTGCTTCCGGTGGTTACTGTGATGGGATAAGCATTCTGAGGTTTATACATACGACCTGTTTTCTCGTCATAGAGATAGCAATCCTTGATAATAAGGCTGCTGCCGTTATCTTTAGTGTGTTCAAAGGAAAGAGTCCAATTGATTTTGGTATAATCGTCGGTACTGAATTTGCTCAGTATTTGATCCATATTGTATACAAACGAAGCGTCTGTTGCTTCTTCATAGCCGTCATAAGCTCTTACAAGAGTATCGGACCTATAGGTGATAGGGTCAACAGTTTCAGTGAACTGTTCGCTGCCGTAGGTTCCGGTAAGCTTAACATAGCTGTTGAATCGGTCATTTGTATTAAGTGTCCATTTAAGGAAAACGTGAGGATCATATTCATCCGGCATAAGCTTGATGCCAACTATTTCCCAGAACAGGGCAATTCGTTTTTCGGGCTGAGGTCCTCCGTTTACAGAGGTTTTTTCGTTCAATGCATCATATGCTACCCATAAAAAACCTTTATTATCCTGATTTGGACCATAGGAATTGGCGATCTTGAATGCACCCATCTCGCCGCTGTCTATTTGTCCGTTATTATTTACATCTGTCCAAATATTATCGTTGTATCCCACAATTGCCATTTCGTGTGCACCATCACCTGAGGTTGAACAATAAACGCATGTTTCACCGGCAACACCCTTGTTTACATCAGGATTATCAGATGCTTTTAATTTTGTTGTATAACCTATTATTCTATAGAAGGTAAGAATTTCACCGTTTGCAAGAGCTGCCTTCATAGCTGAAAGATCGGAGTCATCCGGAGATGTTACCTGTCTGTTTCCTGTTCCCGGCTGTTCAAAGAAATAGAAGTCTTCAATACGGTGATTTGCAGCAAATCTGTATGCATATTCGTCAGTGCATATTTCACGGCAATATTGCTCCTCGTTGGGCGTATAATCGTGTCCGAACGGAGCAACACGCATAGTTACACAGCCGATGTTTTTCATCAGATTATATCCGTCTCTTACAACAGTACCCCCGGTTGTGCCCTGGTTATTCAGATTATAGAGGAATTTGGGTGAAAAGATTGTATTATAATCCGTTTTGATATTGTGAGCCTTGTTGTAGGTATATGTAAATTGGTTATATACAGCGGCGTGAAACATACAAGAGCCGCCTCTTTGATAGCCGATCTCCGGAAAATATTTTGAAGTGCTGTTATCCACTGAAGAGGGGAGAGAACTGTTGCCCATAGGTTTAACGTTATCAGGATCAAAGGTGTAGTCATAGTAATCCTCGGCATTTTTGATAACCTTAAATCCGTCATCCTCAGGGTTGTAGTCCATATCAGGGATAACACCTTCAGTCGGATATGACAATTCCGAAGAAGTATTCTCAGAATCGTCATCTGTTTTTTTACCGTCAGACGTATTTTTGCTATTGGAATTTTCACCTGACACCTGCACAGAAGAAATCGTATTTTCTGTTTCCGGTTCACAATTGTTTTCTGAAGCTGCCAATGAAGGAATGGATGATGTTAAGGCGATGACAACGGCAATCATTCCTGATGAAACTGATAAAAAAAATTTTTTCATATTGTGCTCCTTTTCTTATTGTTTTCAGCTTATACTAAGACCATTCTATCTATATTACAATTTTAATTAATAAAGTAAAAATTTACAATTAGCATAAAAAACAAACTTATGCTGTAAATAATGTACATATTTAACAATACCATAGTTGTTGTTAGTATTATTTTCCGTGAATGAAAAAAGACGGCTGAATAATCAACCGTCAGTCAGTAAAATTATTGAATTGAGCTGTCGAGGTAATGCTCAAGCTCCTCTTCATCTCTTTTTTGTCTTTCCTTTACTATAAGATATGCAGTCAATGCTGCAGTGATAGCGGCTACACCGCCAACTACGGAAATGAATATCACGAAAAACTTGTTATTCATCACAATGCCTCCTTATAATACTAGTGAAATGCTTTTGACAAGATCCCGGTGAACCTCCTCTGATCAACAGAGCGAAATTTTTATAGGATACCGAAACTTCGGGCTTACAGTTTTAACAAGTAACCTGTTTAAGGCCTTGTGCAAAGGCGCAATTACTTTACGGGCAGCCCTTGAACCCTTTTTATTGATTTTAAAATAACTAACTTACATTGCATCAAACAGGCAAGTAAGTTTACATTAGCGAACAATTCATCGCTATGACTGAACAGACACAGGAATCCTTATTCACTTATGTTAAAATCTTACTTAATTATATACTGTATTTTTAAAAAAGTCAATACTGAGCTTATGATTTTTGTTGAAAATATCATAAAACGATAACATCTTCATAAGCAGGAAAAATCAATAGGAGGTTTATGTAATTTATAATGTATAAAATGCGGAAGTAAGCCAAATGCCGTAAAAAGAGTGAACGCAATTATAAATTATTAATTAAATCAGCAGGCACGGTAAGGTGAAGTAGAAAAATAATATGGGAGATATTAGTTAAACAGCCGGAAAGCAGCCCGATGAACAGGCTGTGTCGGCGGATATAGAAAGATTTGATGTGCCGGATGCCGCGATCGGCGTTTTATTAGTTTAGATAAACAGAGAGAGCGTAAGCGAACGTAAGCGCGAATCGGGAGCGGCAGCTTGCCGCCAACTTGCCGTCGAACGCAGATAATTTGATTGATTTTTTTTATAGTATGTTGTAAAATTATATATATCATTCAAGGGAGGAATATGTGTATGAAGTTTTCAGAAATGAAATATGAACGTCCGGATATTGAAGCGTCAAAGAAATATGCAGGTCAGATCAAACAAAAATTTATTGATGCCAAGAGCTTTGAAGCCGCTGATAAGGCTTTTATGGAATGGGATAAATTTACATTGCATATTGACACTATGATGAGTCTTGCATATACACGAAGCTCTATAGATACGACTGACGAATATTATGAAAAAGAAGTGGAATATATAGATGAGTTTTCTCCCGTGTTTACAGATATACAGCATAGCTTTGTAAAGCTTGTTGTAAACAGCAGATTCCGCCCTCAGCTTGAAGAAAAATATGGAAGCCTTATGTTTAAAAATGCAGAGATTTTTCTTAAAGCCTTCTCTCCCGAGATAATCCCCGAAACTCAGGAAACTAATAAGCTTGAAACTGAATATCAGAAGCTGATAGCTTCTGCACAGATAGATTTTGACGGTGAAAAGAAAACTATCTCACAGCTTTTTCCATATAAACAGTCACCTGATGATGAAATACGCCGTTCAGCGTGGAGCGCAGAGGCAGGCTTCTATAGCGAACACGGAAAGGAACTTGATGAGATTTATGATAAGCTTGTAAAGCTCCGCGACAAAAAAGCCAAAAAGCTTGGATATGATAATTTTGTAAAGCTTGGTTATCTTCAAATGAACAGAAATTGCTATACGGCCGAGGATGTTGATAAATTTCGAAAGGCAGTGGTTAAATATATAGTACCGTTGGCTGACAGGTTATACCGTGAACAGGCAAAACGAACAGGACTTGAATATCCTTTGACTTTTGCAGACGCTTCCCTGCGTTTTCGTGACGGTAATCCGAAACCTCAGGGCACTCCCGAGGAAATACTCGAAACAGGAAAAAAGCTTTATCACGAGCTTTCTGATGAAAGTGCAGAATTTATTGATGTTATGCTTGACAATGAGCTTATGGATGTGTTAAGCAAAAAGGGTAAGGCCGGCGGCGGATATTGCACTCAGCTTGCAGATTATAAGGTTCCGTTCATATTTGCAAACTTTAACGGCACTGCGGATGACGTTGAGGTTATAACACATGAAGCAGGACACGCATTTGCATATTACATTGCAAGAAATATTGTACCTTCAGATAACCAGAGTCCTACGCTTGAAGCCTGTGAGGTACACTCTATGACAATGGAATTTTTCGGTTGGCATAAAAGTGACGAATTTTTTGGTAAAGATGCAGCAAAGTTCCGTTACAGTCATCTGTTTGGTGCTATAACATTTATTCCTTACGGAACAATGGTTGATCATTTTCAGCATCTGGTATATGAAAATCCGGAAATGGCTCCCGATCAGAGACATCAGGTATGGCGTGAATTGTTAAGAGTGTATATGCCGTGGATGAAGCTTGACGGTTCACCTTTCTATGGTGAAGGCAAGGGTTGGCAAAGACAGCTTCATATATATGAAAATCCGTTCTATTATATTGATTATTGCTTTGCACAAACTGCGGCACTTGAATTCTGGACTGTTATGCAGAAAAGCCACGAAGAAGCATGGCAGCGTTATATGAGGCTTGTAAGAAAAGCAGGCATACAAACCTTTATTGAACTTATAGATACCGCAGGTCTGAAGTCTCCTTTTGAAGGGGACGCACTTAAAGAGGTTGCCGAAAATGCTGGTGAGTGGCTTGACAGCAACGGGATATAAACCAGTTATACGGTATTGTGCAAGTATTACGACACTAAATATCTGATCAATATATTTTGTCCTGTATTATTAGCTTATTGAATAAAAAAATCACACATAAAAGGTATGTTGATTTAAAATATGCATTTGTATATTTTAAGCATTTCAGATCAATAGAACAACATAAAATTGTAAGTGGAATAAAAACAGGATAAATCAAGGCTGTTGTAAAAGTTTCAGGGATCGGTGAAAAATTATGATGAAGAATTTTGTTCAGTTTGATAATGTATATAAACGTTATAAAATGGGAGAGGTTACAATTACGGCGGCAGACGGAGTATCATTTTCTATAGATGAAGGTGAGTTTGCTGTTGTTGTAGGACTTTCCGGTGCAGGAAAAACTACTGTATTGAATATTCTTGGGGGGATAGACAGCTGTGACGAGGGCAGGATAATGGTTGGCGGTAAGGATATAAGCCATTTGAACAAACATGATCTTGCCTCATACAGACGTTATGATATAGGTTTTGTCTTCCAGTTTTATAATCTTATACCTAATCTGACAGCCAAGGAGAATGTAGAGCTTGCAACACAGATATGCAGGGAGTCTATTGATGCGGATACGGCACTGGACAGTGTAGGCTTATCAGAGCGTAAAAATAACTTTCCTTCACAGCTTTCGGGTGGTGAACAGCAAAGAGTTTCAATTGCAAGGGCACTTGCCAAGAAACCAAAGCTGCTTCTATGTGACGAGCCTACCGGTGCACTTGACTATAATACCGGCAAAAACATTCTCAGGCTCCTGCAGAATAAGTGCATAGATGACGGTATGACGGTTGTTCTTATCACTCATAACTCAGCTATAACACCAATGGCAAATCGTGTAATAAGTATGCGAAGCGGTAAGGTTGTCAGTAATGTTGTAAATGACAGCCCTGTTCCGGTAGATCAGATAGAATGGTAAATTCTGAATTTGACTGTGAAAAGAGGTGATTATATCTGGATATTCAAAGTAAAGGTAAATCAAAAAAATCCTTAAGAAAAAATATCATAAGGGAAATTTCACGTACAAAATCAAGATTTTTTTCCATATTTGCAATCATCGGGATAAGTGTAGGTTTTTTCACCGGTTTAAAATCAGCCTGCCCGAGTATGATAGAAACTGGACGTCAGTATTTTTCTTCTCAGCATCTTACAGATATTAATATTATGTCAACGGTAGGCTTTGATGACGATGACATAAAGGATATATATGCACTTGAAAGCGCAGAACAGGTAATGCCCGGATATATGGCAGATCTTATCATATCTCAGGATAAAACGGATTCTGTAGTACGTGTTTATTCTGTACCGGAAAAAAGTGATACCAACAAGATAAAGCTGAATGAACCTGTTCTTGTTGACGGACGTATGCCGCAGAACGAGGGAGAATGCGTAATTGAAAACTATTTTCTTGCGTTGTCGGGTTATAAGCTTGGTGATACTGTAAAGTTTAATTCTACTGTTGAGGGGAATGCAACCTCAGATTATGTAAAGCATCTTGAGTATAAAATTGTAGGTATTATTGATTCACCTATGTATCTGACATATGCAAGGGGCAATTCTACCGTAGGTGACGGCAGTATCACATTCTATATGATGATACCGTCAGACGAGTTTGCTTACGAACGCTATACTAACGTATATGTACGCACAAAGGCTTCAGTCAACGGATATTCTGATTTTTCTGATGAATATAAGGATATGGTTGCAGACGAGAAAGAGGAATTTGAGGGTATATCCGATAAATGTATTGATCGTTTCAACAAAACAGTTCTTGCGGATTCAAAAAAAGAACTTTCAGATGCCAAAAAAGAATATGCCGATAAAAAACAGGAAACGTTTGATAAGATGTCAGACGGCGCAAGTAAACTTCATAAAGGTGAAGAGGAATATAACAATCAGATTGCTGACGCTCAAAGAAAGCTTGATGAAGCCGAAGCAAAGCTTGAGGAAGGAAAGAAAAAACTTGAACAAGGGCAAAAGGACTATAAGGATGGTATTGAAGAAGCACGAAATAAGCTCAGTGATGCACAAACGCAATACAGTGATGGGCTGAAAAAATACAATGATGCAAAGCTTGAATATGACACAAAAATACGTGAAGCTGAAAATCAGCTTAATTCCGCACAAAAGGAATTTGACACACAATATCAGCTTTTCTATTTTACAACAAAGCCTCAGGCGGAAAATAAGCTTGCACTTCTTAAAGCAGGAATTAATTTGTGCGATGAAATAATTTCAAGATCTCAGCAAAGGCTTGACGAAATTAAACATGATGGTATTATTGGTGAAGCTTTAAGTGATGAGGTGATCTCACTTGAAAGCAAGCTTGATGAATACAGTGAAAAGCTTTCTGAGTATCAGCTCAGGTATGATGAGGGAACAAATCAGCTTGCAGAAGGGGAAAGACAGCTGAATGAAGCAAAGGCAAAGCTTGATGCTGCTGTTCTTGAGCTTGAAACACAAAAAACAAACGGTGCTGTTCAGCTTAACGATGCAAAAAACCAGCTTGACAGTGCAGAAAGTCAGCTGGAAACCGGAAAGCTTGAATATGAAACCGCAATGACAACAGGATTGCTTGACCTTCAGACTGCACAGGCAGAAATTACAGAGGGAGAAAAACAGCTTTATGATGGTAAGACGGATTTTGAAAATCAAAAGCTGCTTGGACTTCAAAAGCTTAAGAAATCAAGGGAACAGCTTGAAAAGGGCAGATATGATGCATATATTCAGTTGAGTGAAGCCGAAGAAAAACTGAATGACGCACAGGAAAAGCTTGATAAGCTTGATGAAGCAAAATGGATAGTAAATGATCGTGACAGCAATCCCGGATATTCCGGTCTTGTTGATGATGCAAACCGTGTTGACAGCATTGCAAGGGTATTCCCGATATTCTTTCTTTTAGTTGCCGCTTTGGTTTGCCTTACCACTATGACGAGAATGGTTGAGGAACGAAGAACAGAGATCGGCACGCTGAAAGCACTTGGATATTCAAATGCTGCAATTGCTTCAAAATACTTCATTTATTCCGGCACTGCAGCATTAAGCGGATCTATTGTAGGCTCAGTTATAGGAGTTTTCACTCTTCCTTATATTATTGTACAGACATATGGAATTATGTATACTCTTCCGGCAACAAAGCTTGTTGTTTCATGGAGCAGTCTGTTAGCCTCGTCAATAATAGGCGTCTTCTGTATATGTATAGTATCACTTGCTGCCTGCTATCACGATCTAAAAATAGCACCTGCAATCCTTATGCGTCCGAAAGCTCCTAAGCCTGGCAAAAGGATCTTACTTGAGCATATCAGACCCATATGGAAGCATATGAATTTTACCTCAAAAGTAACTGCAAGAAACCTTTTCAGATATAAGGCACGTTTTCTTATGACGGTAATAGGTGTTGCAGGATGTACCGCACTTATTGTTGCGGCATTCGGACTGCGTGACTCAATTACTGATATTGCCGATAAGCAATTCAAGGGAGTTACAAGCTATGATCAGGTTTATGCACTTTCCGAATCTCAATCAGCAGATAAAAAAGCCTATTTGATGTCACAGATACATGCTGATGAACGTATTGAAAATGCGGCTCTCGGATATATCGGATGGAGCAAGGCATGCTCTGAAAATCACAAGGAGATGATTGTAGGCAGGACATTGATATTTGCCAATGATGATTATAAAACAATGTTTAAGCTCCGTGACAGAAAGAGTGGGGAAGAATACACTCTGGGCAATGAAGGTATCATAATAAATGAGCGGTTGGGAGATGTTCTTAGGGTCAGACAGGGCGATAGTATAACCCTTAATCTCGAGGATAATAACTATATATGTAAAATAACAGCCCTTACCGAAAACTATTCTGGTAACTTTTTCTATATGACGCCGGAATATTATCGTGAGCTTACGGGTAATGATCCAAAATATGGAGTTGTATTTACACATATATCAGAGGAATATAAATCAGAGGAAAACGAAATTGCAAATGACTGGATGAAAAATGAGGATATAATGACAGTATCCTCAACAACAGAACAGGTCAATGCCATACTTGATATGCTTCAATCGCTGAATGTAATAATTTTCGTTATGGTGTTCTGTGCCGGTTTACTTGCGGTTGTAGTTCTCTATAATCTTACAAACATTAACATAGCAGAAAGAGTACGTGAGATTGCAACAATAAAGGTACTTGGATTCTATAGTCTTGAAACGGCTAACTTTATTTATCGAGAGAATATTGTACTCACGGCAGTTGGTGCGTTTGTAGGTTTGTTCCTTGGAAATATGCTGTCTGTTTTTATTGTTGATGCCATACAGATGGATAATGTTATGTTCCCGAAGGTTATCACACCGCTTACCTATTTCCTTGGTTTTATACTTACATTTTTGTTCTCAATGTTTGTAAATTTCATTATGTATTTCAAAATGAATAAGATCAGTATGGTAGAATCTCTTAAAAGCATTGAATAGTCTTTTAAAGTTGACGGGTGTGCTGGGACTGAGCCTCTGCCGAGAACTTGAAGGGTGATAATTGATGATCCAAGAAGCGAATCCGAAGGCAACCGCTGATTGACTGACGGAAGTTTATGCATAATGAAATGTGGTGAGTTTCAGGGCAAAATCATGACTATATCATCGTTTAAAGTGATAAAAGCAAAAAATACAGACAGGGTAATTCTGTTTAAAGATTACCTTGTCTGTATTTTTATTTTGATAAATACTTATTATTATCAATCGTTATTTTTCTGTTTCTGAGCTTTTATTACCTTAAGTCTTGAGAATTCCTCACGGTCCTTTTCTTCAAGAGCGTCAGTAATAAATTTTACCGTTTCCTCAAAACGGGGTATCATAATATTTTTAAGAGCGTTTGCCCGTTTCTGAGTTTTCTTTATTGCATCGGCAAGACGATAAACGCTGTTTTCAACCTCTGCAAGGTCGGCTGTGAGCCGCTTTACCTCACTGAAACACATATAAGCCTCGTCAAAAGCTGCATTAGTTGTGTCAAGTCCAAAGAACAGACCGTTTTCCTGAGTTTCTTTATCAATGGTTACAATTGGTATCTCAACACCCATAACACTTCTGTAGGAGAGTTTAAGCGAGTCATCCTCGGGAATAGATCGTGCAAGATCGTCAATATATCCGAGTGTGATGTTTGCACGCTGAAGTGCGAGATATGCCTTGCTGTAGGTTACATCGATCTTGTCTTGTATTTCTGAAGCTCTGTCAATAAGAGTCATCATCTCACGCACAAGTATATTACGCTTTTTGTCAAGCAGCTCATAACCTTTTTTTGCAAGCGAAAGGGATTTTTTTGATGTGATCAGATTACCTTTTGTAGGCACAGCCTGAACAGCCATTCTTTTCACCTCACTGCGTTATTTTATACATCATCATCAGATGATTTATTATCCTCAGTTTCTGTAGAGAAGGTATTGAAGTTAAGATTTTCTTTGTCTTCAATATAATATTTGTCGAGCAGTGCATCATCTACTCTGTCAAGCTCAGTTCTCGGGAGAGTGGAAAGAAGTTTCCAGCCAAGATCGAGACTTTGTTCAATAGTACGGTTTTCGTGATAACCCTGATTTACAAAATATTGCTCAAACAGCTTACCGAATTCCATATATTTTTTGTCAACAGGAGAAAGTTCTTCCTCGCCGATAACAGAGGCAAGAGAACGTGCGTCCTGTACTCTTGCGTATGACGCAAAAAGCTGGTTAGCAAGTGGTTGGTGGTCAGCTCTGGTATATCCCTCGCCAATACCGTCCTTCATAAGACGTGAAAGAGAGGGGAGAACAGAAACAGGCGGATACAATCCTGAACCCTCAAGCTGTCTGTCAAGAACGATCTGACCCTCTGTAATATATCCGGTAAGGTCCGGAACAGGATGGGTGATGTCGTCGTTTGGCATTGTCAGGATCGGTATTTGTGTAACAGAACCGCTGCTGCCCTTTATCATTCCCGCACGCTCATAAAGAGCTGCAAGGTCGGAATAAAGATAACCCGGGAATCCCTTTCTTCCGGGAATCTCGCCCTTTGAAGACGAGAATTCACGCAAAGCCTCGGCATATGACGTCATATCTGTCATAATAACGAGAACGTGCATATTACATTCAAATGCGAGATACTCAGCAGCCGTAAGTGCACACTTAGGTGTGAGTATTCTTTCAATGATAGGATCGTTTGCAAGGTTCAAGAACATAACAACCCTTGAAAGAACGCCGCTTTCGTCAAAACTTCTGCGAAAATAATCCGCAACATCGTTTTTAACACCCATAGCTGCAAATACAATACCAAATTTATTGTCACCGCCCTCATCGGCTATCTTAGCCTGACGGACTATCTGTACTGCAAGTTCGTTATGTTTCATACCTGAGCCTGAGAAGATCGGCAGCTTCTGACCTCTGATAAGCGTCATAAGCGTATCAATTGTAGAAATACCGGTATTGATATAGTTTCTTGGATAAACACGGGAAACAGGGTTCATCGGAGTGCCGTTGACGTTAGCTTTCTTTTCCGGATATACTTCTCCAAGACCGTCTATTGGTCTGCCGGCACCGCTGAAAACACGTCCCATAATTTCGGGCGAAAGGGAAAGCTCCATAGGATGAGCTTTCAGCCGTGTTCTTGTGTTGTCAAGTGAGATAGACTTTGTACCCTCAAACACCTGAACAACAATACGTTTGCCCTCTATCTGAACTATTCTTCCGTGGCGGTAAGTGCCGTCGTCAAGACGAATATCGACCATTTCTTCAAAAGAAGCATTATCAACATTATCAAGCACAATCAGAGATCCGTTGATCTCCTTAACACCGACATAATCAAGAATCATTCATTTCACTTCCTCATTAATACTATTTATATAAAGCGGATAAACCCTCCGGCTTATCCCTGTCAGTTTGTATAAGCCTACGGTATTATGAAGTCAAGGCGGCAAGTGCCGTATCTATGTCTGAGATCAGATCGTCAAACATCTCAGGCTTATTGTTGGGAATGTCGTACTTCATTTTTGCCAGCTTTTCAAAAAGACCAAGTTCCATAATGCTTGAGATCGGAATAGCAGCTGCAATGATGGTTTTTGCCTTATTGTACAGATGAAGAATTGCTTTCATCATAAGCTTTTGTTTTTCAAGAGGTACGAACGTATCATCGGCGTGAAAAGCGTTCTGCTGCAAAAATCCTACGCGTATAGCCTTTGCTGTTTCAATTACAAGTTTCTGGTCGTCAGGCAGAACGTCTGAGCCTATAAGCTTTACTATTTCCATAAGAGAGCTTTCTTCGTGGAGTATGGTTGTGATCCTGTTTCTGTATTTGATAAAATCATCGCCGAGGTTTTCCCTGAACCAAGGATCAAGATCTGTGAAATACTCGCTGTAGCTGTTCATCCAGTTTATTGCAGGATAGTGTCTTGCATAGGCAAGAGATTTGTCAAGTGCCCAGAAGCAGCGTGTAAAACGCTTTGTATTCTGAGTTACGGGCTCAGAGAAGTCGGAGCCTTGCGGAGAAACCGCACCTATAATAGTAACGGAGCCTTCCGAACCACAAAGTGCGTCAACACGTCCGGCACGTTCATAGAACTCAGAAAGTCTTGACGGCAAATATGCAGGGAAACCTTCTTCAGCAGGCATTTCTTCAAGTCTGCCCGAAATCTCTCTGAGCGCCTCTGCCCATCTTGATGTTGAATCAGCCATAATTGCCACGTGATAACCCATATCACGATAGTATTCTGCCAGTGTCAGACCTGTATAAATTGAAGCCTCACGAGCAGCAACAGGCATATTTGAGGTGTTAGCGATAAGCACCGTTCTGTCTGTCATAGGACGACCAGATTTTGGGTCGATAAGCTCAGAAAACTCATCAAGCACCTGACTCATTTCGTTTCCTCGTTCACCACAGCCTACATATACGATTATATCTGCATCACACCATTTGGCAAGTTGGTGCTGTGTCATTGTTTTTCCTGTTCCGAATCCTCCCGGAATAGCTGCCGTACCGCCCTTTGAAACAGGGAACATAGTATCAATGACACGCTGACCGGTAATCAGCGGTACAGTTGCCGGAAGTCTGTTCTTACACGGACGTGCCGTTCTTATAGGCCATTTCTGACAAAGTGTCAGATCGTATTTTTTGCCGTTATTGTCTTCAAGTGTAACGATCGTATCCATAAGCTTGTATTTACCGCTTGGTTTCACACTTGTAACTTTACCGTTTATGCCCGGCGGAACAATAAAGCGGTGTTCAATTATTGCCGTTTCGGGGCAGGTGGCATAGATCATACCCTCATTGAGTTCATCTCCGACCGTGACATTTATGGTTACATTCCACTGCTTGTCAAGATCAAGGGCAGAAACAGCGGCACCCCTTGAAATGAAAGAACCGCTTGTTTTCTCAATAGCTTTAAGAGGACGTTCAATACCGTCGAATATATTGTCAATTATTCCCGGACCGAGAAGCACGTTCATAGGCGCGCCTGTGCCATAAACCGGATCTCCGGGCTTAAGACCTGTTGTTTCCTCATATACCTGAATCGTCGTCAGATTATCGTTAATGCCGATAATTTCGCCGACAAGACGGGATTCGCCAACATACACCATTTCCATCATAGAAAAGCTGCGTGTATTTCTGACAGTAACAACAGGACCGTTTATACCGTAAATAACATCATTAGTTGTCATTTAATAACTCATCCCATCTTTATTTAATCAGTCACTTTCAAACCAGAGTTTTCACAGAACCATTCGTGCTGACCCGAAAGTCTGGTGTCCAGTGTTTCATCGGCAATAAGTCCCATGCTGCGGCTCAGTCCTGTTATTCCACCTATTTTTATATCTTCGGAAACAGCAACCTCACAGCTTCTGCCGAATGCCTTAACAAGCTTGTCTTTATATTTAAGATCGTTTTTCTTAACATAAAGAGTAACGTCATTGGCAGTAAGCAGCTTGCTGATTTCAGCAGCGCTCTTTACCAGTGAAGCAGCATATTTGTCTGTTGCCGTATATTCAATGAGCTTTTTTTCTGCCTTGGCAAAAACATCGTTTTCAATTTCCTTGCGTCTTAAAAAAATCTTCTTTTTGCTGGCTGTTTCGGCTTTTGAAATCTCACTTGAGATTTTATTGTTGATTTCAGACATTTTTCTCTGAATAAGAACATAAGCCTCTTTCAGACCTTCTTCCTCGGCTCTGTTAAGTTCCTTGGCTTTAAAGACTTCTGCTTCCGATTTCATCTTAGTACGCTGTTCCTCAGCATATTTTTCTATTGCCTTTAAAAAATTATCTGTTTTACTTGTTGTATCGGGCATATTTTCACCTCCGCAGATGCTTAAATTTTAATGCCGATAGCTTCTCTTACGTAACGGGTTATGGAATCTCTGCTTCTTCCGCTGCCGTGTCTGTCGGGAATCTCAACAATCAACGGCTGCTTGCATTTGAGCTTAAGATCATAAACAAGCTCAGGGCAAAGCTGGACAAGTCGTTCTGTCATAAGAATGACTGCAACATCCTCCATCTCCATAGCTTTTTTCAGGGCGTCGCGCACCTCACCGTCTTCGTGTACAACAACTCCGCTTATTCCTGCAAGGTGCATACCCATAAGTGTATCTACATTATCGCTTATTAAATAGAATTTCATAAGCTCACCAACCTTAAAATATCAAACCTTGCTGATGATAAGAATAGAAACAAGAAGTCCGTATAGAGCAACACCTTCGCCAAGTGCTACGAATATAAGAGCCTTACCGAATGCCTTAGGATCTTCGCTTGTTGCACCGATAGCTGCAGGAGCAGCACCGCCTACGGCAAGACCGCCGCCAATACCCGATAAGCCTGTTGCAAGTGCAGCAGCTATCATTGAGATGCCAAGGTTAAGGCTTTCGGGAGCACTCTCAGCTGCTTCCGGCGCAGCAAATACAGTCATTGCTGTAACAAGGCAAACAACGCTTACGGCAGCAAAGGCTGCAATCTGAGAGAGTACTGCTCTTTTTCTTGTTCTTTTACCTGATGAAACTGTCTTATAGGCATAGTAAACAGAGCCTACAACAAATGCAACGGGTACTATCATTAAAATATATTCTAACATATCTGAATCCTCCGTAATATTTATTTGAAAATCCTATGCCGAACCTGCCGGCAATATGTCCTGACTATTTAAGTTTTCTTGCCGTAACCGGTGTAAACGGACGTCCGTCGCCTACATAAAAACGGCTGAATATCTCATAGTAGTCGAGTCTTAATACCTGAATGGCAACAAGAAGTGCTTCCAGTGCCATAACAATACCGTTACCGATGATTACCACCACCGTATATCCGATATTTCCTCCCACCATCTCGGCAAGCGTAAACACAACAAGCATCATACCTGCGTGAACAAGTATATATGCACCTACACGAAGGAAGGACATTGTGTTTGTAACGTAACTCAGGCACATTTCAAACAGCTCAAAAAAGCTTTGAACGCAATATTCGCCCCATTTTTTAGGCTGCCATTGTTTTTTTCCTTCTGCAAGTCTGCCAAGAGGTTCTCTGAGGAACATAAGTATCAGCGGTATTATTATCAGACCTACAATATATGCCCCGTTCATAAGCTGAACGTTAAGGAACATCTGACAAACAAGTCCGACTACAAGCGAAACATAGAAGACAAAGCCGGCAACTCCGTTAGCACCAAAGAAGGCGCTTTCAAAATCACGCCGTCGAAGTGACGAGCAGATATTGGTTATCATAGCAATTGCTATTGTAACAAAGCCTATTGCAACCGAGCCGTAAATGATAAGGTTGATACTATTCGGCTCCATAACCTCAATCAGTTTGCCTTGTGTGCCAAAAAGCTTTTGATGAACCGGTGTGAGCAACTCCTCAAAGCCGAATACAGATCCATAGAGAAAGCCGAAGATCATACCCATAATTCCGCAGGGAATAAGAATTCTTCCGACCTCCATCTTCTTGAACTTATACATCAGTGCACCGACAATGGCAACCACAAGTCCTTGTCCCACATCACCGAACATTATTCCGAAGAATAACGTATAGGTGAAGGCTACAAACACCGTAGGGTCTATTTCGTTATAGCAAGGCATTCCGTACATCTTTACATAGAATTCATAAAGCTTGAAGAACGGCGGATTTTTTATTATTACAGGCGGAGAGTGTTTAAGCTCGTCCTTTCCGTCACTGAGAGAGTATTCAACACTCTTTATCTCATCAAGCCTCTTTGCGAAATATTGTTCTTTGTCCGCAGGTATCCAGCCAACGAGAATGAAGTTCTTGTGATATTTATATACATAACGTTTTATCTCGTTATAGGCGTCCATTTCTTCAAGCTTGCTGTAGTGGAAAAGACACTTATCTTTTTCGCTTTTCCAGAAGCTGTCAATTTTGTTCTTCAGTGTTGACAGCTCATCTTCATATTCCGAAAGCTCTTGCTTCAGCTTTTTCATATAATCGTCCGGAGTTCCGGCGATAGGCGGAATATCAAGTCTTTCAAAATAAATGGAAGAGAAGATACGGTCAATGTTCTCCTTTTCCTCGGGAATGGTGAAATATGCACCCCAGTAATGAGTCTCGTCATTAGTAAACGGGAAGAACAGCGCATATTGGTTATCCGAAAACTGAGAGAGCTTTTCAAAGCTTTCCTTAGGCAGTCTGCCGAAATTCGGTGTTATGAAGCGGCAGTCATTGATTTCGGTAAAATCAATATCACACCCCGAGAAATGATCGACCTGCTCGATCGTTCTTTTACAGGCATCAATATCCTGTTCAAGCTTAAGCTTTTTGTTGACCATTGCTTCTGTTTTTGAAACAAAGGCAGAAATATATTCAAGCGTGTTATCAATGTTATCATCCTTATTATCCGATTGAACGTATTCAAGCTTAAAGCCTGCAAGATCAGCTGCGTTCTTAAGTTCCTGCATAGGGGTTGCATAGGGATTTTTATTACTCAGCGGCAGAAAGTTTTTTGTGTCGGAGTAAAATGACATAGCGTCATCCGGATGAAACACCTGTGAGTCGCCGCAGAATCTTATAACTTTATCAAGCTCAGACATCATACCAATGATGCTGATGGCTTTTACAGGTCTGACAGACAAAAAATCACCTCCTTAATATTATCTGACGGGAAGCTTGAGCTTCTCATCTGCAGACATACCGTAGCGTGTTGCCTCTATTATGTTTACAATGTTATGCAGCTCGATCTCTTTTAAATAAACGTATGAGATCATAACGATTGTCGGATTTGGCGACAGACGCAGATGATGCTTACAGTAAACATTGACAAGGGCATCGGTTATCTGACCGGGATTACTGTATTGCAGCTTTGTCAGCATTTTTCCCAGATAAGTTGAACGTGCAAGATCATAAACGTCGTTAACGTTATCAGCCGAGCACAGTTCATCAAGCGTTTTTTTGGAAAGCTTGCCGTAGGGAATGAGCATAGACCTTATTTTGTCAGTCTCAAAGCCGTAATACTTTTTGAGTCGCAGTATTCTTGCGAGGTTTTCAAAATCAAGCATTGCATTAAAGATATTTGTCAGTTCCTTTTGTTCGGTTTTACTTTTGGATGCTGACATAGCCTCAATTGCAGAGGCATAGTTTTTTATATTAAGTGCAAGCTCAATTTCAGTAATTTTTATTCTTTCGTTTTCACGAGGACTGAACTCGCTGAGAACGGAAAAATACTTGGTATTGCGAAGCGAAGCAAGAAGATCGTCATAAGATCTTGCCTTTGCCATTTCACCAAAGCTAAGGGCAGCAAATTTATCAAGAGACAGTGGCATTGAATATGCATAATCCTCAGGTCTGTTTATATTAAGCAGCATAAGGAAGCGTATTATCTGCTCTATTTCCATCTTAGAAATGATAAATTCAGAAAAAGCCACAGATTTATCCGAGGTATATCTTGACAGCGCATAAATATCAAGGTAGAGATTCTGGCGCAGCATAGGTTCAAGCTGACCCCGGTGAATTTCACCGTCCACAAGACCTGTAAGAGCTCTTCCGTAAGAGGTTCTTGTTTTGAGGTATGCGGCAATTTCCGGTACGGTGCGGCAATCTGCAAGCTGACGGTAGTCATTATCTTTCAGACATCTTCCATACATCGCACGAGCCTTGGCGAGTACTGCATTAGAAGATTTTGAAGACATTAAAAGCTCACCATTCCTTTATCCGTCGGCAACACGGGCAACAATACTGTCAACCCATTTGTCGCAGTTTTTTTCATATGTGCTGTCAAGCTCTTTAATAACAGCACTGTCGCGTTTTTCTATCACCATCAGGTATTCGTCGGCTTTTTTCTGAGCAGACTGTTGATTTATGGCAATACGTTTTTTGGCACGTTCGAGGTATTCATTCTTGATTTTTTCTTTTTTTCTGATGATATGCTGTTCATAATCAAGTTTATTTTGCTGAGCCTCGTCTGTCATATCGCGAGCCTTTTTGTCCATTTCGACAATTTTGGCGATCATATCCTCCACAGCTGAGACACCTCCCTTTGATCAACTGGAAACAGAAAAGCGGCAAATCAATTTGTCCGTATTATTTTAATTGTCCTTGAATGCCGTAAAATATGCCCTTGATTCAAACGACATATCAGTGCAACCAACAAAGAATCACAAGATTCAAATAATCTGCCGGACTTCAATCTACAGGGTAAAGAAGCAGCATTTCAGCATACTGTTTCAACCCTTATTTCCACCCCTCATTATACTCCACATTTTTCAATTTTACAAGAGACAATTCTGTCAATCTGTAGTTTCTCACATCTGTTTTACATAAAGAACAGACACAGCAGCTTTACAGCGGCTGTGTCTGTTCAGAGGTGAAAAATGAAGATGTGAAATACTCTTGATCCATTAATATAACGGTCTGTTTATGTTTTCACTGATTATTGATTTTATGCACCTTGTTCTTTTTTGGCTTCCTTAAGAGCTTTTTGAAGCCATACGTTTCCAATGTCAATTGCGAGATAAAGACTAGGCTTCTCGCTTGTTTTAACAATAGCCTTTCTGGGACTTATATCCGGATCGGTATTCATCAATTTTACTGAAACCTTATCAGCAAGTTCCATATCTCCAGACTTTTGTTTTGATTTAATCTCTAATTTTATAACGTATTTGTCTTTCATATCACCGTAATAAAGTGTATCGCCGCAGCGAACAAGCGGCTTGCCTTTATAACAGAAGAAGCTGCTTTTTTTTTCAGACATACTCACCCTCCGTTTCTGATTTATAAGATCACGACTTAAGGTAGTTTTTCAACAGTACCTCAAGAAGATCGTCTCTGTCGATTTTGCGGATCAGGGATCTCGCGTTATTATGAGTGGTGATATATGTTGGATCCTCAGACAAAATATAACCTACTATCTGATTAATCGGATTGTATCCTTTTTCCTCAAGTGCGTTATATACTGTTGTGAGAATAGATCTTATACTCTCATCACGATTGTCTGAAATAGAAAATATCATTGTTTTATCGTGCACTTATACCACCTCCGTCTTAGTTATTTTAACACAAGCTGAATCGAATTACAATAGAATTTTATTAAATTTAATAATAAAACTTATTTTGTCCCGAAAATGGTACATCAGATCCGCATGAATCAGCTGCATATCCGAATCATACAGATATTTTATGAAGAATAATTAGGTATTGTAACATTGATCTTGCTGAGATTTGCAGTGATATTATCAATGATTTCCTGAACCTCAGCCGAAGAAAGAGTTCTTTCGTTTGATGAAAATTCAAATCTGATCGTAATTCTGTGGATGGTTTCGGTATCATATGTATCAATGACACTCACATTTCTGAGAATATCCTTTCCTTCATCATCCCAGCACTTCTTAAGGTCAGAATAGAAAATTTCAGCCGGAATATCAAGACTCAGATCGTATTCCATTGAAGGATATTTTGATGGCTCATTATATGTAATTCCCTTATCTGCACTTTCGGCAAACATATCAACATCAAGTTCGGCAAATACAACATTGCCTTTTTTATCAATGTTTTTATTGACAACAGGATGAACAATACCCATTATGCCGATTTCTTTGCTGCCAAGTATGATCTTGTTAAGGTTAACGGGATGCTCATAGCTGTGTGTGGGTTCAGCTGTACTAAAGGTAAGCTCTGTGTGCTTGAGATCAAGTGAGAGGAATGAGAGAATATCACGAAGTCTGAAATACAGCTCCTTAATATTTGTTGTCTTGCTGAAAAGAGTGATTGCAAGTTTTTTGTTTTCAATGCAGAGATTATTTTCATCCACACCGTTTACCACTCTGCCAATCTCAAAAATACCGAACTCCGGAGCATATGATAAATTGCTCTTTACCTGGCAGAGCTGTGTTGGGATGATGGAATTTCTGAGAGTTTCTATATTCGGGTTTGTTGCGTTAGCAAGCTTTATATTGTTTTCGGTCTCAATTCCAAGCTCTTTCAGCTCGTCATTGTATGCCCATACGTATGAATGCAGTTCGTGAAGATTGAATTTCTTTACAAGAATATCCTTGATTTTCTCTTCATTGGTTTTAACTGCGGTCATTCTTACGGGATAAAGGGGAGAGAGGGTAGTATTTACTTCAAAATTATCATATCCGTAAATTCTTGTTATCTCCTCAATTATATCAGCATTCATAGTAACGTCCTTTGTGATTCTCCACGAGGGAACGTCAACCGTATAGTTTCCGTTATCGAGTGCAACCTTAAATCCAAGACCTTCAAGTGTGTTGACAATAGTGTCACAATCAATTTTGATTCCTGTATAACGATCAACAAAGTCCTGATCAAAGTTGAGTGTTACAGGCGGGAATTTTTCCGCATATTCATCTGTAAGACGAGAAACAACCTTTACGCCGCTGTCGTATTTTTGCAGAAGAAAGAGAAAACGTCCTATGGCAGGTATTGTCATTTCAGGATCAAGACTTTTTTCGTATCTCATAGATGCATCGGTTCTGTGAGAAAGACGAACTGTTGATTTTCTTATAGAAACTGCGTCAAAGTTAGCGGATTCAAGAGTAAGTGTTGTTGTATCTTCTACGATTTCCGAATCAAGACCACCCATAATTCCGGCAATTGCAACCGGAGTATTACCGTTACATATCATCAGTGTATTCTCATCAATATTTCTGTCAACACCGTCAAGTGTTTTAAAGGTAAAGGGGGCGTCAAAGCGTTTGATTCTGATTTTTTCAACTTTTCTTGAATCGAAAGCGTGCATCGGCTGTCCCATTTCAAGCATAAGATAGTTAGTCAGGTCAGCAAGGAAATTTATTGCTCTCATACCGCAGTAATAAAGTCTGATTCGGATGTTTACGGGGCTTATATTTCTGCTTATATTCTCAACTTTTATGGTGCTGTATCTTTTGCAAAGCTTGTCTTCAATCTTCATATCTACATCGGGTAGGTTATCGTAAACAGACAACTCTGTGCACTCCAATGGTTTAAGCTCTCTGCCTGCAAGGGCAGCGAATTCTCTTGCAATACCATAATGTCCCCACAGATCGGGACGGTTTGTAAGTGATTTGTTATCAACCTCGAATATAATATCTTCAACATCATATATAGATTTTATATCAGTTCCGAGAGGTACATCATCGGTTATCTCCATAATGCCTGAATTATCATCACTTATGCCTATTTCGCTTTCACCGCAGCACATACCATATGAGGTATAGCCTGCAAGCTCTCTTGGCGCAATAGTGATTTCGCCTATTTTTGCACCAAGCTGTGCGAATGCAGTTTTCATACCTACCCTGACATTTGGTGCACCGCAAACAACATCAGTAAGCTCACCGCTGCCGGTGTCTACCTTAAGAAGGTGCAGCTTCTTTGATTTTGGATGTTCCTCTACCGACTTGATCTCGGCAACAACTATTCCGGAAATATCCTTGCCTTTAAAGAATATTTCATTTTCAACCTCTGCAGTAGAGAGAGAAAATCTGTGTATAAGCTCAACCTTGTCAATACCGCTCAGATCAACAAAGTCCTCGATCCAATTCATTGATAAAAACATAGTTTTTTCCTCCCTTATTCGTCATCCGTGAACTGCGACAATGCTTTAAGGCTGCCACTGTTAAGATCTCTTATATCCTTGATTTCATATTTCATCATTGCAAGTCTTGTCAGTCCGAGTCCGAACGCAAAGCCTGTATATTCGTCCGGGTCTATTCCGCCCTCACGCAGTACGTTCGGGTGGATCATACCGCATGGGCAAAGCTCCAGCCATCCGCTGTGTTTACATGACGGACAACCCTCGCCGCCGCAGATAAGACAGCTTATATCAAGCTCAAAACCCGGCTCCACAAAGGGGAAGAAACCCGGACGAAGTCTTACATTTATATCCTTTCTGAATACCTCAGAAAGCATTGTTTTCATAAAGTATATAAGGTTAGAAATAGAGATGTTCTTATCTACCATAACACCCTCCATCTGGAAGAAGGTGTTTTCGTGGCAAGCGTCTGTAGCTTCGTTGCGGAAGCATCTTCCGGGGAAAATGGCTCTAATCGGAGTACCGTTTTTTATAAGCTCAGGACCGTATTTTCTGAGAATTGCATTCTGAGCTGCCGAAGTCTGAGATTTAAGCAGCTGACCGTTTTCAAGATAATATGTATCCTGCATATCTCTTGCGGGGTGATGCTTTGGAATATTGAGTGATTCAAAGCATTCATAGTCAGTAACGACCTCAGAGTAATCTTCAACAGTAAAGCCCATTGACTTAAAAATAGTTTCACACTGTCTTTGAACCAGTGTTATCGGATGATAAGAGCCGCAGGCACACTTTGCCGGAGATGATATATCAAATTTTGGCATAGCCTTTATCTCTAGTTCTACCTGTTTTTTCTTAAGCTCGTTATTTTTTTCTTCGATTTTAGCGGCAGCAAATTCTTTAAGCTTGTTTACATCAGCGCCGAATGCTTTTTTTTGTTCGGCAGCAAGCTCTTTCATTCCCTTAAGAAGGGCGGTAATGCTGCCTTTTTTGCCCAGATAGCTTACTCTTAGCTTATCAAGCTCAGAGAGATCGACTGTATCTGAAAGCTTATTTTCGATTTCCTCTTTCAATTTTAGAATTTTGTCGTCCATAGTAACCTCCTGAAAAATAATGTACATTATGTAATGTGTTTGCGATAGTGCGTGTGCTGTGATGCTGTATAGATATAAAAAGTCCCTACGTCAAAACGTAGGGACGAAAATACAGAATTCCGCGGTACCACCCTTATTTTTGCGGGAAAGCAAACACCTCTCAGCGGATAACGACGCCAACCGTTGCTGCCTACTTCAATTCTATAATGTTCAGCAGCACCACTCAGAAGCGAACTTCATCAAAGTGAAAAGCTGTCCGCTTTCAGCCTGTGACGGACATTCTCTGAAGCTTTCCGATCTTCAACTACTCTCTTCGTCAATGTGTTTCATTATATAAAGTATTATAGCACAGCTGCATACCAATTTTCAAGTATTATTTGCCCGCCAACTGTCGAGGCGGCAAGCTGCCGCACCCGTGTTCGCGATTGCGTTCGCTAACGCTCACTTAGTCTATCCTAACCAAACATACGCCGATCGCGGTTTTCCTTCCACACACTCCTGACATCATG
This sequence comes from uncultured Ruminococcus sp., assembly GCA_902786345.1. GTDB lineage: Bacteria > Bacillota > Clostridia > Oscillospirales > Acutalibacteraceae > UBA1213. Next base: position 10,155 of record CADACB010000009.1, on the reverse strand, counting down.
CTTCCGGAAGGGATGATGTGTAAACGGGCAGATAAATACAGATAAAAACTTACATAAATTATTTTACAGCTGATTTGATGATATTTGAAATCATTTTTTTGTTTTTCTTATAATAATGAACACAACTGCTGCCGCTGCAAACGCTGCCGAGGCGATCATCAAAAGAATGATAACGGTGTTGTTTGAGGTTCTGTTATCAGGAATATTTGCCGGATTGCTGTTGCCGGAAGACTCAGCTGAGGATATATCTGAGGTATCAGATATATTTATTGGCAGCTCGTTATCGCCGTTATTTGATGAAGCAGCGGATTTTTCCGAAGCTTCGGATGAACTTGCTTGTTCAGATGGTTCAGAGGTGTCAGTGTTCTTAGTATTCTGATGTTGAGATGTCGGGCTTAAAGCATCGTCTATGAATCTGAAAATCAGGTTCAGAGTACCGTCATCAAATTCAAGAACTGCCTTGTTTTCTCCTTTGTTGAGTATATCTTTTACCATTGATTTTTTTATTGTGACTTTCCCTTTGCTAATAGTGATTCTTTTATCAGAGGCAGTGCTGAAGGTTTTGCTGTTTAAAGTTAATGTCACATTTTCTGAATCTGAGTTTGTTTCGATAATTATATCTCTGTCCAGTGAGCTTCTTATGAGGTATTTTGTTTTATCTGATGTCAATGTTTTTGCAGGTATGATACAATTCACTGTAATTTCAGCACTTCCGTCACTGAATCTCAGAGATGCTTTGTTCTGACCTTCGGCAAGTATATTTCTGAGTATGTCGGGACTTATATAAACTGTACCGCTTGTAATTGCAATACCGTTTGTATATGTTGAGGAAATATTTTTGCTGTTACAGTCAAGAGTTACGGAGTCTGAGTCTGAGTCGGTCCTTATTCTAAGACCGTATGTTGATGTGGTTTCCCATTCATACAAACTTTTTTCAATGTTTATTTCTCTTTGTGGTATTGTAGAGTATACAGAAATGTCAAGAAGACCATCTTCAAGCACAAGAGTTATGTTGTTTTCTCCGTCATTGAGTATGCTGTTCAGAACTGACGGGCTTATTGTTACTGTACCGTTTCTTATATAAAGACTTCTGTCGTCTGATTTTGCTGTGGTAATGCCGTTCATAATAAGACTGAGGTTATCTGAACCGGAGCTTGTATGTATCTCAATACCGTATTCTGAGCCTTTTTCCCGGGTGAAGCTTGTGTTGTCGGCAAATATTTTTCTGTTCACATTAGTGACATCTATCGTTACATATACAGATCCGTCAAGCAAAAGTATCTGAAGATAATTTGTGCCGTCAACAAGAATATCATTAAGTACGTCAGTCGATATTTCTATAAGACCGTTATGTATGTCAAGACCGTTGGTATTTATTGTTGCCAGACGATCGTTATTCCTGAATATGTCGATAAGATCAGAGTCAGAGTTTGTCTGTATAACAAGACCTGACGGAGAAGATCTGTCCCACTCCATATAATTTGGCGAAGCACTGATGACTTTGTTTTTAGGTTCAGTCATATTTACTGTAATGTTTATCTGACCATCCTCTAAAAAGAGCGTAAGAATATTTTCCCCGTCATCAAGGCTGTTGATAATTTTGTCACCGATTCCGATAATACCGTTGCCTATTGTTATATTTCTGTTTTTATAGTCTGCAATGATCGTGTTGTTTTTTCTTATTGACACTGTTTTTGATTCTGAATTGGTTTTAATGGTAATACCGTTATTGTTGTTTCTTTCGCAGTCAAAGCTTGTGCTTTCGGCGGTTATTGTTTTTGGTACGGTATTATCCTTTTCTCCGTATTCAGCATATGCCATTATGCGGTTGGTATTTCTTATACGGGGCTGTTCTTTATATTTGGTGTCTTCAAAATCATAATTTCGTATCCTTACCTGTCCGTCATCGTTGCCGCTGATATAGGTAAGTGTGTGTGTTCCGGCATTGAAGTTAACTACAATACCTACGTGATCAAAATATTTCCCGTCACCGTCCCAGCAGAAGAATATAAGACCACCGGGTTTATATGGAATATCATAGGGATCAATATTTGTATTTACGAAATTGTTCCATTTACTGTATGCATTAAGCTTGCTTTGTGCAATAGGTGTGTACCACACTCTGCTCTGATCAAAATTGAATGACTCTATCCAATAGTTATATTGATTTTCTACACGGGGATCGGCACAATAAGAATAGTAATAAGAGCGATCCTTATCTTCCGAATAATATCCAGCCTGATACATACACCAGCTTACAAATATTGCACACCAGTCAAGGCTGAAATACTGTGATGATGAATTGCTGCCGACAACATACGTCTGCATCCATCTTGTATATTCCGTGTTGCCTGTTTCATCGTTGTTATCACGCTGGATTCTTCCTGTCCAGAGTTTTCCTTCTTGCCTTGCTCTTTCAATGCTTATTCCGTCAAGAGAATAGTTTTTATATCCGTCCTGAGATTTTGCAATGGCAAGTGTCCTTTGCATAAGGCTGTCTTTTGAATGTTCAGACTTGGCAGCGGTAAGCTTCCGGTAGAATTCCGATGCTGCAAATTCATCTGAGCAGCTTTGCGGTTCAATAGAATATGCAAACGGAACGGCTGCGTCTGCATTTGTGTTTGTAATATTAATCGTATGTGAGGCACTTATTATCCCCGATGTGATCATTATTGAAACAATGCCGCAAATTATTTTTTTAAGCATACGATTACTCTCCCGATATTAATATAATAAGATAATATTACAATATAATATACAAAAAATCAATGGATATTAAGTTATTATTTATATGTATTATATGATTTTAAGCTTTTATGAGTATGTGAATTTTTTTTTTTTAGATGACAATACTAAATATAAGCGAAGGATAGATAATTATGGGGAGGTATAGCATCTTTGAAAAAAGTTATAATATACGGAGATGACAACAGACACATTCTTTCTGATACCATAATTGGTTTTTGCTCACGTAATGGGGGAGCATTCGTATCTGACGATTCGGGGATCTATGAAACATGTGCTTCACCTGAATATCTGATAATAGTTTCACGCAGTATAACAAATGCGGATTTTAATGGTATTGCAGTGATAGGCGGCAATATATCACCTGAGTCCTGCAGAAGCATAAGCATAAAAAGCAGACTTGTAATTACAGACAGCGAAAACCAATATGCACTCAGACTGCTTAAAAACTGTGGAAGACCTGTGATAGGCTGCTCTATGTCGTCACGTGATTCGGTAAGTGTTTCCTGTATTGATGACGATTACAGATTATTATGTATTCAAAGAAGCATTCCTACAATAAGCGGAGATATTATAGAACCATGTGAGTTGAAAATAAGGGTAAGCAGAGAAATGCCTGTTTTTCCTTTTCTTGCAGCTTGTTCAGTATTGCTTTGCAGCAATAGTGCCGGCTTATCATTTAATTCTTGAAAACAGTATATTTCTGATTTGAATATAATCCCTCTTAAAATATGTCAAATATAGAAAAAGTTTTTTAATAAATGCGTTTTATCGTGAAAATGTAGCCTTGTTTTTTTTACATGATTACAGTATAATATACAATGTATAGATATGTTGTTTTAAATATTGCTGAAAAATCAGATTTATTGAGGGGGATACATTAATGAAAAAATTATCTGCGATAGTTGCAACGGCATTGATAGCACTTACGGTATCAATGCCCGTTTATGCAGAGCCGAGCGAAGGCAGTACAGAGGAAGCGTCTGTTCAGCAGAGCACGCAGCAGTCTGATGAAAGCAGTGCCGAAAATTCGGATAATGAAGCTTCAAAAAGCGAAAGCAGTAAGAGTGAAGAAAAAACTGATGAAAAGAGTAAGGAAGAAAAAACCGACAAAAAAACATCTGACGTTGAAGTATCCGAAAAAAATAACAGTGAAGACACAAAAAAAGCTTCATTAAAGGCATTCAGGGTAGAAGAAGCTGAAATGAACATTTCACTGCCTGATAATATGTATGTTATAACAAGGGATACAAATGCCGATGATCCGGCATTTGAAAATTATAAGCGTTCCAAAAATGAAATTATGGAAAGCTTCAAGGAATCCGATATATACATAAAGGCAAGTGAGAAGGATTTTTCATGCGATATAACTGTAACTGTAGTCGAAAACGGTGACACAGAGGCGGTAAAGAATCTTTCTTCTCTGAGTGATAATGAGCTTCAGAGTGTTATAGATAACCTGTTGAAACAGGATGTGTATAAGGGCTGCTCAAAAACATCATATAATAATACTCTTTTCCTTACACTAACAATGGAGGATGAGTCCAACGATACTAAAATCAGCGGTATACAGGAGTATACAATAATAAACGGCAGACGCGTTATTATAACATTCCAAGCATATGACGGAGAAATTGATGAAGCAGAAAAAAATATGTTCAAGGAGGTTATGAACAGCATAAAATTTGACGGTGTTGAAGCAGAACCTCAGTCATCTTCAAATAATTCGCTGGTTGTTAATGAGATAGACATAAGATACATATACATTATAATAGCGTCTACTATAGCACTTGCAGCACTTCTTATAATGATAATAGCAGGAATGAAATATAAAAAATCCAAAAGGCTTGCAGCAGCTCAGGATGATGAAGAGACAGAGATTTCCGGAACAAAAATAGAGAGAAATACAACTGCACTGGTTGATAATGAATCCGACGATAATAATGAGCCGGAGGACATTTTCTCGGATTCTGAGATAGAAAAATCAAGTGAAGCAGGAGAACTTTACACTGATGATAATATACCGGTTGCTCCCTTGACGTATGAAAAAATTGAAGAACAGGAATTTGCATTAGGAAGTATTGATGAAAATAATGTCAGTGTGACAGAACTGCCTGAGGAAACTCCCGCATATGATCATGATTCCTATACTTTAAGAAGTACAAAGCCTGAGGGATTTACGGAAATAAAAGCAAGTCCTTCTTCTGAGGAAATGTCCGGATACTCAAATCTGACAGATGGTGAGTATTATAGTGAACAGCAGGAAGGACTGTATGATTATGACGGTACTGACTATGCTGAATATGAAGAGTATTCCGAAAAAAATCCGAATGCTGAGGATGATGTTGTTTTTGCTGAAATAACTGAAAAGAGACATACTGAAATTGAGCAGATAGGGATCTCAGAACCTTATACCGAGGAACAAAATACAGAGCAGTCTGATGAAGAAGATACCAACGAGGAACTTTCAGCATATGAAAAGCGTTTTGGCAAGAAGAGAACAACACCTGCTGTAACAGCTTCCGCTGCGGCATCTCCCGATATTATGATAGTAAATACAGATGAAAAGAGAGCGTCTAAATTTGAAAAGCATTTCGGAAAGCTTACTCCGGCAGTAAAACCTGAGGAAATGCCCGAGCCTGCTTTGACTGAAACGGTTTCTTCGGAATCTGACAGCAAAGCAGATAAGCTTTCAGCTGAAATGCAGAATAATGAAGCCGGAACACAGCTTCAGGAGAGTGAAGCTGCTGAGAATGAGGAGAAAAAACAGGAGGATGTTACTGAGAATAAACTGTTCACTAAGCTGATAGATAAGCTTAAAAATCACAATGTAGAGGATATTGATGAACAGCCGTCTTTCTTTGAGGAAAAGAAAACAGAAAAGCTGACAGATGATGAAACGTCCAATAATGAGCAGCAGGAAATAAATACAGAAAATGATAAATCAGAGCCTGAGCAGACTCAAATATCAGAAGAGAAGCCACAGGAGAACATTGAAAAACCACAGAGTAATAATATAGAGCTTGAAATTTCCAAATCTCCGGATGGAAATCTTATAATAGGAGCGCTTAATGAGAACAGCGGAAAACCAATCAATATTAAAATAAAGGATTCGGCTGATCTCAAATCAGAACGACGCAAGGAAATAGAAAACCTGGGGCTTGAAAGCGCAGACAGCAATCAGATATATGACCGCAGTGAAGCTATAATGAAGGAGGGCTTTACTGTTAAGGCTAAGAAGGTAACTGAGGATGATGATAATACCTCAAGATTTGATAAGCTTTTTGGTGCTGACAGAGAAAAGAATACAGATTTAAAGGTAATCAAAGAGGATGCGCCGGATACATCGGCTGAAGAATCTGATTTTGAAGAGTCGGCATTTGAGAAGCGGTTTGGTAAAAACAGAAATCAGTCGTCTTCGGCTGCCGTGGAAGCAGTAGCCGCAGGAGCAGCAAAAGAGATTGTATCTGATAATACAGTAGCAGCAGTCACAGGTTCAGCTGTTGTTACTGCTGCGGCAGCAGGAACCAAGGCTGTTGAAGCTGTTTTCGGTAAGGCTGAAAAATCCAAGGGAAAGAAGTCTTCTTCAGAACCAACCAGACCTGAAACCGAAGCGGAGTTCTTAGAAGGCGTGAAGGCAGATAAAAAGCTTTCCGAAAAAACTGAAATAAAGTCGGTAAATAAAACCGAAGAAAAGAGTAAGAGAGAAGAAACGGGTAAGAGTAATGATGTACAGAAATCAAGGAGGGAAGAATTTATGTTTGAACGTGAATCAGGCATTATATTCGAGCACGCACAGAAACCAAAGCAGTCTGTACAGCCTATGAAAACAGCATTTACAAATATACCCAGACTTGAAAGTGTGAATGCGGAAGAATATAACAGACAATATGAGGAAATGAAAAAGTCAATGCCAAAGAATCAGGCATATGCACAGCGTTTTACAGGTGCACAGAGTTCTCAGCCGACAGCAAAGCCTGCAGTACCTGAAACAAAGACTGAGCCGGTACAGAGTGTCAATAATAAAGCTAAGACAAAAAAACCTGTAAAAAAGAACGGTTCAAAGAAAACACCTCTCCAAAAGAAAAGTGATGATGTCATAGAGTTTTATAAGGGCTATGAGGAAGAAGATCCGTTCACAAATCAGGCTTATCAGAATGAGGAAATACTGATCAAGGATCATAAGAAAAACAAAGGGTCAGTCGGGAGCAGATTCAAGAAATCCTTCGGCAAATTTTTCTCCGGTGATGTTCCGGAGGATGAGGAGGATAACTGATAATAAGTCAGGAGGGTAAGAATTGAAGAATATACTTATAAAAAATGTATACGTTACAGATCCTTTAAAAACTGCATATGGCGTAAGAGATGACGGAACAGCGGATATATTCATAAAGGACGGGTGCTTTGCCAATCCGGCAGAGGCTGACGGCAGTGAGCTTGTTATAGAAGGTACGGGCTATAAGGCTGCCCCGGGACTTGTTGATCTTCATGTACACCTTCGCGATCCCGGACAGACAGAAAAGGAGGATATAATCACCGGATGCAGGGCGGCAGCAGCAGGCGGCGTTACAAGCCTGCTTTGCATGCCGAATACAGAGCCTACGGTCGATTCCCCGGAAACAGTCAGATATATTCTTGACAAGGCAAAAAAGGCAGATGCAAATGTGTATGTTGTGGGTTCGATAACAAAGGGTCTTAACGGTCACGAGGCAACGGATATTGATGAGCTTTATGAGGCAGGTATTTCGGCTCTTTCTGATGACGGCAGACCGGTGCTTGATACATCAATTATGGTAAAGGCTATGAAGAAAGCTGCTGAGCTTAACATACCTGTAACAGCCCATTGTGAGGATCCATATCTGGCAGGCGGAAAGGTCAACGAAGGAGAACTTTCTGAGGCGTTAGAAGTCAAGGGTATGCCGAGAGCAGCTGAGGATGCAGGTACGGCAAGAGAGATTTCTCTTGCTGCGGCATATGATCTGCCTGTACATATTTGTCATGTCAGTACCTATACATCTGCTGATATGATAAGAGATGCAAAACGCAGGGGGGTTAAGGTTACTGCAGAAACTGCACCCCATTATATAATGCTTACCGAAAAGGAACTGTGGAAAAGGGACGCCGATTACAGGATGAACCCACCGCTCAGAACCGAGCGTGACAGATTTGCAATGATAGAAGGTCTGAAAGATGGAACTATAGATGCAATTGCGACCGATCATGCACCACATACACCTCAGGAAAAAGCTGATTTCGTGTCAGCGCCGAATGGCTCTGTTGGTATGGAAACCTCATTTGCGGCTTCATATACGGTTCTTGTAAAGGGAAATATCCTTACGGAAGAAGAACTGGTCGAAAAGATGTCGTGCAATCCGGCAAGAATACTTAACATTCCCGGAGGAAAACTGAGCATTGGAGAGCCTGCTGATATTTTCCTTTATAAGGAAGAGGAATGGATCGTAGATCCTGAAAAGCTGCACGGAAAATCGAAAAATACACCTTTTAAGGGTCTTACAATGAGTGCAAAGGTGAAGCTTACTATTTGCGGCGGAAAAATTGTATTTGATGAGAGAATATAGTATTAAAAATATTCTTTATCTTTAAAATAATAAATTTACGGAGGAATTTATATGTCTTTTGACAGAATGATAAAAGGAATTATAAAAACAAAAAATCCAACGGTAGCAGGACTTGATCCTAAGCTTGATTACATTCCGGACTATATAAAGGAAACGGCATATGAAAAATACGGAAGAACTCTTGAGGGTGCGGCAGAGGCACTTTACGAGTTTAATAAGGGACTTATTGATGCTCTTTGTGACATTGTTCCTGCCGTAAAGCCGCAGGCAGCATATTATGAAATGTATGGCTGGCAGGGTGTCAGAGCACTTGAGCGTACTATCTCATACGCAAAAAGCAAGGGAATGTTTGTAATTACTGATGGTAAAAGAAATGATATAGGCACAACAATGGAAGCTTATGCAAAGGCACATCTTGGTTCAACTGAGGTTGAAGGAGAGAACTTTGAGCCGTTCGGCTCAGATGCGCTGACAGTCAACGGCTATCTTGGTACAGATGGAGTAAAGCCGGTTATTAATGTTTGTAAAGAAAACGATAAGGGAATGTTTATACTTGTGAAAACATCAAATCCCTCGTCCGGTGAGCTCCAGGACAGAAAACTTGATGATGAACTTTCTATCTATCGCACAATGGGAAATATGTGTGAAAAGTGGGGAGAGGAGCTTCCGGGAGAATACGGTTATTCAGGTGTAGGCGCTGTTGTAGGAGCAACATATCCCGAACAGCTTGGTGAACTGAGAAAAGCACTTCCTCATACGTTCTTTCTTGTTCCCGGCTATGGTGCACAGGGCGGCGGTGCTAAGGATGTTCTTCCGGCTTTTGATGAAAACGGTCTTGGTGCAATAATTAATTCTTCAAGAGGAATTATGTGTGCATGGAAAAAAGAAGAGGGTATTGATCCAAAGGACTATGCTCAGGCAGCAAGACGTGAGGCTATACGTATGAGAGATGAGATAACCGCAGAGCTTGTTTTTTCTGAAAAGTAATATTGACTGATCAGAGATGAGGATGCGATGATATGGATATAAAGAAAATGCTTGAAGGCAATTGGGAAGAACGAGGAGTTATCGGAACACGTATTGAAATTGAAGGTTCAGAAATAATTTTTCTGTGGAGAAGCAGTCCTGTTCTTACAACTACATTTAAAACAGATCTTCAGCCTGATGGCCGTATCATCCTTAAGCTTAAGAAAAACGGACTTCGTTATGAATACGGCAGCGACTATGCAACTGTTGAGGAGCTTTATTTCCTTGAGGGCAAGCTGCATTGTAAAAAAAACTTTCCCATCTCCGGTATAAGTGAAGACATACTTATGCCTACAGATAACTCACGCTATGGTAATGTTATCATAGACGATAAGCTTCTTGACACGGTTCAAGGCAAATGGTTCGATAAAGATAAATTCACTGAAATTGAAATTTCGGGTGATACGCTTAAATATCGTGATCAGAAAACAAGGATACACGCCGTAGTCAACAGGAATGGCAGCAGTATCAGGGGAGAGGATTTTAAAATAGTTGATCAGAACGCTGTCGTTGACCGTATGTTCTGTTTTGAGGAATTATATTGTATTAACGGTTCTCTTACAGGATTTGTTCTTGTTTGTGATGTAGGAATGATTGAGGTTCCATTGTACAGATCCGATGGTAAGCGCAGGTGAGCTCAATTCAGTTATTCAGGAGTTTTATCGAAAACTGCATACCTTTTATCCTAAGTGCAGGTGTTGAAATATCTAAGGCAACACCGCATATATCGAAAAAATATCGGATTCAAAAGAAAAACACCCGACAAATAAGCCGAGTGTGATAGAGATATCCTGTTTTTAGTTCA
>CADACB010000008.1 GCA_902786345.1 uncultured Ruminococcus sp. | reverse complement strand
TATTGTTTGTCTTTACGTTGTTTAATTTTCAAGGTCCTTTTCGTCGCTTCACTCAGGTTTTTCTTTCGTTTGGCGACTTATTTATCTTATCACACTCTTTAGCTTTTGTCAAGAGTTTTTTTAAACTTTTTTTCTTTCCTCAAGACCGCCGGTTTCATTCAAGTCCGCTTTCGTGCCTCAAGTCCTTTGTTCAAGCCTGTTTCCACTCTTTTTTCTAAAGCCGCTTCGTGCGACAGCTTTGTTATAATACCACCTTCTCTTCCTTTTGTCAACACCTTTTTTCGATTTTTTTCTCTCTTCTACAAATTGTATATTTTTTGTTATACTTAATTCACATATCAATCACTGATATTACATTATGTATTAAATAAACAAAAACCAACGGATTTAAAATCCATCGGTTTTCATAAACTATAATATTGATCTTATAAGGCTGCATATATTTTCTGTATTCTAAAAATCAGTTTCCAAGACCGATCCTGTTATACTGTCTAATAATCACCTCAAGTATAGCACCAAGTATTACACCTATAAGTATGTATAGAAACCATTTTGCATTAAAAGGACCGCCAAGTACCAATTTTCCGGCATCACTGGCATAAAAGAGATTATACCATTTGAAATTCATCTTGCTGAGTCCCTGTAAACCTCCCATCACAGCAAAGTCGGCAATAAACAAAACCCACGAAGCTGCCTTACGTATTATAAGGGCAATCAGAAAATACAGTCCCATAGTTATAAAAACAAAGCTGCCTTCCATAGCAAGTTCCATATTCATAAATCTTATCACATAGCCCGAGGCTATAAGAACTGACGATATAAGAAAATATATTATTTTATTACGTTCCATAAACATCCCCTGCCATTTCCGAAAAACTATATATGTATTTATCAGCAATTTTCTTCAAAAGCTCAATGTCCTTTTCTGATGCTTCGTCATACACGGCAACAGTATACATTCCCGCTTTTTTCGCTCCGGATACCCCGTCAAAAATATCCTCAAAAACTATACATTCCTCCGGTTCTGCATTAAGTTTCTTGGCAGTATACAGATAAATATCGGGAAAGCTTTTATTTTTACCAACCTGTGAGGTATAACACACACAATCAAAAAAACCGTCAATTCCATTGCTTTTCAGAACAGGTTCCAGAAGATAAGGATTTGAAGATGTTGCCATCCCTATCTTTATTCCTTTTGCCTTAAGCATTTTCAGATACTCATACGCATACGGTTTAAGCCTGACATTATTTTCATATTCATATCTTGCCATATTTAGCCATATCTGAACTATCTGTTCAACACTTTCCTTCAAGCCATATTTTTCTATTGTATATTTTGCAGCTGTTTCAAAAAACATTCCCTTAACAGTTTCAGTATATTCATCAGTAACATCAATACTTCTCTGACTCAGAAAATCTCTGTCAACCTTATTCCACACATACATAGAATCCACTAAAGTTCCGTCAAGATCAAAAATAACTGCCTTAATACCTGTCATATTATCCTCCGAATAAAGAAAAACGAGGGTGCATCGCATCCTCGCTTAGCATATTTATTATAACACAAAAAACACTAAGTTTAAAGTCACACAATTTAACAAATATAAGGTATAATTTTGTATAATAATACCAAGAAGTAAAAATTTTACCTCAAAATATAGGCAGCTGCATAGGCTCACGCTTCTCATAAACAGTGAAATGTGTATAACCGCACTTCAACAGCATATTAAAGCCTTCCTCAATACCAGAACCCACATCTCCCCAGCGGTGAGCGTCAGATCCTACTGTTATATATTTTCCTCCAAGTTCTCTGAACCTTTTGACAATATTCTCATCAGGAAGAGTTTTCCCTATCAATTGTCTTAGCCCCGAAGTATTCACCTCAAGAGCCTTATTATTCTTCACCAAAGTCATCAGTATTGCATCTATCTGATCCTCATATAACTTCATATCAAGCTGAATATCCTCATTTGCTGCAATATACCTGAGAGGATATGTAAGGTGCGCCAATGAATCGAAACAGTTCATTTCAGCAAGCTCATATAACTCATTGAAATAGCGTGTAAGAAGCTCGTGATAATTTTCGGGGGTATATTCAAGAAAATAAAAATCTTTTTCATTTTTTAAATTATGTAAAGAACCAAGAACAAAATCAAACTCTGTTATTGCAAGTGCGTTGTCAGCAGCAAGTATATTCTGTGTAGGCTGACCAAGCTCTATTCCGGTATATATCCTTACCCTATTATTATAAAGAGCACGTGCCTTGACAACATCAGCTACAGAGTGAGTAATATCTCCGTGATAATCGTGATCTATATATTCATGGCATTCACAATGATCGGTTATAGTAATAGAATAAAGTCCGAGATTATATGCCCTTTCGGCAAGTATTATAACGCTGTCCTTACCGTCAAAGGAATTCTTACTGTGAATATGGCTGTCGGAAATGAATTTATATTTCATCTTAAAGCTCCTTAATACACGATTCCTGAATTTTCTACGGAAAATTATATCATTTTTTTTCATACTTTTATACATCAATACTTATCTAAATTCACTAACATTTTTACCTGCAAATTGTCAAAGAACACATCAACATAAAAAATTACTCTATACCGTTATAATTAATGTTTATTTTTATGATAATTCAAAAAATCACAAATTATTTGCACTGCAATATAAAAACTGAATTAATCAGATTATTATACCTTTGCAATGATCAATCTCGTGCTGTATTATCTGTGCTGTAAAACCGGAATATTTACTCTTTTTCTTTTTCATTGTCATATCAAAGTATTCCACCTCAACAGTATACCACCTTACAGTCGTTCTTGTCCCGTCAAGTGACAGACAGCCTTCCTCAGCTTCATAACTTTCAGCGGAGTGATTCACTATTCTAGGATTAAGCATCACCACCGGAACGCCTGCAGCACTGATAACTATGATATTTTTTGACACTCCGATCATATTAGCTGCCATTCCGACACAGTCTGCACTGTGATAGTTTAATGTATCTATCAGATCACGTGCCGTTTGCAGATCACTCTTATTTGCAGGAGTTGATTTTTTCATAAGCAGCATATGATCACGCACAATATTTTTAACCATAAATTTTTCTCCGTTTTCTTAAAAAGCCCGTATATTTTAAGGTACAAAATGCCACAATATAAGCAGGAATATTTTATTTTAAGGTGATGTGATAAAATGACATTCATTCCGTGTGACGAAAGATGTATTCATCAGCGTGAAGGCTTCTGTACTCTTGAAACAGCGTCAGCTGTCACTGACTGTACAGGCGGCTGTATTCACAAAGTCAAACCTGAAAGCTCAATATCACAGCTTAACCGCCAAGTGCAGAAACCGCATCTCTGATTGTTCTTACACCAAGAAGTTCAATATCACAGTCAGGCGGCAAAACAAGATTTTTCATATTGTGATATGGCAATATACATCTTCTGAATCCAAGTCTTGACGCTTCAGATACTCTCATTGCAGCATGATTTACAGAGCGTATTTCACCGGTAAGTCCCACCTCTCCGAAAGCAAGAACATCTTCGGCAACCACAATATCCTTAAGACTGCTTACAAGAGATAATGCAACAGCAAGATCGGTTGCCGGCTCATCAAGCCTCAGACCACCTATGACATTCACATATGCATCAAGGCTTGAAAAATAATATCCGCAGCGTTTTTCAAGCACAGCAAGAAGCATAGACATTCTGTTATAATCAAAGCCTGTAGACATTCTTCTTGCATTTCCATAGCCTGAGTTGGTAACAAGCCCCTGTATTTCTGCAAGAATAGGTCTTGAGCCTTCCATTGTGCACGCAACACACGTTCCCGATACATTTTTAGGTCTGCCGGACAATAACATAAGAGATGGATTCTCAACCTCGGAAAGTCCACTGTCCCCCATTTGAAACACTCCGATCTCATTCGTTGAACCATACCTGTTTTTTACTGCACGAAGGATCCTGTAAGACATCTGCTTATCTCCTTCAAAATAAAGCACAGCATCAACAATGTGCTCAAGAACCTTAGGTCCTGCGATTGCACCATCCTTATTTACATGTCCGACCACTATACACGGAATATCAAGTGCCTTTGAAGTTCTCATAAGAATATTTGTACATTCCCTTACCTGTGTAACGCTTCCCGGAGATGAATTAAGCTCTTTGTAGTTCATAGTCTGTATTGAATCTATCATAACAAGATCGGGATTTTCACTTCTTATCTGATCTGCAATTATTTCAATGTCAGTTTCCGTCATAACCAAAAGATTATCACAATTAACTCCAAGTCTTGATGCTCTGAGTTTTATCTGACGCTTGGATTCCTCTCCGGAAATATACAATATTTTTAATATTTTGCCCAGGTGACTGCATATTTGCAGCAGTATGGTTGACTTACCTATGCCGGGATCGCCGCCAAGAAGTACAAGTGACCCCTTAACGATACCGCCGCCAAGCACACGGTCAAGCTCCTTTGAACCTGTATAATATCGCTGCTCGTCCTCCGTAGAGATCTGTGAAATAGGTACCGGTACAGACGAGGTCCTTTTTCTCTCCTGAACCGGAAGATTACCCGATCTGGTTGTCTCACGGATTTCCTCGGTAAAAGTATTCCATTCTCCGCACGAAGGACATTTACCGTACCATTTTGCAGTCTCGTGTCCGCACTGGGAACATACATACATACTTTTTATTTTTGTTCCTGCCATTTTTATGCTCCTTTTCGATTTACACCTGTTTAAGTCACATTATACATTCTTATATAAACGATCAAAACCGAATTACTGTATCATCAAAATTTAACAAACCTTAATTATTATTTGACACATAGCTCATAATACCGCAGCACAGTGCAAACGCCATTTTTTGCTGATATGCCTCATCACTCAGCTTTGAAGCCTCATGTGCATTAGAAAGAAACCCACACTCGGCTATAACCGCAGGTACTTGTGCCTGCTTCAAAATATAAATGCTGTCACTTGCGGGTTTAAGTTCACGCTTATTTTCAGGCTGCAGCAAGCCTGTAACAGATTTTCTCAGTTCCTCAGCAAGCTTTTCGCTGCCGGGATCGTTTACAGAATAAAACATCTGCGTACCGCTGTATTTTTCCTGCTCAAATTTGTTCTGGTGAATACTGACAAGAATATTGTTCTTATCGCTGTTCATAATTTCCGTTCTGTTTTTAAGATCTGAATTTTTCTTTTCTCTTGTAGTTGACGATGAAGTATCGTATATTGAAACATCCTCTTCACGCGTCATAACAGTCTTATAACCGGCAGCCTTAAGCATATCACGAAGCTTAAGAGCGATTGAAAGATTAATATCCTTCTCTAAAAGACCATTCGCAGCTGCACCTCCATCTTCCCCTCCGTGACCGGGATCTATCACGATAACAGGCTTATTGATATGCTCCTCTGCCAAAACAGGTACAGCTTCTACTTCATCAAATGCAGTATAAATAAGCCCTCCGAAAAGAAAGATTGCCATCAATGAAACCGAACAAATAATATATGCTTTTAGCTTTTCCATAGCAACACCCCGTTATATTATATGTCAGTCATTTTAAAATAATAACAGAGTCATCATCGGCGAGCCGCCGATCCCTATTTCACGCTCAAGTTTATTATAAATCATCATTTATTGCCGTGCCATAAGTTCTCAAAAACTTTTTTCACCATTATGCAGCAGGCGAGCCGCCAGTCTAAATTTCACGGTGCATGGCCACACATAATGGAGCATGCTTTGTTCACTTATGATCACTTTGACTGCTCAAAAGTCCACTGTAGTTTCACGGCATAAACTCCCGGAATTATTTTTCATCATCCTGTCTGCTAATCATAAATAACAACAATTCCAATATCAGAAAGTCACCCCTGACATTACAGTGCGTGACCGCACTGTAATGCACGGTCACGCACCTATGTACACACAACACACCGGATTTATGCATCCGGTATATATTATATAACCCTGTATGAGTAATTTTTTACTCTTCACTTACTGTTTCACCAATATCATTCATCTGCATCTCTTGCTCAGAAGGATATGTGATAACCGGAGCAGAACCATCAGGTGCAACTGACTGAATATCATCAAGCGGAAGAGAATTTTTTTTATAGAAATCCTGTTTTATTTCTGTGAGCCTGTCAAGGTTTTTGCACAGGCGGAGATATATATTTTCAAGTCTGTCATCAAGCGTTACAGTGCCTATCTTTATATCTCTTCTCAGAAATGTAACATCCTCTCTGAAAAGCTTTATTTCCTTTTCAATGTTATCTATCAGCATAATAGTATCCATTGCCTTTTCCTGAGCCTCGTCGATAACACTGTGTGCACGGATCTCAGCATTCATCTTGATTTTGATAAGGCTTTCCTGAAGCTCATCATATCTTTTTGCCTTGATGACAAGTGCATCATACTGTTCTTGAAGATGACGCTTCTCCTGAAGACGCAATTCAAGCTCTTTCTGATATGCTTCTATGTCATTTTCACGCTGACCAATGGCCTCGGCAAGTCTCATCTGTGTTTCCTGAAGTGACTTATAAAGTGCATTTCTGGCTGCAGTCATCTCTATCAAAGCTATATTCTTATCTGTTGCAACAAGCTCTGCCTGCTCAAGCTTTCTTTGAAGAAAATCAATCTGCTCCTGCGGTGTAAGCTTATCCTTAGTATTTGAAGACAGCTCAGAATGATTTATTTTTTTTTCTTCAGACATAATATACACCTCAAATTCCTATATTCCTGTATGTTGTATTATATCATATTGTCATATAATAAATCAATCTTTTTATGAGAAATAAATAAAAACAAAAAACAACCTGTCGGCAGAATTGACTTCTGTTGACAGGTTGTTTCATATAATCATTTAGTCACTTTTACAGTAAATTTTTTTTCAGTAACCTTGCCTGCTGAGTCTTTCACTCTTATCATAACATCATAATTCACAGCCGCAACAGGTGTATAACTTACTGACGTGCTGCTGCTGTAGCCTTTTATCGTATACCAGCCTTCTGATCCCGACTTCCTGCAATAATATGCATATTGATATGTACCTGTTCCTCCGCTTGCCGAGCCTATGAGCTTCATTGCAGTTCCTTTTTTGATAACCGTCGACAATGCCTTTGAATTATTTGAAAGCTTGTTATTAACGTTTATCTGAAAAAACTTCTCAGAAACTCTGCCCAAGGAGTCCTTGACTCTTATCATAACATCATAGTTTACTGCTGCAACAGGCGTATAACTTACTGACGTGCTGGTGCTGTAACCCTTGATAGTGTACCAACCGCTTGAGCTTGATTTTCTGCAATAGTATGCATATTGATATGTACCTGTTCCTCCTGTGGCAGAGCCTATGAGCTTCATCTCATCTCCGAATGTTAGCGAATCAGACTTTGCATACGATTTATTTACTAACGGCTTACTCACGTTAACCTTGAATTTCTTTTCAGCAACCTTATTTGAAGAATCCTTCACCCTAACCATAAAGTCATAATCAGTTACCGCAACGGGTGTATAGCTTACTGACGTGCTGCTGCTGTAACCCTTGATGGTGTACCAACCGCTTGAGCTTGATTTTTTACAGTAATATGCATACTGATATGTACCTGTTCCTCCGCTTGCTGAACCTTTAATTGTTATTGGTGATTTATAATCTGCCTTAGTTGTTGAAATTGAGGAACTGTTTTTAATAGCATTATCAACGGTAAGTGTAATACCCTTCTGTACCACCTTGCCTGTTACTGAATCATGTACCTTTATTCGTATGTAGTATGAACCTGTACTTTTGGGCTTGAACACAACTTTTTTTGCCGAGCTATATCCCTTTATATCCACCCATTCAGATGATGAATTCAGTCTGTAGGAATAACAATAATCATATAATCCCGAACCGCCTAAAGCTTCTCCTTTTATTGTAACACTATTTCCGCACGTTATGGATGAGGAACTTAAAGTTGAAAGATTTTTTAGCTCGGAAGTATCTTCTTTTTCGGCATAGTCAAGTGCTATCCAGCCTGTATTTGAATCATAGGTTATATACCCCCATGTATATCCGTTCACCGTTGTCTTTTTTGTTACCTTGACTGCTGTATTATATGGTATTATGCCCTTTGAAGAATACTCTGTACCCGCTCCGGAACGAAGGTTCACTCCGCTGTCTGATGTTATTTTCCAACTTTCATTAACAGTGGTTATCTCCGGTATTATCGTTGATGACGAGCCTGACAGTGAAAGAGAAGGACTTTCAACATACCAATATCCCTCAACTCCGCTGACGCTGATAAGAGCATTAGATACATTCATTCTTCCTGAAGGCGTATTATTTGCAGGATCTGCACAATAGAAAGTACCGTTTGTGTAGTCTGTCAGAAGTATTGCGTGAGGATAATCATAATCATAAGCAACAACACCTTCAGGGTGCTGACTCAGAACTTCTTTAAGCTCAGACACCGCATCATACTGCACTCTGCTGTAAGACACCTCAATGTTACGGTATGTATAATCGAACACCATACCGATTCCCTCATACCAAAGATCTGACCTGCATCCATTCTCTGTTATTGTGCTCCAGTCCGAATCACCTCTGAGAATTGCAGCTCGTCTTAAAAGCATTGCATTTGCACAAAGCGTACACGTATCATATTGCTTCTGCTTAATAAACACAGATGACGCATTAATATTGTTGAAGGTTGCTGCATGTACCGTTATGAACGTTCCGGGTAAAACAGCTCCCATACTAAGGATTACAGAACCGCATAAGACAGCGGTTATTGATTTTTTTAAAAAATTCAAGTTTATTCCCCCAGTTTTTCTTTTCTGTTGACAAATTAAACCTACATATCCGATTTTAACCTTATTCAGCCGGATTTTCAAGTCTTTTCTGACAATTAATAATTTTGTTCGTTACAAAAATCCTCGCACGAACTGCTGCGTCTTTAAACAAAACAAACAACAAGCTATCTCATATGTAATTCAGATCAAAATAAAAACAGCAGGCACTTTATCTTTAAAAAAACTCACCTGCTGTTCATTCTGTATTAATAAATATTTATAAAAGGCTGCCGTTATATTGAAGTGATGGTTGTCTGATCAAAATCAATTGAAGAATGACGATTGACAATGTCCTTGATTGTAACTACGGTTGCCTCATTCAGACCATCTTTTGGAACAATAACAGTACATGAAGAATTATTGACTGAAACAAGACAGTCGGCAAACCCCTTTGTCTTTATCTCGGTTTCAATGTCACCCTGCATTTTTATTGTTTCTGCAAGCAGATCAGCTGCTTTTATTGCTTCAACCTTTGCATTTTCTGTGCTGTCAGACGCCTTGACTATCTCTGTAAGATCAGACATTGTTCTTTTTTCAATTTCATCTCTTTTAGCTCTTTCGGTTTCAAAAAATTCCGACTGTTCTTCTGTCAATGATATTTCCACCTCAGCAGCAGTTTCCTTTACTTCATCTTCAGATGATGAATCAGCATTATCCGCTATAGAACCCTCAACATCTGAATCCGGAGATTCTGAGGAACTTAGCTCATTTGCGGAAGCTTCAACTCCGGATATTTCCGTATTTACATATGTTGTCTGACCAAGCTGTTTAGCAGAAACAGAACTTTCACTGCTCTCTGATACAGCTACAGGCTGTGCACCCGAAAACTGCCAGTTAAGATATACCGCTGCTCCCAAAGCTGCAACAAGTGCACCTATCACCAATTGTCTTTTTCCAAATGTCATAATTGATCTCCTCCCATTATTTAACCATTTTGGTAACACAAATATGTGACTGCGATATATTAAGTGCCGCTGCGACCGCCTCCTTTATCCTCTTGCATACCTGTTCGCTGCCGCCTCCTTCACAGACTACAAGAACACCCCTTATGCTCGGCATAAGCTGACCGATAGTTACTGCGTGCTCAGAACCATCCTTGCTTCTTACGGTAATATAAGATACTTTTTCGTTACTCTGTTTGTCTGTGTTTTCATCGGCGTCATTCCTGCGTGAACTTTCACGCTCCTGTATATCATTATCTGCTGCGTATATATTGCGTACTGTGCCGTCTGTTGTAAGCATAATTTTAGTTTTTCCGGCACCCTCTATGCTTGCTATCATATTACCAAGCTCTTCACAAAGCTCCTGACGATAAATTGTTACATCAGTCAGCTCCGGTGTATTTATTTCAGAATCAGACTTACTGCTGCCGGCGTCTTCCTTCTTGAATACAGAAGATATGAATATAAGAGCAATTCCTATGATACCTGCAATAACAATAAGTCTGAGCATACTATCCTTATTCAGAAGCTTTGTTTTTGTTACGTCAACTTCTTCGTTTTCAGCCGGCTTCGCTATTTCATTCATAGTATTATCACTCCTTCTATTTTACTATCAAAGTCTTACAGCTTATTCCAAGTTCATTCTTTATAAGTAAAGCTGCATCTGCTGCCTTGTGTGAATCCTTACCTGAAAGGGTAACCTCTGCTGTTATCATATTTATGCTGAGATCATCGTCAATATCCGTATTGACACTTACTTTAAGCGGTGATATATCGTGCTCCTTAAGTTTTTTCTCAATAAGATCTGCTGTACAACGCTTTAAATAATCTATCCTCATTTCCGACACTTTATCGGGCAGATCTGTTTCAAGAGTAAATTCAACCGCAGGAAGCTCGGTTGATATATCATTTATCACGCCGCACAAGGGTATCAGTACAACACACAGCATAAACATTCCCAATACCCGACGGACATTTTTTTCGAGCCTGGTATCTGATATGAGCATTTCAACAATACATGACGTCAGGGCACATATTGAAACTCCTAATGCCCATTTTGCAGCTTCATCCGTTTTCATCACGTCCCCTTTCCGGCAAGAAGTATTATAACCGTTGTGATAATAAACACTGTAAGAACACATAGCAATAAGGCTGTTAGCATTCCTGCACATTTTGAAACAGCCTTAAGCAAACCTGTCATCTGTGCAAGGCCAAGTATCTCTGAAACAGATGAAAGCAGGAATAATGAAAACTGCCATATAATACATTCAAGCAGCACAGGCAGCACAATAAATGCTGATGCTATTATCACAAATACTCCTGCACCCGAGCGAAGCAGCTCAAGACTTCCGTTGAAGGTTGTAAGTGCTTCTCCAAGAACATTGCCAACAACCGGTACAAAGGAACCAACAGCAAACCGGAGTGCACGTTTGCTGACATTATCCATAGATGAAGTAACCATAGTTTGAAGCGACATAACTGTCACAAATACAGACATCACAAGTGTAAGTATCCACTTTGCAATTTTATATACCGATTCACACAAAGAGCCAAGTCTGAGCTTTGGAGAAATAGCAGATGTTACCGAAAGTGCAAGAAATATATTCATCAATGGAACTACAAGTCTTGACGCAGCAGAAGAAACAATATTTCCCGTAGTGATCATTGTACTGTAGTAAGAAGCAGCCGTTGCCTGTTTACCGGATGTAACAAGCAAACCTGCAAGTATAGGTGCATAAAGCAGAATAAAACCTGACGCTCCGCTGATAATTTCCGCAGCCTTTACCGTAGTTGCACAAAGCGGCGCTATCACTGCAGTACATACACACATTGTTCCTACACCATTCTGTACAGATTTCATACGCTGGTCTGCAAGTCCTGTATGAAAGCCCTCTGTCAGTGAGCACAGCAGCAATATTCCCATACACACAGCAAATCCACATAACGGAGTTCTGCTGCCTGTATTAAGAAAAGTAAGCATCTGCGATAATACATTCCCTGTATTTATAGAAGAAAGCTCTTTGTAATCCGCCGATGTAATTCCTGCCTGTGTGAGACTTTTTCTTGTTTCCTCGGGCAATGCGGAAAACAGCTTTTCAGAATCAGCCGCCTCAAGCTGTTTATTATATATATCAGGTATATTTTCATTTTCAGTAATATTTGCGGCAAACGTTTCAGGAGATACAAAAACGATTATTGAAACAATACATATAACCATGAAAATAAGCTTTATAAATATTCGCATTTTATCACTTCTCAATTCTTTATGAGCAGTCCGGCAGCCGTATTCAATATGTTTTCAAACAGAGGAAGAGAGATCACTATAATCGAGATTTTTGAAGCAAGCTCTACCTTTGAGGCGAGAGAGGCTTGTCCTGCATCTCTGCATGCATCCGATACAAACTGACAGACAAAGCAAATGCCAACAGTTTTAATAAGAATGATACCATATGAGCTGTCTATTCCTGCGGCAGAAACAAATGTGTTTATTTCATTGATTATCGGTGTAATACGTGAGAGTATCTGTATCAGCAATACGGCACTTGCAGCTACCGCAATGACAACCGAGGTTTCGGGAGCGTATTTTTTCAGCGACAATGCACAAAAGGCAGCTGCTATTGCAAGTGCGAAAAATCCTGTAAGCTCCATAGCTTCAAAAACCGAAAAGAGTTTCTATCGTGGTGAATAATTCTGATATTTGCTGAACCAGCATAAGCAAAACCACGATAAGACCCGCAAGTGTTGTCATCATTGCCTGTTCCTCACGTCCCGAGCGTGACAATACAAGGCTCAATACCGCTACTATTATCCCTATTGCAGCTATTTTAAATATAAAATTTACGTTCATTTTTTTCATCACTCCATAAGGCAATCAGATATTCATATTCAAATTATCATAATAAATTCGGAAAACCGAACCAGATCATTAAATTTCGTTTTAAGCCTGATGCACTATTCCAAAACATATCATATCAGTATCACCGCTGTGAGTACACCACAAAACATACCTATGACACGATACAGACGCTGTTTTGTTTTAAGCTCTTCCCTGAGCAGGTCAAGTCTCTGCTTTACAAACTCACAATGCAGATCAAGCTTGTTAAGCTCGCCGCTGACATCACTTCTGCCAAAATTATCTCCGAAATAACAGATCAGTTTTTTGTCCTCCTTATCATTGACGTGTATATCAACAGCACCTCTCCACGCTTCTTCAAGTGAAATTCCTCTTTCAAGCAATATGAGTGTATCCCTGAGAACTGGTCTTACAAGAGGAACAGATGTATTGACTGTCAAAAGCTCTTTAATATCCGCTGAAGTATAGCTTACGGTTGTCCTGACACGTGTAAGAAATATAATATACTGTTCAAAAAAGCTCACCTTTTCCTTTAATCTTTCAGAGGCATATATACCTATGAATGTACCACTGACTATGATCAGCAGTCCTCCCACTATTTTTATAAGCTCCATTATATGCACCTCTTATATGTTCAATTATTTTTGATTTGCCTTTTCATATATCATCACACTTAAATATGGTTGGTATAGCTGATCTGTCTTTATAGATTAACTTCTGACAACGAAACTGTCAGATCGTAATAAATTCCGAAATTTTGCATGGTCTGTCACACGATTCAAGAATGACAATATTTTTGAATGCACCTGTGTCAATAAGTCTCTGTGCCTGCTTTCGCTTCATCAGTTCCTCATATGATGAAGCATGTATTGTTGCAATTATATATGCGCCTGCGTTGAATCCCTGCTCGGCATATACACAGTCGTCCTCACCTCCAAGCTCGTCGCATATTATCACCTGTGGAGACATTGCCCTTATTGCTTGCATTATTCCCTCTCCCTTGGGATAACCGTTAAGTATATCACATAAACCAAGATCATTATATGCATTGCCCGAATAAGTACCTGCTATTTCTCCCCTTTCGTCAATCACAGCCGTTCTCATCATACGGCAGTCCATTCCCAGAGATAATCTGTATGCAAGATCACGCAATATCGTTGTTTTTCCGCTTGAGGGTGCTCCTGCAATAAGAACACCTCCGTTTAGAGGATATATCTTTTTTATGATCTCCTCTGATACTCCGAATATCTGTCTTGATATTCTCAGATTGATCGATGATATATCACTGACAGCCGTTATTTTTCCGTTCTCTATAACCGCTGTACCACAAAGTCCTGCGCGGTGTCCTCCCTTTATGGTTATAAATCCGTTTTTTATTTCATTCTGACAGCTGTAAACAGAATATCCGCAAAGTCTCCGGAAGGTGTCATATAAATGTTTCTGTGTAACTATGAAGGCATTTTTACTGATCGAATAGAGTATTCTTCCGGCATTGTCTACAAAAAGAGTTGACGTACCGTCTGTCATCGTAAGCGGCTTTCCCGACCGCAGCCTTATCTCCTGAATTGACGCACGCTTGCTTTCAGGTATGCTCATCACAACATTCTTCAATTCATCACATAACGTATCAGCAGCAGCTTCAAATTGTTTTTCCGACATCGTTAACATCCCCTTCATTTTCTGATATAAATTAATATTACTCTTCGCTCAATTTTATTCAGCTGTATAGATAATCATTTTTATTGCGGTCTGAATCAACACGCTGTTAATACAACTGCAATAGTAAGTATTACTATGATGTAAAATTGACATAAGGGTAACTAAAATGATATAATATTTTTGTAATATGATACGGAGGGATATGCTTGGAAAAAACAAACGCTGTTGAACATAGTATAATTACTAAATACAAAAAAACCCTTTTTCATAGGTTTATAGGTGCTGTAAAAGACTATAAGCTTATCGAAAAAGGAGATAAAATAGCTGTATGTATTTCCGGTGGCAAGGATTCTATGCTGCTTGCAAAGCTGATGCAGGAGCTTTCACGTCACGGCGATTATCCGTTTGATATGGAATTCATTGTTATGGATCCCGGATATGCTCCCGTTAACCGAAAAAAAATTATAGATAACGCAAAATTCCTTGATATTCCTATTAAAATTTTTGATACGGATATTTTCGGAGCTGTTGTAAATATCGAAAAAAATCCCTGCTATCTGTGTGCAAGAATGCGCAGAGGTCACCTCTATAAACAAGCTCAGATGCTTGGATGCAATAAAATAGCTTTAGGACATCATTTTGATGATGTTGTGGAAACAATTCTTATGGGTATGCTTTATGGTGCACAAGTACAGACAATGATGCCAAGGATAAAAAGTACAAACTTCAGAGGTATGGAGCTTATTCGTCCGATGTATTATATTCGTGAAAAGGATATTATTTCATGGAGAAACTACAATAAGCTTGAATTTTTGCAGTGTGCCTGCCGTTTTACTGAACAAAATGAATCTGCCGACGGCACGGGCACTTCAAAGCGTCAGGAAATAAAGGAGCTTATCAAAACACTAAAAAAAACAAACCCTCAGGTTGACATAAATATTTTCCGGAGTGTTGAGCGTGTTAATCTCAGCACTATAATCGGATATTATAAAGAAAAAGAGGAACATAATTTTCTTGAACAATTTGACAATAACAAAGCAAATGATGGCTTTCAGGAGGCACTAAGTGAAAACAAATAAAATTCATTCAAATATTTTCTTTGTATCCGCTGTAGCTGTCTTTTGTACACTACTGTGGGGAACTGCCTTTCCGTGTATAAAAATTGGTTATGGGCTTTTCTATATAGGCAGCGGCGACATTCCCTCAACTCTCATTTTTGCCGGACTTAGATTTGCCTTAGCAGGTGTTATTGTACTGTTTATAGGTATGTTTATCTCACCTGAAAATATGATACTCAAAAAGAAAGACGTTCTTCCTGTATCGGCACTGGGTTTTTTTCAGACGTTCTTGCAGTATCTTCTTCTTTATATCGGAATTGTCAGTGTGAGCGGCACAAAAACCTCTATACTTAACTCTGTGACTGCCTTTGCTTCGGTACTTCTTTCGTCTCTGTTTTTTAAAAACGATAAGCTGAACTATAAAAAAATCGCAGGCTGTGTTGTAGGAATAACAGGAATTATAGTAATGAACATTGGCACCGAACTTGGTGAATTCACTCTTGCAGGAGACGGACTTATAATACTCTCAAATCTTTCAGGTGCATCGGGAAATATAATCAGCAAAAAAATTTCTTCAGACAGACACCCTGTTCAGGTTTCAGGATGGCAACTTTTTATGGGCGGTTCGACACTCATACTTGTCGGGATAATGTCCGGCGGAAGACTGATATTTTATGATATGAACTGTGTGTGGATTCTTTTATATTTGTCGGCAATGGCAGGAGTCGCTCTTATGCTTTGGACTATGCTGTTATTCCATAACGATGTCAGTCGTATCGCAGTATTCAATCTGCTGATACCTGTTTTTGGTACAATGTGGTCAGGTCTGTTCCTCGGAGAAAATATATTTACAACGGAAAATATTGTTTCTCTGCTGTTGGTTTGTTCAGGTATTTTCCTTGTAAACTTCAATCTTTACAAGAAAGGATGTGTCAACGATGACGGAAGCAATAAATAAAACCATATTAGCTATGATGGACTACTACAGGGGTGATGCTAAACGCATATCACATTTTCTGAAGGTGCACAGCTATGCAAAACTGATTGGTGAACTTGAATGTCTTGACACTGAAACGCAATTAACTCTTGAACTTGCCGCTATTGTTCACGACATTGGCATTAAAGTTTGTGAGGAAAAATACAACAGCACTGACGGTTCATTACAAGAGCTTGAGGGGGCTGAACCGGCAGGAGACATTTTAAACGGAATTATAAACAATACGGAAACTATTGAGCGCGTAAAATTTCTTGTTGCTCATCATCACACATATGACGGTGTAGACGGAATTGACTACCGTATACTGCTTGAGGCCGATTTTATCGTCAATGCATATGAGGATGGTCTTTCAAAGCCTGCTGTCCTCTCAGGAAGAAGAAATATATTCCGTACAAAAAGCGGATGTGACATTCTTAACAAATGCTTTGCACTCACTTCTATTTATGAATTACCTAAGACACAGGCATCATTTATTGATAAGTTTTTTACTGATCACACTGACAGCTGCACAACAAGCTTTCTTGACGGCAGATGTGGTATTGCTTTTGTTGACGACCTTAGTACACCTTCTGCTGCAGCAATAATTGTTGGCGAATACGTATACCTTGAAGGAAACACAAAATGTACAGACTTCTTCAAGGATATTCTGGAGCTTGCCAAAGAAAATAAAATGACAATAATAACACTTGACAAGAATATACGAAAGTTGCTGAACAAGATTCACCCAGCCGGATTTAAAAAAACAATACGCTATCAAATGAGCAGCAAGCCGGAAATATCGAAAAAAGCTTTGAATGACAATATAGCTTCATTGCCTGATGCATTTGAGCTTGTCAGGATAAAAGAAGATCTTTACTATCAGGCACTCGGGAATGACTGGTCAAAGTATTTTGTCAAGAATTTTAAAGATTATAAGGATTTTGAAATAAACGGACGAGGTTATGCTGTTGTATATAACGGAAGAATAGTCTGTGGAGTTTCCTCATATTCCGTATGTGATGACGGATATGAAGTTATGGTTGCAACTCACCCAGCCTTTCGCAGAAAAGGTCTGGCTTTTATTTGTGCGTCACGTTTCATTCTTTCATGCTTTAAGCACGGCAGACTTCCATACTGGGACTGTGCTAATGAAAAGTCCTTTGCTTTAAGCCGCAAGCTTGGTTATACTCTTGTGCGTGAATACAGCGGATTAATGCCTCTGCCGGGCTGATATATCAGTTATTTGCCATAAAATCTACAAAGGGAGCTTCAGCTTCATTTCGCATAGCCTCTGACAGCCAATCAGCATTCAACTTCAGCTCCTCTTCTTGAGGCGTAAGGTATCGCCCATTGAACCCATCGGCAATGGCGCAGTCACTGATCTCGTTTCGTCCACTGTTTTAATGAATAATATCATCAGTTATTACAATCAAATAAAAATAAAAACAGCAGATGCGGAAGCTTTAAGCAAACCGTATCTGCTGTTTTCACCTGCTGACATAAGAACCGATTGATCTATGACAGCTTTTATTTCCATATATAACAAAAACAAAATTCTACAGAAACATATATTAAATCCTGGTATTGACGCTTTTACGCACCCTTACGTGATTTTTTCTTTGATGATCTATCCGAGGACAAACGTCTTACACGTTTACTTTTTGATCTCTCTAAAACAGGCCCAGAATCACCATTTATGGTACCTGCAGTAATTGTTATCTTTGTAACTGTTTCATCTGAAGGAATCTCATACATAAGAACTTTAAGAGTATCCTCCATAATTGAACGCAAACCACGCGCACCGGTATGGCGCTCAATAGCTTTTCCTGCAATTCTCCTTAGTGCATCATCATCAAATACCAATTCAACACCATCAAGAGCGAAAAGCTTGGTATACTGCTTGACAAGAGAATCCTTTGGTTCCTTCAATATACGCACAAGTGCATCTTCGTCAAGTCCGTTAAGTGCAGTAAGAACCGGAAGTCTTCCCACAAGCTCCGGTATAAGTCCGAATTTCACAAGATCCTGAGGTATTACATCAGACATCCAACTGGTTGTATCAAGCTCAGTCTTTGACTTGATGTCAGCATTAAAACCAAGTACAGACGAACCCATACGCTTTTCTACTGTCTTTTCAAGACCGTCAAAAGCTCCACCGCATATAAAAAGTATATTTGTCGTATCTATCTGTATGAACTCCTGCTGAGGGTGCTTTCTTCCCCCCTGAGGAGGCACGTTGGAAAGAGTACCTTCAAGAATTTTCAACAATGCCTGTTGTACACCTTCACCGCTTACATCACGGGTAATTGATGGGTTTTCCGATTTTCTTGCAATCTTATCTATCTCATCAACGTAAATAATACCTCGCTCAGCTTTTTTTATATCAAAATCAGCAGCCTGAATAAGACGAAGAAGTATATTTTCAACATCCTCTCCGACATATCCTGCCTCTGTAAGCGTTGTTGCGTCGGCAATTGCAAAAGGCACATCAAGAATGCGTGCAAGTGTTTGTGCAAGCAATGTCTTACCCACACCGGAAGGTCCAAGAAGAAGTACATTACTCTTATTAAGAGCAACATCATCTTCATCGTTATAATTTATTCTTTTGTAATGATTATAAACTGAAACAGCAAGTGCGATCTTTGCTTCATCCTGACCGATTACATATTCATCCAGCTTTGCTTTGATTTCCATTGGTTTTGGAAGCTCATCAAGGCTGTTGAAGTCTTCTTCGGGTTCATCAACGACATATATATCATCTTTCAGTATAGAATTGCAAAGTCTGATACATTCGTCACAGATATATGCACCTGCACCCTGTATTATCCTGCCGACAGTTTCCTGAGATTTGCCGCAGAAGGAACAGTAAATGTTTTTTCTGCTGTCATCCTTGTTTGCCATTTATGCAACTCCTTATCGCTGTGTAATCACCTTGTCAATCAAACCGTATTCAAGAGCCTGTTGTGCCGTCATAAAATTATCACGTTCAGTATCTCTTGCAATAATATCATACGGCTGACCTGTTTTTTCTGAAAGAATCGTATTAAGCTTTTTCTTTGTCTGAATTATATGATCTGCGTGTATCATAATATCAGTTGCCTGACCTTGTGCACCGCCGCTGGGCTGATGGATCATTATATCACTGTTCGGCAATGCATAACGCTTGCCCTTTGCACCTGCCGCAAGAAGAAACGCTCCCATACTTGCAGCCATACCCATACATATAGTGGATACATCACACTTTATATACTGCATTGTGTCAAATATAGCCATACCGTCTGTTACAGAGCCGCCCGGACTGTTGATATAAAGACTGATGTCTTTTGTAGAATCCTGTCCCTCAAGGAAAAGAAGCTGTGCAACAACAAGGCTTGCAGTTACGTTATTTACCTCTTCGGTTAACATAATTATTCTGTCGTTGAGAAGTCTTGAATAAATATCATAGGAACGTTCGCCCCTGTTTGTCTGTTCTATTACATAAGGTACTAATGCCATAAAATTACCTCCGTTTCAGCCATATAAAGCATAGGCATAAATTGTATATTTTATTCATACCGGCCTCAAATAAAATTCAAGACCGGTACAAAATTCCATATATAAAGCTTATAACGGCAAATGTATGATTACATCAGCCTATCGTGATCATTCTTCAGCAACCGCTGCATCCTTAACAAAGTTAAGTGCTCTTTCAACCTCAAGATCACCTGCTATATCCTTAGCTGAGAATGCTGACTTAACTCTTTCTACTTCTACCTTGTAGTTTTCAGCAAGCTCATTATACTTGTTTTCTACATCCTCATCGCTTGCCTTTATGCCTTCAAGCTCAGCTATTTTCTTGAGTGCAAGTCTTACCTTTATCTGAGAAACAGCTCTGTCATAGTAGGTTTCACGAAGTTTGTCCTCTGTAAGACCTGTATACTGCATATATGTTCCAAGATCAATTCCCTGTGCTCTGAGGTTCATTGCAAACTCATCAATGAGGTTATCTACCTGATTTTCATACATTGCCTCAGGAATCTCAGCCTGGAGAAGCTCCTTAAGCTTGTCAGCAACCTGACGCTCCTTATCTGCCTCTGCCTCTTCCTTGCGTGATTTTTCAAGATTTTCTTTTATATCTGCCTTATATGTGTCTACTGTATCAAATTCACTGATGTCCTTAACAAACTCATCATCGAACTCAGGAAGCTCACGCTTCTTGATCTCGTGGAGCTTTATCTCGAACTGTACAGACTTGCCTTTAAGCTCTTCAGCCTGATAATCTTCAGGGAAGGTTACGTCAATAGTAAATTCCTCACCTGCATTATGACCAACGATTTGATCCTCAAAGCCCGGAATAAATGAACCGCTGCCAAGAGTAAGATTATAATTTTCAGATGTACCGCCCTCAAAAGCCTCACCATCAAGAATACCCTTGAAGTCAATAACGGCAATATCACCATTTTCTGCAGCTCTGTCTTCAACAGTTACAAGACGGCTGTTTCTTTCAAGAACCTTCTTAATATCTGCGTCAACATCCTCGTCTGTTATTTCAAGCGACATAGGCTTATAGGTAATACCCTTATAGTTGTCTATTTCAACCTCAGGCTCAACTGTAACAACTGCCTTGAATACAACGCCGTCCTTACCTGCCTTTTCAACGTCAACGTCTACCTTGTCTCTTACAAGCTCAAGTTCAGCTTCCTTTGCAGCGTCAGAAATAGCAGCAGGATATATCTCCTTGAGTGCATCATCATAGAACACACCCTCACCATATTCTCTCTCGATGATTGAACGGGGAGCCTTACCTTTTCTAAAGCCGGGAATAGAGATATTTTTAACCTGCTTTTTATATACAGCATTAACTGCCTTCATAAATGCCTCGCCGTCTATCTCAATAGTAAGCTCGTAACGATTGGTTTCTACCTTATTTGATGATATAAGTTTCATTTTTGTTTTCCTCCATTAAAACTGAAAAATCAATAATAATTATAACACATTAAAATCAATTAATCAAGTTTTAAAGCTTTTTTTATTTTTTATTATTGCATAAAACTGCTTTTTTAATAAGAGAATTCTCTCATTTACACACTCACCTTGACATATCCGGCTTTTAAATTTCCAAAATCCGACCGTACAAAGTCAGGAAAAGTGTATTCTGTATTTATTTATACAAACAGAAGTCATCAGAATATTGCCAGCGGTGTAAAGCCAAGATGATCACACGCTGTAAGCTGAAAGCGTATACCGTATTTTTCTCCATTGAATGCTCTTCTCGCAGCGTTTCCGCCGTGTATATGTCCATAAAAGCATTTTTTTATATTATACTCTCTCAGCACACTCATTATTTCCTCACATTCCATATTATTATAAATCGGCGGATAATGAAGAAATACAACCGGATCATAACCGTCTTTTATTGCAGGCTCTATTGACATTCTCAGTCTGCCGAGCTCTCTTCTGAGAATAAGCATATCTGCGTCCTTTTCAGCATCATAGAACCAGCCTCTTGTTCCGCATATAGCTGTGCCGTCCGCTACATAATAGTTATTATGCAGGATTGAGATGGTATCAAAGCCCTTTTCCGCAAGATACTTATCCATTTTCGCTTTTGTTGACCACCAATAATCGTGATTGCCCTTAAGCATTATCTTCTTGCCGTTGAGAGAATTGATATAGCTGAAATCGGCATCTGTTTCATTGAGTTTCATCGCCCATGATATGTCACCTGCTATAACTACAGTGTCTTCTTCACCAACAAGCCTTTGCCAGTTTGATTTTATCCTTTCGGTGTAATCAGTCCAGCCGCTGAAAACATCCATAGGCTTGTCAGTTCCAAAGGACAGATGAAGGTCCGCTATTGCATAAACTGCCATTACAGATACCTCAGCTGATCTTCAGACCATCAAGAACCGCATCAGGCATTTCATCAACCTTACACTCAAATGTAAATCTTACCTGAGCATCCTTAAGCGATGAAAGAGGGGTTGGTACGGCAGTTTTCGTCTTTGCCGAAAGCTCATCTACCATTGCAAACTCATCCTCAGGAAGCTTTTCGTCGGTAACAGCTTCAAGAACACTCTTTGCAAACTTATAGGGACTTGCTGTTGAAGCAATCACTGCTGTTGTAGTGTCGTTTGTCTGAGCAACATACTGCTGATATACATTTATAGCAACAGCGGTGTGTGTATCACAGAGATAATTTTCGTTTTTATACATATCGCTTATTGTCTTCTGTGTGTTTTCGTCATCACAATATCCGCCATAGAACATAGACGTAAGCTTTTCCTTAACATCATCATCAACAGTATATTTTCCGTTTGCAGAAAGCTGAGCCATCCAGTCAGCTATCTTCTGTGCATTTCCGTCTGTGAGATGATAGAGAAGTCTCTCAAGGTTACTGGATACAAGAATATCCATCGAAGGTGAAATTGTCGTATAGAATTTTCTGTTTTTATCGTAGGTGCCTGTTTTAATAAAATCGGTAAGAACATTGTTTGAATTGGACGCACAGATAAACTTATTTATCGGAAGTCCCATATTCATAGCATAGAAGGATGCAAGAATATTGCCGAAGTTACCTGTGGGAACAACAACATTTATTTTATCCCCTGCGTTTATCTTACCTTCATTCAGCATATCACAGTATGCTGAAAAATAGTAAACCACCTGAGGAAGAAGTCTGCCCCAGTTTATGGAGTTGGCACTGGAGAAAAGCATATTGTTTTTTGCAAGCTTTGCCTTTATATCAGGATTTGTGAATATCTTTTTGACGCCTGTCTGTGCATCGTCAAAGTTTCCTTCAATTGCCACAACACTTACGTTCTCACCCTTCTGTGTTGCCATCTGACGCTTTTGCATCGGGCTTACTCCGTTTACAGGATAGAATACCATAATCTTTGTGCCTTTAACATCCTTAAATCCCTCAAGTGCTGCCTTTCCTGTATCGCCGCTTGTTGCAACAAGTATAACAGCCTCCTTGCCGCTATAGGTTTTCTTTACCGACTTAGTAAGAAGGTGAGGAAGAATCTGAAGCGCCATATCCTTGAATGCACATGTAGGACCGTGCCAAAGCTCTAAAACTGACATTTTTGTGCTGCCGTTTTCAATGTAAGAGACAGGCGCCGGATTATCAGATCCGAATTTTTCCGCAGTATATGCTGCGTCTACACTTTCGTTTATCTCTTCTTCTGTGAAATCAGAAAGAAAATCAGCAAATATCTTCTTTGCTCTACCCCTGTAATCTTTTGCAGCAAGTGCCTTAATATCCTCAAGACTGTATTTCGGAAGCAACTGAGGTACAAAAAGACCCCCCTCATCTGAAATACCTTGTGCAATAGCCTGTGCCGCACTTACCACGGTACTGTTGTTCCTGGTGCTGTTGTAATTCATAACATTTCCTTCTTTCTTTTGATATAGGATTCAAGCATTTTTAAAAGCTTTTCTGAAAGAAGCGGAACGCATTATTGAAAAAAATATCTTCAACAAGCGATTCGCTGTAATTATGGTGCAAGAACATTTCATACAAATCCGGCATAGCTTCAAGACCTTTCATATCGCAAGGAATATCCGCTCCGTCAAAATCTCCGCCGATAGCAACAGTTTTTTCGCCGCCAAGCGACAGAAAATGCTCTGCGTTTCTTATTATATCATACATTTTTGCATTTGTCGCGGTTTTATTAAGAAAATCTCTGCAAAAATTTAATCCGACAATACCACCGCGTTGTTTTATTACATTAAACTGCTCATCTGTCAGATTTCTTCTGTGAGGACAAACCTCTTTTGAATCTGAATGAGAAGCTGCAAAGGGCTTTTCAGTAATCTGTGCGACATCATAAAACATCTTCTCACTTGCATGGGAAATATCAACAACAATATTATTCTTCTCCATTTCCTTTACGGCACGTCTTCCAAACTCGGTCAAACCGCCTGCGTTCTCAACACCTACTCCATCTCCAAGTTCATTTGTTCCGTTCCACGTGAGTGTCATCATTTTTACACCCTCAGATTTTAGTTTCGCAATATTTTCAAGCTTTCCATCAAGTACTGCACCGCCTTCAACGGTAAGAACTATACCTTTACCGTTACTCTCTTTAACCCTCCTGAGATCATCTTCTATGCGGCAGCGAACAATATCTGTTCCATTAATTTGTTCCTCAAGCTTTTTAACACAGCCGCAAAACAATTTAACTGCATTATCTCCTCTGTATTCATCAGGAATCCATACTGCAAGGCACTGAATATATGGTGTTATTCTGCTTGCTTTATTGAAAGAGATATGAAAATCATCATTGAACAGTGTACTGTTTTCAGTAAATGCACGATAAAGCGTATCACAATGCAGATCAAAAAGTCTCATCTTAAAACTCCTTCTCAAGTGATTATATCATCTTATCAACCTTATGAAAATACACATATGATTATTCACCGCACTGTGTATTGCATAAATTTGATAATTGTCAAAAACCCGTCCTCGCTTTCAAGGCAAGGACAGGTTTTTTAATAAGTAAATTATCAATCATTATATTTTACTGCATTATCAAAAAGCTCTTCAACTTCTTTTGACGGCTTCTTCGTAATAATTGAAACAACCACAGCTGCAATAAGACCTGCAACAAAACCGGGAGCAAGCTCATAAATACCTGTATCATAAAGCATAGTACCATATGTTGAGCCTGTCTGAGTTAGCATAAGCATCCATGCAATATCTACAATTGCACCGCCTGCTATACCGGCAACTGCGCCCTTGAAGTTAAATCTCTTCCAGAAAAGACTTAGCAAAATTGACGGACCTATAGCTGCACCAAAAATACCCCAGGCATTTGTAACAAGGCTCATAATAGAGCCTGATTCAGGATTCGAGGCAATCAGCAGTGCAATAAGCGCAACAGCAAGCACAACTATTCTTCCTGCCCACTGCATTTCCTTATCGTTTGCCTTATTCTTACGAATAACGGGCTTATAAACATCACTTGCAAACGATGATGACGCTGAAAGCAACTGACTGTCTGCCGTACTCATAGACGCTGCAAGCACTGCGGAAAGAAGTATTCCGGACATAATACCTGGGAATATCTTTCTTACCATTGTGATAAACACAAGAGAATCATCTACAATCTTCTGGTCAAAACCAAGATACATAAGTCCGACAATGCCTATTGCAGCCGCAAAAATAACAATAAACACCGTCCACGTTATACCGATTATTGCAGATTTTTTCATATCCTTCTGGGAACGTATTGACATAAAGCGGATTATGATATGCGGCATACCAAAGTAGCCAAGTCCCCATGCAAGACCTGATACAATATCCTTCCAGTTAGTGAAGGGATTCCAGAAATCAGCCGAAAGGCCTGCTTCAACCTGTTCTACAGACGCCATATCAAGTGCACCTATTGCGAAAAGCGGTGCAATAAGCATACCTGCAAATATCAGCATTCCCTGAAAAAAGTCTGTCCAGCATACAGCCGAAAAGCCTCCGAGAAAAGTATATCCTACAATTATCAGCGCTGCAAGATACATCGCAACATTTGCATCCATTCCCGTAACTGTTTTGAAAAGAGTTCCGCACGCCTTAAGGCTTGAGGCAGAATAAACCGTGTAAGCAACAAGAAAAACAACAGCACAAAGTATTTGCAGTGCCTTTGACTTTGACAGAAAACGGTTTGTCAGATACTGTGGGATCGTAATAGAATCGTTTGCAGCAATAGAAAACTTACGGAGACGAGGTGCTTCTATTATCCAGCTTATGGTATAGCCGATTGCCAGTCCCACCGGTATCCAGATCTGTCCAAGACCTGCCGCATAAATTGATGTAGGTAACCCCATAAGCACCCACGCACTCATATCTGACGCGCCTGCCGAAAGTGCCGTTACCCACGGGCCCATCTGTCTGCCGCCGAGAAAATAGGACTTATCTCCGCCGTCTTTGTTCCGGATGAAGAAATATACACCTATTCCCAGCATAAAAAGCAGGTAGATGATAAAGACTATGATTTCAGACCAATCCACAATAAAACCTCCTGTTTTTTTAAATTCCCCTGCATCTTATTGTATATACAAATTCAACACAAGCCTTTTGATTATATCATATTTGTATTTATCTTTTATTACATATAACAAATATAATAATATTTTTTACTCTTATATTAAGCTTAATATGGCTTTGACATCATAGTATTCACATTGGTTAACATCAATACTCATAATATTCATAATCAACATCGAATGCATTTTCCATATGATCAACATACAGCTCGTTTCCGTTATATATTACCTCTATCACATCAAATCTTGGCTGAAGCTCTGTAGAATTTTCTGTAAGGTAGCACACCGCCGTCTTTATAAGCTTTTTTCTCTTTCGTGAGTCAACCCAAGCCGACGGTCTTTCAACAGCTTTTATACTTCTTTCCTTGACCTCAGCAAAAACAATATATTCCGCATTTTTTACTATCAGATCTATTTCACCATACTTCGAGTGATAATTACGTGTAACCTCTTTATAACCGTTTTTTATAAGATAATGAAGTGCAGCTTCTTCTCCCATTCTGCCCTTTATCTGTGCTTCTGTGGACTTTTTTATCTGACTCTTCATTTTTTGTTCCCCAATATCTTAGTCAAAAAAGACAAACGGTGTATTTCACAAGGACCATATTCCAACAGCATTTCACGGTGCAGCTTTGTGCCATAGCCCTTATGCTTTTCGAAATGATACTGCGGATATTTTTCGGAAAGTTCCAGCATAAGTCTGTCCCTGCTGACCTTGGCAAGTATAGACGCCGCTGCTACAGACTCAGAAAGTGCATCTCCGCCTATTACTGCGACACACGGTATATCAAGATAAGGTTCTTTGTTTCCGTCAATAATGGCAAAATCAGCCTTGACATCAAGTCCCTCAACAGCACGCTTCATTGCAAGCATTGCTGCATTAAGGATATTCAGCTGTTCTATCTCCTCAACACTTGCCCACGCAACACTGAAGGAAACCGCTTCTTGTTTTATTATATCAAACAGTTTTTCTCTTTTTTTTTCTGTCAGTTTCTTGGAATCATTCACACCATCTATAATTAGTCCTTTTGGCAAAATCACTGCAGCAGCACACACAGGCCCTGCAAGCGGTCCTCTTCCTGCTTCATCAACTCCACACACAGATGTGAATCCCTTTGATAGATATTTCTCTTCATATTCCAGCATATTAAACTCTGACATCACAACACTCCTCTGATTTATCAAGCGTTATCTTACCGAGAAGTCCTCCTCTAAATTCATCAAGCACAGTCGCTGCTGCTCTTTCAGTATTTATCTCTCCTCCTGAAATAAGCATACCTCTTTTTCTGCCTACAAGCTCAAGAATATCATAACCCTCAAGCTGTGCGATGTGTTCCTTATCAAGCTTATACCTGACACAAACTGAATCAGGAAAATTATCACGGAGATATTCAAGCAGTCTGCCTGCAAGGTGTTCCGTGTCCAGTATATCATCCTTAACTGAACCAATATAGGCAAGCTTCTCACCAACCAGCTTATCATTAAACTTAGGCCATAAAACTCCGGGAGTATCCAGCAGATCAAAGCCTTTTCCTATAGTAAACCATTGATTGCCCCTTGTAACACCCGGTCTGTCTTCAACCCTTGCCCTGTTTTGCTTTGACATCCTGTTGATAAATGAAGATTTGCCTACATTAGGAATTCCTACAACCATTACCTTAACAGTCTTTCCCTTCATTCCTTTGGCTTCCCATGCTTTTATTTTATCTGCAAGAACATTTTTTACCGTGGGAATAAATGTATTAAGACCTTTCCCTGATTTACAGTCAAGTGCAATAGCAGCTATGCCTTTTTCTTTAAAAAGTCTTATCCATTTTTTTGTTTCCTCTGGATCTGCCATATCACATTTATTGAGCACAACAAGACGCGGCTTATTATTAATAACACTACGTAAATCAGGATTACAGCTTGAATATGGAACTCTTGCATCGAGTAAAACAGCAACTGCATCAATAAGTTTTAACTGTGATTCGATTTTTCGCTTGGTTTTCATCATATGTCCCGGAAACCATTGTATTGATTTTAATTCCTCCATCATTTCTCTCCCATCCGTTCAAAGGCAGTGTTACCTTAATTTTATACAGTTCCAAATGCATCAAAAGGATACACTCTCAGAACTGCCTTTCCTATAATATTTTCAATTGGTACAAGACCAATTCTCATACTTCTGCTGTCAAGAGAATCCTCACGGTTATCACCCATAACAAAAACATATCCGTCCGGTATAACCTCAGGTATCTCAACAGGATCTGACACACTGAATGTTCTGCCCTTTATATATGGTTCATCAATAATTTTACCATCTAAATACACTTCACTTGTATCGTAATTAATACTCAATTTTTGTCCCGGTATTGCAATAACCCGCTTGATTATAGGCTCATTAACACGTCTGTTTACAGATCCATATAATTTATTTCCATGCGAAACAACAACTATATCACCGTTTTTTGGTGTATACATAAAACACGAAACTATAAGGTGATCTTCATTTTGAAGTGTATCATTCATTGAAGGTCCGTTGACTTTTACATGTCTGAAAAAGAATATCATCACCAACAGAACCAAAACCATAAAAACAAAAAGTGTATGCACCCATTCAAAAACAAGTTGTATAATAGATATTCCGTCTTCATTATTTTCGATTTTTTCTTCTATGTTTTCTGTCATATTTTTTTGATTCTCCTTGTATTATATTCATCTGAACAAAACATCACACATAAGTAAAATACGGTCAGACATCACGCCTGACCGTGAACATTATATGAATTTAAAATTCCCAATAGGAAAAATTCTTACAAATGCCTTACCTATTATATTCTCAACAGGTATGAGATCCACTCTTGATGAACGGCTGTCAAGAGAATGTTCTCTGTTATCTCCCATTACAAATACATATCCTTCCGGTATAACATCAGGTATAATTGATGAATTAGGAACCGCTATTGTATTTCCTTTTATATAATCCTCATTCAAAAGAACACCGTCAACAACAACCTCGCCTTCTTCATAATTGATACTGAGACGTTGTCCTTCTGTGGCTATAACTCTTTTGATAATAGGCTCATCAAGATTTTTTCCGTGCGTCACCACAACGATATCGCCGTTCTGAGGCTTATAATTAAAGCACGACACAAGCAGTCTGTCATTATCCTGCAAAGTATCCTGCATTGAACTGCCGCTTACGGTCACTTGTCTGACAAAAAAAGTCATTATAATGAGCAGCAATATTATTGCCGTAAATACTGTTCCCAGAAGATCATACACCACTCTTGATGTATTCACGGTTTCCTCTCCGTCCTTAGTGTTTTCAGGAGTCACCTCTGCGTTATTCTTCTGCATCTCTGACATTACGACCACCTCTTAAACCATATCAATTTTTTATATCTGCCGCATCTTTTCCAAAAAAAGAAAACGGATAAACTACAAATCTGACCTTGCCTGTTATATCAGATTTTTTAATCAGCTCACCAACACGAAGTTCCTGAGAACCAGTTATGTCTCCGTCAAGCATCACATATCCCTTTGGCACTCTTCGTCCATCAAGTATCTGTTCAAGCTCTTCTCCGGAAAAATAACGTACATCCTTATAAAGAACACAATTTACTGCGTTGTCAATGTTTGCGCCTATAACGATCTCTTCACCCTCAAGTGCGATTATCTCCGCAGCCGAAACATTTTCTCCTACATCTACCGACACAATATCGCCTGCTTTATATCCATTGGAACCCGGTAAAGAAACAACGCTGTATGTTCTCATCCTTCCACTGCTGTTTTTTTGAA
Source organism: uncultured Ruminococcus sp. (assembly GCA_902786345.1). GTDB lineage: Bacteria > Bacillota > Clostridia > Oscillospirales > Acutalibacteraceae > UBA1213. The sequence goes on along the minus strand of CADACB010000008.1, from coordinate 42,512 downwards.
ATGTTACTATTCTGAAAAAAACAGTAAATACAATCGTTGCAGAAAAAAGCAGAACCGCAAAAACATAAAACAACTCAAAAGCACTTCTTGTAAGGTCGTTGCTGTCGGCTGAGGATTCTTTTTTATGCAGCTTTTTATTTTTTACCGAAGTGAATTTCATTATAATTTCCTCCGTTTCTGCATTGAATGTTACCGGCTTTTTCAGAAGATCACTGTCGAAAAATAGCAAAAAAGGGACATAATTGTCCCTTTTATCACAGAAATTATCTGATTTGCTCTTTAACCTTAGCAGCTTTACCAACTCTGTTACGCAGATAATAGAGCTTACTTCTGCGAACACGGCCTTTTCTTACTACCTGAACAGCAGCCACGTTGGGGGAATGTATCGGGAAAACTCTTTCTACGCCAACGCCATAGGATACACGGCGAACAGTAAATGTTTCTGCAACACCGCTGCCTCTGCGAGCAATTACTGTACCCTCAAACATCTGAATTCTTTCTCTTTCACCCTCACGGATATTAACACTGACTTTTACAGTGTCACCTATCTCGAACTCAGGGATGTTACCCTCAGTCTTAAGAGAGCTTGCTGCGATTGCCTTAAGTGCGTCCATTTTTATATCCTCCTGTTATTTCAGACATTCATGTTCAACACTGAACAGAGGACTGCCCGTTTCAAAGTACGGCTTTAAGCCATGCTATGAACCCCATCACAAGTGACGGTATCCAAAGACTAAAATATTATACCACATAATTTTATATCTTGCAAGTATTATTTTTTATTTTTTTTACTGTCTATAATATTTTTTCTGACATACTGTCTTGTATCATCATTTTTTGCATTAGCAGGCTTTTTCTTTAAAGAAGTTTTTCCAGGTGATATACCGGAGGTGTGTTTTTCACTGTTGATGTTTCTTACAGGCTTTTTAGTGTCCCTTGCATATTTTCCTGAAGAAGACCCCGATTTTACCGCGGCTTTGCTGTGCCTGCCCTTAGGCTGGACAAATAAAATATAAAAGCTGAATAACACTATCAGTACAAGATCAATAAGTATTATAACAACAACTATAAAGGTATATTCCCCTGAAAAACCTGACTGTTCTTTTTTTTCTTCGGCGGTCATTATGCCCTTGTCTTCATAAACCGGAAGATTTCTTATATTTTCAGAGGTAAACTTATTCCTCCGTGCATACTCTTCTACATAAAGACTGTTATCACTGTAAAAAACAACATCCTTGCTGCCATTGAATGACATATCCTCGATATTCGTAGGATTTTTATAAAATACTACCTCTTTCAAATTCACACAGTCACTGAAAGAGCCTGTTTTCAATACTGTATCTCCGTTAAACTCTGCTCTGGTAAGACTGACGCAGTTTTCTATTGCAGACTTTTCGATCTCTTTAAGACTTTCCGGAAAGATCAATCTTCCTAATGAAGTACAATTTTTGAATACCATACTGTCCATCTTCTGCAGGCCATTCTGAAGCTTGATGTTTTTAAGATCTGTGCAGTCCTCAAATGCAGAAGAATCTATCTCGGAAACACTCGGAGGTACATCCATAGAGCTTAAAGATTTACAGCCCTTAAATGTTTCGTGATTCAGTTTTGTGATTGAACCAGGAAGTCTTACATTATCAAGAGATTCACAGCCGCAAAAAGCTCTTTCGGCTATCTCTGTTATTGAATTCGGCAAGGTAACTGTTTTCAGTCCCTTACAGTTGAGAAAAGCATTGCATCCGATTTTTCTGACAGATTCAGGAATAAGTATCGTATCCAGATCCTTGTTTTCTGCAAAAGCATATTCACCTATTATCTTTATTTTTTCAGACAAACTCTTTGATTTTGCATCACCGGTATATTTTATCAGTACCCCGTCACCTATTATTACAAACTCATCCTTCTGATTTTGCATCCACTTCGTTCCCTCAAAAACATATCCGCCAAATTCCTCTACGGATTTCGGTACTGCAAGCTCTGCGAGATCAGAACAGTTAAAAAAGGCATAATCATCTATCATCTTGATACTGTTTGGCATTTTAATCTCAGTAAGCGATTTACATCCTGAGAACGCAAACGAACCTATCACTTCTGTTCCATCGTATATAGTAACAGACTTAAGTGAACTGCAGTCCATAAATGCTCCGCTGTCGATTGTTTTTACGTTTCCCGGTATTTGCAGCTTCTGTAAACCTGTACAGCCGGTAAATGCATTTGACTCTATTATGTTGACAGTATTCGGAAACTCAAGTTCCTTTATAGTTTCATTTGACATAAAGGCAGACGTGTTTATTGCAGTAACAGTATAACCTTCCACCGATGATGGAATCGACACATAAAGGCTTTTTCCTTTATACTGTATTATTGTTACGCTCTTACCGTCTTCGAGCACCTGACAGATATAATCTCCTGTATCAATTATAGTTGCCGCCTTTACATTTAAAGGCTTTATAATGCATAAAGCGGCAATGATAATCAGGGTTACCAATGCTGTGATACACGCATTCAATATTCTATGCTTTTTTATAAATCCGCAGTTCATTTTACTTATTCACCCTCGGTAAAAATACTTTCTTTGAAATCAACATTATATTAACACATTGGCTGCCTATAAATCAACTGCTATGCCGCAACATAAATTTCTATAATTAAGCTAATGTGTGTGGCACCTGATGTCTCGCTGCCGATTCCGGTTCAGATTAATTTGCTTTTGTTCACTCTGAACTCATAGCAATACTGAATGATAAAAATTAATTATACAACAAAATCATTTAATATTTTAAAAAAACAATACCACAGAAAACTTGCTGCGGCTTATTGATGTGTAGCGCTGCTGTAATGTTTCTATGTTGTCAGGCAACAAGCCATTTAAATTTCAAAACGCTGTACAGTGGGATCAAAGGTATCATTATAGGAGTTTTCTTGCTATATTTCTTATATTCGGGATCGCTGCCATAAGTGCGGTTCTGACGCTCTTCAAGTCTTCTTGCTCCGCTGAACATCACATATACAATTCCGATATAACCCACAACCGCAAATATCCACTGGAGCACACCGCTGTATATGTTTATACCGCTGACGAATATCCCAGTCCATATTAACAGTTCTCCAAAATAATTCGGACACCTTACAATTCTGTATAATCCCTTATCAACAAATCTTTTTGGTTTTTTCTTTTTTGATGCTGATTTCTGAATATCAGCAATGCTTTCTATAAGAAGTCCGAAAAAACCTATAGAAATTCCGACTATGAACATTACATCAGCCTCAAAACCGTTATCTATCCTGAATAAAACCGGACAGGTCTGACAAGCATAAAGTAATGCGGCAGCTACCCATATACAACACTTTACAAAGAATTTCATATTCTTTCCCGATTTTATTTCCTTTTTCATTTTATCGTTATAAGCCTTATTTTTCAGCTCTCTTATCAGCAGGTAACCTCCGAGACGTGCTCCGTATAATATAAGAAGCAACACTCCTATTGCCGTGCCTACTGTTTATCTTGCTCCACAAAGCTATAAATAAGGTTATTCCTATTGCCATAACAGAAAAACCATAGCCAAGTGAAATAAACCATACATATTTTTTGAAGCCTATGCTGCTTACAAGCATAGCCACCGCAAAAATTATCAAAAACATCAACACTATTTTACCTCCTGTATTCATTTAACAGTTTTATATCTATATGTAAAATATGCCATTCTTTTCAGCCTGTCAATATCCACCTCAAACGGAGCAGTTTTCACTTTAGGTTGATTTTTCCACAACTCATCAACCGCATCGTTTAATATTTGTTCAGAAACCTCTGCTTTTCCATACAGCTTTAAATACCAATGATGGAATTCATCAACTCCTGAAAATCCCATTTTATCGAGAAGATACTTTTTTTCTGACTCATCAGCCTCGTTAAGATAGCCTGCTGTAAAATATCCCACAGCATTTCCGTGAGGTATATGCTTTCTTATAGTCAGCGAGTAGCTGAGTCCGTGAGGAATTCCGGTGCTTGTCTGTGCAATTGCCATTCCTGCCATAGCCGAAGCATTCATCATTTCACACAGCTGAATTGTATCCGCTCTTCCGTTTTCGAGCACCGACATATTCTTTTTCCACAGATCAAGTCCTGAATCAACATACATTCTGCTGAAATCGTCCGCTTTTGTATTAAGTCTGCTCTCTATCATATGCGTCAAAGCATCCAGCGCCGTGTTGCGAATAACCTGAATGGGTGCGGCTTTTAAATATCTGCCGTCTATGAGCGCAAGATCTGCAAATATTTTGTGACTTATAGATTTTTTTGTTCTCTGATTTGTTAACGTGAGCACACTCACAGGTGTGACCTCAGAACCTGTACCGCAGGTTGTCGGAATCAACACAAGCGGAAGATGTTCATCATCACCCAAAGTATATAACAGTTCACTGTGTCCCGGATGTCTGAGCAGAAAAGCTATTGCCTTTGCTGCATCAAGAGGCGAACCTCCCCCAACTCCTATAACAAAATCAGACTTAGCTTCATATCCTGTCTTACTCGCATTTATTATTGTCTGCACAGACGGATTTTCCTCAATCTCATCAAATACAGTATATTTTATCTTATGTTTGTCAAGTACGGCTTTAACGTCATAAAGAGAGCCGTTATTTCTTGAAGAGCTTCTTCCTGTAACTATAAGTGCATTTTTACCCATTGAAGCAACTTCATTTGAGTGATTGATTACAGCATTTTCTTCGCTGTATGTCAATACCGGCATATACAATTTTCATTCACCCCTGAAAATTTTCTCTTTACATTATATCACGATAATCCATTTATTACAATACGAAAATATTCTTACTCAAGGAATTCAATTTTGACGGGAAAGTCGCACTGAAAAAAGGGTTATTCCCAATATTACTTTCCTAAAACCACTGAACATTTTACAAATCTGTAGTTGTAAACTTACAAAATAATTCCCAAAAAGATAAATTTACAAAATTTCGACCGTCAGATTTTAAAATTAATTTCCAAGCTTATTACTTACAAATCAAAATATATTTTATATATCAACAAACCAAAAACAGGCTGCCACAAAAATCAGATTTGCAGCAGCCTGTAAAAATGTTGTGTTAACTCCAAGCTTTTCAAAGCTTGGTTCTTTTGTTTATCTCTTTTTTTGCTTCTTCAATATCCACAATTTTGTCTGAAAGTGATGAATGTGCTTCGCCTTCATTTTCTGATTGAGCAGCGGATGTATCATCCTTATCGTTTTCAGCGTTGGATGTGTCTGTTACTTCATCTTCGTCATCGTCACTCTCCTCATACTCTTCTGCTTCTTCGTCCTGTGCCTCTATATCATTAGCAACAATCTCGTAATACTCTGCCGTTTCGTCATAAACAGTACCGTCAGAATTATCATCAAGATCATCAATCAGCGTAAGCCCATCCTTTTTTTTCTTTGGAGGTACCTTCCACATAAGCATATATACAACAAACAAAACAACAGATATTCCTGTTACAATCGCACCTGATGCAAGACCCGGTGTTTTATATCTGAACTTAATAGTCGCATTTGTATTAGCGGAAACCTTTACAGCCATAAAACCTACATTCACCTTTTCAATATCAGCAGTTTTACCGTTTACCGTTGCACTCCATCCGTTCTCATACGGTATGCTGAAAAAAACAAGTTCAGGCGAATCACCTGTTTTTATTTTAGCCGTAAAACTGTTGTTTTCGAATTTTACAGAAGAGCACGTAAGCTTCTTTCTGTCCTCACAATCGTTGAAATATTCCTCATTAGTATATTTGTATTCAGAGAGTTTTTCATTATGCTTGAGAAAATCCCCATATTTTTCGACCTGATCATCGGTAAGTACAATTGATTTGAGTAAAAGCAAACTTCTGTCGCTTTCTTCACATTTCTCATACTCCTCTTGCGTTACGTATGTGTCATAGGTAAAGCCATATGGAATATAGTACTCATTTTCATATATTCTGTAACCTTTTTTGCTGTTAAGAAATCTCCATCCGGGCATAAGATTTGACTTGTTGGTTGCTGCAAAGCTCTTTCCGTCTGATGTGTTGTCAAAAAGGTATTTGACTGATAAAAAGCTTCTTATTCCATATACTTCAGTTTTCGGGCGAGAGCCTACACTTCTTTCAACCCCGACAGATTTATAAAAATCCATAACAGAACCGGGCACTATGCTCTGGAATGCCTGTATTGTCGGGATCTGCCAGTACATACCCATATTGTCCATCTCGTTATAGAAGTCAGAGCGCACATTCCTAAGATCAGTAAGCTCAGAAAATACACCTCTGTTATTTATTGCATTATTTATTATATAATCCTTTTTGTAGCTTGCGTTAAGAACTCCCACACCAAGAAGAGTTGTTCCATAACCTACAATAAGCACTGACAATACTATGCCTGTTGAACGTATGAAAATCTTTTCATTTTTACGGAAATTAAGAAGGATCGCAAGTGCAACAAGTCCGGCAATTGCTATACCACTCCATACCCAGAAACGATCAGGGTATTTTTCAAGACCGTACACAGTTGAAGTTACTCCCTGAGAATCAGTTGATGTTGCAGGCATAACTCCTATGAGCAGCATGATCGCTGCAGTAATTATGAATGTGAGCTTAAGTGATGGCTTGAATTCAGTCTCATAGTGATCGAGTGAAAGAACAGTTGCAAGAACAAGCATAAGCGTAAGCATATAGAACCAACGAGCATAGTATGACGAATTAAGCAGCTGGAACATACTGTTGAGCACAGGTACATATGCCATTACAAACAGCAACGGAATGAATATTCTCAACCACTTGTGTGTTTTCAGTTTATAGAAAGAGAATACTCCTACCATACTGAACAGCGGCAGCCATCCTGCCACAGAAGCCCATTTTGCATTTGAATCCGGTGTAAAGTTAGCATATGCAGGCATATCAGGCGGAAAGAAAAAGGACTCCAGAATATGAATATATCTCTGCTCACTTGAATACGTCAATGCTCCCCAGCCTTCAGGCATGCTGTTTACACGTGAATTCTGAACTACCGCAAGTATTGACGGAAACAGTATCACGGCAGTTGCGGCAAAACCAAGGATCACTTCAAGTGCAAAGCGCAGGAACTCCTTTATGGTAAGTCTGAAGCTTCCTGTTCGCATTCTTACTACCCAATATATGAACACAAAAACCGCTTGTCCAACAAAGAAATAATAATTTATAAAGCAGGAAGCAAAAACCGAATATGCAAGAACGCCCTTACGTTTTTCGTAAATAAACTCATCAACGGCTGCCAGCATAAACGGGAAAGTTATCATCGCTTCGTGAAAATGATTAAAGAATATGTTATATACTCCAAAACCAGAAAATGCATAAAGCAATGCACCAAAAACAGCATAGTTCTGATTTTTTACATACCTTCTGAGAAAAGTATATGCGCCAAGTGCTGCAAGTGCAAATTTAATTATGAGCATCGGTGCAATAAGATAAGGCACAGCCTGACTCGGGAACAGCAGAGTCAGCCAGAAGAAAGGACTTCCTGCCATATAAAAGCTATATGAACCAATAATGTTTGCACCAAGGTCGGTGGTATAGCTCCAGCCAATGTTTCCGCTTTGTACAGAATCGTGTATCATCTGATAAAATGGTATCTGCTGTACATTATAGTCTCCGTAAAAGAAAAAATACCCCTCATTATATATTATCCACGGCAGAAACATCAGCAAGCCCAATCCTAATGCCCACAGAAAGGTTCTTAAAAAATAATTCTTTCTGACATCCAGCAGGGTTCTCGCCTTTGTCATAATTATCTCCTCCTTTTTTATTTCTTTATATTCCTTTTTCTGAAAAATTTTCCTGTATATTGTAGCATATATTTTAATAAAAATCCACTATAATTTAAATTATTCACAAAGCAAGTTGTTTCGATAAAATTCAATATCAATAAAGATCTTTTACTTAACAGCCTTACTGTAACATATAACTCACAGAGTGCATATGCTGATTATATAAAATAAGAAGTGGGGAATGAATAATGAGAGCAACACCACTTATACCGCTTGATGCACTTGATACAGGAGAATGCGGAACTATATGCACTCTGCCTGACAATCCTGAACTGAGAAGACGTCTTACCGCTTTGGGACTTATTCCCGGAACAAAAATAACTGTAGTCAATATCAGTCCGGCAGGTGACCCAAAGGCTTATTTTTTCAGAGGATCTCTTATTGCATTAAGACACAAGGACGCACAAAAAATTCTCATTAAAAACAGATGGGCGGTGGAGCAATGAGTATAGACACAAAAAAGCAATACAGAATATTTTCAGCCGTACTTGCCGGTAATCCAAATGTCGGAAAAAGTACAGTATTCAATGCTCTGACAGGTATGAAGCAGCATACAGGAAACTGGCCCGGAAAAACCGTTGTTACTGCCGAAGGACATTTCAGATATAAGGACAGCGAATTTGTACTCACAGACCTGCCGGGTACATACTCGCTCAACGCTGATTCACCGGACGAAGAAGCCGCAAAAGAAGCCATACTTTACGGTCACCCTGACTGTATTATAGTTGTTGCAGATGCATCGTCACTGGAACGCAACCTCAACCTGATACTTCATATCCTGGAAATATCATCTAAAGCGGTAGTGTGTCTTAATCTGATTGATGAAGCACACAAAAAGAAGATAATCCCCGACAGCCGTAAGCTGTCCCTGATGCTTGGTGTACCGGTAATAACTGCCGCTGCAAGATCCGGAAAAGGCCTCGACAAACTGACTGCTGCAGCATATGGAGTTGCCTGTGGAAGTATAAAAACAACAGAAGTAAAAAATAATTATGGCACAGACACAGAAACTGCTGCTGATACTATCATTAATGCACTTCCGGAAGGTTTAAATTCAAAACGATTTATTTCCCTGGAATTGCTCAATAAACAAAATCGTACTGAATTTCTGGAGAAAAATAATATTCTATTTACACCTGAACTTAAAAATGCAATAGAAAAAGCCGACAAAATTCTGTCGGAATACGATGATATAGAATATATACGATCTCAGACTATTGTAAAAAGAAGTGAAGAAATATATAATGCCTGCGTTTATCTGGAAAACAAAAGCTATAACAAACGTGACAGAAGTATTGACAAGATAATGACATCAAAACGTACCGGAATACCGATTATGCTATTACTTCTTGCAATCGTATTCTATATTACAATAGTCGGTGCAAATTATCCGTCACAATGGCTTGCCCAGCTTTTCGTACTTGTTGAAGACAAGCTTCGGGAGCTTTTTTCAATGTGGAACGCAAATGAATTTATAAGCAGGATTTTTATAGACGGTATGGTCGGTACTCTCGGCAGTGTTGTGTCTGTTATGCTGCCGCCAATGGCTGTTTTCTTTCCATTGTTTTCTCTGCTTGAAGACTCCGGTTATCTGCCAAGAGTAGCCTTTAATCTTGATAAGTATTTTTACCGTTCGGGAACTCACGGAAAACAGGCCCTTACAATGATGATGGGATTCGGCTGCAATGCCTGCGGTATTACAGGATGCAGAATCATCGAAACCGAAAGGGAACGAAGAATTGCAGCACTCACTAATAATTTTTCTCCCTGCAACGGACGCTTTCCCACACTTATAGCAATTATCTCTGCATTTCTTGTATGCGGCATACCGTCACCCTTACGGTCGTTTGCAGGCGCTGCTATGCTTGTGGGTGTTATAATACTGAGTATTTTTATATCACTTGCAATAAGCAAGCTTTTATCACTTACTATTCTTAAAGGTGAACCAAGCAGTCTTGTACTTGAGCTTCCGCCTTACAGACGTCCTCAGTTTTTCAGGACAATAGTGCGTTCGCTTGCCGACAAAACCCTGTCGGTCCTCGGCAGGGCAGTCATCGTTGCCATACCGGCAGGAATTATAATCAGTCTGCTTGCCAACACATTCATAAGCGGCAAGAGTATTATATCATATGTCACAAATTTTATTGATCCCTTCGCACAGATTATAGGGCTTGACGGTGTACTGCTTACAGCCTTTATACTTGGTTTTCCGGCTAACGAAATAGTTCTTCCGATAGCTCTTATGATATACCTTTCTAACGGAACAATGACGGATTATGAAAGCCTTGAACAACTTCACAGCATACTCACCGCAAACGGTTGGACTACAATTACGGCAATATGCGCAATGATTTTTACGGTTATGCATTTTCCCTGTTCTACTGCCTGCCTTACCTTCTATAAAGAAACAAAAAGTATCAAGTGGACTATTGCCGCCTTTCTTCTGCCTACACTATGCGGAATAATATGCTGTCTTTTGGTTAACACCATATGTCACTGCCTTATGATACTATTATAGCTTTAAACAACAGATATTGTCTGTGTTTTCCCCTAATATCCCACAAGGACTCCAGATTCATATCATTTCACATAACTTCTGACAGCCAATCAGCGTTTGCCTTCAGCTCCGATTCTTGGGTCGTCAGGTATCGCCCTGCACCCGGCAGCGACTCAATTTCTGCTCCTGTCATATTGTTTTTCTTAGAATTTTTCTGCTGTTTAAAAAAATAAATAGTATGAATTAATAAAAGCTAAGCCCCGGTATGCCGTAAAACCTACAGCACATCGGGGTCGAAATATATACATTAATATTCTGTTGTAAGTATTACACCTTTACTGTATCATTCATTTTATGGTATTCCGGTAAAACAGGCTGTTTACTGAAAAGACTTCCTTCAGAATTGAGTATGATTATATAACGCACATATATAAAGATATTGACAGCTGCCAGAATAGATAACGGTATACCGAACGAAAAGAAATAACTGAAATACGTGTTAAGCGTTATTACGTACATAGTTACCGCAAGATGTATTGTTCTCCTGTTTATGAATGCAGTTATCAGTGCAAGTATCTCATATGTAAAACTGTAGCGCTCGTGCATACTCGGCAGAAATATGACACAAGTATAGGACAAAAGAAAAGTCATCATAATTATATTTTTTGTATTCAACTCAACTTTTTTTATAAGCCAGAACAACATAAATGCCGCAAGTGATAAAAACGCAAGTATTATTGCCGGATATTTGATATAAACAAACATATCCTCTGAGCTTATCCCGGTAAGTAATTTAAGTCCATCATAAATTATCGACCACACTGAAGGATAATTCGATGTTACTGTAGGGTATGTGGATGTCTGGTTGAAGTAGATAAGAAAAACATCTGCAATACTTCTGCCGGAACTTATTCCCGGAAGACTCAGAATTATCATTATAACCGGAATTATGGCAGTATAAATCAAATGCATTTTTTTTCGGCAGAAAATGGTGAAAATTATTCCGGGTAAAAGGAAGATTGCCTGTAGTTTGAAGGTGATGGAAATACCAAATATACAAAATGCCGAAAGATCGTGATTCCTGCATATAAGAAAAACCGCCGCTATTCCGAAAAAAGTATATATTGCATCACATTGTGCCCACCACGAGGAATCAATAAAAACAATAGGTGATAAAAACACCAGCCCGAATGCTGCAAGTGAACCTAAACCTTTATTATTGTCAGACAGTTCATAAACAAGTCTTGCACATAACACAGCAAGAAAAAGATCAAATATGCATGAAAAAAGCTTGTATGCATAAAGCGGTCGTATAGGCAGATATGTAAACATCGCAATGATAGTCTGATACAGAATATTATAATCTCCTACCTGATGATCAAGTGCTGCGAAGCCTCCGCCGGTCTTTATCTCATCATACCATGGCAAAAGAAAAAGATCTGTATCTCCGGAATGCAGATCTCGGAGTGCGATTCTTATAATAATTCCCGTTAAAAAATATATTATTGCTGTAATTAAAACAAAATGTTCCCTTATGGGCTTAGGACATAAGTTCTTTATATTTGAAATTACTTTATTTTCTTTCATTTCTCATCCTCGCATAACCATTATACTTGACAGATAGAAGCAGAAAATATCCGTCAGCTATTCTTTATCAAACATCAGATCTATGGTTTTTCCGTCATAGCCGCACTCGGTGGATGGATATATCTTTTTTGCACTATCAATATAAGCTTCAGGATCAGTCAGCGACGGGCTGAAGTGCGTAAGCCACATCTGCTTTACATTTGCCCTAAGCGCAAGCTCTGCCGCCTCAGAAAACAACATATGTCCTGATTCCTTTGCACGTGCAAGCTTACCATTATCTCCAAACATTCCTTCACATATGAACAATTCCGAGCCTAGTGCATTCTCAGCTATTGTTTCAGTGGGCCGTGTGTCTGTACAGTATGTCACCTTTATACCCTTTCTCGGCTTGCCAAGCACCATATCCGAGGTATAAACAGTACCGTCAAGCTCTGCACTTTCGTTTTTTTGCAGTAGTTTCCACATTCTCATAGGTACATTGTTTTTTTCGGCCTTATCCCTGTCAAATTTTCCTACTCGCAGAAGCTCAAGTGTAAAGCCTATACACCTCACACTATGCTTCAGGGGAAATGCTCTTATACGCATATTTTCCAAACAAAATTCCATATTATCAGTATATTCGATAAAGCTCATATCAAACGGCAGATTTGGTGCAATCACACAAAGGGAGCGGATATTGTGTTCGATCCCTTTGGGTCCTATAAAAGTCACAGGCTTTATTCTTCCCTCATTACTCATTGTAAGCAGAAAGCCCGGAATCCCGGATATATGATCCGCGTGAAAATGTGAAATACATATAACATCTATCGACTTGAATTTATGACCTGCCGCCTTAAGTGCAATCTGGGTCCCCTCTCCGCAGTCGATAAGAACAGAATGACCGTTTGATGATAATAAACACGATGACAACCAACGATTTTTCAGCGGCATTGTTCCGCCTGTTCCAAGAAGTGTTACATTCAGCATTCAGTCAACTCCTTCATAATATTTTCAAGCTCCTGCTTTGTCATTATAAAGTTCAGAACGGACAGCAGTGAATTTGACGTCATATTCTGAGGCAGCATAAGCCTTTTTTTAAGCTTATCACGATTTGACGATGCATTCTCACAGCCTGTTAGGCCATACTCAAAAAGATCGGCCTTTGTTATTTCACCTTTTATATTTACAACACCTTCATTAAGCTCGCAGGATGCTCCTGATCTAAATATAGCCTCACTCAGGATTTTCTCTGATATTCCCTCAACACCAAGCTTTCCTTCCTTCGAGGGCTTATCCTTACGCTTTTCCTTTCCGAAAATGTCCGGAATATATGCGTGCTTGATACACTGGGCAGGCACTGTTCCTTTAAGAAAATTTCTTATCACAAAGCCTGCACCGTCACTGTCAGTGATAACAAGAATTCCCCGCGTCTTTGCAAGAAAGCGTATCAGATTTTGTTTTTCCTTATTTTTGAATATACCAAATCCGTCTGTTGTGATGATCAAGCCATCTATAAAATTTGAAAGCTTTATCTTATCATACTTGCCTTCAACTATTACTGCTTCTTTTAGCTTTATCATTTTCTTATCCCCTGTTCCTCGGCATGAGTGCCTTCAACTTTTTTTGCCGGTAACAATAAGCAGTCTCGAAATAAGTGTTTCAAGAATAATACGGTTATCTGCGGCACTGCTTTTCAGTTTCAGATCAGTACGGAGAATTATATCAAGAATTTCTCTTAGTGTCTGTATGGAATATTTTGATGAATTATTCTGTGCATTTTTAAGAATAAATTCACGTCTTCCATATTTGAAATCCACAGCAACCACTGAGGCAGTTTTTCCGCTCTCCAATGCAACACGCATTCTGTACATATCTATAAATGCTGAGCTTAATACCGAAAGTATCATCTCAGATCGTTCATTCTGCTCAAATAATCCGAAAAGCTGTTTGTATGCCCCGTTAATATCATTCCTTATTATACAATCTGAAAGTGCATATATCCTTGTTTCTGTATTTTTGACAACAAGCAATTTTATCATCTGATCTGTTATCTCTGAATTATCAGCATATGCGATCAGTTTATCAAGTTCATTCCTTAGTGTTGTCATATCTGTACCGCACAGCGATATTATTTTTGATGCATTGATCTTATCAAGCTTACATCCGCCCTGTTCCGCCCACGAAACTATAACTTTTTCAAGCGCTATGTCTCCTCTTTTCGGCAGTTCAATTACCGCTCCGTGTTTTTCAACAACCGATAACAATTTTCTGAATTTGCCGCCTTTTTTGTCAGATCCTTTTTTTGTATCTGTATTTGATGCAGTCGGCATTGAAAATATAAGAATAGTATCATGGGATATATCAGAAAGAAATTCCTCAAGAAGCTTTATATCATTTTCACTCAATGTCTCTGCATTAAAATCTGAAACTAACACGCATTTGTGCTTTGAAAAAACAGGCAGCTGCTCTGAAGCAGCAAATATCTCTTCAAGAGGTGCTGTTGATCCAAGCCTTATAAAATCAAAATCTGAAGGTTTTTTTCCTGCTGCTTTACCGCAAAGCTGTTCGGTATATTTTTTTACAAGATATTTTTCATCACCGTAAATAAGGTACAGATTATTTAACTTTCCTGTAGTAAGCTCTTTTCTAAATTCCTGCTCTGTCAGCTTAGCCATACGCTTTCTCTCCTTATACTATAGTGATCTCCGACAATCTTTACCGAAACGCTTCCGCTATCGGTGCTATAGGTATTATCATTTTCAAACCACTTATATTTTCCGATATTTGCGACTGAATCTGCAATAAACACATTATTACGTATTATTGCGGAATTGTTTTTTATTGTTCCGTTTACGATTAATATATCACAGCTTGTAAACTTTTTCGGCAACAGCGCACAGTCTGTTCCATCTTTACATACAAGCACTCTGAAGCCGTCAATATCTGCATAAACAAAGCTTCTGCCTTTATATGTATTACTTGAAATTTCCAGACTGCCTATATGAGTAGTATTATAGTAATCTGCCTTTGGAAACCTCTTTATCACGTTATCACTTTGATCTATTAGTATTTGTACATTATCATAATATTTTTCTTCATTATATACTTCAACGTTGGCTGCACCAAAATTTGTCAAAAGCTCATTTGCATACATCGACGTTTTATTCTTACTGTCTGTCAACAAAAGGTATGAAATTTTATCTATATTCAGTGCTTCAAGATAATTGCTCACTGCTCCATAACCATTGCTGTCTCCTCCGCAGGACAACACATATGCACTGCCGTTCCGTACAAGAACAAGTGATATTCCGTTCCCTGTATCAATAAGTGAAAGTCTTACAACAGTCATATCTGTAATTCCGTTGAAAATCGACATAAATATAAATGTAAGCGATACAGCCAGTGAATATATCCTTATAGCACGTATGTTTGCTTTTATAAAATAAAGTATAACTGCTGCCGCAACTGAAACTATAAGCCATATTGGAACAAATTCACGTGACACATTTAACAGCGCAAACGGCATTCCTGATACAAACCTTGCTGTAAAGATGATATATCTTGTAAAAATCAGTATGACAAAAACAAAAGGACCCATTAGTAACGATAATACTCCGGTCATACCAAACAGAAGTGTGATTATAACACATACTATAAGAACCGATAGTACCGGTGCTATAAGCATATTTGTGAACACCGAATATATAGCTATTTGACGAAAATATAATATCATAACCGGCATTGTAAAAAGAAAAGCAGAAAATGATGTAGAAAAAACAGGTATTATACCCTTGAGAAAAACAAATACGGCTTTTTTTAGTTGCATTTTAAAATATGTGGTTGGAAGCGTTTTTGGCTTTATCATTCGCTTAAGATATTTCTCTGTTCTTACACCTAAAGAAATTATACCAAGTGTTGCGGAAAACGAAAGTAAAAATCCTACATCAGTTACCGCATACGGATTTAGCATTGTAATAATCAATACAGCAATGCCAAGAGAATTCATTGAATCTGCCGGCCGCTGAAAAATATTGCTCATAAGAAGAAGCAGCTGCATTATTCCTGCACGCGTTACCGAGGGTGTAAAACCTGCTATTGCCATATATGATAAGACAAACAGCATACTCAACACTGATGCAAGCCTTCGTCTTCGTCTTGTTATCAGCATAAGTACCGAAAATATAAAGGCTGACGTTACTGAAATATGAAACCCGGAAACAGCCACTATATGTGATATTCCGGATTCTCTCAGTGATTTATTTATCTCAGTGGACAAAGAGGTTTTGTCACCTGTTATCATTGCAGTTATCAGACCTGCATTTTCTTCGGGAAAAATCACTTTTACCCGCTCTGATATTAGCTCTCTTGCCATGAGAAAATAATAATTGAGCGGTTTATATTGTTCTCTTATAACAGTTACGCTGTCTTCTTTTATGTAGCCGTTAAGCATTATTCCCTTGGCTATGTTGTATGAACTTTGTGCTGAGCCGATAGCTGCTTTAAGTTCCACCCTGTCATAAAGTTCTGCATCTATAGGCTCATCAGATGATAAGAGAATTTTTGTATTTTTTATTTTATCTCCGTTTTCAACCGTCAGAACATCAGCATCAAGCTTATAATAATATCTATCATATTTCTGATATGGCAGATCACAAAGTCTTGCACTTATTGATGCTGTTTTTCCAAGTATTTTTTGAGAAGGAACTATTTTTAAATAAGTATAAAAACCGGCACAAATTATTGCAATAAGTGACGTTATACAAATAACGGGAACAAATTTGGTTTTTCTTAATTTTCCGATAACAAGCGTCAACACACAAGCAACAAACGAGGCTGCCGCAAGGTAAAAAAATTCGCCTATATATAAAGCGACCGCCAACGCAGCCAGATATGAAAAACCGATAACTGCAAACGGTCGCCTCATATTTGTTCCTCCGTAATTCAACAAATCCATTATGTCCGGACTTATTACTTCTCAACCTAAAACAATCTTTCTTTATAAATGTTCAGGGCAACAAAAATAAACTCACGGACTTTGCTGACAATATAATGTCGGACAGCAGCTCATTATGATTGAAGATATACTTATTATATCCGGCAATCAGCACATTTCAACCTTGAGCTTTTGTCCGCCCAATAAATGAAAATGCAGGTGAAATACAGTCTGACCTGCATCTGATCCACAGTTTGATACAACACGATAACCGCTCTCTGCTATTCCAAGCTCCTTTGCAAGCTTTGCTGCAACCTCATAAACATGCGAAATAACCGCACTGTTATCTTCATTGACATCATTTATTGAAGACAGATGATTCTTAGGTATTATCAAAACGTGTACCGGTGCCATAGGTTTTATGTCATAAAAGGCATATACCTTTTCATCCTCATAAACCTTCTTTGACGGGATCTCACCGCTGATAATTTTGCAAAATAAACAATCCATTTAAAAACAACTCCTTAAATATATTTATTGAACACCTTGGTTCAACATTTCTTCTGCATAGTCAAGAGTAGCCTTAGTTATCTCAACACCGCCGATAATTCTGGCCAACTCATCACGCCTTCCTCTGTGGTCCAGCGTTTTGACATCCGTATATGTTTTGCCCTCGCTGACTTGCTTTGTTATCTTGAAATGGCTGTCGGCAAGTGCAGCTATCTGTGCCTGATGAGTTACACAAAGAACCTGTCTGCTTCGTGAAACCTCCTTAAGCTTCAAGCCTACCTTCTGAGCTGCACTTCCGCTGATACCGGTATCAACCTCGTCAAATATCAGAGTATCTATATCATCTTTATCAGCAAGAACATTCTTTATGGCAAGCATCATTCTTGATAGTTCACCGCCTGAAGCTATTTTTGCTACAGGCTTTGGCTGTTCTCCCGGATTAGTTGATATTAATAATTCTATATCATCACAGCCAAACAAATTGAGTTCACATTTATCCTGTCTTACAACAAGCTCTACATTCGGCATATCAAGAAATGTCATCTCTTTTTTAACCGCCTCGGAAAAACTTACTGCAACAGCTCTTCGCTTTTGCGAAAGAGCTTCAGCAAGCTTGACAGCTTCTTTATTAGCCTTTTTACAGCTTTGCATAAGTGTTTCACGGTTCTCCTCATATTTTTTTAAATATTCAAGCTCATCCTTCGCCTTATCAAGAAAATCAAGTATTTCTTCTATGGTTGAACCGTATTTTCTGCTGAGAGTGTGTATAAGATCAAGTCTGTCCTCTATCTCCTCAAGACTGCCTATATCAGAATCTGCGTCATCCCACATTGAAACAACCTCATCGCAACAATCTTCAAGTTCATAGAGCGCATTTTGCAAGCGCTGTGAAACGGCTTCTGAGTCTGCCAATACAGTGCTTATATTACTCATAGAACCAACAGCAGCATCAAGCAGCTGTATTGCTCCGTCTGCCTCTTCACTGCCGTTTAAATATTCCCTTGCTTCATTCAAAGCAGACGCTATCTTTTCCCTGTTCTCTATAATATTTCTCTGTTCATTCAGATCTTCAAGCTCTCCTATATAAAGATCGGCTTCTTCTATTTCATTAACCTGATAGCTAAGAAGATCTATTTTTCTTGCACGCTCGGCTTCATCCGACTGTGACTTCTTAAGCTTTGACTGCAAGTCCTTATAATTGCTGTATACCGTCTGATATTCCTCAAGATCTTCTGCAAGCTCTCCAAGCTTATCTATATAATTGATATGAAGCTCCGGAGACATAAGCTCATAGCTCTCGTGCTGACCATGAATGTTTATCAGACCTGTACCTATTGCTTTGAGTACAGATACAGTTGCAGGTCTTCCATTAATGCGGCATTTTCCCTTGCCTGATAAGCTGATCTCACGCTGAATCAAAAGTTCTCCGTCTTCAGTATCAAAACCGTTTTCTTTTAATATTTTCTCTACACTTTCAGAAGGCTCGGAAAACACTGCACTGACAAATGCATTATCACAACCGTTTCTGACAAGATCCCTTGATGTACGATTACCCAGCACGGCATTTATTGAATCAATTATGATCGATTTACCTGCACCGGTCTCACCTGTTAGAACGTTCAGTCCGCTGCCGAAATCTATGCTTGTTTTTTCAATTACAGCAATATTTTCTATATAAAGATTTGTAAGCATATACTCTACCTCAAGGCATAAAATTATTATTCTTCTCTGACATCATTTTTTTAATATCTGCTACCAGTGCAGCCGAAACAGCATCCGCCCTTGTAGCTACAAATATTGTATCGTCACCTGCGATAGAACCAAGCACACCTGCACGCTGAGTTGAATCAAGTGCTGCACATACCGCCTGTGCCATACCGATCTGTGTTTTTATAACAACAAGAGAATGAGTATGTTCTACGCTTATAACAGCAGTTGAAAACAAATATGAATGTGAACGGCTGTCTTCGTTGGACACTGTTTCAGCTGCATATTTATATGTTCCGTTTGAATCAAGCAGCTTTATCAGCCGCATCTCTTTTATATCCCTCGATACTGTTGCCTGCGTTACATTATATCCGTCACTACGCAGCATTTCAAGAAGTTCTGACTGTGTTTCTATATCGTGCTCCTTGATTATCTCAAGTATCCTTGACTGTCGTCGAGTTTTCATACCTGCCTTCCTTTCTCAGTGAACTTATCCTTCAATACTCTGTAAAAGGATTTATCCTTCAGCTTTATAAATTCGGCTTTTGTTTCTGATTCCGATATTAAAATGTTGTCACCCTGATTTACAGTTACGGTATTCACACCATCAACCGTCATAAAAACTTCTGTATCATCGTCGCACGAAGCACTAACCGAAAGCTGTGAATGGTGACTGAACACTACAGATCGTGCAAACAATGAGTGTGAACAAACCGGCGTCATAACAATGCACTTCATTGCAGGCTCTACAACAGGTCCGCCTGCTGCAAGTGAATAGGCACTTGAGCCTGTAGGTGTAGATATTATTAGACCGTCAGCCCTGTAGCTGCAAATATATCCTCTGTCGGTCGCAAGGGAAACATCAATATCTATAAGTCTGGAAAGAGAACCTCTTGATATTACTGCATCATTCACAGCATAGAAGGTTTCTTCTGAGCTGCTGCTTTTATGCAGCACCTTTAACATCATACGCTTCTCTGTTGTGTAATCGCCTTTTGACAGCCGTGAAAGCATATCAAGCTCATTTGCTTCAAGCTCAGCAACAAAGCCTAATCTTCCCATATTAATGCCAAGCAGAGGCTTTTTTAACGGTGCAGCAAAACGTGCGGCATGTATTATCGTACCATCTCCGCCTATTGTAAGTACCATATCGCATAGCTCATACATTTCCCGATTCGTCCGGCACAATTGTATTTTGCTGTTCTGATAGCTGTCCTTTAGATTATCACACATCAGAATATCCATTCCAAGCTCTGACAGTCTGTCAATAACATCAAGTGAACACTGATATGCACCTTTTTTGGTAAGGTTTGGTACTAAAGCTATTTTTTTCATTTTGTTCTCTCACCTGCTTGATACAATTTCCGTAAAAATTCAATGCTCATCATTATCAACAGAGTTTTATTTATCCAGGGCTTTATGTGAAAGTTCTGCAAGCTCCTCTATATCGAACTCTTTAAGCGCCTTAGGTTCATCTGAACGTCGTATATATATAAGATACTCAATATTACCCTCAGGTCCTTTTATAGGCGAAAAATCCAGTCCGACTACGTCAAATCCATTTGAAAGACAATATTCATATATTTTTCTTATAACATCAATATGTATATTTTTATCCCGTACAACACCGTTTTTACCAACCTTACCCCTGCCTGCCTCAAACTGGGGCTTTATAAGACATACAGCTTCTCCGTTTTCTTTAATCAGCGGACGAACAGCCGGCAGCACCAACGTCAGCGATATAAAACAAACATCAACACTGAAAAAATCTATCTCATCAGGTACCTGTTCGCGGGTAATATATCTTACATTAGTACGTTCTAGGTTAACAACACGTTCATCATTTCTGAGCTTCCAGTCAAGCTGACCATATCCAACATCAACAGAATAAACCTTTGCTGCACCATTTTGCAGCATGCAATCAGTAAAACCTCCTGTAGATGCACCTATATCCATCGTTGTTTTTCCTTTAAGATCGAGTGAAAAAGAGTTGATTGCCTTTTCAAGCTTCAAGCCTCCCCTGCTTACATATTTAGGCTTAGCTCCGCGCATCTCAATCTTTACATTTTCACTATAGGTCGTACCAGGTTTGTCAGACTTCTGATTATCAACATATATTATCCCCGACATAATGAGTGCTTTCGCTTTTTCTCTGCTTTCCGCAAAGCCTGCTTCATATACAAGAAGGTCAAGTCTTTTTTTTGACGGCATTTACTTCGCCTCCGATACTCATATCATTTTTTATTTTTATAGTGATCATTTCACTGTCCAGACCAAGCCTGTGCAAAGCATCAGCTGTCTTTGCCTGATAAACACAGCCATTTATCGCAGTCAGAGTGTATTTTCCACTGAATCCGGATTGATAAAGCTCAAAACCAAAAACCTCTCCTATGCCTCCGCTGCGTATTCCTTCCTCATAAAAATAGCAGTATCTGAATTTTTTAGCAGCCATAACTGCTCCTGCCGCAACAGGCTTGATTACATTAAGCTTAAGTATGCACACAGGTATACCATATTTTAAAAGTTCTTCTCTTGCAATACAAACCTGTGAAAACTCTCTGCCATAAGTAATGATCAATATTTCGGCATTCTCATCACCATAAAGCGTATAAGGTCGATTATCAGGTATAAAATCGGATGGTATATAAAGCTCCGTTCCTCTAGGATAACGGACTGCCACTACTCCGCTCGTATGATAAATAGCCTTTGTCATAGCTGATTCAAGCTCCTTGAAATTTGAGGGCGAATATATGGTTATTCCGTTGATGGTATTGAGAAACGCTGTATCATATATTCCCTGATGCGTTTCTCCGTCTTCTCCGACAATGCCTGCACGGTCTATTGCCAATATAATATGAAGCTTCTGCAGTGCAGCATCGTGAAGTATCTGATCATAGCTTCTTTGAAGAAAAGTTGAATAAACCGCAAAGACCGGCACTGCACCGCCTGCTGAAAGCCCTGCAGCAAAGGTAACTGCATGCTCTTCGGCTATACCTACATCATAAAATCTGTCCTTGAACTTTTTTGAAAAGGTATTCAAGCCCGTACCAATAGACATAGCCGCAGTTATTGCACATATATTTTTATCCTTTTCTGCAAGAGAACAAAGCTTTTCACCAAACACTTCCGAATATCCCTTTACAGAATGTCTGGTTTCTCCTGTTTCCACATCAAAGGAAGAGATACCATGAAAATCCTTGGGATTTTTCTCGGCATATTCATACCCCTTACCCTTTTTTGTGCAAACGTGTATAAGTACAGGGTTATGCTTACGCTTTGCTGCTTTTAATGCTGACTTAAGCTGAGTTATATTATGTCCGTCATATGGTCCGTAATATGAAAATCCGAACTGCTCAAACATATTGTGCTTTTGTCCGAAAAATTCATCTCTAAGCCAATCCTTAAAACGCTTTATGCCTTTTGTAAGCGGCTTACCGAAAAGCGGAATTTTCTCAAGACGATGCACCTTTGTCTTTGCGTCAAGATATGACGGCTTTATTCGTATCTTTGAAAGATAGCGTGCCATGGAACCGACATTATGAGATATAGACATCTTATTATCATTAAGAATAACAATAAGGTTTTTACCGGAACGTCCTGCATTATTCAATCCCTCATAAGCAAGTCCTCCCGAAAGAGCACCGTCACCTATCACAGCAATTGTAAAATTATCCTTTTTTTTCATATCATCTGCACAGGCTATACCATAAGCCGCTGAAACAGATGTGCTGCTGTGTCCCGTATTAAAACAATCATAGTTACTTTCGCTGTATTTAGGGAAACCTGATAAACCGTTTTCGGTACGGATAGTATTTATTTTTGAACGTCTGCCCGTGAGTATTTTATGAGCATAGCATTGATGTCCGACATCCCATACTATCTTATCCTCCGGCGTATCAAAGACACTGTGTATTGCAACCGTAAGCTCAACTACACCTAGATTAGAAGCAAGATGTCCTCCGTTTTCAGCCACAGTTTCGACAATTAATGTCCTGATCTCATCAGACAGCTTATTAAGTTCTTCATCCGTCATCTTCTTAAGATCTGACGGAAAATTGATTTTATTTAAAAGACTGTCATTTCCCATAGTTTCAATCCCCAGATCATAAAATACATTTACAGCACGTTTGTATAATTATACACCATTTTTCAATTAATTGCAATCTGTAATTCTTGTGTGCGTGACCGCACAGGACAATTCACGGTGCGTGACCACACAGGACAATTCACGGTGCGTGACCACACAGGACAATTCACGGTGCGTGATCGCACAGGACAATTCACGGTGCGTGACCGCACAGGACAATTCACGGTGCGTGATCGCACAGGACAATTCACGGTGCGTGACCGCACAGGACAATTCACGTTTGCGTTCGCTAACGCTCACTCTGATTACCCAAACCAAACATACGCTGACCGCGGTTTTCCCTTCCTCGCACTCCGTGCGTCGTGCTTTCGGAAGGGTTTTGCTTAAACAGGCAGTTATTTAATGTCTACTGAATAAATGTAAATAGAACTCGCTTGAAAAGCACAATAGCAATTCTGCTCTCACCTTATCAAAATTTCTCAGATTTATAAACAAAACAGACATAACAATACAGCAGCAAGCTACCACAACCAATTTGAATTTCGTTATTTTAAGCTTACTTGAACTGCCATCACGCAACACAAGCTCTCCGAATTCTTTTTGTAATAAAAATGTGAAAATAGAACGATTCTGAAACCGCCTACTCTTCACTGTTAAGTTAAAGTCAGATGCACTCAACTTGTTACACTCTATTTCGTACGGTCACGAAGATATACAGCAAACTCCGACAAAGCATCGGTATTTTCTTTGAATACCGAAAGTGAATTAATTGCAGCCTCGGTAAGTATATTCGTAAGTCTGCGACACTCGTCAAGTCCAAGAATGGACACATAGGTTGATTTATTATTTTGCACATCACTGCCAACGGTCTTTCCGAGAGTAGCTGTGTCTGAGATAACATCAAGAATATCATCAACGATCTGGAAAGCAATTCCTATATTTTCTGCATAGCTTTCCGCTGCCTTCATCTTTTCTTCGTCAGCTCCCGCGGATATGCAGCCTGCCAGACAGGACGCTTTTATAAGTGCTCCGGTTTTTTTATCATCCATTACCCTGAGACGTTCAACAGATATTTCCTTTTCCTCACTCTCAAGATCAATAATTTGTCCGCCAAGCATTCCGTTGACTCCTGCACACTCTGCAAACAATCTGCCTGCCTTTACACATTTTTCATAACCATTCAGAAAAACTGCTTTTTCCGAAAGAACCGTTTTAAACGCAAGAGTAAGAAGTCCGCTGCCTCCGAGAAGAGCTGCTGCTTCTCCGAAAACCTTATGATTCGTCGGTTTTCCACGTCTGAGATCATCATTGTCCATACAGGGAAGATCATCGTGTATTAGTGAATATGTATGTATCATTTCTATTGCACAGGCAAATGGCATAACAGCTTGTTCGCTGCCTCCGCAAAGTTTTGCAAATTCTATTGCAAGCATAGGACGAACACGCTTTCCGCCGGCAGTCAGACTATAGTTCATTGATGATATAAGTGTTTTTATATATTCATCACCCATAGGAAGATAAGAAACAAGCTCACTCTCTATTGTTTTTGTATAATCATTCATATTGCTTCCTCCTCTGACGCATTCCCATTATCTTCAAGATCGGTAATTTGGGTTATCTTCTGTTCTGCCTTGTTCAGAATTTCATAACAGGCAGCCGAAAGCTTTGTACCCTCCTCAAAAAGCTTCATAGATTCTTCAAGTGACAATTCTCCGCCTTCAAGCAGCTCTACAATTTCTTCAAGTCTAAGGATTGACTTCTCGTAATCAAGCTTCTTTTTCATCATCGTCCCCCCTAATATCGTGCACGTTACAGCTTAGTATTCCGTCTTTAACGATAACATTAATTTCATCGTTTATATTCACATCATTCTTTGTTTTAATAACAGCCCCCCTATGGTTAAGTGCTATTGAATATCCTCTGGCAATTACCTTCAAGGGACTGAGTGTATCAAGCTTTGCGCTCATACCTGTAAAACGCTGTGCCTGTTGTGCAAGGAACGATGAATATGAAGATCTCATTTGCGAAGTTATCATATCAAGCCTCAGTTTTCGATAGTTAATAACTTCCATAGGTGAACGAAGCGCCTTGGATCCTGCAACACCATCAAGCCTTTTTCTTTCATCAACAAGTCTTTTGAGAACAAGTTCACGCATATATCTTTGATTGTATAATATTGATGACTTAAGAGTTTCGGAATCAGGTGAAACAAGCTCCGCCCCTGCTGACGGAGTAGACGCACGTATATCCGCAGCAAAATCACATATTGTAAAATCAGTTTCGTGTCCGACAGCAGAAACCACAGGTATTTCAGAATCGTATATAGCACGGGCAAGTGCTTCATCATTGAATGCCCACAGGTCCTCTATTGAACCTCCGCCCCGTCCTATTATTATAACGTCAGCACATTTGATATAATTAAACCTTTTCACCGCTTCCGTAAGCTGAGAGGCAGCATTTTCTCCCTGAACAAGAACCGGACACAAAATGATCTCACCCATAGGGTAACGTCTTTTGAGTATGCGGCATATATCCTGCAGAGCAGCCCCTGTAGGAGATGTTATTACACCTATGCGTTTCGGTAATGAAGGAAGCGGCTTTTTATGTGCTTCATCAAAAATCCCCTCTGCCAACAGCTTTTTCTTAAGCTGCTCAAAGGCAAGATTAAGCGCACCGATTCCGTCAGGCTGCATATCCTCGATATAAAACTGATAAGTACCGGTAACATCATACAAGGATACGCGACCTCTTACAAGTACAGTCATCCCATCCTGCGGTCTGAATTTCAGCAAACGTGCATTACCTGCAAACATAACAGCTCTTATTGCACATTTGTCATCCTTAAGAGTAAGGTAAATATGTCCCGAACGATAGTGATCGGTAAGATTGGATATTTCTCCTCTGAGGTATATCGAACGCAGATTGCTGTCAGATTCCATCAGGGATTTAACATAAAAATTAAGTTGTGATATAGTCAGTATATTTGTATTCATAACGCTCACTCAAATTTTATTTGTCCGTCCTGTGCATCCGGAAGATCAAAACCCATATGCAGACAGGCAGCCTTTGTTATACAGCGTCCTCTTGGAGTACGGTTGAGAAAGCCTATCTGCATAAGATAAGGCTCTATTACATCTTCAATTGTAACCGCTTCTTCACCGATAGCAGCTGCAAGCGTTTCAAGTCCTACAGGTCCGCCGCGATAGAATTTTACAATAGCTGTAAGCATGCGTCTGTCATTTGCATCAAGCCCTAATTCGTCAATTTCAAGACGTTCAAGTGCTGTCTGCGCTGTTTCAAGGGTTATAATACCATCAGACATTACCTGTGCAAAATCACGGACACGCTTTAGCATTCTGTTAGCTATTCGCGGGGTACCTCTTGAGCGTGACGCAATTTCGAGTGCTCCGTCAGTTTCAATAGGGATATTGAGTATAGAAGCACTTCGTGTAACAATCCTTGCAAGCTGTTCGGGAGTATAAAGCTCCAATCTTAAGGATACCCCGAAACGGTCACGCAGCGGAGCTGTAAGCTGACCGGCTCTTGTGGTTGCGCCGACAAGAGTGAAATGAGGCAGCGGTAAATGATAAGACGCCGCCATCTGTCCCTTTCCTGTTACAATATCAATAGCAAAATCTTCCATTGCAGGATATAGTATCTCCTCAACCGCACGTGAAATGCGGTGGATCTCATCAATGAAAAGTACATCCCCCTCATTAAGATTTGTAAGTATTGCAGCAAGATCTCCCGGCTTTTCAATTGCAGGACCGGAGGTTATCCTGAGATTCACCCTCAGTTCATTTGCAATGATACCTGAAAGTGTAGTTTTACCAAGTCCCGGAGGACCGTAAAGCAAAACGTGATCAAGACTTTCGTTGCGCTGCTTTGCCGCTTCAATAAACACGGCAAGATTTTGCTTTGCCCTTTCCTGACCGATATAGTCATCAAGTGTTTTAGGGCGAAGGGGATTATCACTGTCGCTGTCTCCCATAATTTCTGTAGGTGAAACTATCCTGTTTTCAAAATCAAAATCTTCCATTGTGCTTTCCTTTCAAAGAGACTACTTTTTGCCTATTGATCTTAATGTCTGAGCAATTATCTGTTCAACAGACATATCGGGATCTGTATCTCCCATAAACGGCAGTACCTCCTCGGGGGTATATCCAAGAACGGCAAGCGCACCCAACGCCTGTGAGATATTTGCCGAAGCAGAAGGCACAGCAGCAGATACATCACCGCCTTTTGATGTGCTTTCTGATGCTATACCAAGCTTTTTGATTTTATCCTTCAATTCAAGGATTATTCTTTGCGCAAGCTTATTTCCTACTCCGCTTGCCCTTGTAAGCATTTTGCTGTCACCAAGAGATACCGCAAGTGCAAGCTGCTCCGGCTTTAGCTCAGACAAAATTGCAATTGCAACCTTTGCACCCACTCCGCTTATTGATGTCAATAGTTTAAAGCAATTCATTTCATCGGTTGAAGCAAAGCCGCAAAGCTCTACAGCATCCTCACGTACTATCATATGAGTATATAGCATTGCTCTCTCTCCGTTTCGCGGAAGAGTACGTAAGGTATTCATCGTTACAAGACACTTATATCCAACTCCCCCGCATTCTATAACGGCAAAATTCTGTCCTGTCATTATTACTGTTCCATTCAGGCTGTATATCATTTTCTACCTCATTCCTTTGTGAAATGTTCATTTTATTTTTGTTTATTTTTAAGATTCAAAAGATTTCTCAATTGTGTTCCTGAGCTTTGTGCGTGACATATAGCTATTGCCAACGCATCGGCTGTATCATCCGGACGCGGTATTTTGTCAAGCTTGAGAAGTCTTCTTGTCATCTCCATAACTTGCATTTTATGTGCCTGACCATACCCTGTAACAGCAGTTTTTACCTGAAGCGGAGTATATTCGCTGATAGGAAGATTGCTGTTTTGTGCGGCAAGAAGAGTAACTCCCCTCGCTTCGGCAACAGCAATTGCTGTTTTCTGATTATTCTGAAAATACAGACGTTCTATTGACATTTCATCCGGATCATTTTTTATAATAACAGAGATAAGTCCGTTATAGATCTGCTGCAAACGAAGCGGAAAGGGTGTATCGGCATCGGTTGTGATAGCACCATAATCGACCGCATAATAACGTCCTCCGCTGAATTCAATAACTCCATATCCTACAATGGCATATCCGGGATCTATTCCTAATATTCTCATAGCTTCACTCCATATTACTGCATCATTCTGTCAGTATATTTCTTCTGATATATTCTTCCTATTCAATGTTGTTAAGAAGATTTTTGCAGAGCATAAAAATCATAAACGAAATAAAAATATTCCAAAGAAAAACCGGAAACCCAAGAACAGATGCGGATATTATAGTAAAATAACCGCTTACATTTGAAAGTGCCAATAATCCTATCACTATACCAGGTATCATAAGCACAACCATAATTCCCATATAAAAAGTAATGAAAACTCCTCTGTTGCCGCTGATCCCAACTATACGCTGTGCAAGTATATTTGAGGATATGTATATACAACCAAAGCTGCCATAAACAAGCATACAAACAATGATGTCAGGAATATGTCCTCCTACAAGCATCCATAAAAACACAAAGGATATTGCGCCGTCAATAAACGGTTTTATAATACTTGTTGCTCCTGCCATAATCAGCTTTCTGACCGGACTGTCCGGAATAAGAAATATATACGGCTTATTAAGTTCCTTCACCCAATCGCCCGCTGCACTAAAAAAAAACTGTATGTATGAGCATATAACAGTTGCTGCAATATATATTACAGATATTCTGTAAGGAGAATTGAAAAAACTTTTCATAGCCATTCCAATAACTCCAGTTACGCCAAGCAAAACTATTGTATTTATGTTAAAAAACATAAACCTTGACCGTCTTGCTCCCTCACGTAAATGCTTGAAAAATATACTTGATGCTCCGCTGCCTCTTCTGATTCCCTGCTTTCTCAGCTTCACAGGCTTTGAACCAAGCCAATCGCTGTCGCTCACCTTGCCGTTTCTTATATTATCCCTGAATTCATAATAGCTCTCTGCTTTCTGTAATACATCCTCATAATAATCAAGCTTTGTAAGACAGAATATAAGAATGCTTAAAGCACAGCATATAAGCAATAATACTCCATATATAACAGCCTTCATCGTATTGCCATAAAGCAAACCAAAAACAAATCCGTGAAGCCAACCTATTACAGGTGAATACTCAAGGTAATGCTGTGAAATTGCCGCATATAGATTCTCAAGTGTCATTGAACTGCTGAACATAAATATTGTCACTGATCCAAGTGCATATACAGGCAGAAGATAAATTACAAATTTCAGATAAACCGAAAGTCTTGGATGTGCACTGCAAAGACAAAAAAGCAGCAATGTTATAAGCTGGACAATAATAAGCATCAGTGCAATACCGCCAACAAGCATCAGTGCATCGGCAATACTCAGTTCAAACATTCTTATTGCCATACTTCCATACGCCGAAAAGCATACCACAAGAAACAGAGATGTAGCAAGCTGTCTGCCAATGCCATACGTAAGGATTTTCTTTTCGGAGATCGGTGCAACAAAAATATTGTTGACATCGCTCATCGCAAAAAAGCTTGAACCTGTGCTCAACCCCTTCAGCATAATAGGAACACTTATAAAATGAAGAAGTGCAAGATAAGCTCCGTAAAGTATTCTTGGATCAAGCTGTTCGTCAACCGATCTGTTCATGGTAAACCCTTGTATAACAGCATACACCAGGCTCGCCCCTATAAACAAATATACTATCATCTTCAAGGGACTTTTCAGCGTATCAATTACAGCATTTTTGACATTCTTCCTGAGCATATATAAAATTGCATTCATTCTTATGCCCCCCTTGTATTCCTCACTGATTTCAGAGATTTATAAATTCTTATATTAATCCTTATTTTTTTCTGTAATAGAAAAAAACAGTTCTTCAAGATTTTCTCCGCTTTTCTCTACAGTCTTTCTTTCACGTTCTGCTTCGATCCTGCCATTCATCATAATGAACACTCTGTCCCAGAATTCATCAACACTGTCAAGCATATGTGTACTTATGATGATCGTAGTACCCTTAGCCTTCATTTCAAAAAGCATTGACTTAAGCTCCTTGATCGCATGGGGATCAAGACCCACAAAAGGCTCATCAAACAGAACCGTCTGAGGATTTGTCAATAAAGCACAGCAAATACTGATTTTTTGCTGCATACCTTTTGAAAGCTCTTTTCCAAGCTTATTGAGTTTATCCTGAAGTTCCATCCTTGTTATAAGCTCTTCCGCTTTTTTCTGCCAGTCAGTCAGTTTATATGCACGGGCAATAAATTCCATATGCTCCCATACAGTCAGCAGTTCAAAAGGTGCCGGTATCTCAGGAACATATCCAAGTATTTTTTTTGCTTCAATGCTTTTGTTATTATGTCCGTCTATCTCAATTTCCCCGTCAAACCTCAGTAGGCCTGCTATACATTTTATAGCAGTAGATTTACCTGCACCATTAGGTCCTGCCAACACAGCTATCTCTCCATCATTAACAATGAATGACAGGTTATCATTCGCCGTAAATCTATGGTATTTTTTTGTGAGATGTGATACATTAAGCATACCGTCACCCTCTTGGTAATTTACATTATATACATATTATAACAGCAAACTATTGTTTTGTATATATATTTTTTTTAAAAAAACAACAAGTTGTCAGTCATAATCCAGCTCATCAATTATGCTATATTTTAATATTATCACTTAAGTATTTTAAACCGACTAAAAAACAGCACCATAAAGATGCTGTTTTTAATTATCAAGACTCTTCACTTACCTCATTATAATTTCCGGGGATCTCAAATAAATTATCAGACCCACGTTTATCAGTTATTTCGTTAAATATAAATATTGTTTTACCCTTATCGGTTTCAAGCAGTTGAGCATATGGCTTTCCGTTATCAAAATAGTAGGTTATATAAGCCTCAGTTACTGCATCAGAGCTTTCAGAATCAGGAGTAAGCTTATATTTTTCAAAATCAAGTTTCACCGGATTTTCATTTTCAGAGAGCTTGAAATCCTCCTTACCTTGTTTTTCAAGCATGATATGATTCATCATCCCTATGTACAGGTCTGTGGTATATAATTCTCCGAATCCCTTTACACTATATGGATAATCCTGGACCATATAATTCTTATTCTTATCATCCAGCTTATAACACTTTCCATCTTTTATGATAAGATGTCCTGTCGTACCGTCCGGCATTGTCATATTCAGCATTGCAAGCTCATCATCCTGATCAACAGCTATCTTGTAATTATACTCAGAAACAAATGCTGTATCTGAAGAGCTTTCCTGATCTGCAGGCTCTACCCTCATAACCATATCTATATAATAATATGTTCCGGTCCAAAACTTTCCAAAGCTATTATAAAGCTGCTCTCCCATACCCTCGGGAGTATCGGATAATGAATTTTCAGACACAAACGATTCCGATGTATCATTAGATATTTCCTTTTCTGTATGACTGCCTTCAGCCCCTGTCGCCGACTGTTCATCATTGCTGTTTTGTGAACACGCAGTACAACTCCAGAGTATCAGAACACCAATTATAATACATACTATTTTCTTCATTTTAACACACCCTTACTGAAATAATTTTAACATCATATCTCTTCTTCGTCAACCTTGAGTTAAACCGCGATTTAAGATAGCATTTTAAAGTTCGCAATTGACTTACAATAAATTAAATTTGTACTGTTGACTTTTCATCTAAAATATTGTTTAATTATATTAACGAAACTGTTATAACTTACAATGAGAAAGGAGTGAAACATATGTTAGAGCTATACGGACGAGGCGTTTCAAACGGAATCGCAATCGGAAGGCTTTCGTTTTACTCAAACTCAAAAAACGATGTTCCAAAATATACTGTCAGAGACTCCGAAGCCGAACTAAAGCGCTACAGACAAGCAGCAAAAAAAGCTAAACATCATTTACAGCAGCTTTATGATGAGGCCTGCAAGCATGTAAGTAAAAGTGAATCCGTAATATTCCAGACTCATATTATGATACTTGAAGACTCAAAGTTTGTAGAAACAGTTGAAACTTGTATCGAAAATATGCACCTTAATGCAGAATTTGCGGTAAAAAATACTGCTGAAAAGATCGCTGAAATTTTTCAGTCACTTGATGATGACTACCTTCGCCAACGTTATTCTGATATTATTGATGCAGCAAATACCGTTCTTGAAATATTGATGCCAAATAAAAATGAAGAAATCTCTGATGATAACACTCCTGTTATAATTGCAGCAAATGAACTTTTACCAAGCGAAACTATCAGTTTTCAAAATAAAAATCTCATCGGTTTTATCACCAACAAAGGCTCAAAAAATTCTCATACGGCAATTCTTGCACGTACAATGGGCTTGCCCTCGGTTATTCAGGTCAAGGAATCACTTTCACGTTTTAATGGCTTAGATGCAATCATTGACGGTCAAAACGGAAGAGTAATTATCAGTCCGGATCAAAAAACACTTACACAATATAAAGTAAAGCAGAATATCTATCTAAAGAAACAACAAAAGCTTAAAAATCAGCTCGGACTTCCTTCTGTAACCAAGAACGGACAGAAAATAATACTTTCTGCAAATATAAGCACTCTCGAAGCAATTGGTGCTGCAAAAAACAATGATGCCGAAGGTATAGGTCTGTTCAAGTCTGACTATATATTTTTAAACAGAAGTTCTTGTCCGAGTGAATCCGAACAGATTGAAGTGTATAAAACCATCCTGAAATCTTTCGAGCATTCTGAAGTGACAATCTCACTGGCTAATTTAAGCTCTGACAAAAAAATCAGTTATCTTGATATGCCGCCGGAAACAAATCCTCTTATAGGATACAGAGGAATCCGCGTTCTGCTTAACAATAAGGCAGTGTTTACTTCTCAGCTAAGAGCACTTTTCCGTTCTTCTGTTCACGGTAATCTCAATATTGTTCTTCCGATGATAAACAATATTGAAGAAATAGAATATGCCAGACGTACTATTGAAGACGTAAAGCTTGAACTTAAAGCAAAGGGTCAGGAATTCAGCAAAAATGTAAAAATAGGAACTATGATAAATACTCCTGCCGCAGCCATCATATCAGATGAGATATGCAGAGTATCTGACTTTATTGTAATCGGCACAAATACACTGACACAATATACATTGGCTATGGACAGGGAGAATCAAAAGCTGGAGTATTTTTATGAGCCTTATCACAAGGCAGTATTAAGACTAATAAGACTTATCTGTAAAAATGCACATGAAAAAAACAAGCCTATTACCATCTGCGGAGAGCTGGCATCAGATACATATATGACGCCGCTTTTTCTTGCATTCGGAGTTGAAAAGCTGGCTGTAGTACCATCAAAGCTGTTGGATGTCAAAGCAGTTGTGCGTGATAACGATACCACAGACTGTTCCAAAATATTATCAAGGCTTTAAACAAAGCCAAATAAAACAATAAACCATAACGACAAAGAAAACATCATACTTCGCCGTTATTATGTATCAGGAGAAAAAAATGAATGATAAAGAAAAGGCAGACAAAGCAATAGCACTGCTGGAAAATGAATACCCCGATGCAATATGCTCGCTAACATACAACAATGCTCTTCATCTTCTTATTGCAACAAGACTTGCAGCTCAGTGTACCGATAAACGTGTAAATATGGTTACTCCGGCATTGTTTGAAAGATTCCCCACAGCAGAAGCTTTCGCCAAGGCAGATGTCAGTGAAGTTGAGGAATATATAAAGTCCTGCGGTCTTTATAAAACAAAAGCCAAGGACATAGTATCAATGTGCATAATGCTGTGCGACAGCTTCGGCGGTGTTGTACCGGATACAATAGAGGAGCTTACAAAGCTGCCCGGCATCGGAAGAAAAACCGCCAATCTTGTTATAGGTGATATTTTCGGCAAGTCTGCTGTTGTTGTTGATACTCATTGCATAAGAATAACCTCAAGACTTGGTTTCCACAATATAAAAGATGCCGTAAAAATTGAAAAAATTCTTAGAGAACTTCTTCCCCCTAAAAAATCTAACGATTTCTGTCATCGTCTGGTTCTTCATGGACGTGCTGTATGTAATGCACGCAAGCCAAAATGTGAGCTCTGCTGTATGAAAAACATATGCAATTATTATGAAACTAATTTTAAAGAAAACAAATAAATATATTTTTTCCGGACAAGATATTAACAGGTCATTGTGTTTACAGCATAATGACCTGTTTTCTGATATAATAAGAATTTATGAAACGGGGCATCTCAGTGAATAATATAATAGAGCTTTCAGGAGTATCCAAGCTATACAACACAAAAGGCGGTACAGTAACTGCACTCGATAATGTTGACCTGTGCATAAACAAAGGCTCATTTACATCAATAATAGGACAATCAGGATCGGGGAAATCAACTCTTATGAATATTCTCGGATGTCTTGATAAACCAAGCAGCGGTGAATATTTACTTGATGGAGTATATGTTTCCTCAATGCGTGAAAGTGAACTTTCATTTATAAGAAACAATATTATTGGCTTCATCTTTCAGAACTTTAATCTTATCCCTACTCTGACAGCAGAAGAAAATGTTGAACTTCCGCTTATCTATAGAGGGATAAAACGTTCACTGCGCAGAGAACTCGCAGAAAATGCACTTGGTATGGTAGGACTTGCAAGAAGAATCCGGCACAAGCCAAATGAGCTTTCCGGAGGACAACAGCAGCGCGTTGCGATTGCACGTGCATTAGCCGCCAGACCTGAAATAATTCTTGCAGATGAACCTACCGGAAATCTTGACACCGCCTCCGGAAATGAAATTATGAAGATACTTTCACAGCTCCATATCTCAGGTACTACTATCGTTCTGATCACTCACGATAATAACGTTGCTTCTATGGCAGAAAAATGCATAAGAATTTCCGACGGAAAAATTGTTTTTTAACAAGCTTGCTCTAATTATGTATTTCATTGTAGGTTGTGCACAATTTTCAACAATCAGATTATGACATATTCCACAAAATAATTACCTTAATTTTCAAAAAACAATTGACAAGCCTGATTTATATGCTATAATTATCTTAGTAAGCAAAAGGCTTACTCTATGAACTATGATTATCATTAGGAGGTAATTATTATGTCAAATCTTGAACTTCATGATGTAGATGTTAAAGAATTTTTTGCTGTTATTGACACCTGTGAGGGCGATGTATTTCTTGTAACTGATGATGGCGACCGTCTTAATCTTAAGAGCAAGCTTTGCCAGCTTATTGGTCTTACACAGCTCATTGAGGGCGGTAAGATTACTAATGCTCATCTTGAGTGTCAGAACCCTGATGATGAGTCGAAGCTCTTCCGCTTCAATATGTTCGGTGCTTGATTCGATATGAACATTATTTTGTACATTTAAAGCACTGTATATTATCATAAAAATTTGTACAAAAATTTCAGGTACGGCAACCCTTTCACTGGCTGCCGTACCTGTTTTTTTCTGATATTTTTTTGCACAATTGATAAATACAATAACCCATAAAAGCTCCTGTAGTATTGAGAATAAGATCATCAACATCACTCGTTCTGTCAAGAGGAAGCTGACCTGCTTCTATACATAACGAAATAAAAAAACCTGTCAAAACAGTCTCAGAAAGACTTGTTTTAAAAAGATAAATTGTAAATATACCTATTGGTATAAAAACACCAACATTGCCGATTATATTTAAAATAAATTCTTTGTAAGCTTTTTCGCTGCTGTTTATCGAGCTAATCTGTCTTATAATTATATCAAAAGGTATAAGCTTTATCTCATTCACGCCGCTGTTCACTATAAAAGTTTGCGTAAACAGCATTATCAAAAAAACAAAAAACGAAAACATTACAAACTCTCTGTCCGACAGAACATTATCTTTCAGACTTATTTTTCTCCGATGCTTAAGGAATAACATCCTGACAAAAACATATATCGGCACTGTGCAAAAAATCAAAGCAATGCCATCTGTAAGAAATGCATATAAATATCTTATTATTGTACTCATTTACCGCTTAGTTCCTTTGAAATAGCAATAATACGTTGAAGTCTGTGGTTTACGCCTGAACGGCTGATAGGTTCTTTGAGTGCTGCGCCAAGCTCACGGAGATTATATTCCGGATTTTCAAGACGAAGCTGTGCAAGTTCACGAAGCTCTTCCGGAAGATAATCAAGCCCCTTATGCTCCTTTATAATTTTAATTGCATAAAGCTGTCCGGCTGCCGCTGCTGCAGTTTTATTACTGTTTGCTGTTTCCGAATTTACACGGCGGTTTATCCTGTTGCGAACAGATTTGACCATTTTATTCTGTATTATATTCAAAGATGACATAGGTGCACCCATATATGTCAGCATATCTTCAATATTATTGCTGCCCTTTATATATACTATATAGCTGCCCTTTCGTTTTACTATATTAGGCTCTGTATTTATTTCATCAACCTCTGTTATTATCCTTTCAAGATCAGAAGCGAGATTTTTATGAGGAACAACAAATTCAAGATGGTAATCCTTTTCAGGATCAGTAACACTCCCGCATACAAGAAAAACTCCCCTGAGAAAATACGAAAGGCATTCTTCTCCGTCTATGTTAGCACGGTTTATTCTTAAATTAGGACTGTTAACACTATGTCCGAAAAAATCAAATATTTTTTCACAATCACTTGTATCAGGAACAGAAAGTGTAAAAAGTCTGTTTTCTCCTCCCCTTCTTGTAAGCTTAACGCTAAGTTCAATAATAGAGCTTGTCATTGCAGATATTGTTTCGGAATACAGCATTGCCGTGTGACGTGATTCTGTTGTAAAAGTAAGAGCAGATGCACTGAACACCCTTGAAAACAAAACCATACCATATGCAGCTGCTTTCTTTTGTTCATCCGACAAAAAGCCCGCCTTACAAAGCTCCTCCTTTGTTTCCTTTGAAAAAGACACGATCAAAACCCCCGGACTAATCCTTTACAATATCTCTGTGATGAACAATCGCACGCTGACCCGATTCGAGTATATGCTTGTAAAGCACACGGGTAAGAGTAACTGAACGGTGCTTTCCACCTGTACATCCTATTGCAATTACCAGCTGACTTTTACCCTCAGAAAGATAAAGCGGCAACGAAAAATCTACAAGCGAAAGCATTCTTTCGGCATAGCCCTTTGACTGTTCAAACTCCATAACATAATCGAAAACACAATCCTCAAGCCCTGTGTGGTGCTTAAGCTCGGGTATATAAAACGGATTGGGCAGGCAGCGAACATCAAAAACAAGATCTGCTTCACTCGGTATACCGTATTTAAATCCGAAAGAAAGACAGGTTACTGTCATACCAAGTGACACATTGCCTAAGAACAACGATGATATGCGTTCTTTAAGCTGTGTTTGTGACAGCAGTGAAGTATCTATTACATAATCTGCTCTTGCCTTTACCGGCATAAGAAGATCTCTTTCAAGTAAAACTGCATTTTCAGTAGATCCTTTACATATGTCGCTAAGAGGATGCTTTCTTCTGGTTTCCTTAAAACGGCGGAGAAGAACATCGTCACGTGCGTCAAGAAACAATATCTTATATTTCTTTTTTGAAGCCTTTAATGTGTCGAGTGCTTCAAAAAGATCATCAAACACATCACCGGCTCTGACATCAGTTACAACCGCTATTTTTTTCATACGCTCATCAGAGGATTTCTCACACAGATCGTAAAATGTAGGCAGCAGCATAGGCGGAATATTGTCTACACAGTAATACCCTATATCCTCCATATTCCTCATCGCAACCGATTTACCGGCTCCTGAAAGACCTGTAATAATTATAAACTCCATATTTTTCACCTGCAAAATTCCGATCTGCTATTGTCTTCCTATAAATTTTACTTCACAGCACAGATCTACATTTTTTTCTTCCATAACTACTTTTTTTATATGCTCTATAAGCTTAAGAACATCTTCGGCACTTGCATTATGATCATTAACTATAAATCCGGAATGCTTAGGACTGACTTGTGCACCGCCTATAGTAAATCCTTTAAGTCCGCATTCCTCAATCAGTGCTGCGGCATAATATCCCTGGGGACGCTTGAAAACGCTTCCGGCACTCGGATGATTTATCGGCTGCTTTGCCTTTCGTCTGTCCATAAGTTCCTGCATTCTTTCGGTTATTTTGTCCTGTGATTCAGGCACAAGTCTGAACGAAGCATTAAGTATGATATTATCAGTATCTGTAAAAACACTGTGACGATATGAAAAATCAAGATCGTCTCCCGAATAAACACGTACATTTCCGTTATTATCCATATAC
Organism: uncultured Ruminococcus sp.; assembly: GCA_902786345.1. Lineage (GTDB taxonomy): Bacteria > Bacillota > Clostridia > Oscillospirales > Acutalibacteraceae > UBA1213. The sequence goes on along the minus strand of CADACB010000008.1, from coordinate 4,010 downwards.
TCTGCAGATATGGCAACATTCTTTATTTCGCCATCATATGCTCCTGCGTTCATATATATTGCTCCGCCTACAGAACCTGGAATGCCCCACGCAAATTCAAGTCCTCCCAGCGACATGCTCCTTGCAAATACACAAAGTCTTGCCAGCGTTGATCCTGCACCGCAGCGTATTATATTATCTTCGCTGAGAGATATTTCATTGAATTCTCCGCCAAGCTTTATAACAAGACCGTCAATACCCTTGTCGGATACAAGTATGTTTGATCCAAGACCAAGTATAAAATAAGGTATACTGTTTTCCCTGCACAAACGGATTATATTCTTCAGCGAAACCGTATCTTTGACTTCACAAAGGCAGTCCGCATTTCCACCTATACGAAAGCTTGTGTGCTTATCCATAGGCTCATCAGAATATACCATCGTATTCTCTTTTCTTATAAGCTCTATATATTTACTGTCTAACATAAAAACCTCTTTTCGGATTAACCCTAATATCCTAATATAAAATATTTAATTATGTATAAAAATCAGAATGCAATAGTTTTTACGGAGTCATCCTCTTCTTCCTCAGGATAATCAAGCCCAAGAAGCTGGAAAAGCTCTCTTGCCGCATTATAGCCCATCTTACGCTGACGGTTGTTCATAGCCGCAACTTCAATGATTACTGCAAGATTTCGTCCGGGCTTTACAGGAATTGTAAGTATCGGCACCTGATTTCCGAGTATTTCTGTCATTTCGTTTTTCATACCCATTCTGTCATATACTTTTTTATTATCCCACAGTTCAAGATTGATTACCATATCTATCTTTTCGCTGAGCTTTACAGAACCCATACCAAAAAGTCTTCTTGCATTTATAATACCTATGCCTCTCAGCTCAATAAAATGACGTATGTTTGCGGGTGAAGAGCCTATAAGCTGTTTATTTGATATTCTACGTATCTCAACAGCATCATCCGCAATAAGACGATGTCCTCGTTTTACAAGCTCTATTGCAGTTTCACTTTTACCTACACCACTGTCACCTACAATCAGAAGTCCTTCACCATATACTTCAACAAGCACGCCGTGACGTGTTATTCTCGGTGCAAGCTCCGTGTTAAGCAAAGATACAAGAGAAGCCGAAAGAACTGATGTGGTTTCAGGTGAGCGAAGCACAGGCACTTTATACTTCTCGGCAGCTGACATAAGTTCGCCATAAGGTATGATATTTCTTGTAACAATTATTGCCGGCGGCTGCAATGCAAAAAGTCTTTCGATAACGTGAAACCTCTGTTCAGAACTGAATTTATTAAGATAACTGTTCTCTGTATTGCCAAAGAGCATTATACGGCTATTATCAAAAAAGTCAAGAAAGCCTGTAAGTTCAAGTCCGGGACGGGTAATATCACGTGAATATACCTTTATTGATTCCGCTTCATCAGGCATATATGATACCTCAAGATCAATCTCCTTAATTATTTTTTCCAAGGTTACTGAAAACTTTGCTTCCATAAAAGCACCTCCGTTTATATATTCCATTATAAAAATGATCTTTTATTTTCTCGGTTTTCCTAAAAATGATATATATTCATTATATACTATTTTTTTAGGTTTTTAAAGTGTTTTATTATAAATTTAACAAGAATTTGATAAAATGACTTTCGCTTGCAAAGATAACATGTTATAATAAATCAGATAAATTATTTTTCGGTGATAATATGCGAATTTTAATATTTACCGAGGTGCTTGCACCTTATGTATGCGGAATATCAAGCTATGTTGATGTCCTTAAAAACGGACTTGAAAAACTCTCTCATCAGGTAGTTATTGTTACATCATCGCTTCACACACAGAATGCTGCCTTTCAAAATGGCATAGTGAGATGCCCTGCTAAAAAAACAAATAATAAATATGGATTTGAATGCAAAAATCCTTCTGACGCAAAGACTGTGGAATTTATTTCTTCCTTCAAGCCTGACGTCATTCATATACATACAGATACTAAAATCGGCTATATGGGACTGCTTGTTGCTGACAAAACAGGCAAGCCTGTTGTTTTTACTATCCACGATTTTTTTATGGACAGATTTGCTTCTGACAAATCACGAATGATGTGGAACGTCAAAACCTATTTTGAAAAACAACATTTTCGTGATATGCTAGACAATGCAGATGTAATTACATCATCCTGCAGCAGAGCTGAAATATTTGTTAAAAAAGCAGACAGAAAACGTAAGGTTATGCTTATCCGCTCAACAACCGATACCCAGAAATTCGATTACCGGAGCTCTACAAAAGCATCAAATAAAAAAATACGTTCAAAACTTGGTCTTTCGCCAAAAGCTACAGTTGCTGTTTTTGCCGGTAAGCTTACAGTAGAAAAAAATCTTGAATTTGTTATTACGGCATTTGCTAAGCATATCAAAAAATCGGATAACATTCAGCTGTTGATTGTAGGAGACGGGTCGGAAACAAATTATCTTAAAGGTCTGTGCAAAACACTGAAAGTAAACGATACTGTATTTTTCAGCGGATCAGTAGCCAATTCGATAATGCCGGATATTTATTCGGCGTGTGATATTTATGTCTGTTCATCCGATGACGGGCTTGTATCAATGTCGTTTCTTGAAGCTATGGCTTGTGGTCTTCCCGTACTTGTAAAAGAAGACAAGGAACATATAGTGCATAAAACCATCAAACACGGAGTCAATGGTTTTGTATACAAAAAGAAATCTGAGTTTGCCAAGTATCTGAAAACACTTTCATCCCTTGATTACTCAAAGAAAAAAAGAATCAAGCAGATTGTACGCGATTCTCTTGTAACAGAAGATGACACTAAAATGGCAGAGCAGTATGTAAGGGCATATGAAATAGCCATAATGAAATATAAGAACAAACGCTACAAATAATTTAAGCCTTGTGTACGAAAGTGCACGAGGCTTAAATTATCAATTACTGATTTCAGTTGTCAACACATGGGAATCAAAAAGTCTTTCCTCCAATATACAATTGCCTTCTTTGGCATACTTTCTATGATCAGCCCAAACACTGATACCAATATCATAATATCCGCCGGAAAGCATAAACAATATTATATCCTCATTTAAACCGTCATCACCGACAAACTTATATAACTTGTGATTGAGTCCGCTTCCGCCGTGTTCATCAGATAGACATATTTTATCGAACTCCGCTTATACAAAATCACCTCTCTTGCCATTTTTGACGCTATCCACACGCAAAAAAATTTCTTTTACAGCGGACATAGTCATTTTACTCGGGTAACTACTTTCAAGTCCGAATGTTTCAGCTTCTGCTTTTGGATTATAAGCAACAACACCTCCACTTGCGCAGCGACATTCATACAACTTTTTGTACTGTTCGACAGTATATTCCGGATACTGATTGTATATATTGGTCAGTATAGCTTTGTCCATCTCTGTGAGTTCTTCATAATCTTTTTCTATTCGTGCTATCAGACCATCTATCTTTTTCTTCTCTTGAACAATTTTATTATCCGATTCATCTTTTGGTTCATCACTTTTATTGCTAACAGATTAAAAAGAGGAGTAAGCGGATAACATTACAACAACAATAAAAAGACTTATATAAACAATCATTATTTACATAATCATTCATCCCATTTATTCCACATTCCCCCAACTGAAAACAGCCGGGGGGATGTTTTTATTAACTTCTGTAATTCTTCTTAAACTCATCAGCCGAGCTATAAAGAACTTCGTGTGATACCATTTCGTTTTCATCATTATATTTTTTATAAATCACTCTCACACCAGTATATCTGTCATAACAAAAACAAATTACTTCTTTGCCTGCTACCGGAATATTATCTATAGAATCAAAATACTCCATATCAGTCTCACTATTTATCACAAAATATGACGTACCGGTACCTGTCAGAATAAAATCTGGATCGTGTAAATTCTCTATTCGCTCCACAATATTATAACCCTTGCTGTTTTGATAATCTTCGATCCCTTTGCCATCGGCTTTCAGATCATCTTGAAAA
>CADACB010000007.1 GCA_902786345.1 uncultured Ruminococcus sp. | reverse complement strand
TAAAGAAACTTATAGCGTAAATAAAAAGATTGTTTTATGGTCTGTCTGCTTAATGCGGATAGACCATAATGAAAGGAAGTTTAGAATGAAAGGAAAAGTAAATTATAACCAAAAGAGCAGGTTTTTCAAATTTATAATTTTGTGGCTAATAACATTTATCTTTATGTTTAGTTTCTCAATGATTATATATGCTATTGCTACTAATATAAATACAGATGGTGAAAACCAGACGAATGAAGTAAGTATGCAGATTGAAGTAATAGACAAAAGTAAAACCAACTCTGCAAATATAGATGATAAACTGGAAACTCCCGAAGTAAAGATAAAGGAAGATATTAAAGTATCAACCGAAACGATAATTTCCAATGATGTATCCGATGTTGAATCATCTATTACAGAAGAAAGCAGTATTCAAGTCGAGGAAGAAAACGCAAGTGACGAATATATAGAAGAACCAGAGCCGGAATATATTAGTCTTGGCGAATTTAGACTGACAGCTTATTGTCCTTGTGAAATCTGTTGTGATGAATGTGCATATAACCGACCTGTTGATGAATATGGGAATACGATTGTATATACCGCATCCGGTAGAATTGCACAGGAAGGATACACTGTAGCTGCCGACCCTGATGTGTTGCCATATGGAACTATTATCTATATTGATGGTCACGAATATGAAGTACAGGACTGCGGTGGAGCAATTACAGATAATTCGATTGATATATACTTTGATACTCACGAAGCGGCTTGCGAATTTGGTTTACAATATGGTGAAGTGTTCATTAAGAATGTTTGACAAGTGAAAGAAAATCGGATATAATAGTGTTAAATTATAGAATTGAGGGTGGGATAATGAGTGACAATTTTGCAACAAAAATATTAAAATTGAATGAACGATGGGAGGATACAGATAAAGTTATTATTGCTGATAACATAGAATATTATCTATCTAAAACATATCTTGATTGCGAAACTTCTTTTAATGCGAAGTGGGAAAAGTTAATGGAAATAACAGGCTGTAAAAAACAAGCAGTTTATGCGTGGCTTAATCGGAGCAGAGATAATGTCAAAGTACCATTATTAAAATTATGTCAGATAGCTGCAGCAATGGGGATTGATGTAGAAAATTTTTTAGAAAAAAGAACTACAGCTTTTAAAAATGATGAAGAATAATTCAGATAATACTATTGACTTTTGGTTCTCAATGTAGTACAATAAAAATGTAAACCTATTAAGAGTGCGTGAGGGACAAGCCCTGTGACCGTACACCAACCTACAATATGCAAGGTGGTAATGCTTGACCGATGGGATAATATGACTTTTCAAATCCTGTCGGTAACGATGGGATTTTTCTTATACACTCTAAAATAATATTTTTAGAAAGGATTTGATTTTATGTCAACAAGGACAATTAAGAACATTTCAGGGATGGAGGGCAGAGCTTATGTATATCTCTCCAATGATGACATAGGAAATAAGTTTATGCAGATGGCAGAGGATGAAGGATTCACGTTTGGTGACGGTGTAAAGCCAACGGAAAGACAGTATGCGGAAGTTATGGCGGTAAATCATAATTCTACCATTAACTATGTAGGAGTAAACGGCAGAATGGCTTTCGGTTCAGGTGTAAAGACAATAGGTGATGAAGTTCTTATTCGCATTGATTTTGAAAAGTATTTAAACGGTGATGAAAGCTATCTTATTGATAATGCGAAAAGAACAATTAAAAATGCAGTTGCCGGAAGAGAAAAAGTTTATTTCTATCTTGAAGATGATAAAACGAAAAGGCTCTTTGTGGAAAGGTTGGTCGCAGAAGGTTGTAAATTTGGCAATACTCCTGTTACAGCAGACTTTAAAGCGGAAAGCATTATGTCAGTAGATAAAGATATGAATGTGTTTTTTGTTGGTCAGGCTGGAAGAATGATTATGAAAAGCAAACAGGTAAATGATAGCATAGTAAAGATTGATTTTAGAAAATACATTTCCGAAGTTGCCGATTATTTATATAATAAATGATTGATGATGAAGCCCATTTGTTTTTTATGTTGGTGTATAATATAGATGCAAATGGGCTTAAATAAAAAATTCAAAATAATTTATAATAATTGCTTGACAGACTTCAAATAATATGCTATACTATATATAGTAAATGATTTACTAAACAAAAATCATTCAGAAAGAGGTATGACTTATGATGACTGTTACAATCAATAACGAAAAAAATGGAATTGAAATCAGGTTTGACAGTAAACCGGAAACCAATATTCTTGAACAGCTCAAAACAAACGGTTTTCGCTGGAGCGTAAAGCCAAAAATGTGGTATGCTAAGATAACAGAGGCAAGAATGACATTCATCAAGGATTTTAATGATGTTTGTTTTACCGCAGAAAGTCAGCCAGCACAACACGAAAAGTACAATCTATGGGAAATGACACGCACAGATGGAATTGAAGATAATTATGAAAAATATCACATTTATTCTACCAAAGAAATAGCAGCAATCATCAGGAAACATTTAAAAACTCGTTTCCCAATGTGTAAATGGACAATAAGCAAGGACGGCAATTCTATTGATGCTCACATACTGGTAAGTCCGTTTGCAATAGATAGCGAAGAATTAAAAGCTATTGTTCACTATGCTTATACTTTTGCTCAGAGCTATAATCGTATTGATTCAGACCCTTATAATGACTACTGTGATGCTGTATTTTACGGTGTGTATGAACATAGTATCGTTCAGAAATATGATTATACTCAGCGTGAAATGACCGCAGAAGAAAAAGAAATGTCGGAGTCCTTTGTAGCAGCAAAAGAAAACTTTGACAGAGCAGAATCAGAACGTAAAGCAAAGGAATTTGAAGAAGCAAAAAAGCGTGAAGAGGCAGAACGTATCGAGGCTCAAAAGAGAGCAGAGAAAAGAAAAGAAGATGTTAATCTTATCGAATCATCATTCACTTGCATTGATGTTGATTACTTTGTAATGAATGTAAAATCTCCGAAAATGAACAAGTCATCTTCCATAGAGGAAATTCTTGATTACGATGAATACCGTAGGGAGAATTGTAAAATCGCAAAAGAGATACATTTCTCAAAGGATGTATATGATTTGTTTATTAATTATCTGTTAGAAGATTTTACATTTCTTGCCGGAATGGGCGGAACAGCAACGGATGACCGTAGAATCCAGTCAATGATGGATTATGAGCAGATGGATAAAGAAGAACGAGCAACGGTAGAATGGTACAATAACAACTGTGCTGCTATATTCTGCGATAACGAATTGAAACTTGTTGTAAATCCCGAAGGTTATTCTTACGCAAGATATACATTTATCGTTGATAATGAAACAAAGGTTGTTAATGAATATCAGGGAAAATCGGGCATTTCGGAAGAAGATTATCAGCATAACTTGGAGATTGCCAAAACTCTGGAAGAAGCTGGAATAAGTTTGATTATAAGTACCAATTTAGGAGATAAGTGGGATACAGAGAACTATTCTAAATTCCGCAGACTGATGGCAGAATGGATACATAATCACCCAACTTACAAGCCAACTTCTGATGTTGTAAGAGCTATAACAGACACAAGGTTTAAAGCTGTGATGTACCGTATTATAACACAGCCGGAAAAGATTACAGAACAGTTCATAAAAGCTGGTTTGTTTCAAGGTCAAAAGGTTACAATCGTGAAATTCAGCGATTTTGGAGGTTTGATTAACCCAAAAATAACTATTAACAGTATCGAGTATGGGAAATATGCACAGTATGACGAAGCGGTTAAACTGACCTATAAACCAGAAAAGGCAAGAAGTTTGTACTATAACTGGTATCACAACGGAAGTCCTATGTTAGTCTTTGCTGGTTGGATTGATATACCAGAATCGCTACTTTGGGAGGAAATTCCGAGTAATAATCCTAATGTACTGAGTATGAAGAAAACAAGATTCTTGTCTTGTGACCGAAAGCAGTTTGATGTAATACTTGATTATTTTAACTCAATCGGTATCAGACCTATTATAAACACTTATAAACCACAATTCTAATTAAGGAGTGATAAATATGGAATACATTGTCCGTAACAAGTCAGGAAGAATAACCCATTATTTAAAGAAAACACAGCTTGTCACAGGTAAATGGGCTATTTCCACAAAGTCCTTTATGGATAAACATTACATAACGAATATCAATCTATCGATATTTGAAACACCTATTGAAGCAGAAATATGGCTTGCAAGACATTATACAAAATTTAATTAAATAAAGGAGAAATAAATTATGAGCAGAAAGAAGTTAAGCATTGAAGTAATCGAAAAGTGGTTGAAGGACAGTGATTGGCGTGTTCGTGCGGCGGCTATGAACGCTTGTGCCGGAAAGGATGTACCTCTTGAAGTGTTGAAGGACAGTGATTGGCGTGTTCGTGCGGCGGCTATGAACGCTTGTGCCGGAAAGGATGTACCTCTTGAAGTAATCGAAAAGGGGTTGAAGGACAGCGATTGTGATGTTCGTGCGGCGGCTATGAACGCTTGTAAAGAAAATGGGATACCAATACCCACAATACGAACTATTGAGCCTCCGCAAAAGGTGTACAAAAAATGTATTGGTGGAGTAATCGTTATTGCAGAGATTCCAAAGGATGCACAGGTTAGAGGTAAAGCATCCGGCAAATGTCGTGCAAATAAGGCTAAGATTGTTAATATTATCGGAAACTTCGCAGGTGAAAAGGTGGGTATTTCTATTTGGGATAAGACAACCACATATTTTATCGGTGATGATGTAGAAATTGACAATTTTGATATGAGTGACGAAGAATGTTCAACTGGATTTCATTTCTTCTGTACTTTGAAACAGGCTGAACAGTATTAAGAATAAGACAAACAAGGTGATACTATGGCAGAAGTATTTAGGGTTCAAAGGACTAAAGATTTTACGATAATGTCAAATCATCATTTTAAAAATAAAAACTTATCGTTGAAAGCAAAAGGACTTTTATCCCTAATGCTTTCTTTGCCGGAGAACTGGGATTATACAATTAAAGGTTTAACCACATTAAGTAAAGACGGGAGAGATTCTGTAATTTCAGCTTTAAAAGAACTTGAGGTGGCTGGATATTTAGTTAGAAAACGAATGAGGAATGCCAAAGGTCAGGTAAGTGATACCGAATACATTATTTCAGAAACACCTATGACGGAAAATCCTACACAGGATAAACCTACACAGGATAAACCTATTACGGGATTTCCTGCACAGGATTTTCCAACACAATCAAATACTTATAAATCAAAAACTAAAATATTAAATACTCAATCTATCAATCACTCATCTAATAGTACACAGCAAAAAGGAAATGTTGAAAACTCCGTTGAAAACTATGATGAAGTTGTTGAAAGTGTAAAAGAACAAATTGAATATGATATATTAAGGCAAAAGTATAGTGATAGTTCACAGTTAGATGAAATAGTTAGCATTATGACCGAAGTAATGATGTCTGATAAAGATATTACAATCAATAGCAGAAAAATTCCTTGCAATATGATACATAACATTTATCGGAAAATCGACCGTGATTGTATTGTTTATGTGATAGATAGTGTTGACGAGTACAGCAAGCGAAAAAGGATAAATAACATCAAGGGATATTTGATAACAGCCTTATATAATGCACCAATGACGATTAGTACATACTATTCAGCAGAGTGTAATTACGATATGGAAAACCGAAACATTGAATAAGAGAGTTTAAAACAATTTTTCTAAATCACTTTTGTTATTTGAAAGGAGACAATTAAAATGACTTACGCATCAACAATAACAAAAATCGTACCTGAATATCCGTATCCCGAAAAAGTTATTGTACTTCCGATTGAAAATTCAAGAGAAACAAGCCAGAAATCTCCAAAGCTCAAAAAAGATGGTACGCCTAAGAGGATAAAAAGTAATAAGAAAAAAGGCGAGAAGTCGGAGGTTTATCCGATTCAGATACCTGACATTAAGAAGATTATCGGATATTTTGCTGAAAATGAAATGTGGCAGAATTACCTTATATTCGTAATGTCTTGCAATATGGCAAGGAGAATAGGAGATACGCTATCATTGACTTGGGAACATTTATTCTTTCCAGCGACAGGCAAAATCCGAAATGATATGAAGGAAATTGTAGAAGATAAGACAGATAAACTTGCAAATCCGCATATTAATTCTGCAGTTAAAAAGGCTATTATCCTTTATATTGAAAAAACAGGGCTAAATCCTGCCGATAACGATTATCATAATCCTGTGTTTATTCAGACCAGCGGAAACTACAAAGGGAACGTTATTACGGCAGACGGATATAGAAAGGGATTAAAAAAAACTGCCGAAGCTGTTGGTATTGAATACAATATCGGAACACATAGCCCTCGGAAAACTTTTGGTATGTTATCAAGGATGATACATCCAAATGATTACGATAGTATGGAACTTTTGCAGCAGATTTTCAATCATTCAGACACAAAAACGACTCAGCATTATATCGGGTTGACAAAACAAAAGGTTGACAGATATTATGACGATATGGGCGAGTTTTGGGATGATTATATAACGGGAAATAAAACCTATGAGGAAATTGCGAATAAGCCTGTCATAAGTATCGAAGTGGAAAATTTGAGAGAAATTATTACAGAGGCATATCGAGCAGGAACGGTCAATGCTAATGTACAAGACCCGATGACACATATTGAAGCAATAAATAAAATAATGTTAATGATAGAAGGTGTTGAAAAATAAGGTGAAAAAAATGGAACAGTCAAAAGGGAATATGATGCTTGATACGAGTTAAAGAATAATAAAAACCCTAACTTACACAATTATCATATTCCGAAAATAATTTAGAAAAATATTGACACATCAATCAAGTTGTGTTATAATCAAAAGTAAAGAATGTGAGGTGTATAGATATGGGTAAAATATCTACAAAAGAACTATTGGACAACTTTTTTTCAAGCACTGATGTAGTGGGTACATCAATAGAAAAGAACAGGCGAGTTATTGATAGACCAGAATTGTATAATTACGAAAGCACTATCGGAAAAGAACTCATTGATATGGATGTTGATGATTTGTTTGGATTGATACAGGAGTTTACTGATAAAAAAGATGGTAGAGATGTTCCGTTTATGACAAGCCATAACTCTTATGACCAGATAACAGGTTTATTAAGAAAGATTTTCAACTTCTATACTGATACTGTTGAACCTATTAAAAATCCGCTTTATGATAAGAGAATGAAGGGTAGGCAAGCCACTGAACGACTAAGAGAGGGTAAAGAGGCTCTCCGGTGGTCATACATTGAAGAAATAATCAATGAAATGCACAACGATTTACTTCCTGATAAAGCTGATTATGTGGAGCTTATTATACTATTATTTTACTGCGGTTTTGAAAAGGCAGAAGAAATCGTATATTTAAAAGAGAATATGATTAACCATAGAAATAAAACTATTGCTTTGCAAGGAAGAATAATTCATTTGACAGATAGATGTTATAGTTTGTTGGTAAAATTTCATAATCAAGATATGATAGAAGGATGGCAAAAATATGTATTGGTTGGATGGCACGGCAGCTATTTCAAATTTATTGTTAGAGCAAGTCAAATCGATGTCGTTGATGAAAGACCGGCACAAATTATGAGTGATGCTTTAAATCGTCTTTTATCTACCAACATAAATAAAAAGTATAACACCAAAATTAATTATTCTACAGTATATTGGCTTGGTTTTTATGAATTTTTAGTTCGTAGATATGGCGAATTAGAAACTTATCAAATGGTAACATCATTACGCAATTCAAATTATGTAGCAAAACTTGTATCATCTGCGAGTGAATATGGTGTAAAAGAATCTAATGTATCGCATATCAAAAGATATTTAAGACCATATGTTACTAATCCGTCCAAGTAAATTAAAAATTATATAGTAGGCTATCTTTAATGATAGCCTATCATAAAACAGGCAAAAATAATTTAGAATAACACGATTACACAAATATTAAACATTTTTTAAAGTTTTATTTTTTGGAGGAAATAAAATGGGGGTTTTATGTGCAATTTTAGTTGGATTTTTTGTCGGATGTGTGTCAGGAGTGGGTATTATGGCTATGTTATCAGCTTCAAAGTATGATGATAGTAGCAAAAGCATACTCAGACAGTTACCTCCGCCGCATCAAGAAGAAGAAAATTAAAATGAGAAAGGAATTATATGATGAATTGTTTATCATTTGAGGATTTTAAAAGACACATTAAAGATATTCAACTTATGTCAGAGTTGCAAGATAAAATAGATGATGCAAAACATATCTTTAACAAAAGCGAAACCAAAGAGGAATTTCATTTTTATTTTCCGACAGGAGCAGATAATATCATTGAACTGCTGGCTATGTTGACAAATGACAAGAATGAATGGATTGATTACTGGATTTACGAGCTTGATTTTGGAAAGAAAGCTAATGAATACAAGTGTAAAGATTATAACGGAAAAATTATCCCATTAAATACTATTGAGGATTTATGGAATTTGTTGAACAATTATGAGGACATAAATGGAATTAACAATTAAAGAAGAAATTGCAAGAGGGCATCTTGTTTCTGAAATAGTCGGCAGAGGTACTGAAATATCATTGAATAATGTCAATGCAAAGCAAGATTGCTTAAATAACACTAACTGCGAGTATCATTGTAATCATCAATGCGAAAAATTCCCAATAGGCAGTATCGTTTATTATGTAACACATAAGTATGATGTTTCTTTCGGTATTGCAATAGCTCATTTTGCCGGAGAAGTTATGTTGCAAAAATACGATGTTAATTCACCGAGAATTATAAACGGTATTCCCGAAAAGGAATTTGAAACGCCGTCACGATGGCAGAAATTGCCTAAAGGTTGGACTTATAACACAAAGCTGCTCAATATTGAATATGAGAAATTTGATTATATTCAGGGTGTTTACCACGAAAAGAAATTGATAATAAATAATCCTGATAATATCAAGAAACTTATTGATGATGGTGTTTTAATAAAAGTTAATGATAAAGATTATTGTCAGTTTGAAACAGAAATAGACAAAAATAACGGATGGAGAGTTATTAGAAAATACGATAGTCGAAACTATCATCCATCAACCGTTACTGTAAGATTTGATAAAGTATATAGTACATACGCAGAAGCCAAAAAGATAATTGATGATATTCGTGCTGAATGGAAACGGCAAGCTGCATTATCAGATAGGGAATGGTCTATTGAGCAGATTGATAAAACTCTTAATCATTGGCAACAAGTTTACAGAGTATCGGATGAACAAAAACAAAAATGTCGTGATTGGATAATGGAACTGAATGACATTGAAGATGTTGAAATCAGATTGTCACAGGGATATATTCAATGGAAATATTCAAAAAATAAGAAATGGTCAACGATAGAGTTATCTATCTAAAAATAGGAGTGTAATAAAATGATTGAAATGAAATTAAAGCCCAGCGGAAGTATTGTACAGGTATATCGTTTCCTCGAAGATGGAAATGCTTTGATTTTCGACCCAGACCAGTATGCAAACAAAAATCAAGGTTTGATTAAAGTTAGTTGGCGGAGATTGATTCCTAAAGAATACCCTGTTGATTGTAATGCACCCTCCAAAAGCAAGAAAAACAAGGCAAAAGCAAGAATGAAATTGATTGATGCTATTTGGGAAACAACTGACGGTGTAAGATTTAAGCACGAAGAAATAGAAAATGCGATAGCACACGAATTGTCTTTAATGAGCATAGAGCAGCAGAAAAGAGAACAGTCTAACATTGAGTTATCTATATAAGGGAGTGAATAAATGTCTTTAACAGTCAAAGAAATTAAACCTTTGCCTATACCTATGACGATAATAGATAGAACTAAACATACACCATTTGATACTTCCTCTGTTTCAGAAACAGAAAGATATAAAATGTTAATTCGTGATAAGTTGAGCAATACAAATTTGCTTATTCAACTATCGGAAGAATGTAACGAATTATCCGCAGCAATTACAAAGTTGGTTAGGAAAATTAGGGATAATAACCCTACTCCTAAAACTCTGTCGGAGATAGAGGATAGTATTACAGAAGAAATGACAGATGTTATTTTATGTTTGGATGTGTTAAACGGGTATTACACAGATTATAAAATCTATGTTGATAAGCTAAAGAGATGGGTTGAAAGGTTGGAAAATAATAATGTTTGATGATAAGACTAAAACAGAAATTGTGGAAAATATAGTACACGAAGTCAATAGAGCTTATGACGAAGGATATAATGATGGTAGCAAAATCGCAAGTAAGACAAAGAAGGAAAAGAGTTATGAAGAAGGTTTGCAGGATGCTTGGAACGCTGCGAGAAAATTATTATCTTCTACAACAGCTTATATAAAACGACTTCAATTTACTAACGATATAAATTTAACTGCTGCGAGAGTTATTTGTGATTATGATGTTTCTGATGTAATTAAGAAAATTTGCGAAGAAGCGGATGATAATAAGGTTATAAAAGTTGGAGATGAAGTTGAATATATTACTAAATTTGGAAGAAAAGCTACAATGTATGTGACACAGATTTGGTTTCATCCTATAGCTGGAAAATTAATTACAGGAATAACGGATAAAGGTGATGCAATATCTAATATCAAGGTAACTGATGTTCGTAAAACAGGAAAGACAAGTTTTAAACATAAAGAGTTTTTAGAAGAAATAAAATAAGAGAGGGAGACTAAAATAAATGCTATTACCAGCACAATTATACAGAGAAGAACTAAAAAGGAAAATGACTACTTGCTGGTATCAACCGAAATATAAATATTATTTTCTTGCAAATTATCACGAAATACAAATTGGCGATAATGCAGACTGGCGGCGTGATTTTGTTTGTGTATATAAAAATGAAGTTATAGGTTTCTTTTCATACAGTTATAACGAAGTAGATAGGTCAATGGGAAATTTCGGTTTGGTTAGTTTTGTAGATAATGGCACAATTCTTATTCGTGATGTGTTAAAACATATTGAAATGATGTTTGAAGATGGTGCAAATAGGCTTGAATTTTGGGCTGTGGCGGATAATCCGGCAAACAAGATGTACTTGTCCCTAATGAAAAGATATGGCGGCAGAAAAGTATGTGAATTAAGACAAACAAATTATTTCGGTGGCAATTATCATAACTCTTGTATATATGAATTGCTGTCGGAAGATTATTACATAAGTAAAAGAAAGGAAAGATTTTAATAGATAATAAAGATGCTTGGATAGAATTGCAAAAATTGAAATTAACGCAAAATATTGAGTTATTTACTGAAAAACAGATTGCAGCGTTGAATACAGCTATTAAAGGATTGGAGCAACTAACACCACAACCTATAAAGACAGAATATGAGGTGCAAGGTGGTTGTATCACTTGTTTTGAAGTTGCAGTATGCCCTAATTGTAATACTCCATTAGATGATGTTTCGGAGTTTTGTGATGTTAGCTTTTGTCCGCATTGTGGCAAGGCTTTATCTTGGGAAAGTGAGGAATACTAAAATGATTGTATATTTATCAGGTGGAATGAGTGGTTTGAACTACAAAGAACAATTAGCGTGGCGAAATAAGTTTATAAAGAATATGCTGTTTAGAATTGGTGTAAACACCGATGTTAAGTTCTTCAACCCACCGTTATATTATTCGCCTAACCAGCCATACCATAATAATGAAAGAGAAGTTATGGAATATGAATTGGATAGGCTAAGAAAGTCGGATGTTGTAATTGTAAATTTCAATATGCCTAAAAGCATAGGAACTGCTATGGAGGTTGCAGTAGCAAGAGAAAACAGAATACCTATTATTGGTGTAAATGAATTAAATAAATCTTTACACCCTTGGTTAGTGGAAAGCTGTTTGCGAATTTGCGGAACAATGGACGAAGCGGAAAAATACTTGACAGATTATTTTCTGTTAGGTCGTGGAACAAAATATAAAGTTTGAGGTATATATTATGCGTGAGATACTATTTAGAGGCAAAGACAATAGTGCCGAATGGAGATATGGTTCTTATATTGAAAAAACTTTTGGCAGTTTTATTATAAAATGGTTTGATAATGTTTGTGCGTGTGAAGAATATAAAGTTGACTCTGAAACCGTCGGACAGTACACAAGCCTGACCGACAAGAACGGTACAAAGATTTTTGAGGGGGATATTATTTGTAGAGAGTTTCACGGGGATTATTACACTGGTGTTGTTTATTTTACAGATGATTTTTATGGATATTCTGTTACATTCATTGATGGAACTACACCTGAAATTATGCCATTAAGTGAATTTCATAAAACAAGATATATTGAAGTCATCGGCAATGTTTTTGATAACCCTGAACTGTTGGAGGCAACAAAATGTTAAATATGTTCTATTTAAAAAGTGGAACAATAGAGCCGGATTAACAGCAGACGATTTTATATATGGTGTAGAGGAATATGATAATGATTGAAAATCTTGTTGTAAAAGCAAAGAGAAAACATCAAGACGAATGGGTATCTGGATATTTGAGTTTTAGCCCTACAATATCAGATTATATTATTGACGATGTAAATAACGATGAATATAATATCCCTATTTGTAGTGCTTCTGTTGGTTTAAATACCACTTTTAAAGATAAACACAAAAAGAGAATATTTTCGGGGGATATTGTAAAAATAATTAGCAAAAGTAAAAAGCCTGAATTAGCGATTGTCAAATATGGTTTATATAGTTTTAATACGACTGGTGCGGATAAAACTGAAATGGGTTTTTATATTGATTGGTTAAATAAAGATTTATGTTATAGAGTAGATGTTGGTTATTGGCTTGATAACACCAATGTTAAGGTAGAGGTAATTGGAAATATATATGATAATGATATGAAAATAGATAAAGATACATATATAAACAAATATCAAGCATCAAAATTATTTGAAAAGCATTCATATCCAGTAAAATATGACGGAAATAGTATTGAACAAGGACTGACAATAACAGGTATTAGACAAGTAATAAACGAATTGTCATCTGTTAATAATTTAGCAAGAAAAGTTATGGGTAATATTAGTGAGTTGGAAATTTATTGCCCAAATTGCGGCGGAATAAACATTTATGAAATTACTCACGATGATAAATTTATTGAGTATTCGTATTGCCCTGATTGCGGACAAAAGTTAGATTGGAGTGGTGTGAAATGATAACACAATGGATAAATGTTAAATATAGTTTGCCGAAGGATAATGAAGCGGTAAATATTACTTGGGTAAATCGAAAGCCGGTTAGCTATTATGCCGACATTAAGGATAAACCTTTTACGGCAACAGGTGTTTATTATAAAGGAAACTGGTATTGGTGGTCGGCTACAATTCAGGACTATCTTGACGAATATGATATATTTGAACCCGAAAAGATAGATGAAACAATAGAAGTTATAGCTTGGATGCCGTTACCCAAGCCATATATAGAAAACGAGGTTGATATATATAAAAATACAAGTATTTTAAATAGTAATGATTTAATAAGCAAGAGTGAAGCTATTAAAGAAATAAAAAGATTTATTGATTATCTTGATGAAGATATGATTTTAAGATTATCAATCGCCATAAATCGAATACAACCTATTCAGTCAGAGCATAAAGCAAGCTGGATAAAATGTAGTGACAAGCTACCATCGACTGACAAACAAGTTTTATTTTATGATAACAGCGGTCAAATGTATTGCGGATTTTATAATTCAAAATATGATTGGTGGCAATCAGGAAGTGGAGTTTTAAAAAGTTGCTTTGTAACACATTGGATGTCATTACCATTTCCGCCAGAGGATAAATGAATAAGTTTTGTAAATTTTGCAGAAAACCTATAAAAACCGTAAAATATTTAAGTGATTTTGAAAAATCGTGTGGTGAATGTACAATTTATTGTATGAAAAACTGTGAGAAAATTTTAACCTCAATGACAAATTGGCACGTTGAACCTTGTGTTTCTTGTAAACACAATCCATATCAAAAGAATTATATATGGAATGGTGAACAGTGGCAAAAGAGAAAGGAAGAAATAGATGGCTGAATCTGATTATGTAAATTTTACACAAGCACAAGATGTAAAACCTATTGATTATAGAGATTGTTCAAATGCAATGCTGATGATGTGGATGGAAAATATTTTAACAGATGGAGAATATAATCGAATAATGGATAAACTCAATAAATCCGAGATGTGTAGGAGGTATATGAATGACAAAGCATAAAAATTGTTTTGTTAGTCCTCATTGTTCATACGATTGTCCGAATTTTCAGATTGATATAGTAAATGAAAAATATGGTTATGGAATTGCTGATGATATAGGGCTTGAAGAAATCAACTGTTATGATTGTAGTTATAATTCGGAAAAATGTAACGACTGTCTTTTTGAAAATAGTACAGATTGCAAAGAATATAAAAAATGGAGAAATAAATCAAATTGATGAATGAAGAAACTAAATTATTAGATTTAGAAGTAAGAAAAGCTCTTGCTAAAATTCAGAATAACATTGATGAGTTGAATAAACAAAAAGAGTTAATAAAAAATATAGATTTTTCAAAACCAATAAATGAAGAGGAATGGCATGAAATATGCAAAACACCACTAAGAAGTTCAGATATTTTATGTGTAATTATTCGTAATATTTTCCCACAAGCAAAAAATATAAAACGTTATAGTAATTGTGTGGTTTTTGATTTACTGGATTTCAGTATCTCAATTCCCACTTATAATTGTCGAGGCATTTCAATAAGTACAAAATGGTATATTCCAGATAAAGATATACCTAAATTAGAGTTAGAGCATTATGATAATATACTTAGATTAAAAAAATATTTTGAATTAGTTGATACTAAAAGCGTTTGGTATAAATTTGTTCATTGGGATGAATTGGCTAAATGTAGAATATCGAATGCAGAGTATGACAGAAAATGGTTTTTATTCTGTAAATGGTTTTTATACTATAAATGGAAAAATGACCGCAGAAAAGATTTTGAAAAACGATTGGAACAAATACAGCTTAATCATAAAAAAAATGTAGAAGAATACATTAGAAAAAGGAACGATGCAAAAGAACGAGTTAAAATATTAGTTAATTTTGTATTACCTTTAATAAATAATTTTTCAACAAAATATACTAAGTATTCAGTATGGGAAATTTATACTATTGAACAAATATTAGAGATGGAAGGAATAAAAGATGATGAATAACAAATGGGTAAGAGCTGCGATTCCAGCACTCTTAATTCATATATCGGTAGGAACGGTTTATTGCTGGAGTACATTTAAACAAGCAATAGCAGAGCAAATAGGAATGTCGCAGTTTTCAGTAGGCTGGGCTTTCAGCCTTGCGATATTCTTTCTCGGAATGTCGGCAGCTTTCGCAGGAAAGTTTGTAGAGAAAGATATACATAAGTCATCACTGATAGCTTGTATATGTTTTTCGGTAGGTATGATAGGAACGGGATTATGTATTAAATTTTTGACGGGTTGGGCGGCACTTATAGGAATATATATCTGTTATGGTGCAATAATGGGCATCGGGCTTGGTGTTGGTTATTTAACACCAGTTAAAACTTTGATGCTTTGGTTTAGCAAGAATAAAGGACTTGCTACTGGTATTAGTATTATGGGTTTTGGTTTAGCAAAAGCAATAGCAACACCAATAATGGATATGTTGCAGAACAAATATGGAATTGTGGCAATGTTTGTAATACTTGGTTTGGTATATTTTATTGTTATGTTTATCGGACATTTACTGCTTAAAAAGCCCGAAGGATGGATTGAGCCGCAAAATACAGAGAAATATAATATTTTGTCGATGTTCAAACAAAGGGAATTTGTCGGCATTTGGCTAATGTTCTTTTTAAATATTCATTGCGGATTGATGATAATAAGTTATGAAAAGCAAATTCTTAATGTAGCTTTTGCTGGTGCGGTTGTGCTTGCGACTATTGTTAGTGTAGTACCTTCCTGCACAGCTATATCAAATGCACTTGGTAGAATAGGCTATTCCACATTGTCAGATAAAATGAAACAAAGAAATACAATTTACAAAATTATCTACACAAGCTGTATTATTATTTCGGGTATTATGTTAATGACTAATGCTGTATCTGGTGCAAGTAATCTGATGCTTAGTATAATTGTAATTACATATTTATTAATCATAAATGCTGGATATGGCGGCGGTTTCTCAACACTTCCGGCACTTCTTTCAGAGCGTTTCGGTATGCAGAAAATAAGTCAGATACACGGTTTAGCATTATCGGCTTGGGCTGTTGCCGGATTGACAGGTAATAACACCTCGGAAATCATACTAAGTAATGGCGGAAATTATCAGGCTGTTATAACTACTGCAACTATTGTGTATGTTGTTGCATTGATAGTTTGTCTTTTCATTACAGGTAAAAGAAAGGTAGAAACATAAATGAATAAATCTAAAGTGAATAAATCTAAAAAAATTTTTAAAGGGATAGTCGTTGCTGTTGTAGGTACATTAATCGCTGTATCTGGTATATTTTTGGTCGCTTGGACAATGAATACATTGTATTGTAATGACCATATTGTAACTGTTACCGTTACAGACAAAGGAATTAAACAAACAGAAAATGGTTCTAAATACTTGATTTATGGCACAAAGGCAAATGGGGAAGTTGAAACCTATGAAATTACAGACAATATCACAAGATTGCAAGTTGATTCATCCAATAAGTATGGTTCAATTCGTGTTGGAGAAACCTATAATTTCAAAGTTATTGGGGTTAGAGTGCCATACCTTAGTTGGTACGAAAACATCATAGAAATAAATTGTAAAAGCCAAAATAATTTAGAATAATACTGAAATTATTATTGACATTTGGTAATTGATGTGATACAATATATATCGTAAGGCAAAAGCTCGATAAATCAAGCGTTTTAAAATATTTGAAAAATAATCAAAATAATTTAGAATAATGCTTGACATTAAATTTTTGATGTGATATACTATAAGAGTAAGGAAACCGATTAAAAATCGGTTTTAACTTAAAAGCTCAAAATAATTTAGAACAACACGATAACAGCAAAAATTAGTTATCCTATACCTAAAGAGGGAAACATTTAAGGATGATGTTTAGCGATAAAAGCAGTTCGATTCTGCCGCTTTGAGGTTTAGTGGATAACAAAATCGCAATAATGGGGTATCGTCCAAAGGTAAGACATCAGACTTTGACTCTGATAATGTAGGTTCGATTCCTGCTACCCCAGCTCAAACCGAGGTCGCAAAGCTCAACACATTATGAATAATTTTCTTTGGCGATACTTCGGTTTACATAGGAGAGTAGTTTAACGGTAAAACTTCCTGAACAACGGGTATAATTGAAGGTTCGATTCCTTCCTTTCCTACCAAGTACAAGTATGTTTTCATAGTGTACCTCCTGATGACGACTAATCGGAAAGACGATTTGACAGCTCGGAAAGACGGCTGACAAACCGGAAAGACAGTTTGACAGCTCGGAAAGACGAGTGATATGCAGATATGGTGGAATAGGCAAACACTTATTCGGCGAGGATATAGTTAGTATCAACTTTCAATCCGATAAGGACAGAGATACTTCATTGTTCATTTACAGGTTCAAATCCTGTTATCTGCAATTATCGAGTAGTGAGTAAAAAGCCTTGTGAGATATGTTGCAATGTACAAATTACTTCACGATGAAACTGTACAGCTCAGAAGTAATGCAGCAGAGATTAGGAAACTTGGTGTAGTGGTAAAGCATACTCTCCGTGGTATGGAGTGGTGGGGATAGGTTCAAATCCTATCAGTTCCGACCAAAAAGAAAATCTCTTAAAAATATCAATCAAGAAAAAGTAGTGTAAAGTAATTGAAAGCTAAGTCGGCATGAATAGACTGGTGGTAAGTGATGCGCAGACGAATCCACCCACTACTCCCACAAGTGAAAGACTTGTGGCTCGATAAAAATGGCGAGTTCGACAAGTGGTTAAGTCATCAGCTTTTCACGCTGAAGTCAGGGGTTCAATTCCCCTACTCGCTACTATACAGTTTATAAGGCAAATCAGTTTTCAATAATAATATTGTTGCAGATTGCTTATAAACTGTTGACCGAGTGCCATTAGCTTAGTTGGTAAAGCATCCGACTTTTAATCGGAAGAGCCGGAGTTCGAGTCTCCGATGGCACACTTTACGGCTATTGATAATCTTACTTCTAAAGAAACTACAAATTTCATTTAGATTATCAGATTACCGTAACAAAACACCTCACTTTACGGCTATGTAAAAACTTACTTCTAAATGTTTTTAAATTTTGAAATCATAGTTTTTACAATTTCCGAAAAAATTTTAAAAAGGAGAAATGAAATGTTTTGTGTATCGAAAGATGTATGTAAAATCGCATTACGAAGAAAAGACTCTCTGATTATCGAAAGTCAGAATCCTAATTACAAACAGAAACCAAATGAAAAAGCATTGATAGTGGCAGCACTCAAAAATGTTCAATCTTTAGGATTTACCTTTTCCAAAGAGCTGTTTGAAACTTTAACATATTTTACATACGCAGAAATTCAGGAGTTTTACAAGTTTCTTATTCCTGCTCTAAAGGAATTGAGAGGTGCGGATGTAGAATATACACCAATGTACCCGAATTTTCCAAGACAGGTAATGGAAGCAAGCAGCGCAGAGCTGTTTATCAATGCAATAATTCATTATTGGACTTTTGGTGAGATTATGCCGGAATACTCCAAAGATGAACGTTTGCCGCTGATTGACAACAATAAAATGACTGTTTTATCAATTTCCAAACCCTCAATTATTGGGAGTTTGCTTAATGATTTAGCAGCTTCAAAGACATCAATCTCACAGCAGGACAAGGAAGATATAGCAACAATCGTAAAACAGTTCAAAGATTACAGAAAATATCTCCCAAGTGAGATTTTCCTTAAAGAGAATGTTGCTTATATTAGTAAACTTATCCTTGAGAACGCACCAATCAAAAATTCAGCACAAATTGAAAGATACTTCAAAACCGCAACAGATGTGTTGAGATTGATAACGGCTTTTTCAGATGGCGATATTAGTCTTGCGCAGAATACGAAATACAAGAGCCTGAAAAGGTATCAGCGTAGAATAGTTATGGATTTACTTTCAAATTGCGGCAACATTACGGAGGATTTATTTAGATACCAATATGAATGGGTAAGAGCTGCCGAAATATTCCATCCGTTTGAGTTCAGAGAAAAGCGGTATCAGAATGTTAATAAAGCGTTTAATACTTTGCGTAATGAAAAGAAGCCATTATTCTTTGCTGGCAAGGTACAGAAACTTATCGAAAATGGTGAAACTATTGAAGCGGCAGATTTGCTGAGAGTAAGACCCGGCGAGTTTGCAAGGAAACTGGATAAACTGTTACGTGATAGTGATAAACCATTGTATGTAGTTCATAGATTTTCTGAAGTCGCTGATAAAGTCACAACGCCTGTACTTTTACAAGCAAGACAACACTTTATTAACAGAGTGTCACAGGATAATGTAAGGGTTATTTTCCCAAAAGGAAATCTTGCAAAGGCAGTTGTGCTTAATAAGGAAGTTCCTCGGATTAGCAGCGTTGTTTGCGAGAATATCACAAGTATATGTGAAGATGCTTTGGATAAGCAATACAAAAGTAGAGAGAAACTTGGCAAGGTTTATATTGACAAGGAATTTTCAAACTACTTTGTGCCTTTTAGCCAAAGGTCTGCAAGTAAGGCTATTAAATCTATTGTAAGAGGTAGCCGAGTTCCTATTAAGGAAAGTGCAAAAGCAGTTAGAGGTTTCATTTGGTGGACTAATATTGATAACACTTGTTATGGCAGAGTTGACCTTGACTTGTCAGGTGCAATCTATGACGAAAATTGGAATTTAATTACTCATATCTCATACACTCAGTTACGCTCACAAAGGTTTAACGCTTGTCATTCAGGTGATATAACTAATGGCGGAGATGCAAATGGTAAAGGTGTTGCGGAATTTATCGACTTCGACATTGATGAAGTAAACGAAAATGCCGGAAGATATGTAGTATTCCAAGTTTATAGCTATACCCAACAGCATTTTTCCAATATTCCACACGCAAGGTTCGGATGGATGGAAAGGGAAGATGTAAATAGTGGTGAAATCTTTGAGCCGAGTGCTGTTGAGATGAAACTTGATTTAACATCAGATAGTGATGTTTCAATTCCTGTCATCTTTGATTGCAAGGAACGTAAGTTTATTTGGTGTGATATGAACCTCCAAATTGCGGCAACAAGATACGGTGGTAATAACCTTGAGAGTAATCTGCGTGGTGTGACTGCTACTTGTTACGGTCTTGCAAATATGCAGAAACCCAATCTTTATGACCTTGTATATTTTAATGCTCTTGCAAGAGGTGAAATCGTCAATGATAGAAACGAAGCTGATATTATTTTCAGCAATGATAAAACAGTTCCGTATGAAGTAGTAACGGAAATTGACGAGGAAACAGGTAATGAGCGTAGAGTGCTTAAAGAAAAGACGGAAGTTCCGATTATCACAGCGTTTGATACTGACTATTTTATGGGTCAGTTAATATAAATCATTTAGCGGCTATGGGTTATCATACTTCTAAAAAATAAACTATCGCTGGAGTGTCATCCAGCACTACATAATGTAATAATGATAATCCGCTTTCCGCTATATACTTATCTTTGCGGCTAATAATATTCATACTTCTATTTGTAAAATAAAGATTTGGGATTATTTTGAATTGAATATTAAATTTCCGCATTTTAACTTTCTAAATGTTCGGCTATTTGATTTCTTACTTCTTAAATAACAGAAGATTTTAGAAAATTGTGGATTTAGAAATCAGCATTTCCGAACGAATGACAATTTACAGCGTGGCTATATCACATCTTACTTCTTGTAAATTTGGGGACTGTCGGTTGTAGGTTCGATTCCTACCACTCCGATAATAACGGAGTGTAGCTCAATGGGAGAGCAGCAGATAAACAGATGTAATAATTTCCACAATTAATTATAAAGGCGGTTACTAATGGATACAAAACAGTTAATGCAAATTATTGAAACACGAAAGAAAAGTAACGACAGCAATCCAACATGTAGGAGTTTATTGTTTGAGATATACAATGCTTTGCAGCGGTTGGATGAATACGAAAGCAAAGACGAAAGTTTAAAAGATATGAAAAGTCAGTAAGAACAACACGATAACGATAAATCCGATTGCTATAACTTTGAAAGTTGTTAAATAGCATCGGACAACATGGGGGTATGGCGAAATAGGCAGACGCAAGGGACTTAAAATCCCGTGGTAGAAATACCGTGTGGGTTCGAGTCCCACTACCCCTACCAAATACAAGATAGTTTTCCATTCGGACACACGAAGAAATTACCAAGGAGAAATGATTATGAATTTCAAAGAAATGGTTTATTCAAGCGAACGTACTGACGGAGATATTTTAGCAAGAGGAAATATTGATGGGTATGAATACCTGATTGTAAGTTATGGCACACATCCTTGTGCTTATGTAGCAATTCCAGAAAATCATTCAAGATACAAAGATTATCATAAGTTAGAAAACGAGGATACCATATATCCGCACGGGGGAGTTACATTTAGCGGAAGTGAAAGAAATAATATCAAAGGTCATTGGATAGGCTGGGACTATCATCACGCTTGCGATTTTTCAGGCTATTCTTTGAATCGTACTTATAGTTCGTTTCTTGGAAGAAAACAATGGACTACCGCAGAAATATATGATGAAGTCTGTGGGGTAATTGAGCAACTGAAGCAGTTGGAATAAATGCAGAGATAGTTTAATGGAGAAACAGCGAAAGAAGATACGCAAATAATAGGTTCGATTCCTATTCTCTGTACCAGAAAGCTCACTGGTTCTCAATTACATATAGCTTGCGAAAAGTATAGGAATTGGTGGCAGCTGGAAAGACGGCAACAGCCTCTTAGATAGTTCGGTGAAACTCCGATTAAATTAACTTCCATAAAGACTGCAAAGGGAGTAGCTATTAAAAACTTTAACCAAAAAAGTTCTGACGACCCTGAGAAATCAGTTGCGGTTGGTTGTTTGCCTAAAACTTTTTTGTTGGCACAGAAGTCAAAGGGGTTTCAAGTGTCAATCGAGGGCATTTAGCTCAGTAGGTGAGAGCAGTTGACTCATAATCAACAGGTCATAGGTTCAAGTCCTATAATGCCCACTAAATTATTGCCGATGTTACGAATATAGGCGGAGCAAATAATTAAAGTATAGAAAGACAAAATCTTAGGATTTTGAGCAAAGACTTCGTTAGCTGAGTGCGTGGATGCTGCTCCTATGGCTGATGGCATCTATCGGCAACTATAAAGATAAGAGAGTAATGCACTCTGTAATGTGTTGAAATGATATATACCATTACGGTACTGACACCTATCAGGTATCTTTGTAGAGTTACTTCCTCTACCGATACGATAAATCGGGGAAACACAAATAGGAGGAATTTTCAGCAATCGTTTTATTATCTAATGTGTTTAGTCAATAGTTGTGTATTGATAGTGCTGCTAATAAACAAGTAGGATAATACTGTGAATAAGCATTGATTATCAGTAGTCAATATGAGGCGTGGAAGTGGTGTGGCAATGCAAACCAACTTTCAAGTGTTTAGGCATTGTGTAATTGAGATTGTTGATAATCAATGTGGAAACGCAGAAACTCAATATATGCTGCTGTGTCGGAATTGGCAGACGAGACAGACTCAAAATCTGTTATCCGAAAGGGTGTATGGGTTCGAGTCCCATCAGCAGTACCACCGTCTGAAAAGACGGCAGCTTTTCTTAATAAGTGTGGGCTGGCACACGAAAAACAACTCTAAATCAATGCTGTACGAATGGGACAGAGAGTTTGCAAGAACAGAAAACTTGCCCGATGTTGCTTGTTGAGGAACAAGATAGTTGGAGAGCAACGAAAAAACCAGCCTATAATGCGGAGTAGAGCAGTGGTAGCTTGCCAGACTCATTATCTGGAGGTCGGTGGTTCGATTCCATCCTCTCGCAACTATTAACAACCTTTAAGGCGACTAATAATGTCATAAGACCTTAAATGAAAATCCCTGTTGGTTTCAGGGAATATCTGGGTGTAGCTCAGTTTGGTAGAGTGCTTGATTTGGGTTCAAGAAGTCGCAGGTTCAAATCCTGTTACCCAGACCATATTAGCAGCAGCTATATATTTGCTGTTAGAAAATAATATATTAAAGGAGAAAATGCTATGAATAATGTAAGATTGAGAATTTCACCACCTTGGGTTACTTATGTTAATAAGTTGCAGGCTTTATTTGATGGTGATTCGCAGATTGCTTTTAATGTTAATTGGAGTGCGGCTAATCCGTCAGTTACTATTTCAACTAATAATCCTGATAAAGCTGCTGCACTTGTTAAACTTTTGCCAGAAGAAAAGGTATTTGGTAATGTAACAATGGCTATTACAGTAGAATGTCCAAAGATAAGCAACCTTGCATTTGCAACCGCAAAGGATTTGTTTGAAACTGCATTTTCGGGTAATACGGCTTTTGCCTATGTTGTTGTTCCAGAAACAGTTTGGTATGTACCTTTTACTTATGTTGTATTTAAGAATTGTGTTGTACAGTTCTTTAATGACAATCTAAATGACCCTCACGGTGTAGTAAGTACATTGTACGAGGATATAGCAGAAGAAATATTTGCTGATATGAAATTTCCTAATGACGGTGTTGCATTTTGTACAGATGTAGAACGCAAACTTGGTGTGCCGACAAATGAGTGGATTCGTTAATAATAAAATCACATATTGAAAATAAATAAGTGAGGTGTGTTATTTGAAATATAGCGAGTTTGATAAAAGAATGAAAAAGTATGAATACACTTCAAGAAATTATCTCTTAAAGAAAACACCAGTTATAATTAGAATAGATGGAAAGGCATTTCATACTTTTACAAAAGGATTAAAGAAACCATTTGATGATATTCTTTCAAAAACAATGCAAGATACTATGCGGTATTTATGCGAACATATACAAGGTTGTGTTTTAGGTTATACACAATCAGACGAGATAAATCTGTTATTGATTGATTATCGAAAAATAGATACTGATGCTTGGTTTAATTATAATATTCAAAAGTGTTCAAGTGTTTCGGCAAGTATGGCAACAGCAGCATTTAATTATTTCTGGGATATGAATGTTAGTAATGCAATATATAACTGTTATTATGATGCTGAACATAATCCATATGGTGATGAAGTATTGCCTGATAAAATAGACGAATATAATAGATTAATGCTTATACGTCACGAATTACATATGGCTTGCTTTGATGCTCGTTTATTCAATATGCCAAAAGACGAAGTTTGCAATTATTTCTATTGGCGACAGCAAGATGCAACAAGAAACTCAATTCAAATGGTCGGTAGAGCATATTTTTCACACAAACAATTATTAAATAAAAGTTGCAATGAAATACAAGAGATGTTAATGACAGAATATGGTGTTAATTGGAATAACACGCCGACAAAATACAAGCGTGGAAGCTGCTGTGTTCGTCAATATGATACTAAAGCTGATAAAAAATATTGGATAAATGACGGTGAAATCCCTATATTCAAAGAGGACGGAAGAAAATACATAGAAGATTTAATTTATCTACAAGACAAAAGCATTGAAAAGAGTGATTAAATGGGATATTTTCGTGTTGTTGAGCAGCGGAAACGTGACAAACGAATTTATAAACAAACTAAAAACTCTTGTTGTGCTGGTGTATATTATGATGATAAGAAAGAACGGTATGTAAGATTTTCCCAAAATCGTAATCCCGGACTAACAAAGATGCTCCGAATAAAATCAAACAAAAAGATAAGACAATCAGAAGATGTTTGGAATTACAATAAATATCGTAGGTTATACGATTATTGGTGGATATTATATTAAACAATGAAATAATACTTTTATTGTATCGGTAGATTCGACTGCCGGATGTGTGGCGTTACAACAAACAAGTTTTGCAAACCTCGGTCTTAATGTTTTATTAAGTATATGGTTGTGTAATAGCACTCACAAAAACTCATAAAAAATATGTGTTGTCAACAATTTAATAATAATGTTTTTATATAAAATAACAACAAAAGAATTTATAACATGAATGTTTTTTTATGATTATCGAACTCAATCAGTTAGCATTAAGATTAGCAAATTGATAACATGAATGTTATTTTATGATTATCAACCATAACATAAAAGTTATTTAAAAAATCGAATAAACAGATATTATAAACAAAAGTGAGGTTTAATTATGGCATCTGAAAAGGATGTATATACTATAACAAGAAAAATTCAATTACTTGTTGATGGCAATAAAGAAGAAATAAATAGAGTTTACAAATATATTCGTGATGGAATGTACTCACAAAATCGTGCTTATAATTATTTAATTAGTGCTATATATTCCGCAAAAGTTAGCGGAAAAACAAATGAAGAAATAAATGATATTAAAAAGAGAGGAAAGAGGGATTTTAAAAAAGATAATCCTAAATGGAGTTTATATAATGAAGATTTTAATTTTCAAACTGGATTAAGAACTCCATCGAGTATAGGACAAAAGGTTTGCCAAGATTTAGACAAATCACAGGCGGATGGGTTATATAAAGGCAAAGTTTCATTACCAAATAGAAAACTTGATGCACCGCTAATAATTCAAGGTCAAACTTTTAGCTTTTATCACGGGTATGCGACAGATGAAGAACTATTCGACAATATATATACAGTTGCCGACCTAAATATTTATATGAAATTTGCAAATGGAATACATTTCAAATTAGTATTTGGAAATCCACACCGTTCACACGAATTAAGAAGTGTATTTTATAATATTTTCAAAGGTATTTATAAGCCTTGTGGCAGTAGTATTCAATTTAAAGGAAAAAAGATAATACTCAATCTTACCTTACAAATGCCAGTTATTAAAAAGGAGCTTGATGAAAATATAGTAGTCGGGGTTGATTTAGGGGCTGCGATACCCGCAATGTGTTCATTGAATACTAATAATTATGTCAGGTTGTCTATTGGTGATAGAGATACTTTTATAGGGCAAAGAACGAAAATTCAAGCTCAAAGGAAAAGACTTGCAAAAGGACTAAAAAATACAAGAGGCGGTCACGGTAGAAAAAAGAAACTAAAACCTCTTGATAGATATACAGGATATGAGAAGCATTGGGTTGAAAGTGCCAATCATTCATTTTCAAAACAGATAGTTGATTTTGCTTTAAAACATAACGCTAAATATATCAATATAGAAGATTTGACAGGTGTAACAACAGATAATAAGTTTTTGCATCGTAATTGGTCTTACTTTCAATTACAGCAATACATAACATATAAGGCTAAAAAATACGGAATAATAGTTAGAAAAGTGAAAGCTGCTTATACATCTCAGACTTGTAGTTGTTGTGGATATTGCGATTCAGGTAACAGACCCAAAGATGAAAGAGGTCAAGCATATTTTAAGTGCCTGAAATGTGGAGTAGAATTAAATGCAGATTTTAATGGTTCACAGAATATCGCAAGGTCAACAGAATTTGTAGATGACAAACCGAAAAGGATTGACATAAATAAAAGAAAAGCATCTTAATTACTTTTCTTCGGGTGATTTGACATCCGAATGTGACGGGTAAAACCGATAAGATTTATCTTAGGGCATTACAATTAGTTGCAAACCTTAGTCTTAATTTAGATTATGAAGTCGCAACGCCGTAATAGCACTCACAAAGACCATATTTAAAGATTACCAAATGTTGATTATTAACAAAAATATAATAAAACGATTATTCAAATTGCGTATAAAAGGGTTGATAATCAACATTAATAAATATGGTTATCAAACCAAAGCGGTGAATACTGAAATAGACAAGTTGATAATCAACCTACAACCGAGTAGCCATATCGTGAATGTTGATAATCAACATTAATAAATATGGTTATCAAACGATAATACATATCGGTTCTCATATAAAAATAAAAAGACCATTATTTGAGAAATGGCTCGATGAATTATCTAAAATTTAACAAAGCGAAGGAGATAAAATGGAATATATTTTTGATAAAAATGGTCAGCTTAAAGGAATAGAAAATTATTATAAAATTGAAGCCAAAGCAGAAGATTATCCCAATATGATACTTGCAAGCAAGATTAACCCACCGATTGAATTTACAATTCCATATAAGGAGCAGGGTTCAGCAAAAGCGAAAATAAATATAGTAGGTAGCAAAACAGCATTGGCATCAATGCCAACCGAAATATTGTTGACGGCAACTACAACAAGCGAAGTGATTAATAAGTTGACGAACGAGACAATTTCATTATGTGAAAAAGATATTATGGATAGGGCATTTAAGTTGCTGACTGAAATCGGCAATTCAAATAAAACAAATAACTTTGAAGGAGTAAATAATATGGAATTTAAGAATGTGAATAAAGATATGTTTTCTAACATTAAGGTTTCAGACCTGCTTGGGACTTGGCACAACGAGGAAAATCAGATTAACGATAAGCCCTCGGCAGAAGTTTTTACGGACGGCAAGACCAGAACAAGAATGTATGAGACTCTAACAGGAGTACATATTCTCACGCAAGACAGTAAAGTAAAGACAGTTATTCCAGCAATCGTAAAGGTAAAGCCTATCAATAACCGAGTTGTCATTGTTGAATTTGCGGATGGTACTCAGGAAAAGGCTGTGCTTGCAAAAGAAGATACATTCTCTCTTGAACAGGGAATTTCGATTTGCATTACAAAGAAACTTCTGTCAAATATTATCGGTAGCGGAAACGGCAGCTCTGTATATAATAAGCTGATTGATTATGCAATTAAAAAGTATAATGATGATGTTAAGTATGAAAAGGAACTTGCTGAAATTGAAGCGAAAGAAAAGCAAGCCGCCGAGAAGAAGGAACGCAAGAAGAAAGCAAAGGAAAAGAAACAGCAGGATAGGTATAGACAGGACTATATTGATGCTATCTGTGAAGCGGTAGTAAAAGCTATGTCTGAAGCTGGCAATAAGAAAGAATGATATTCATAACAGGAGATTGTCACGCCGATTTTACTAAATTTAATACTAAGCGTTTCCCAGAACAAAAAGAAATGACAAAAGATGATATAGTAATTGTTTGTGGTGATTTTGGTATTTGGGATGACAATACTACTGAAAGATATTGGCTCAAATGGTTGAGTGATAAACCGTTTACACTTTGTTTTGTTGACGGTAATCACGAAAATTTTGATAGATTATATAGCAATGAATTTCCCATCGTAGATTTTTACGGTGGGAAAGTTCATAAAATCAGAGAAAATATATTTCATTTGATGCGTGGCAATATATATGAATTTGAAGGAAAGAAATTCTTTTGCTTTGGCGGAGCAAGTTCTCACGATATAGCTGACGGAATTTTGGATATGGATGATTATAAAACAGTTGATGAATTTGTTTTTACATTCCGGCAATGGTCTAAACAAGGTAAAATGTTCCGAATAAATCATATTTCGTGGTGGGAAGAAGAATTACCAAATCAATCAGAAATGGATTTAGGTTTACAAAACCTAATAAAATGCGATAACAAGGTTGACTATGTAATATCTCATTGTTTGCCACAAAGCGTTGCAAGTATAGCCGAATTTTGTGGTGGAGATATACTGACTGAATACTTTGATAAAATTATACAAAATGGATTGATATTCAATCAATGGTATTGCGGTCATTATCATAGAGAACAAACACTTTTATTAAAATATAATATTTTATACAATAAAATAGAAAGGATATTATAGGCGTAATGGATAGGCTTACATATAAATCAAGTTGGGGAGATTACGGAAGTGCGAAAGATTTTGAAGATGAATGGTCGGAAAAATGTGCTTTAAGAAATGCCCTCGGCGAGTATGAAGATTTAGGATATACACCGAATGAATTGGAAGAAATATTAAAAAATCAAGGATTAAAAGGTAACGGTGATTAAGATAGATAAAATATTACAAATAAAAGACTTAATCAAAAGACTAAATAAATATCGAGATGCCTATTATAATCATAATACAAGCTTGATTTCTGATAAAGAGTATGATATGTTGTTAGATAAACTGGAACTGTTAGAGAATGATACAAATATGATTTTTTCTAACTCGCCAACGCAAACAGTTGGTTACACAAGCGTTAGCCAGTTGAATAAAGTTAAACATAATCATCCTTTATTATCATTGGCTAAAACAACTGATATATCGGAATTTACAGAATATTTCAATCAAAAAGACTGTATAGTAATGGCGAAACTTGATGGTCTAACTTGTTCATTGTTATATAGCAATGGTGAATTAGTTAGAGCTGAAAGTCGTGGTGATGGTGAAGTTGGAGAAGATATTACCCATAATGCAAAGGTATTTGTTAATCTACCGACAAAGATACCTTTTGATGGTGATTTGATTATTGACGGAGAATGTATTATTACTTATAAAGAATTTGATGCAATTAACCAAAGAGAAAATACAGAATATAAAAATCCGAGAAATCTTGTTAGTGGTTCAGTTCGCCAATTAAATAATCGAATTACAAAAAATCGAAATGTAATGTTTATTGCGTGGAAAGTGCATAGTGTTAAATTGTCAGACGGAAATGAATGTCCAATAGCATCTCACCTTAATAGTTTTCAATGGTTAAAAGAATTAGGTTTTGATGTAGTACCTCATATTCTTGTATCAAAGGGAAAACAAAATAGTTATGAGTTCGCAATTCAAAATATAAAGTCAGAATGTGATAACAGGTCTATTCCCATAGATGGTGCTGTAGGTATGTTTAATGATGTTGAGTATGGTAATAGTCTTGGTCGAACAGGTCATCATCCTAAACATTCGTTCGCATATAAATTCTATCAAGAGGAAAATGAAACAGTATTAAAAAATATAGAATGGTCAACAAGTCGTACTGGTTTAGTTAATCCTGTGGCTATTTTTGAACCGATAGAAATTGATGGCACTACAGTTTCTCGTGCTTCATTGAGTAATGTAAGTGTTATTGAGGAATTAGAGTTGGGGATAGGCGATACTGTTACGGTTATTAAGGCAAACCAGATTATTCCAAAGATTACGCAGAATTTGACAAGAAGTAATACATATATCATACCAACTCTATGTCCGGCTTGTAATAAACCGATTGTGATTAAAAATGACAATGGTAGAAAAATGCTATATTGCTTAAATTCTTCCTGTAAAGCTATCGTTCACGATAAAATTTCCAATTTTGCCGAAAGAGATGCTATGAATATTGTTGGAATATCTGAAGAACGATTACAGGTTTTAATGGATAAAGGATATATAAACAACTTTGCAAGTTTATATCATTTGAAAGAACATAAGAATGAAATAGCACAGATTAAAGGGTTCGGGAAATCCAGCATTGAAAATATGATTGAAGCAATAGAAACAAGTAGAAAATGCAATCTAAGTAATGTAATTGTTGCTATTGGTATTCCGGGTGTAGGAAAATCTGCTGCAAGAACAATTTCCGAATATTGTATAGGCGAAAATCCGTTGAAATCATTTGTTGATTTATGTAAATCACATAATGATTGGAGTGTATTATCCGAAATAGGTAAAACTACAAGTGATAATATCAATGCTTATGTATTAAATAATTTAACGGAAATAGAGCCACTTATTGATATTTTGATAGTAAATCAAGTATCTGATACACAAATATCTTCTGTACTTGTTGGAAATACTTTTTGTATTACTGGTAAGTTAATAAAGTTTTCTAATCGGGATGCACTTGTTTCCGATATTCAATCAAAAGGCGGAACTGTGGTTTCTTCTGTGACATCAAAAACAAATTACCTAATTACAAATGATAAAAACTCTGGGAGTTCCAAAAATAAAGCGGCGATAAGATTTGGTACTAAAATTATTACAGAAGAAGAATATATAAAAAATATTTTCTAAAATAATTTAGAACAATCAGTTGACATAAATGAAAAGAAATGCTATAATATATGTGTACTTGAAAAGAGGTGATACAATGAAGGTAAAAGTAGAATTAGTTGATTTGGAATCTGTAAAGAAATTTACTCAAATCGCAAGAAGCATAGACAGTGATGTAAGGCTTATCGGCAAAGATGAAAACGGTGCAAATTGGGATATTTCTGCAAAATCTTTGTTTTGTTCGCTGATTATGAGTCAAAAGGAGCAAGCTAATAGAGAACATACTGCACACGAGGTTGATTGGAACACAATATGGTGCGTATGTGAGAAAGATATTTATGCTGCAATTAGCGATTTTGTTGTCGTTGACAAATAAGATAGAACAACACGATAACAATAAAATATCTTTTTTATCAACCATTTATCATTATTAACTCCCTATCTTTCTACTTTTGAATACAATTTAATTAAAGTCGATGGTTTAGTTTAACAATTCGTGACCCTCAAACTTTCGCAATTTGTGTGTACTAAAACACAAATAAAAAAGATAATTCAAAGTCGTCTGGCTATACATTAGTTAATTTTTGCGAGTTTGATAAATACGCTGCAACAAGCTATTGTGCAATTCATAAAGTTGACGAAAGTCTTAATCTTGGAGATATTACAAAAGTCGATGAAACAAAGATTTCTCCATTTACTATGATTTGTGGCGGCAGCCCATGTCAAGATTTTTCTGTGGCTGGTAAACAAGCTGGCAGCAAATGGAAATGTAAAGATTGTGGTTGTGAGTATAATCCCTTGACAGTTCATTATTTTGTTAGGCATAAATGTCCGAATTGCGGAAAAGAAAACCTTGATAAATCAAGAAGCTCGTTGCTTGTAGAATGGTTAAGAGTTATTCGGGCAAATAAACCTAAATGGGGAATTTATGAAAATGTAAAGAATATTGTCGGCAAACAATTCAAAGATACATTTCAGATGTTTATAAATGAATTGCACGAATACGGATATAACACATATTATCAAGTGCTTAATGCTAAAGATTATGGTGTTCCGCAAAACCGTGAACGTGTTTATCTCATTATTGTTCTAAAAGAATTAGATAATGGTAAATTTGTATTTCCTGCCGGATTTGAGAGTGATATTTGTCTTAAAGATATTCTTGAAGATGATGTTGATGAAAAATACTATGTAAACACGCCAAAAGCAAAAAAGTTAATTGATGACCTTATTCAAAACGGTAAATTAGATAAAGACGTTTCTAACACCGTAAGGACTGGGGGGGAGAGGAAGTATAGACCGACATCAATGGGATATGGTTCAGGTATAGCTACTGGGCTATTCTCCAATCAATGTAGCAAATTTGATAAAGAAATTGATGTCGCTAATACTTTACTCGCAAGAGATTATAAAGGTTTTGGCAATCAATCTATGAATGGTGTGATTGAAAATAAAGAGCATAAATAATAAAAAACCTCGTTTGCTTGCAGGATTTGGTTATAAAAATTTCGGGAAACAATATAGGCAAGGTAATAGAGTTTATGATTCTAACAGTATTGCAATGTGTTTAACTTCATCTCCCGTTGGGCATATAGGAGGATATAGTTATTTATATATAGTTGAGGAAAACCGAAATGAAACAAAATAAATTTGCTATTTCATTTGGATGCGTTTACGAAAACCCAAATGATAAACCAATAAGTGGCAGAGGTTGTGTATATGATACTAACGGAATTGCCCCAACTATTTTAACAATGGGTGGGGGGTAATAAACCTTGTATCGTTGTAAGGAGAAAAGATGAACAAAATCATAAGGCTCGGACATAAGGGAACAGGCGGTCAAAAAGGTTGGATATATTCAATTAAAGGTGTTGCACCTACAATTCCTGCTACATCGTACAAAGACCCCCCCCTAATAGTTTTGGAAGGAAAAGAAAATGAGCAAAAACAATATTATTCAAATAGGGAATATAAGGAAAGGAACTAAAACATTTGGCAATCCTCAATCTGGACGTATTTATTCGGAATATGGAATTGCACCAACACTAAATACTTGTCAAGGGGGGGCTTAGAACCAAAGGTGATTGTAATTGATGATACTTATGGTTTTGAGGAAGTATGCAGAACATATACAAACTATACCCCTGCATTAAGAAGTGAAAGAAGTGGTTTAAAAATAATGATTGATACCGAAGAAATAGATTTCTCTAATACACCTTATAGAATTAGAAAACTTACCCCAAAAGAATGTTGGAGGTTAATGGGATTTTCTGATGAAAATTTCGACAATGCAAAGAAAGCAATAAATGATAAGTTTCACAAAGGGAAAGATAAAGCAAATTCACAATTATATAAGCAAGCCGGAAATTCTATTGTAACGGATGTTTTATATTACATATTTAAAGAGTTGTATTCTGCAATGCCGTATTTGTTTGATGATTTGCGAGTAAGTAGTTATTTTTCGGGAATTGGAGCTTTTGAAATTGGGTTAGATAGGTTGTTTGATGATATAAATAATAATTTAATAAAAGCTAATCAATCAAGTGAAAAAGGATTGTAGAAATAGATAACAATAAATGTTGTGACGAAACTATTGTTTATGACGATTATAATAGCAATATAAGAAAAGACCAAGATACAATAGGGACTATAACAACCAATATAGGAAATGATGCAAATAGAAACGGCTACAAACTAATTACAACTAAATAGTATTTTTATTTTCGTTTTGCATTATAAATTGTATATTTTCGCACCTTTCTATGTATTCAGAATATAAAATAGTGTTTTTCTAATGATATAAACTCTCAATTATTGGGAGTTAAGAATTGTAAAAATTACAATAAAAATACTATTTTATCTTCACAAAATGGTATTACAGTTTTAAGTTTGTGTGATGGTATGAGTGGTGGTCAGATAGCTTTAAAAGAACTGGGAATACCAATTCGTAAATATTATGCTTATGAAATTAAATCAACAGCAATTCAAACCACACAACTTAATTTCCCTCAAACAGTACAAATGGGTGATATTGAAGATTTTGATATTGCAAAACTCGGCGATAATGTTGATTTGTTACTATGTGGCTCTCCTTGTCAAAATATGAGCTTAATTAATATAACTGGCAAATCTGGTGTTAATGGAGAAAAATCAAGTTTAATATACAAATGTGTTGAAATAATGAAACAGGTTAAACCTAAATACTTTTTATTTGAAAATGTTTATTCAATGACAAATAAGGATAAAGAAGTATTTAATAGTTTAATTGAATGTGAACCTATACATATTGATTCAAGTTTATTATCTGCACAAAAACGAAATAGATACTATTGGACTAATATTCCGGTTAATGTTCCCAAAGATAAAGGAATACTCTTAAAAGATATTTTAGATGACAACCCAACACCAGAAGAAAATTGGTCTGATAAGAAAAGAGCATTTGTAAATCGCAAACGAAACAGTATAATGTATATTCAAGTCAATGGAGATAAATCAATTCCAATTACTGCTCGTGGGTATGCTGCGTGGAATACACAATTTATTGAAGATAAAAATGGACTAAGAGATTTGACAATTAATGAATATAGAAAGTTACAAACTATTCCAGAATGGTATGAATTTGGCAATTTAAGAAAATCGCAAATAACTGATTTAATAGGAGATGGTTGGACTATTGATGTTATAAAGCATATTTTGAGTTATTTGAAAAATCAAATTTGAAAGGAACGATAATATTGTCTTACTTTTATACAAATGAAATTGTATTCAGAGGACACCCTGACAAACTTTGCGACCAGATTAGCGATGCTCTGTTAGATGCTTATATGAAACAAGACTGTAATAGTCGCTGTGGGATAGAAACAATGGGCGGCAAGGGTAAAATATTCATAACAGGTGAAGTAACATCAGAGGCAGAGGTTGATGTTGAATATGTTGTAAAATCCGTTCTAAAAGAAGTAGGCTATTCTACTGACTATAAAATTATCAATAACATAGGGCAACAATCGCCTGATATTGCACAGGGAGTAGATATAGGCGGAGCTGGCGACCAAGGGATGATGTTTGGATATGCTTGTCGTGATACAGAAAATGGTATTCCGCTTGCTATGTATATTTTACAATGTTTGGCTATGTCTTATGATACATTAAGGAAAGACGATAGTAGATTTCTCCCCGATGGCAAAGCACAAATCACAGGATGTTACAATGATAAAGGTAAATTGATATACATTAAAGATTTTGTTGTGTCTTATCAAAATACAGAAATAGATAGGGAAGATACCGATAGAATTATAAAAGAACGTTGCTTAAAAATGTGTCACGAATACGACATTGCAGTTGAACAATTCCATTTTAACCCAACAGGTAAATTTCTAATTGGCGGTTTTGAGGGAGACTCAGGATTAACAGGCAGAAAAATCTGCGTTGACAATTATCATTCGTTTGCTCCTGTTGGTGGCGGTGCTTTTTCCGGGAAAGACCCTACAAAAGTTGACCGTTCTGCCTCTTATAAAGCAAGACAGATAGCATTAAAATGTTTAAATGAACATCCTAAAGTAAATAATGTGTTAGTTCAGTTGTCTTATACGATAGGGTTAAGTAAACCGATGTCAATATATATTAAGACCGATAAAGGAATTATTGAACCTTGGAATGATTTGTACCAAGAATGTGAACCAAACAATATAATAGAAGATTTGAATTTGAGGAATATTGATTATCGTTATACCGCACAATTTGGGCATTTCGGAGTACACGGTTGGTATCCGAAACAAATATATAAAAAGTACCTACCATGGGAAGAAGAAGTAATAGTTATCAATGATTAACTGAAAGGAAATATGCTATGAGAAAAACAAATGATAAAAGAAGAGCAAACAAATCGAGGTTAGTCCTTGAGCATCTAAAAGAATACGGTTCAATCACAAGCTGGGAAGCAATCGAAAAGTATGGTGCTACAAGGTTAAGTGCTATTATATATAATATTCGTAAAAACTATAATGTGCGAAGCGTTGATTCTGAATACACCGACCGATACGGCAACCACTCTACTTTTACAAAATATGTTTATTGTGGCAAAATATGATTAAACACCACTTAAGAATTGCCTTTATATTTTGTAATCCAATCTTGAAATTGTAAAAGAAGTCTTGATTCCAGTTCAGATGTTTCAAAAGCATTTCTTTTAAGCAATAGTTCAAACCTTTTGAATCTTTGATTTGCTATTTCAATAGGTAAACCAGTAATATTTGACATTTCTTTAGCAGATTTAATGTTCAAAAATTTAATGACAATCATTGGACACAACAGCCGTACTGCAAGATACTTTGATAGTGCAATATTATAACCAAACATTTTTAATAATTCGTTTGATATAAATATTGCATCATCATAACAATTATTACCTGTATAATAATGAATATCATAGATTTTAGCAATTTTTGAAATATCTACTGGTAGCGAATTGATTTTAGATTGAAGTAATGTGTCCCAAGCAAGGTTTCTAATATGTTGATATTCTTGCTTATCCATAATAAAAACACCTCATAAGAAGTATTTCCTATAAGGTGTTGATTATTACAACAAAATATTACCTTTTAATTTATAAAGATTAATTATATCATTCTCCCAAGATGTTTTACGATGACCTTTTTTCCAACGTAAATATTCTTTAAACCTATACAGAGAGGCTTCGGTGGATAAACCAAACATATCTTGAACATCAATAGCTGATTGTATATTTAATAATTTATATAAGGGGAATGGTGCTAATAATGTTGCGGCAAAATAATCAGCTTCACTTTCAAACTTAGGATTGTTTACTAAAAATCCATTCTCGGATAGTGATGAATAAGCAGATATTTCAAAATGTTTGCACATAATATGACCGACTTCATGTGCTTCAGTCCATCGTTTTCTGCCGGAATTATTTGACATTGAACCATTGTTACAAAGTATAAGATAACGATTATTATCAATTTCATAATGTGTGCAACCTGTTTTACTCTCACATATCTGGATTACATCGTCAACACTACAATTATTTATTTCTGCAAATTTATCATAAGTCATAAAACGGCAATTTGGCAACAAAGCAATAACCTGATTTACATCCAAAGGATATTCAATCTGTGGCAGTTGTGAATATATTTGCAGAACTGAATTGTTAATAAATAAATATCTTATCATATTATGAATCATCGTCCTCCTCGTCTTTATCTTGAAAAGCATAACTAAAACCGGCTCGGAGCATATCAAAAGACCTTTTTCTATCAACATCTGTCATATTTTCTCTGGCTCTTTGAAAAGAA
Organism: uncultured Ruminococcus sp.; assembly: GCA_902786345.1. Classification (GTDB taxonomy): domain Bacteria; phylum Bacillota; class Clostridia; order Oscillospirales; family Acutalibacteraceae; genus UBA1213. Next base: position 112,842 of record CADACB010000007.1, on the reverse strand, counting down.
ATAATTTCCGTGTCATTAAGTATATCATCAGCAGAACCTCTAATATTGGTTCTTCCGAGTAAGAAATCTGTTGACACATTAAAATAGTTTGCAACTTCAAGCACTTTGTTAATAGATGGTGAATTAACAGTTTTCCATTTTTGAATAGTAGATGGTGCAAATCGCAATTCGGATTCAAGTTTATTAATTGTTATGTTGCGTTCAGAACATAACAGCTTAATACGCTGATATAATAAAGTTTCCATAATATTACCTCCGTTACAAGAATACAATCTTGGGAATTTCTAATATCAAGAAAATAATCTTGAAAAACATTGACATCAAGAAAATAATCTGGTATAATAACACTTGTCGAGATTAATCGGCTAATTTATATATATTATAAAAAATAATAACTAAAAAGTCAAGATTGAAAGGAAGATTATTATGTATTATGCGACTTACAAAGGGATTGGTAATAGTGATATTGCCGAGTTTAAGACTGCCAAGGAAAGAGATAATTGGGTAAACTTCAAGGATGAAGCAAGCATTGTATGTGGCACAACACCGGATAACTGTACTTTTCAAAGAGAAGTTTTTGATGATGAAAAGGTTATTGATGAAATAACTCACGACCCATCTATAATACATAATACAGATATTTTCAACGAAAGTCAAGTGTGGTATCTTAGGAGCGTACAATAAATTGTATTGGTTCGGAGGTATAATATGGCTATAAAGGGTGCTATTATTGGCGATATTATTGGGTCGCAATATGAGTTTAACCTAAATGGACAAGAAGCCCCCACCTCTTAGGCGGAGGGATGAATTGCCCGTCAACCGTAAGGCTGACTTTTTGCTTGACTTACGACTCTGTTTATGCAATGTTTGAGTAAAGAGGTGAGAACAAGATGAACAAAGCCTACAAATTCAGGATATATCCGAATGAAGAACAAAGAATATTGATAGCGAAGACATTTGGTTGTGTCAGATTTATCTATAATAAGATGCTGGGCGACAAGATAGAATACTATCATCAGACGCAGAAAAAGCTGAATAATACTCCTGCACAGTATAAAACTGAATTTGAGTGGCTGAAAGAAGTAGATAGTCTTGCCCTTGCCAATGCACAGATGAATTTGCAAAAAGCATACAATAATTTTTTCAGTAATCCTAAAAAATATGGCTTTCCTAATTTCAAATCAAAGCATAGAAGTCAAAAATCATATACGACCAATAATCAAAAAGGTTCTGTAAAAATAGAGAATGGATACATACAGTTACCGAAAACAGGACTTGTCAAAATCAAACAGCATAGAAATATTCCTGATTATTACAAAATTAAGTCCGTTACAATAAGCCAGAACGCAAGCGGTAAATATTTTGCAAGTGTTCTTTTTGAGTATGAGGAAGAAATTGGTGAAAAAGAACTTGAAAGTTTTATCGGATTGGATTTTTCTATGTACGAATTATATGTTGATAGCAACGGAAATCTTCCACAGTTTCCGAGATATTACAGACTGTCCGAAAAGAAACTGAAAAGAGAACAAAGAAAGTTATCAAAAATGGTGAAAGGTTCAAAGAACAGAGAAAAACAGCGTATCAAAGTTGCTAAACTGCATGAAAAGGTTGCCAATCAAAGAAAGGATTTTCTTCATAAACAGTCAAGACAGATAGCCAATGCTTATGATTGTGTGTGTATTGAAAATCTGAATATGCAAGCAATGGCACAATCGCTGAATTTCGGTAAGTCCGTTTCAGATAATGGTTGGGGAATGTTCACATCATTTCTGAAATACAAGTTAGAGGAACTCGGAAAAAGACTTGTAAAAATAGATAAATTTTTTGCAAGCTCACAGATTTGCAGTGTTTGTGGGTATCAGAATCCCAATACCAAAAACTTATCTGTAAGAGAATGGACTTGTCCTTGCTGTCAGACACATCATAACAGAGATATAAACGCTGCTATAAATATACGAAACGAGGGTATGCGAATAGCGTTAGCGTAAAATCAAAACAAGAACCGTGGGACACACGGGGATAGCTCGTTGATACTGTATGGGCTACCGTACTTGAGCGAGAAGCCCCCACCTCTATAGGTGGAGAGTATGTCACACTGTATAAAAATATTCTAAAATAATTTAGAACAATCTATTGACAACAACTTATAAATGTGGTATTATATACATAGAGGGATGTGACATACATGAATCTTGATGATATTAAAACAAAAATTCAATCTAAAGAGTATTCGTTTTTAAAAGACAATGAATTTCTTGGTCGGAATGTCGCACTTATAGGTTTAGGTGGTAGCTATGCTTATGGTACTAATAATGATGAGTCAGATATTGATATAAGAGGTGTCGCTACCAATACAAGACGAAATATTTTGATAGGCAAGGATTTTGAGCAAGTTGTTGAAACGAACACCGATACTACTATTTATTCATTAGACAAGATGATTAAGTTGCTTTGCTCTTGTAATCCTAATGTTATCGAAATATTAGGACTTAAACCCGAACATTACTTATACACAAATTGTATCGGTAGGGAACTCTTAAATAATAAAAGATTGTTTTTATCAAAAAGAGCTATCAATTCATTCGGTGGTTATGCTAATGCACAGCTTCGCAGATTAGAAAACAAGTCAGCAAGAAAAACAAGTCAACAGCAACAGGAACAATATATATTAAGGTCTATTGAATGTGCTGCAGTTGATTATAAACGAAAATATTTACAAATGCCGGATGATGCAATCAAACTTTACATTGATAAATCATTAAATCCGGAACTGGATGTCGAGCTGTTTATGGATGCAAATATATCGCATTATCCACTAAGAGATTATCGGAATATGCTGGGTGATATGGAAAATATCATTCGTTCTTTTAATAAGTTTGGCACAAGAAATAAAAAAGCCGTTGAACACAATAAACTCGGTAAACATATGTGTCATCTTATTAGGCTCTATTTAATGGTGTTTGATATTCTTGAAAAAGGAGAAATAAATACCTATCGTGAAAAAGAACACGATTTTCTTATGGCAATTCGTAACGGTAAATACCTAAATGGAAATGAGCAACCTATTAAAGAGTTCTATGAAATTGTTGATGAATATGAAAATAGATTAAAGCAATTACAAAGAACAACCGATTTACCCGAAAATGCTGATATGAGTAAGGTTCTTAAATTTGTTGAAAGAGTAAACGAAATGGTTGTTTACGGAGAGGTGATGGTGTGAACGTACAAGAAATAAAAGCATCAAAGGCGCTCAAAAGAAGATTTTGTAAGGACTGTAATATTCCTATGGGTGTTTATCAAGACCCATACTTTACTGAAAGACTAATCACATTAGACCCATTTTATAATACACTTGCTAAATGGAGCGATTTTGTGGATATGCTTTCTAATGTTAATTCAAGTCAAGATTATTTTGAATACTATAACGCTATAAAAGATAGGATGATAAATCGCATCAAAGATAATGCAAGTTATCAAGTGTTTATTAATTCTGACTATCGGCTTCCAATAGATACAATCGGTGAACGAAACTTATACGTTTCAGATAATGACGATAAAGCATTTATATCTATTGATATGAAACAGGCTAATTTTTCGGCTCTTAATCATTTCAGCAAGGGTATTTTTAATAGTGACACTTGGGAAATATTTGTAAAGCAGTTTACAAGTTTTCCTCATATTATCAATAGTAAGTATATCCGGCAAGTAGTATTAGGAGCTTGCAATCCTAAAAAGCAAATTCAATATGAGCGTAATCTGATGTATAAGCTATATTATCATATTGTTCATAGTATTGGTGATAAAACACTAAAAGCGTATAGTATCAATGCAGATGAGATAGTATTTAGAGTAGATGATGTTCATATTCCAATGAATAGATTTAGAGAAATAATTTCAAATTGCCCTGATAATATAGGTTCATTAGTCAGAGTTGAGATGTTTACTCTTGAAAAAGTCGGTGATTTTGGCTGGATAAAACATATATATGATGATGCGAAAACTGTTAAATTCAAGTGTTTCAATGCCGAAACATTCCATCAGATTATATTACATTATTTAGGTCAACCAATCAAAGATAACGACCTTGTTTTTGAATACAATGGTAGGTTGGCAAAGTATCTTGAACCAATCGAAAATCCATTTAATATAGAACAAGGAGATGATGAGAATACCTAAAAATTATCAATGTTCGCAATGTGGATGCGAAAATGTATATGTTAAACCCAATGGAAAAAGATATGGAGTATATTGTTCTGACTGCAATGCTTGGATATGCTGGGCTACATATAAAAAAATGATTAATATATACAAACAGATAAAAGAGGAAGAATTAAATGACGAAGTATCAATAAGACGAATATTCAAACGCAACGGAGTCACGAGAATGAATTGCTCAAAATGCGACTGTTTGTTATATAATTCCTGTAGTCCTAAAATCACAGGACAATTTGATTTAGTAAACGCAAATTATTGTCCTAATTGTGGAAGAAAACTAATTTAATTTTTTTGTAGTGTAAAGTCAGTCAGAACAACACGATTTTTAATAAAACGGAGTGATATAGTGAGATTAACGAATAATTGGATTAACGGTGACTGCTTAAAAGAGCTAAAGAAGATACCGAGTGAAAGTGTGCATTTAATTATTACTTCTCCGCCGTATCACAATTTGAGGGTATATAGCAATGACTCTTGCGATTTATCAAATTGTGAAACATACGAAGAATATTATTATCTGCTTTCGCTTGTAATTAAAGAGTGTGAAAGAGTGCTTGTTCCCGGCGGTAAATTTGCAATGCAGTTTGAAGATTACAATTACACAATCGGTAGAGATGGTCATCGTGGTAAAGAAAGTTTGACGGGAGATATTAATAAAATATTTAAGGAAAGCGGTTTCATCTTATGGTCTGAAATCTGCTGGGAAAAATATACACCACAAAGAGCAATGATTTCAGATGGTTCTCTTTGGTATAGAAATCTCAAAGCCAGAGATGCAACAATCGCTGCCAATTTTGGATTTGTATATGTTTATAAGAAAGGTACATCTGGTCTTATGGAAACACAAAGTGGTTCAGATGTAACATTGGCAGAATGGGCTGAATATGCTTCGGGAGTATGGAAAATCCCTAATTCGTCAATCGGTGGAGCAAAACATATGACACCATTTGCTTATGAACTGTGTAAGAGGTTAATTAAGCTGTATTCCGCACCGGGTGATGTAGTTCTTGATTGTTTCGCTGGTTCAGGGACAGTAAATAGAGCAGCCATAGAGAATGGTAGAAATGCTATCGGAATTGAACTAAATGAGGACTTTTACAAAGCCGCACAGGATATTTTCGACAAATGGGATGATAAAGTCTATGAAAGTAGTGATAGCTTTCAGGGAATGGTTGACAGGTTTAAAGAACAGCTTGCTATTGGTGAGTTGAACAAAGAAGAAGGAAAGAAAGCAAAGGAAGAACAAAAGGCTCTTACACAGCAAAAGAAAGATATACGAGCAGAAATTAAAAAATTAGAAGCCGAATTAAAAACTCTTGGTTTGAAAGCTTCAGAAATCAAAAATATAAGAGAAAATGCAGAATAATAGGTGAAAATATGATTGAACTTTCTGTACCTGTGGAACAGATACCATATATACGAACAATAGAGGGTAGAAAATTTCATAATGGCAAATGGCAATTTCCTGAAACAGCTTTGCAAAAACTCATTCAAATCGGATTGGTTTCATCAAACGAAAAATCAAAAGATAAAGAATATATTAACTATGATGTTTCATCTTTTTTAAGAAAACATCAAAATAAAATTGTAAATTTAGCCCTTAACAATGGATGCTATGGTATATTCGCCGATACAGGATGTGGTAAAACTTTGTGTGGAATTGAGATTTCAACACATTATAATAAAAGCCTTGTTTTATGCCCTCTTTCAGTAATTGAAACCGCTTGGATTGACGATTGTCATAAGTTTTATCCTGACAAAAAGATTATCAATGTTTGGAGTAATAGCAAATCAAATCGTTTAAAACTTTTGAATGAGCCAGCAGATATATATGTTATGAATTACGAAAGTTTCAAAATCCTTCATAATGAAATTCGTAAAGCAAATTTTGATTGTGTAATCGTTGATGAAAGCAGCGTAATGAAAAATATGTCAAGTCAAATTACACAGTTAATATTAGACCTTATCGAAGTTATACCGCACCGATTTGTATTAAGTGGATGTCCAACTCCTAATCATAATAGCGAGATATTCCCTCAAATGAAGTTTGTTGACACTGATATATTTGGTAACAACTACTACGGATTTTTGGCAAGGTATTTTCATCAGGATATGGCAAATCCGCATTATTGGTATCAAACAGATAACGATAAGGAACGATATTATGCAAGACTTTCAGAAAAATCCATATTCTTAAAGAAAGATGATTGTGTAGATTTGCCCGAAAAAGTCTTTGAAGTTAAACGCTTTGATATGGCTAAAGGGCAAAGGCAATATTATGACAATATTGTTAATGATATTAAAACGAATATCAATCAATGGAGTAAATTTGAATTTACTGCAAAACTGATGAAACTTCGGGAAGTAACAAGTGGATTTGTTATCGGGAAAGACGGAAATATTACCGATTTCGATAATAACAAAGAGTCAATACTAAGTGAAACATTATCGGAACTTGGAGATAAACAGGTTATAGTATGGTGTCAGTTCCAGCACGAGATAGATACCCTTGCATCAAAATTCGGGGGAGTTGCACTAACTTCTAAATCCAAGCAGAGAGATGAAATTATACGAGATTTTAAGAATGGTAATATAAAATTGTTGTTTACTCATCCAAAACTTATTGGCAAAGGATTAACATTTACGAATTGTACCTACAACATCTATTATTCGCTTAGTTTTAGTTATGAAGAATTTAAACAAAGTCAAGACCGCATACATCGTATCGGTCAAAATAATAAATGCACTTATATTATTCTACAAGCCAAAGATTCGATTGAAGAAAAAATGTACGATTGTGTACAAAGAAAAGGAAATGCAGTTGATGAACTGTATTTAGAAATGGGAATAGGAAATAAATAATGCAATATCAAGGTGGCAAAAGCAGAATTAGTAAAAATATTTCGGAGGTAATAAGTGAGGTATCAGGGCGGCAAATCAAGAATAGCAAAACCAATAGCGGAAGTTATAAACTCGGTCGGGGGGTACAACATTCATAAGTTTATTTTGTGGGAGCTGTTCTGTTGAAAGTAAAGTAACCGGTTTTGAAAAACTGATTCTTAATGATAATCATAGTTATCTTATTAGTTTATTAAAAGGTATTCAAAACGGTTATGAACTTCCCGAATATATATCAGAAGAACAGTATAGGTACATCCGAGAGCATAAAGATGAAGATAAAATTTTAACAGGATTTGTTGGATTTGGTTGTAGTTTTGGTGGTAAATGGTTTGGCGGCTATGCAAGAAATAAAGGCGGCAGAAATTATGCTTTACAAAGCAAGAAGTCATTATTAAAAGATATAAAAACTTTAATGAATGCAGAATTTAGTTGTAAAGATTATAGGGATGTTGAATTGCCGCAAAATTGTGTAATCTACGCAGACCCACCATACAATAATACAACTGGATATGGCAAAGTAAAATTTGACAGTCTGACATTTTGGGAATACGCAAGGGAAGTTAGTAAAAATCATTTAATGTTTATATCGGAACAGACTGCGCCTGATGATTTTGTTTCAATATGGGAGAAACCGGTTGCAAGGACATTAGATGTAAACAAAAATAATCAGTTTAAAGTGACTGAGAAACTATTTATACATAAATCGTGGAAGGAGATGTAATACTTGAAAATCATAAAGACAAACGCACAATATATCGAAGAAATGCTAAAGCGTAAAATTATAGATATGCGAAATAACAAGTGTCCTTGTTGTGGCAAAAGGGAATATGGTTTTACATTTATACGAGAAACATCATGTGGATTTTTAGGTTTATCTACTAAAGAAGAATACTTTAAAATTTATAGTTGCCATAGATGCGGTACGGAATGGGAATCAGACCCTTGGACTGAATGACATAAAATGAAACTTTTATTTGAAATTTAAAGAAAGGTGTAAGACAAATGACGGAAGAAGAAATTAAAAAATATGTCAATCAATGTCCACATTCAGACAAATCTATTGATGCAACTCATACTTGCGATTTGGAATTTCATTATCGAAAAATATGCCCTACAATAGATTGTCTTTGTGCAAAAAAGTTTGGACTGAAATCAAAGGGGAAAAATGGAACAAATGAATTTGAGTACACCTAAGATGTCAAATGAAGAAATAATAGATACATTAAAAGGTTTAGTTTTCGGAAGTTTTGATAGAACTACCAGCAAAGAGCGTGAAGCCGTTGATATGGTAATCAAGGAATTGGAGCAGAATAATACAATACATATTAAAGATGTTTTTAGGTTAATTGCAGGTCATAGCGATTATCACGGTGACGATATTTTATCTGCTTTTCAATGTTTGGCTGAAGGTAAAGATGTAGAAGCTATTAAAACATTAAATTAACCGAAGGAGCAAGTATGACTAAAATAGGCATTACCGAAGCTGGCGATGGAGGTTTAGATTTTTCGTGGATAGATAAACTCTACGATATAAATATCATCATTACCAAGCATCTGACTTCCAAAAACGAGAAATTATTAAATGCACTCGTAAATAATGCAGACAAAATCATCTTACATTGCACTTGCACAGGTTACGGCAAAACGCTCATAGAACCAAATGTCCCTACTCCAAATGAAGTTTATGGCGGAGTTTCAAAACTAATTGCATTAGGATTTCCAGTATCTCATATAGTTTTACGAACCGACCCAATTATTCCAACCAACAAAGGAATTGAATGTGTAGAAAAGGTTTGGAAACAGTTTTCTACTTTTGGAATCGAAAGATGTCGGTTATCTATTATTGATATGTACCCTCATGTAAAAAAGAGATTTCAAGAGGTATGTGGTAAAGTTCCGTTTGAGAGTTTCGTAGCACCACAAAATATGATTTTACAAGTCAATCAAGCAATTCAGCAAAATGTATCATTATATAAACATTTTGAATCCTGTGCTGAAAATATCGGAGAACGAATAGGTTGTATCAGTAAGCGTGATTTTGATGTACTCGGCTTGCCATTTGATAATGAAACAGGTGGGTTTCAAAGGAAAGGTTGCTTATGTGTTACCGGAAAAACTGAATTACTCAATAATAAAAAGAGATGTCCTTCTGGATGTATTTATTGTTATTGGTATGATAAATAATAAAAATTTCATTTATAACGAGGCATAAAATAGGAGGTAAAAACATGACTAACAAAGAAGCCGCAAGAAAAATTCGTGATTTCGGTTTATACCATGCTATTAACGATTTACCAAATTCTATTTTGACAGTCGAAGCGTTTAAAATGGCGATAGCGGCATTAGAAAAAGAGCCAGTTCATTGCAATGAATGTAAATATTATGAAGGTGTTCACGGTGTAGCAGGACACGCACCTTGTTCATACTGGAAATCCGGCGGAGTAATGTATGATTGGTTCTGTTCGCAAGGTGAAAAATATATAAAACAAGACATTGATTGAAAATGCGAGGTAATAAATAAAATGACAAAGGAAGAAGTATGCAAGGAATTTGGCATTAAAGATATTGGTGATTTTAGTGATGGGTTTCATACATTCAACGAACTATATCATCAAAGAGCTATCTTATTTGCTGTAATCGTTAATCAAAATAAGAGTATTTCGTGGAAGTCATATAAACACGAAAACGGAGAATTATGTTTCGGCGGCGGTTGGTTCATTGTTGGCATAGATACTCCCGAAGGTAGTTATACTTATCATTATGAAAATAAATATTGGGATATGTTTGATTGCCAAGAACTTGAACATGGGAAACATTGGGATGGTCATACAGATAAGGATGTTACAAGGCTCTTATCAATTTACAAATAGTTAATAAGAAATGAAAAAGAAACTATATTTATTTTATTTAACATTTCCTGATAAATTTTGTGAAGATATATTGAACACAAAATTACGATTATATCAAAAGATATTTATAAGATTGATGTCAAAAAAGTAAAAGGAGCAAACAATATGAATTTCAAATTCGGAGATAAATTATATTTCAATTCTCCAACAAGAAAAGGCTTGAAAACAGAATGTATTTTTTTAAGGGATGATAACGGTAGAGCTGTAATTATGTTTGGAAATGCTGAATGGGCTGCCAGAGCAAATTATAACCTGCTAACACCATTAAATATAAATGATAACGACTCTGCTAAATATTCCGTTAGTTCGTTTGGTTTTAGAACAGTAAAGACTGACCATGTATTAGCAAAAGCCGCTGAGTTTACAAGAAATAAAATGCCATATATTATAATTAGCAATGACAATTCGAGAAGAACAATCATACATGGTCTTATGGAAAAGTATCAAGACAAGTACCATACAACGTTAAATAGTGACGATTTAGATAATTGTTATATAGTTTATAACCAGAATATAACTCCATACGAAATTTATGACTTATGCGAACAACACGCACGAAACTGTGGTGTAACCGTTTTACTTCTTGATTATGTTACAAATGAGGATTACACAGAAAGAATGAAAAAGGTTCTTGGTGAGATTATTAGTGAACTCAGGATGGATGTTGTGTTAATGGCATGTTCGGGAAAATTATAATATCAGAATAAAATAGATTTTTTATCACAAAAACACAAAATAGTAACTCCCAATAATTGAGGGTTTGCGAAGTTAAAAATGACGATAAAATAAAAGTTTTATTTTCATTTTTCATTAAAATCTCCCATAAATTCGCTATTTATAAAAATTATTTTTATAATATTTTGAATATTTACATTTCATAAAGTTTGAAAATACCAATGATTGACGTTTTTAAAAATAAAAATAAGATAAAACTTTTAATTCATTATCCGAGATATTAGATTATGTCAAAGATTATCCGGTGATTATGGATTGTTTCTTAAAAGCGAGTAATATCATAGAAAAATATAAAAAGCCTGTTTGTTCTATAAGTGGTGGCAAAGATAGTGATATAATGCTCGATATAATCACCAAGGTGGATACTCAGCATAAAGTGATGTATGTTTGGTTAGATACAGGCATTGAGTATCAGGCAACTAAAAATCATCTTGAGTATCTTAAACAAAAATATAATATAAAGATACATATAGAAAAAGCTGTTAAACCTATTCCGGTTGCTTGTAAAGAATATGGCTATCCGTTTGTATCAAAACATATTTCAGAAATGATGTATCGTTTACAAAAACATAATTTTCAATGGGAAGATGAACCATTTGAATCTTTAATTGTCAAATATCCAAAATGTAAAAGTGCTTTAAAGTGGTGGACTAATCAAAAAGGTAATATGCAAGGGAAAATATCAAGATTTGATATAGCATATAATAAGTATTTAAAAGAGTTTATTATTACAAATCCACCCAACTTTAGAATCAGTAACAAATGCTGTGAGTATGCTAAAAAGAAAGCATCACACTTATATAGTCAGCTAAATAATTGCGATTTAGATATTGTAGGTATCAGAAAAGCTGAAGGTGGAGCAAGAGCTGGTTCTTATAAAAATTGTTTTACTAATAATACAGAAGATATATCGCATTATAGACCATTATTTTGGTTTACAAATGAAGATAAGAAAGTATATGACAGATTATTCAATGTTGTACATTCAGATTGTTACAATCTATATGGATTAAAGAGAACAGGCTGTGTCGGATGTCCTTTTGGTAGAGACTTAGAGAACGAAATTGAAGTAATGAAAAAATATGAACCAAAACTTGCGAAAGCGGCAAATAACATTTTCAAAGAAAGTTATGAATACACAAAGAAATATCGACAATTTGCAGCATATATGAAAGCAAATAAGGGAGGTGATAGTATTGCGAAAAACGATTAAAATAGCAGAGTTTTATCCATCAACATTAAATTCGGCAATTATTGATTTTAAAAATAATAATCTGTATGAGCCGTATTTGATTATGAATAAAACAACAGCTTTGCTTGTTAGTAGCAAGTTGGAAGAATATAAAACAGGCAACCCAATCAACTTTGAAAATAATAGTAACGCTGCGTTTATATATGGTGAGTGCAGAGTTTATATTGACGATAGTTTAGCAGATGGAGTTGTCAAACTAACATAAAGAGAAAAGAGAAATGAATGAAGGAATTTATAGATACAATTTCAACTGAGATGTTCAAAGGTAACTTTTCTTTTGCAATACTAATGGTTGGAATACTACAATCTATCGTAATGATAATGACATTTATGAATAATAAAAAGAAATAAATTTAAGGTGATTAAAATGCTTATTAGAAAGGAGTAACACCTATCTCGGTGAAGCCGAGTTGTTAGAAGATTGTAATAAGTCTAATGTAAAAATTTTGCGTATAGAGTAAGACTGATATAGTTAAGCGTTTGAAGATTTAAAATTTAACCGCTATTCATCGTGTATGGTTAGTGGTTGGTGTGTACACAAATGAAGATTTAAAAAATATGCAAAGTATGTCACTTGAAGATAAAATACAGGTGACAAAAGCAAGAATCATAGAATGGTATATCAAGAATGAAGGAAAGGTGTATATATCATTTTCTGGAGGTAAAGATTCTACTGTACTTTTGCATATTTCACAACAAGTATTTCCAAATGTTACGAAAGTATATATTGATACAGGTCTTGAATATCCAGAGGTAAAACAATTTGCTTTGAGTCAACCAAATGTAATTAAAATTAAACCCGAAATAAGTTTCCGCAAGGTTATTGAAATGTATGGTTATCCTCTAATTAGTAAGGAAGTATCAAGATATATTTATACAGCACGTAATTGTCCGAATGGGAAAGTCGCACAAAAATTTGTACCAAACAATTCTCACGATTTAAAATATGGTATGAGTTGGTCAATGGTTAAATGGGCTGATTTAAAAGATTCTAATATACCGATAAGCCATAAATGCTGCGACATAATGAAGAAAAATCCAGCAAAAAAGTTTGAAAAGGAAACAGGGTTGAAACCAATTACTGCTATGATGGCTTCCGAAAGCCGTCTGCGAAGAAACTCTTGGCTGAAAAAAGGGTGTAATGCGTTTGACAGTAAAAGACCATTATCTAACCCTATGAGTTTCTGGACTGAACAAAATGTGTTGGAATACATAATAAGGTATAATGTGTCTTATGCAAGTGTATATGGAGAGATAGTAAGAGAAAAGAATGGGAAGTTAAGAACGACAAAGTGTGACAGGACAGGCTGTGTATTTTGCTGCTACGGATGTCATAACGAAAAAGAGCCTAATAGATTTCAAAGACTTAAAGAAACTCACCCTAAACTTTGGGAGTATTGTATGCGTGACTGGAATAAAGGTGGGTTAGGCATGAAGAATGTACTTGAATATTTAGGTATAAAAATAATTTAGAACAACAAGATTATATTGTGAAAAGAGGGTGTATGAAATGTACTTGATAACAAATAAGAATGGTAAATACCTTAAAGAAACATTGGATTCTATATCTTTCGTTTCAAATGTAATTATAGCAGAAAAGTTTAACAGTCAAAGAGAAGCAAGTGATTATATTATAAAGCACTTTCCGAAAAAGAAGCGAAGATATTACAGAATATCTTTTGTTTCAGATATTGACGATAATTTTACAGCGAGTACATCCAATACGCCCGAAAATCCGGCAAAGCCACAACCGCAAGCTGCTGAATGTTTATCATTTACAGAAACTATACAGCAAGCAATAAATACATATTTATCGCCAGATATAGACAAATATAAGGCAGAACTTAAACAGTATGACGATATGATACTCGATATAAGGCATTACATTCGTGATGAAAATATGAACGCTAATGCGTGTATGGGATATAAAATTTTCAAAAGGTTGCAAATAGTAGAAAGAAAAAGGGTTGTATGCAAAAAGGAACTTCAAAGACTGCTAAAATTGCAAACTGGTATTCAGAACTCAATTACAGAATCTGAAAATTTTGAATATGAACCTTATAGGAACAGAATAGTAACTAATATGTTAGAGTTTATTGACAATGGGGAAGTAGGTGAATAAATGAGAAGTTGTACAAGAGAGATAACCAAAGAACAATACGAGAGGATAGCTCAAAACGGAACTTATGTAAGTGACGAAGATAAATGGATAATTTTTGATGCTTCTGAAATTTGGGGATATGGAGTATATGGTGCGAGGGTTTATCAGTCAGGAGATAAATATTATGTTTCCTACGATATAGGTAGCACTTGCGATTAAACAGGGGATAATATCAATGGAGATTATACAAAAAGGTAATATAAATGCGATAAAAGGGAATATACAGTTTGAATGTGAAAGATGTGGTTGTATTTTTAAGGCTGATAAAGACGAATATGAAACTATGTTTGATTGCCATAACGATTTAATATATCTTTGTAATTGCCCTACTTGTGGATTTGTCGTGTATGAAACAGAATGAAAAGGTGTTATGTCAATGATTTATTTAGATGTTGCTGCAACAACGCAACCCAATGATGAAGTTATTAAAACTATAACAGATGCTATGCGATATGATTGGTATAATCCCTCGTCACTATATAAGCCAGCGTATAAAGTTTCCGATAAGATTAAAGATGCAAGAAAAATAATTGCAGACTCAATCAAAGCCAAACCGAGCGAAATATACTTTACAAGCGGTGGCAGCGAGGGCAACAATATGATACTAAAAGGATATAAGTATAAGAATCCTGATAGCCCAATTATTGTGTCGGCAGTTGAGCATAAATCTATTATAGGAATGTCGGATATATTTGAAAATAAGGATATTACTTCGGTTGGTTCTGACGGCGTAATCAATTTAAAGCAATTAGAAAATAGGTTAGCCACTTATCAAGACCAACGACCATTAGTTTCTATACAGTATGCCAATAATGAAACAGGAGTAGTTCAACCTATCCCAGAGATTTCTAAACTCGTTCATAGATATGGCGGAATGTTGCATACGGATGCAGTTCAGGCTTATCCACATCATAAAATAGATGTTCATAAATGCGGCATAGACTTTATGACAATAAGCGGTCATAAATTTGGATGCCCTAAAGGTATAGGTTTTGTGTTTATTAACAATCTATACGAAAACAAAATCTCACCGCTTATATATGGTAGTCAGGAAAGGGAATTACGAGGTGGAACTGAAAATACACCATACATTCTTGGACTTGCTAAAGCCGTTGAATTGCGAAAAATATTTAATAACCCAAGTCAGACAGATTGTATTGAAAACAAGCGTGCTTATTTTGAAGATAAATTAAGAGCATTAGGTTGTACTATAAATTGCGAAAAATCACATAGGCTTGAAAATGTTATAAACTGTACTTTGCCAGATAAAGTTGTTGGAGAACTGATGATGTACTATTTAGGCTTTGCTGATATTTATGTATCAACGGGTTCAGCTTGTAATTCAAGGTCTAATCAACCCTCACACGTTCTACAACAGATAGGATTATCGGATGATGAAATCCGAAGGACTATCAGAATATCATTTGACTTTGATTTGTCTGAAAAAGACATTGATAAAGTAATAGAAGTAATGACCAAGTATATAAAAGAAAGGAAATGCTAATGAAAATTTACAACTTACCTCGTGGAAGTGGCAAAACAACCCGACTTTTGTACATCAGTGACTACAATAAAATACCAATTTTATGTGCAAATATCAATAGCAAAAATCTGATTAGACAAATGGCTTATAAACAAGGATTAAATATTCCTGAACCTATTTGTGTTTCAGATTTAGAAAAGGGTAAGAATCTTCCTTACAAAGAAGTATTAGTAGATGAAGCATTCGAGGTTTTAAGATGTTTAATATCACATATACAAAAGGGAGATTCAAAGATTGGAGCTGTAACTTTCACGGAGGTTGACAATATAGATAAGAAGGTGAATGAATTTGGCTAATAAGAAAAGTTATTATCTTACTAAAATAGCAGAGGTTTTAGATGATGCTGTATCCGATATGACGAGTGAAGAATTTGATACTTTATGTTGTAATATTTTTGCTATGATGCGTGAAGATTATGATGAAGAATATGTAGAATGGAAGAAAAATGGTAATCTGAAATGACAATTTTAATTGATATAGATGATGTACTTAATAATCTTCTTGAATGTTGGTTAAAGTGTCTTAATACAAAATACCAGTACAATGTAAAACCTGAAGAAGTTATTGATTGGAATATCCGCAAATTATTTCCGACTTTAACATCCGAGCAAATATTCGAGCCTTTAAATGATATTGAATTTTGGAAAACAGTTACTCCTAAAAAAGATGCTCCTAAATATTTAAAGCAACTATTTGATGAAAAATACAACATATATTTATGTACTTCAACTTATTATAAGAATATTCAATCAAAATTTGAATACTTTATCAAGAAGTATTATCCGTTTATTGAATGGGATAAAGTGATAGTTGCACATAATAAACAAATGATAAATGCAGATATTTTAATAGATGATGGAATACATAATTTAGTTGGTGGTAATTATACAAAAATATTATTTGCCGCACCTCATAATAAAGGCTTAGACCGAGAAATAAAAAAGTATGAAATTATAAAAGTTGAAAGCTGGAAAGAAATATATGACATAATCAAAAACATTTGAAAAGTCAGTCAGCACAACACAATAACAACAAAACTATATTTGGAGGAAAAGAAAATGATAACTTGCAAGAAAATGATAACTTGCCAAAACTGTAATTCTGTAATGAATAGGACTTTTGTATTTGAAAAGGGACAAAGTATGCAGCAGTATGTTTGTTCATTCTGCGGTAACGCTACAAAGCCCAAGCCTGTATTGTTTAATGACAATGGGAAGCCTATTCCAACAAATTATCCTACGAAATCAAAACAGAATTACAACCGCAACAATAATAAAAAGACTTTTGACAAGAAAAAGGAGAAGAAAAATAAGTAATGTATTGTGCCTATGTTACAACAATTAAGAACATAAGAAAACATAGTAATGCTGATAGATTGCAGTGTTGTGAAGTTTTCGGAAACCATGTGATTGTTGATTTAAGTTATTCAGAAGGTCAGAGAGTAGTTTATTTCCCGACTGATGGACAACTTGGAAAAGAATTTGCGGAAGATAATAATCTTGTAAGAGTTAAAGATGAAAACGGCAATTACACGGGCGGTTATCTTGACCCTGACAAAAGAAATATTAAGGCAATCAAATTAAGAGGGGAAAAGTCTGAAGGACTAATATTGCCGGTAAGTGTTCTTGCAAAATATACGAATATTGAAAAACTTAAAGATGGAGACACAATTAGTACATTGAATGGTTATGAAATATGTAGAAAGTATATTCCCAGAGGTAGCCGCCGCAAAATTTCATCAGATGTCCGAGTTGCTAAGAATAAGAAAGAACTTAAGCAAAAGGTTTCTTATCCGTATTTTGAAGAGCATATTGACACAGAACAGCTTGCCTACAATCAATCCAAATTTAAAGTGGGAGATACTTGTTATATTACTTTAAAAATGCACGGTTGTTTTGCAAAGGGTACAAAAATAAGGATGGCTAACGATGAATTACGACCCATAGAAAAAATAAAAGTTGGAGATTATGTTTTAGGGTATAATTTTAAAACTAAAAAAGTTGAACCGACAAAAGTAATAAGAAAATTTAAAAACAGTCCAAGTAATAAATGGAATAGAATTAAATTTTCACGAAATGGTTTAAAAGGCGAACACAAATGTTATATTACTTCTACATATAACCATCCATTTTGGTGCGAGGAAGAGCAAAAATGGATAAGAGCGTGTGATTTAATGGTTGGTCAAAAAATATCTACATTGACTCCAACACTTGTTTTGTCTGAACACCAAAAAGAAGTATTATTAGGAAACTACTTAGGAGATGGTTGTTTAGAAACATTTACTAATACTTCCCAAATAGAAACTGGATGTAAAATTGATTATGCGGAGTATATAGAATATTTATCTAATATTACTAATGGTTTATATAAAATTCAACCTAAAATATATAATTCGGGTTATGGAACACAAATGCTTAGAGCAAGAACGACAAGAAACTGTAGTATATATGATTATTTTAAAGATGTTTGTAATTACAATAATAAAAGCAAAGATAAATTAAAAATCGGAATCGTAAATAAAATAACACCCTTATCATTAGCAATTTTTTATATGGATGATGGTAGCCTTGCACATAATGATTATCAAGAAGATAGAGCGAATTTTGCCGTTTGTGATTATAGTGATAATGATTGTTTAATAATAAAGAAATGTTTTGAAAAATTTGGAATAAATGCTGTTATATATAATGATAACAAAGGTTATAATCGTATTCGCTTGAATAAAGATGCAGCTGATAAATTTTATAGTATCATAGAGAAATATGTTCCACCTATTATGAGATATAAATTACCTGAAAAATATCGCAATATAGAATATAAACCTCCTGTTTTTAAAGAGAATAGTTACCAATCATATATTTTTCAAGAGCAAATTGTTCAGGAAAATATTAAAATTAACGAATACAAGGATGAATACGATATGGAAACAGAATTGCATAATTATATTGTGCTTAATTCTTTGGTACATAATACATCAGCCAGAACAATGAACGCAATAGAAGAAACCATTAAAAAAAGAAATAAACTTCTATCAAGAATATTAAAACTACATGATAAAACTACAAGAAAATATAATATTATTAGCGGTACGAGAAGAGTTACATTAAATAACTATGATGGTGGTTGGTACGGTGATAACAGTTTTAGAGAAAAGTATCACAATCTATTTTCAAACAAACTTCCGAAAGGTGTAGAAATTTTTTATGAGATTGTAGGTTGGATAAACCCTGAAAAAACAATTATGGGTAAATGTAAAAATAAACTTGTTAAAGATAAAAGTTTTAGTGAGAAATATGGCGAAGAAACAGTATTTTCTTATGGGTGCAATGTTGGCGAAAATGATTGTTATGTTTATCGTATGACTATCACTAACGAAGATGGATATACAGTTGAACTACCATGGGAACAAGTACAAATTGAATGTGAAAAAATGGGTGTAAAATGTGTTCCAACTCTCGAAAAATTTACTTTTACTACATGGGAAGATTTAATGCAACGTGTAGAGAAGTATTATGACGGTGCAGACCCTATCGGAAAAACTCATATTCGTGAAGGAATAGTTGTTAGAATTGATAATCGACCTAAATTTACAGCATACAAGCATAAAAACTTTAATTTTAAAGTTTTAGAAGGAATAATTAAAGAAAGTGCGGAAGCACCAGACATTGAAGAAGCACAAGAAATCATTGACGATACAAAGGAGTAATAATATGGATTTTTCACCAGAAGCAGATAAGAAGTTAGACGATATGCTAAAAGATATGCTAACTAAACAATATCTTAAAGGTATGAAAGCAGGAGCTTATGCGGCAAGCAAAGCGGTTTATGATAAATTGAATGACAAAAGTAAGCCACTAACCGAAAGAATTGACAATGTAAATAAGTATTGCAATGTTGCGGTTAAAAATAAGGATAAATTTCTTGATATAACTGAGAACGAGGGATAACTAATAATGTATTTTCATAGTAAAGAATCGCCCTATATGATAATGATGTGTGGATTGCCCGGAAGTGGTAAAAGCTCATTAGCATCCAAAATTCAAGTTTATAATAGTCAAAAAATAGTAGAACCAATACACATTCATTCATCAGATGATATGCGAAAAGAGTTATTTGGTGATGAATCTATACAGGGCGATAATAATAAATTGTTTAACGAATTACATAAAAGAATAAAGTGTGACCTTATAGATGGCATTCATACAATTTACGATGCAACAAATATAAGTTCAAAACTGCGTAAACAATTTCTATCGGAGCTTAAACATATAAATTGTTATCCTATATGTATTGTTATGGCAACTGAATATCGGACTTGTTTACAATGTAATAAAAATCGTGTTAGACAAGTGCCGGAAGATATAATTCGTAGGATGTTATTGCATTGGAATCCGCCTAATTATTCAGAGGGGTTTGCAGAAATTCTTTATAATTTTAATTCATTAGATATTTACAAGAATGATTATACAATAAAAACTTTCTTTGAAAGGGCAAATGTCTTTAATCAATGTAATAAACATCATTCATTAACGCTGGGTGAACATTGCGAACAAACAGGAACATATATTCAAAACCATAGACCTAATGATTTTTGGCTTTTAGTCGCAGCACTTTTACACGACAACGGGAAATTAGATACACAAACAAAGCTAAATGCAAAAGGTATAGATGATGGTGATTGCCATTATTATCAGCATCATTGTGTTGGGAGTTATAACATTTTACAATATCTGAATAATATGAATGTTATTGACCCTAAAATTATTACTTATGTATCTAACCTGATTTATTATCATATGCACCCATATAATAGCTGGAAACAATCATCAAAAGTATTAAATAGAGATATAAAAATGTTAGGTGAAGATTTTTATAATGATGTTATGTTGTTGCACGAAGCAGATTTGTCGGCACACTAATTTAGGAGAATATATCTATGATAAAACCTTGTAAAAATTGTGAAAATTCTATTTTATATAAACGCATAAATGGTACAACTATATATCACTGTGAAGGAACATTGACACAACGATGCTGCGAGAAAATGAAAAAATATAGTGAATATTTAGAGAATAAAAGATTATATACAAAAGGAAAACAAGTTACAAGTATTGAGGATTTTTTAAAATTAAAAGCTAAAGGTTTGTTGTACTTTTATTGGCGTGATTGTGTTCGTCATATATCTGTTCTTGAAAGTCTGCAATTTAGAGTATTAAACGATTTAATACAGAATGGTTGCATTTTTATAGCAAATAGAAAAAAATAATCAAAATAACACTCTTTGAGTGATAACATAGATATTCCATTTAGATAGGTAGTGATGCTATATGATTGTGTGAAAATAGCAAATAGAAAAACAATTAGTAGAAAGGAAAATTTAATGTCAGAAAAAAGCATTTTTGAAACACTTAATAATGTCGATGTATCGAATAAGATTAAGGAAAAAGGAAATTTAAAGTATTTGTCGTGGGCTTCAGCTTGGGCTGAAGTAAAAAAGAAGTACCCAGATACTACATATGAGATTATTCCTCAAATTATGGATGATAAAGGTAATACAAGATTTTGGCACGATGACGGGAAAACTGGCTGGGTAAAAGTTTGTGTTACTATTGAAAATATTTCACATACAGAAGTTCTTGCAATTATGGACTTTAAAAATAAATCTATTCCAGCAGATAATATTACATCTGTTGATGCTAATAAATCGTTGAAGCGTTGTCTTGTAAAAACTCTTGCTATGCACGGTCTTGGGCTTTACATTTATGAAGGTGAAGATTTACCCGAAGAACTTTCCAGAATTATGGAATTACAAGAGGAAATCAAGGAACTTGCAAAAAAGAAATCTGCTCTTTCGGATAAAGCAAAAACAAAGTCTATTGAGTTATGTGTTGAAGCAGAGCGAGAAGCAAATCCGCATATGGATAGTGAAACAATTACAGGCAAAGTATCTAATATTGATGATATGAAAATACTTGAAACATTAAGAGCAAAATTGATGGCAGTAAGAAAGTAAAGGAGAAAAATATGGGACTTAGACAAAGAGATTCAGAAGGACGTGGCGGTTACGCTCGTCTTTGGTCGGTAGAAAACAAAGGAAAATATTCGGTTGCAAAAATCAGCACAAGTAAAAAGCGACCAGATGGTGACGGTTATGAAACAGATTTTCAGGATGGTTTTGTTCGATTGATTGGTTCGGCACATGAAAAAGCACAAACTCTCGATATAACCGAAAAGGGTATTACTATTCAAGTTGTGAACTTTGAAGTTACCACTCCTTATAATCACGAAACCAAAAAGGGCTATACAAATTATGCGATTTTCGCATTTGATGTTCCAGATAGCAATAGTAATACTACATCTAATAAGAAGTCAGCGGCAAAGACTTCTAAAGCAAATACAAAGAAAGCTGCGGAAGAAGAAACTCCGCAGGATGACGATTTGCCATTTTAATTATGGAAACAACAAACCCTAATGTAGAGAGGTTTGAACAGTTATTAAGAAGCACTGATAGGGAAGGTATAGAGGAATTGATTTTGTTTATTAGAAAGTCTGACTTCTATACCGCACCGGCTTCGACAAGGTATCATTCTTGTCACGAGGGAGGACTATTAGAGCATACTCTTAATGTTTATGACCGTCTCAAAAGTAAATTCGATGATAAATTGTGGGTAGAAAAATGTAATGTTACACCTGAAAACATCATTATTGCCGCACTACTTCACGATTTATGCAAAACCTACTATTATACAGTAGAAATGAAAAATAAGAAGGTTTATAACGAACACGGTACAAAATCAGATAGCAATGGTCGCTATGATTGGGAAACTGTACCTGCCTATACAGTTGATGATAAGATACCATACGGGCATGGCGAAAAATCTGTTATGATGGCTGAAAACTACATTGAATTACAATCAGTTGAAAGATACGCTATTCGTTGGCACATGGGATTCACAGAACCGAAAGAAAATTGGAATGTTTTGAGTACCGCTATTCATAAATACCCATTCGTTCTTGCATTGCATTTAGCAGATTTAGAATCAACTTATTTAGTCGAAAAGGAGGAATGAAATGGCAAAGAAAACTGACATTAGAACTTGCAGATTTGCCGATTGCCCTTATAATCATCAGATTGATATTAGCACAGATAATTATAAAATTATTGGTAGAACAAAATATTATCATGCCGATTGTTTGGATAAGCAAAGGGCAGTTGAGTTTAAAGACGAAAAAGCAAAAGCGGATTTACAGTATATAAAAAAAGGTTGGATAACATATATTAGTAAAACTGTAAACTATGGTCAGTTGTTTCAATGCTTAAATGAACTCCTTTCGAGAGATATTCCCTCAGATTATCTCGTATTTGTATTTGATTATGTAGTTAAACATAAAATGAATTTACGGTTTCCCGGCGGTTTTAAATACTATGTAGATAGAGAAGAAATCAAGGTAGCCTATAAAAAACAGCAGATTGAAACAAAAGTAACAAAGAAAATAAATGAGTTTACAACTGCTGATAGTTCTAATACTCCTAAATTCACTATTAAACAAAAGCCATCAGGTTTTAGTAGTATTTTAGGGGGTAAGAAATGACAGATATTAAAGAGTTGTCTGATATTCAATCAGAAAGTGGTATTATTGGAACGCTGATAGAACATCCGGATTATATTTTACATAGTGATTATTTGCAGCCTAATTATTTTGCAAACTCCGAAAACTCTTGTATTTATTGGGCTATTAAAGAGTTAAGCAAAGAGGGAATAACTAATATTGATGCTTACAATGTATCAAATAAATTGCAAAGTCATCCGGGTGTAATAAAAGAATTAGAAAAGTATAACCTACCGTCTATTCAAGACTGTTTGGAGTTATACAAAGAAACCGCACGAAATACATTAGAAGAATATCAAATGCTTGCAAATAGCGTAGTTACATTAGCTTTTAAGCGTGATTTAGTTAAAATACTAAATAAACTTTCTGACTCTTGTTTCAAAAAGAAAAACGAAAGTCTTGATATTCTCAACAATAATGTATATGAAGCTCTTGAAAAACTCACCCAAAAATATATATCTAATACAGAGATACATACTTTGGGTGAGGATATAGATAGCATTTGGGAGGAAATATGTAGCCGAAGGTCGGAAAATGGGATTTATGGTATTCCCTCGAAATATAACATCTTTAATGATTACTTCACTTATGAAACAGGCGAATTAGTTGTAATTCAGGCGAAATATAAGCGTGGTAAATCCGTTTTTTTAATGAATGAAGTTGTACATAAGTTGAGAAACGGAGTGCCTACATTAGTTATTGATACTGAAATGCAAACAAGACTTTATACCGAAAGACTAATTTCACACATTACAGGTATAGAAGTAAAAAGAATTAAGAATGGTAAATATTCTAATGAGGAAGCACAAAAAATCGCAAGCTGTATTAAATGGTTAAAAGAACAACCATTTGTACATATCTATGACCCGAATATGACCAATGAAAAAATGTACTCAATTTGCAAGATGTTGAAATACAAAATGGGATTAACATTTGTAGTATTTGATTACATTAAATCCAATGAAACATCTACGAGTGATAACTACAACATTTTAGGTGCGAAATGTGATTTTCTGAAAAATAAAATCGCTGGCGAATTGGATTTAGCTGTACTTTCGGCTTGCCAATTAAATAGAATGGGCGAAGTTGCGGATAGTGATAAAATCAATAGGTATTTGTCAGTTGGCATTAAATGGGACTATAAAACACAAGAAATGATAGCAAATGATGGAATGTCTTGTGGTAATACATACGCAAAAATCTATGTTAATCGTTTAGGACAGCAAATGCAACCTGATGATGAAAATGATTATATAGATTTCATTTTCAGCGGTGAAACAATGACAATAGTAGAGGCTGAACAGCACGAAAAAAGTAACAAGTTTTAATTTGTAGGAGGATAGGGTCAATGAATTTTGATGATGAAGTTTTAATTGAAATCAATAAAAATGCTGACCTATTATCTTACGCTGAACAAGTTTTAGAACTCAAACAACAAGGCGATAATTATTTCGCTCATTGTCCCTTACATATAGATAATACTGCATCTTTATGTTTCTCGCCCAAAACTAATTCTTGTCATTGTTTCTCTTGCGGTAAATCCGGTGGAATGATAGGATATTTAATCAATTTTGAAAAACTATCATTTGAAGAAGCTGTAAAAAAAGCTGCCAGCCTTGCAAATATTGATATGAGTAAGATGTGTCAATCAGAAACTATTATCTTATTAAGGAAATGGCAGCGTTTTTTTCAGCAAAAAGAAAAGCAGCAAATAGTTCACGAAGTATTACCGGAAACAGCTATTACTAAATTTGCAAAAGAGCAAATTACAGAATGGTTAGACGAGGGTATAAGTCAAGAAATGATTGATTTGTTTGGTATAAGAGTAGATACAATAAGTAATCGAATTGTATATCCTGTATATGATATGAACAAAAAATTGATAAATATTAAAGGTAGAACAAGATATAAAAATTACAAAAATTTGAAACTTCCTAAATATATTAATTATTATTCCGTTGGAGTTATGGACTATTTTCAAAGTCTGGAACTGACTTTGCCATATATTAAAGAAAAGAATGAAATAATAATTTTTGAATCAATTAAAAGCGTTATGAAAGCGTATGGTTGGGGATATAAAAATTGTGTTTCCGCAGAAAAACATACATTAACACCCGAACAAATTAACCTATTAATTAAATTAAGAGTGAATGTAGTTTTTGCTTATGATACGGATGTAGATTATCATAAAGGCGAAATTAAGCAGAACATTGATAGATTACGAAAAATAACCAATGTATTTATTATTGAAGATTATGATAATTTGCTTGGCGGCATAGAAACAAAAAACGCACCCGTAGATTGCGGATACGATATTTGGGAAGAATTGTATTTGAATAAAAAAAAGGTGGTGTGAGGATATAAATAAATTAGAAAATAATGAAAGAAAAACAAGATGGTCGTATTCTCGAACAACTTGTTTCGGACATTGTAAATATGAATTTTACCTTGATTATGTTATAAATGATGACAATTTATATCTATCAGAGGGGAATTACTATGCAGAAGTCGGAAGTTTTGTACACGATATTTTAGCAAAAATATTTAGTGGCGAACTAAAGGTAGAAGATTCGTTACAATACTACATAGATAATTACGACAACAATGTATTTTATAAAACTAAGCAATCAACAATGGATAAGACATATATGTTGTTAGCTGATTATTTTGCAAGTCTTGATATTGATTGGTTAAAAGATTATGAAATTCTCGGCGTAGAAAAAGAAGTGAAGTTTAAACTTGATGAATATGACTTTATCGGATATATTGATTTGTTATTGAGAGATAAAAGAGATAACAAGATTATAATTATCGACCACAAAAGCTCTGAATATCCATTCAAACAAAATGGCGAGGTAAAGAAAAATTCATTACAAGGTTTTGAATTGTATAAAAAACAAATGTATCTATACTGCCACGCTGTTTATCAAATGTATGGGGAATTTCCAAAGGAAATCACTTGGAATCATTTTAAAGATGGTGGCAAATTTGCTACGATACAATTTTCAAAAGATGATTATGACAAGACTATTAAATGGTTTAAGGATACTTTAAAAATCATAGAGTCCGAAAATGAATATGAACCAACACAAGATTATTTTTATTGCCACAACTTATGTAATTTTAGAAGTAGCTGCGAATATAAAAATATGCAAGAACAGGTGAATACATAATGAATAACTATACTCCGTATCATATTCATACTATGTTAAGTAATGGCATAACAAATATAGATAGTATAACCGACTTTCACGATTATGTTGATATGGCAAAATCATTTGGGATGAAAGCATTTGCATTTAGCGAACACGGTTCTATGTTTGCTTGGTTAAAAAAGAAAGAGTATATAGAATCCTGCGGTATGAAATATATACATGCAATAGAAGCATATTTGACAGAAGATAATAATGATAAGCCACATTTATATAGTGCAACTAATATACTCTTATCTGAAATGAATGTAAAATGTAAGCGGAAAGATAAAGATATTAGAGTACAATTTTATCACTCGTGGGAATCGGAAGATGGCAAACTACTTTGCAAAAACATTGATAATAATGAAACCGCTTGGATTGACCCCGAAACCATAAAAGATGAGGGATATAAAAAAGAAAGAGATAATTACCATATAATCCTAATTGCTAAAAACTATGATGGTGTAAAAGAGTTAAACAAACTGATTTCAAAGTCATTTTGCAGAAATGATTTCCATTATTACTATGTGCCACGAATTTCATTTGAAGAATTATTTGCTACATCTGATAATATTATAGTAACTTCCGCTTGTCTTGGCGGCGTTTTGCATAATGGCACACCTTCGGCAAAAGAAAAATTTTTATCCTTTATTCAGCACAATAAACATAGATGTTTTTTAGAAATTCAGCATCATAATTGCGCCGAGCAAGTAGAATATAATAAACTCCTATACCAATTACATTTAGATATAGGAATCCCACTTATTGCTGGAACTGATACTCACACACTAAATAATGAACATATTGACGGTAGGTTAATGTTACAAAAAGCGAAAAACGTTTATTTTGCAAATGAAGATAATTGGGATTTAACCTTCAAATCCTATGACCAATTAGTAGAGGCTTATAAAAAACAAAACGCATTACCAATGGATATTGTTTATGAAGCGATAAATAATACGAATGTAATGGCAGATATGATAGAAGAATTTAAACTTGATTATTCTCCTAAATATCCTAAACTATATGACAATTCGGAAGAAGTTTTTAAGCAAAAAATTAATAATGGTGTAATCAATCGTGGCATAAAAAAATATCCTAACTATCAAGAATATGTTGATAGAATACATTACGAATATGATGTTTATAAGCACAATGGAGCAATAGATTTCATGTTGCTTGAAGAAAATTACAAATCAGCTATGCGACAAAAAGGAATTAAATACGGATATTCCAGAGGTTCGGTATCGGGTAGTATTATCGCTTATTTACTTGGCATTACTGAAATTGATAGTGTAAAGTATAATCTGAATTTCGAGCGATTTATGAATAAGGAAAGAGTTAGTTTGGCTGATGTTGATTCAGATTGGTTGTCAGAGGATAGAAAAATCGTAAAAGACTATTTATATCAAAAGCAAGGTTTATACTGTTGTGACATTGTTACCTTTAATACCATTGCCTTAAAGGGAGCAATA
Source organism: uncultured Ruminococcus sp. (assembly GCA_902786345.1). Classification (GTDB taxonomy): domain Bacteria; phylum Bacillota; class Clostridia; order Oscillospirales; family Acutalibacteraceae; genus UBA1213. Next base: position 84,846 of record CADACB010000007.1, on the reverse strand, counting down.
AAAGATATTTGTCGTGGTATGTATAACATCAATATGGAAAAATTAGTTATACCGGAATCTCTAAAGCAAAGAATCAGTCAATGGGAAAAGAAAACGGAAGGTCACGATTCGAGAGATTTAGATGTTAGTATGCCAAATGATATTAAGGAAGAGCTGAAAAAATGTTACCTGAAAGGTGCTGCTTATAAAGAAGTTCCCTATGAATATTTAAAGTTTTCTGACGAGTTGATTGAACTTGCCGAAACAGATGAACAACAGGCAAGAAAAAAATATCCCCGAATATTCAAATATGTTGACTTGGTGAATGGAGTGGTGGTTTCTGTTGGTAATCATCCAGCAGGATGCGTTGTATCTCCGTTCCCAGTCGATGAATGGTTTGGCACTTTTACAACTTCTACCGATGAATATCCTATATCACTTCTCAATATGAAAGAAATTGATTCTTTAAATTTTGTAAAACTGGACATTTTGGGGCTGGATAATATTGGGCTAATTTATAAAACTTGTGACCTTGCAGGAATCCCTTTTGCTACACCTGATAATATACCTTCAGATGATATAAATGTTTGGAATAGTATAAAAAATGACACAACAATGATATTTCAATGGGAATCTCAAAGTGCTACAAGTTATCTAAAACAATTATTTAGCGATGCAACAATCGAAAAAATTAGAAAACAAAATCCCACCGCTTCATATATGGATTTATTATCAATAGGTAATGGTGCAATCAGACCAGCAGGAGAATCATATAGAGATAAACTTGCACAGGGTATTTATCAAGATAATGGACATAAAGCGTTAAACGATTTTCTCGCTCCAACTTTGGGATATTTAGTCTATCAAGAACAAATCATAGAGTTTCTACATTCATTTTGCGGTTATACAATGGGAGAAGCTGATATAGTTCGTAGAGGTTTTGCAAAAAAAACAGGTACAGAAAAGTTTATTCCCAAGATAAAAGAGGGTTTTGCAAAGACAATGCAAGAAAAATACAATATGCCACTTGATGAATCCGATAAAGTTATCGTAAATTTTATCAAAGTTATTGAGGATGCAAGTTCTTATTTGTTTTCAAAAAATCACGCAGACCCTTATTCGTGGATTGGATATATATGTGGTTATTTAAGATACTATTATCCTCTTGAATTTATAACAACAGCATTAAACATATTTGAAGGTAAAGAAGATAAAAGTTTAGCAATTCTTAACTATGCTATGAAACAAGGTATTAAAATCCTACCTATCAAATTCCGACATTCTGTTGCAAAATATAATTTTGACAAAGAACAAAACGCAATTTTTAAAGGTATATCATCTATAAAATATATGAATAGTGCAGTTGCAAATGAGTTATATGCTTTAAAGGATAATCAGTACAACTCTTTTGTAGAGTTGCTTGTTGATATAAAACGTAATACATCATTAGATACCAGACAGCTTATTATCCTTATAGAAACAGATTTTTTTGAAGAATTTGGAGATGCAAATGTCCTATTAGAAGAAAATTATATATTCAACAAATACTTTGATAAATCTAATTTTAAAAAACAAGATATAGAAAGTATGGGTATCTCTTCTAAATATATGCAACAAATTTCCGAAAAGGAAACTGAAAAAATGTTTATTAAAGTTAATTCTATGAAGTTAATACAAGCGTTGATAGAAAAAATAAACATTAAACATAGAACGCTAAAGGAGAAAATAAAAGCACAAATTGATTATCTTGGTTATATTTCAATCATTGATGAGCGTTATAGTGGTATGGCAGCGGTTTTATCAGTTGATACAAAATACTCGCCCAAATTGAGCCTATATTCACTTAAAAACGGAACTACATTAGATTGTAAAATTGACAAACGAACATTCAATAAAGAAAAACTTGCAAATGGCGATATTGTTAAAATCAATGGTACAAAGCAAAAACCAAAAGTCAAAAAAAATATAGAAACTGGCGAATGGGAAACTGTTGTTGGAACAAATGAATTATGGATAACATCATATCATAAATTAAGTAATATATAAACTACGGAGGAAAAAATGAATATAAACGAAGTAACACAAGACTTATTTACAGTACCGCAAGGATATTATCTTGCACATTGTATTAGTGGAGATTATGCTTTGGGTGCAGGAATAGCGAGAAGATTTAATGATGAATATAATATGAGATATAAATTACATCGTGATTATGCCATCCCTGAAGGTCAAAAATTCGCAAATGTCGGCAGAGCATTGTTGGTTGATAATGTATTTAATTTAGTCACTAAACAAAGATATTTTCATAAACCTACATACGATGATTTGTATGAAACATTGGTAGATATGAAAGAACAATGCGAAATGTTTGATATTAAAAGACTTGCAATGCCAATTATAGGTTGTGGACTTGACCGTCTTAGTTGGAATAAAGTTAAAGATATTATTGAAGATGTTTTTTCAAAATCCGAAATTGAAATTCTAATTTGCAAACTATAATTTAAAATATTGTGGGCTGTTCTTAATTTGATAATAAGCAACCGCCCACAAAAAAATAAAAATAATTTAGAATAATTGCTTGACATTTATTTATATATATATTATAATAGATATGTAAGATAATTTAGAACAACACGATTATTCAAAAAATAAAAGTGTTCTTTTATTTAAAAATGGAGATTAAAATAATGAAAATTAACAATGAAAAATTCCTTAAAATTGGGATAGGTGATAATGATTATTCAAATAGTTTACATATAGTTTGCGAAAATTTAAAAGAAATGATTACTCATAGTCATTCCACTACGGATTTTAGCAACTTATCTGAAAAACAATGGAGTAATATTTGTTATTATATTAAAACTTTATTTTTCAATGTAGTAGAATTGGATTGGGCTTTAGCGAATAGAGAAGTCCAGCATTATCAATTCGCAAATGAATGCAACAATAAATTTAAAATTGAAATTTGTGATTATGATGAAATACCCAATTTTGATAATTATGATTATTATTATATTCAGCTTACAGGAAAAGATAAAGGTTATTATTTTGCTGTATAATAATTTAGAACAATACGGAAACGAGGAGTTAATATAAAATACAATTTATTACAAGGCGATTGTCTTGAATTGATGAAAGACATTCCTGATAAATCTATTGATATGATTTTGTGCGATTTGCCATATGAAACAACGAGAAATCAATGGGATTATCGTATACCTTTTGAATCATTGTGGGGGGGGTATAAAAGAGTAATTAAAGATAATGGAGTTATTGCCTTGTTTTGCGATGGTTTGTTTATGGCTGAATTAATGTTATCTAATAAAAAAAATGTGGAGATATAATTGGATATGGAATAAACAAAGAGGTTCGGATTTTTTAAATGCAAATGTCAAACCACTTAAATGCCACGAAGAAATAGCAATATTCTATAAAAAGAAACCTATTTTTAATAAGCAGTTATGGTATTCCAACAAATACAAGAAAACAAAAAATGGTAGTTTATCTTCTAATTATGGAGAGAGAAAGTCGGTTTATACCGAATCTTTAGATGGTGCGAGAAATCCATTAACTATAATAAATTTTAATCGTGATAGTTCAAGATTACATCCAACACAAAAACCAGTTGCCCTTCTTGAATATTTAATAAAAACATACACAAAAGAAAATGAAATTGTTTTAGATAACTGTATGGGTTCGGGCAGCACAGGGGTAGCTTGTATAAACACAAATCGCAATTTCATTGGAATAGAATTGAATGAGGAATATTTCAAGATAGCAAAAGAAAGAATAGATAAAAGGATGAATTTAGAGGTGAAAAAATTATCAATATAAATAATGCTGAATTAACTGAGCATTTATGCGAAAAATCATATGTGCAAGGTATTAACGATATGAAAGAAATTATCCTAACGATAGAACAAATGTATGACAATAGTTCTGAAGAGGATTCAGATTTACTTACAGAATTGTTTGGTTGTTCACACGACAACTATCGTATGATATTTGGAAATTTTACTGTATCAGAAATTCAAGACAAGATAAAACACTATAAACAACTTACAGGAGTCCCTATTCAAATCGGGGATGTTGTTAAACATAGAAAAGCTGACAATCCTATTAATTTGTTGGTTATTGCCATCGGTAATTCTTATAATCCACATCTTGCATACTGTAATGTAATGGATTCAAAAGGTAAAGTTTATAGACCAATACAGTTGTTAAATCTTTATAAAACAGGTAAACATATTGATATTAGTAACATACTAAAAGAATTAGAAAATTTGTAATAAATATAATAATAACAATAAACAAAATTTAAGTTGTTAATTAAAATAGCAAACAACTAAAAAAATATTAAATGAAATAATAAGGTGATTAAGATGTCAGAATATGAAGCATTGTGCGAAATATGTGGGGCTAAATACAATAATTATTTTAGAACTATGTATATTCAATATTCAAACAATGAGAATGATAAAAAGTGTACTTGCCTAAAATGTTTGCGAGAGCAAGCCGTCATCAAACCGTATAGATACACAAACCATATCCCTGATTTTTGTGATGGCGGCAATTTAATCACAATTCTTTTTGACACTAAAGAGGATTTACTAAAATACATCTTACAAAATACAAAAGATAATAAAATCGCCTGTATAAGCGAAAACGGGGATAAAGTAATAGACGTTAATACGGATGAAAAATATTGGTGGGTAAGAGGTTATGCAAATTTAGATAAAAATGATTTACCAAATTGGAGAGATAAGGCAATAGAATTATATGGAGAAAATTATATGGAAAGGGATTAAAATATGGTAATAAGCAATTTACACATTTATGGTTTTGATAATGCAGTTAGAGGAAGTAAATTTCCAATGATTACAGATGTTAGTAAAGCAACATCTGAAATTACAAAAACTACATATTCACTTGCACAATGCGAAAAAGGCACAGGGCATGACCAAATGCTAACAGGTATTATCGCACAATTTGATTTAACCTTTACTGTTAAAGCGTGGACTGAAGCTGAACGATACCATTTCTTTGATTTTATTTCAAGTCAATCAACAATGCACAGAATAAGCAAATTTGATTTAACCAATCAATATTCTGAATATGTTGATAAGCGTATGATTGAAATTATGAATGAACTCAAAGATAGATACAATGAAACACAAGACATAGAAGATTATTTGAAACTTTTGTATTCCAATCCTTGTGGTTTTAAACTTACGGCAGCTATGACTACTAATTTCAGACAGCTTAAAACGATTTATTATCAAAGAAAGAATCATAGACTTCCTGAATGGCGAGAATTTTGTAAACAACTTGAAGAAATACCCGAATTTAAGGATTTAGTGATTGAAACTGATTAATAACAGAAATTCTGATTGTTATACCACAATATATAGTATAATACAGATGTATTAACACAATATATTGTGGTTATAATGACAATAAAACTACCATTTTATTTAATATGATAATTAAAGGGAATAATATGAATATAGAGGAAATCATTGACAATTTAAAGTATATGATAAGCGGACAATGTACCGATACACAATACGATTTTCAAGATGAGATAAATTTTGCAATTAAAAACTTGAAAAAAGAAGTACCTATTAAACCCATCAGAACAAGCGACCCTTATAACGGTGATGAAATAATGATTTGCTGCGAATGTAGTTCAATAATTAAAGATGGTGAATGGTCAGCAAAATACTGTCCTAATTGTGGTCGAAGAATAAATTGGAAACGGAGAAAATAAGATGTTAATTGATAGCAAGTACATATCAGACAACGATATGAAACAAATCAATAAAAACACAAGAAAAAATTTTACCAGAGATGATATTTATGCTTTTGAAATAACGCTATGTGATAGCGAGTTAGATGCAGATTATGAAGCTATCAGCAAAGATTGTCTATATAAATTAAAAGATTTATCCCTCGGTTCATCTGGTTTCTTAACTTCGGATATAATGGCAAGAATTTTTGATACATATATAGAGAAAGTATTTATAAGTAGGTCAAATTCAATTTTAGCAGAAGAAACATATAAACTTAAAGCTAAAGCGTATGTTTTCAAAAATGCTATTACCGAAGAAGAATTGAACCATATATTAAATCATCCAGAAATAAGCGTAGGATTCTCTGTTAAAAGACGAGTATGTTCAATATGTGGCAGTTCTGAATGTAGTAAACATATTAAAGGGCAGAAATATGTTGATGAAGCCGGAATTAAACAACTTTGTTATAATCTTTTAAATGACCCAACAGACTTTTATGAATGGAGTGTTGTTCCTAAACAGCAGGAATCAAAATCAAATGATAATAAACCAAAAGAAAATAAGGTAGCAATAGTGAAAACTAAATTGATGATTAATGGCAAACTTACCGATGTTAAACTTGATGGAAATGGCGGAATAACCATAATTAAACCTGAAAAAAAGCCTACGGGATGGGAAAGAGCAAAAGGAGAGACATATATATACTGTGGTGCTTCTTTAATAGGACAACACATAGATAGTGCAAGAACAGAAGATGATAATGCTTATAATAGAGCAAATTATTTTTCAGACGAGAAATTATGTGAAAATATCTATCGGATGCAACAAATTCAAAGAAAGTTATTTAGATGGCAAGCAGAGAATGATAAACCGATAGATTTACATTCAAATTGTCAAAAATGGATTATAGTTGACGATTATGAATTTGGTATTGAAATTGTAGATTATTATAAAATCGGCTACGGCTTTATGCCTGTTTTTTCATCTTTGGAGAAAGCAGAAGATTGTGTTAAAACGTTTAAAAACGAATTAATATGGCTATTCGCAGAATTTAAGTGGAGAGAGAAACTGAAAGTGGCTGCGTAGATTGCGGTTTACCCTGTTTAGGTCATTCCTGCCGATATTACGAAGTTGAAGTTGCATATTGTGATGATTGTGGAGAAGAAGCAGATTACGAGATAGAGGGCGGTGATTATTGCGAAACTTGTGCTGAAAAATTCTTGCAAGAAAGTTTCGATAATCTAAGTATGCAAGAAAAAGCGGAATGCTTGGATGTATATTTTAAGAAAATTTATGACTAAAGGTGAAATTATGAATAATAAAATTAATGCGAAAATTTTGTTGGTTGGCAAATCCGGTTCTGGAAAAAACACCGTTCAGGACTACCTTGTAAAAAAATATGGGTTAAAACCGCTTTTGTCATACACAACGAGAGCAAGAAGATACCCAGAAGAAGATACACATACTTTTATTACCGAACAGGAATACGAAGAAATCAAGAAAAAAGAGAAGATAATTGCTTATACTTTTTACAACGGTAATCACTATTTTGCTACCGAAAAGCAATTTGCAGAATCAGACATATATATTATTGATATTGAGGGTATTAAATGTATAAAAGAACTTGGTATTGATATTCCTTATGATGTGATTTACCTTGCTGTTCCTGCACATATCAGAATGGAACGTATGGCAAAAAGAAACGATAACAAATCTATGATTGATGAACGCATAAAATATGACGAAATAGCCTTTAAGGATATAAAGCAATATAGTAATCACATCATTCCAAATTTTGATAGTGAACAAACAGCAGAAGAAATAGCCGATTACTTGGGAATAGCGAAATGTGACCTATACAAATTAAGTGCCGAACGGGAGATAATTGACAAACTTTGCCAAATTCAAACATTAGTTCGTAGGATTCATCCGAATGTTCATCATATTGAAATTGATATGGATAACTGTACAGATACTCCTTTGGCAGAAGGAAATAATTATAGTATATCAGGAACAAATATGAGTCAAACGGAGGTTTATTTATTAATATGTACTGATGATGATGTTTGGAGAAATGGAAAATATTTAAAAAGAGTTGCATATAGGCTGCCAAATGAATTTGTGTACAGTTTAAAATCTGTTAGGATAAGGTAAAAAAACATAGTGAATACAATAGATAATGAAATAATTTGGGTTACATATTTATATCACGGCAAACCGTTATATGCTATTACCTCTACTAAATTACGTGACGAATATTATTTATATAAGGTTGAAAACGAAAAATATGTAAAGACCAAATATAAGAATAAAGACCCAACTATGCTTGAAAAGTACATGAAATTTGATAACAAATAATACTACTTAGAAAGGAAAATCAAATGAAGGTAATTAAAAGAGATGGTAGAATTGTCGATTTTGACAAACATCGAATTATAAATGCTGTATTAAAGGCGTATGAACAAGTTGATGGCAAACTTAGTAATCAAAAAAGATTCGATGCTGAAATGATAGCAGACCGTATTGAGAGTTATTGCAATTATAATACAAAAATAGTATCAGTAGAACAAATACAGGATTTGGTAGAACAGTATTTAATGGAAACATCAAGAAAGGATGTTGCAAAAGCATATATTATTTATCGAAACGATAGAACAAGAGTAAGGGAATCAAAAAGTGAATTATCAAAAGAAATAACAAATAAATTATATGCTAAATCTGTTGAAAATCAAAATGCAAATGTTGATGAAAATTCATTTGGTGGCAGGATGGGAGCTGCAACAAGTGCTGTTACAAAAGATTATGCTTTGAATTATTGTATGTCTGAGATGGCAAAAAATAATCATCTAAATAATGAGATTTACATACATGACTTAGACCATTATGCGATTGGCGACCATAATTGTTTGTCCGTTCCTTTTGATAAATTGCTTGCTAATGGATTTAATACAAGACAAACAGATGTAAGACCAGCCCAATCAGTAGGTACTGCGTTTCAACTTGTCGCAGTTATTTTTCAGTTGCAAAGTTTACAACAATTCGGTGGAGTCAGTGCAACACATTTAGATTGGACTATGATACCTTATGTTAGGAAAAGTTTTTTAAAACATTACATAATTGCTTGGCTTAAAGAAACACCCGATTTCCTAAATTTAAAATTGATGGATATGATGTTTGAAACTTATGAGGAAACAATTAACGGCATTACAGTTGTTCGTGATAAATTTGATGAATGGATTGATAATAATAAACATCATTTTTTTAGTATAACAAACACAAAAGAAGCAGATTACAGATTTGACAATCATTCATTAAATAAAAAATATTATCAAAGTGCTTTGTTTGATACTATTAATGAAGTTAAGCAAGCAGTTGAAGGACTATATCATAATTTGAATACACTTCAAAGCCGTTCAGGAAATCAGTTGCCTTTTACGAGTATAAACTATGGCACTTGCACAGAGCAAGAGGGTAGAATGATAACAAAAGCGTTGCTTGAAATATCAATTAAAGGTATAGGGAGATTACATAAGACATCTATTTTCCCTTGCGGTATTTTTCAAATAATGAAAGGTGTTAATAAAGAACCTGATAGCCCTAATTACGATTTATATAGGCTTGCTTTAAAATCCACATCACTTAGACTTTATCCTAATTATGCGAATGTTGATTGGAGTGGCAATCAGGGTTACGATGCTAATGACCCTAAGACTATTTTTAGCACTATGGGATGCAGAACTGCTAACGGATGGGATATAAACGGTTTCAAACAGCTTAAAGATGGCAGAGGAAATATTTGTCCTGTAACAATTATTATGCCTACACTTGCTATGAAAGCAAAAGAAAATTTTGTATCTGAGTATAATGATAATATTGTTGAAATATTTATGGATATACTTGATAAAAAAATTCACGAAGCTAAAGATATGTTAATTGAAAGATTTGAGTGGATATGTTCACAATCACCTAAGTCTGCAAAATTTATGTATGAGAATGGTCTTATGGAAGGATATATCCCAGAAGAAGGTATTAGGTCTGCACTTAAACACGGAACGCTTGCTTTAGGGCAATTAGGACTTGCTGAAACATTGCAAATTCTTATTGGTAAAGACCATACAACAGACGAAGGAATGAAACTTGCTAAAAGGATAGAGCAGCTTTTTAAAGACAGATGTGCGGAGTTTAAGAATGAATATAAATTGAATTTCGGTGTGTACTTTACTCCTGCCGAAAATTTATGTTTTACAGCTATGAAAAAATTTAAAGATACTTATGGTGAAATTCCCAATGTGTCCGACAAAAAGTTCTTTACCAATAGTATTCATGTACCTGTGTGGAAAGAAGTTACACCTTTTGAAAAAATAGATATTGAATCTCAACTTACAGGATATAGTTCCGCTGGTTGTATTACTTATGTTGAATTACCTTCATCGGCAAAACATAATATTGATGCTCTTGAAACTATCGTTAATTATGCAATGGATAATGACATTCCTTATTTTGCAATAAATGTTCCCAATGATACTTGTTTGAATTGCGGCTATACAGATGAAATAGGAAATAATTGCCCTAAATGTGGTAGTAAAAACATTCAGAGATTGCGTAGAGTAACGGGTTATTTAACAGGTGATTATAAAACTGCATTTAATGAGGGTAAACAACAAGAAACAGAGTTGAGGGTGAAACATACAAAATGAGATACGCAGGAATAGACAAATGTGATATTTGCAATGGAAATGATGTAGGAGTATCAGTTTTTGTGCAAGGATGTCATTTTTGTTGCGATGGTTGTTTCAATCGGGAAACTTGGGATTTTAATGGCGGTAAAGAATGGGACAAAACCATTGAGAAACAGTTTATCAACTTGGTTTCTAAGCCATATATTAAGAGAGTATCTATTTTAGGTGGAGAACCTTTAGCAGATGAAAACCTTGACTTAACAATAAGAATAATTAACATAGTCAGAAAATATAAATCTGATATTCCTGTTTGGATATACACTGGATATACATTTGAAAAAATCAAAAAAGATTTTCAGTACGAAGTCAATACATATCTACACGAAGATATTAGCGGCGTTTCGTTATTAGAGAGAATAAGAATAAAAAGATTTCATGTAATTCTTATGTGTCAGTATTTAGTTGACGGACAATTTGAAATTGACAAGCAAGACCTAACTTATAGTAAAGTCAAATATGCTGGTTCAACTAATCAAAGAATAATAGATGTTGCCGCAACAATGAATAACGAAGGAGAAATAGTTTTGTATGAATAAAGTTGCAAAATTTGAAAAGGTAAGTTACGAACAGTTTAAAAAAGATTTTATAGATTGTTTTGGTGGTAAAACTCATACATATAATGAAGCGTATATAAAAGCAGTTTATGACGATATTAAACTTCCAGAACGCAAAACAAAACATAGTGGAGGTTATGATTTTCATTCTCCTATATCTTTTACACTTCCTTTCGGTGAAAATATTAAAATTCCTACTGGTATTAAAGTTCGTATTGATGAAGGTTGGGTACTTAAAGAATATGTTCGTAGTTCAATCGGTTTTAAGTATGGAGTATCGCTTGCAAACGGTACAGGTATTATTGATGGTGATTATTACAACAATAAAGACAACGAAGGACATATCTTTATTAAGCTCTCAAACAATGATAAGACTTTCAAAAAGACATTAACTATTTTTAATGGTAATGCTTTCTGTCAGGGCATATTCGTTCCTTATGGTATTACAGTTGATGATGATACAGATACCATACGAGTTGGAGGAATAGGAAGTACAAATTCATAGTATTATAAAACATATAACTTAGGGAGATGGTTGTAATCCAAGTCGATGTAAATTCATATTTTAAAAATACTGTTAAAAACAAAAGGGAAACATTTAATAAAATGATTGTTAATATAATCAATCTTTATCTCAAACAGGGAAAAGACAATAATATTAGCATCATTACCAAAAAGAGCATTTAAACTTAATAGGCGTTGAAAAATTGGCTCTATTATGATATAATAATATCAGGTAGAGTCAATTTGTTACTATAAGGCGGAGGTCATTATTATGAGTGACAAAGTGGCGATTTATTGTAGACTTTCGGAAGAAGATAGATTTAAGAAAAATAAAGGAGATGATAGTGGAAGTATCCAAAATCAAAAGTTAATGCTGACAGAATATACAATTCAGCAACATTGGGAAATATATAATATTTACTCCGATGATGATTACGCTGGTTCTGATAGAAATAGACCAGCATTTAATCAAATGATTAGCGATGCCAAAAACGGTATGTTCAATATTATCTTATGTAAAACTCAATCAAGATTTACTCGCGAACTCGAAATTGTTGAACTGTACATTCATAAACTATTTCCTCAGTGGGGAATAAGATTTGTTAGCATAGTTGATAATATTGATACGAATGTTGTTGGTAATAAGAAAACAAGACAAATAAATGGACTAATTAACGAATGGTACTTAGAGGATATGTCCGACAGTATAAAAGCTGCCTTACGGACAAGAATGAAAGCAGGATATTTCATTGGCTCTTTTGCTCCCTATGGATACAAAAAAGACCCTGCCCAGAAAGGGCATTTAATACCTGATGAAAATACTGCTTATGTAGTTAGAGAAATATTCCGTTTATATAACTCTGGCATAGGGAGAGCGCAAATCGCACGAATTTTAAACGAAAAAGGAATCCCCAGCCCAGCAGAATACTACCGCATTGAAGGAATTAAGAAATGTGGTACAGGTAAAAGCAATGTTACTTATTGGAAATATTATACTGTTAGTCACATTTTAGAAAACGAAGTGTATATAGGAAACTTGGTACAGGGTCAAACATTTAATCCAACCTATAAAAGCAAACGTTCATCACCTGCTCCCAAAGAAAAGTGGGTAAGAGTAGAAAAAACTCACGAACCAATTATTAGCGAAGATGAGTGGCGAATTACAAGAAAGCTCTGGACTACAAGAAGCAAACCTTGTTATGTATCTAAAGGGATGGCAGTAAACAAATATTCTCACATTATACGATGTGCAAAATGCGGCTATGGAATGACTACAGCATATAACAAGCATAAAAGATATTACAGATGTAATAGTGCAAAGTATGGAAAATGCTGCTGCGAGGGGACAACGGTTTTTGAAAGTACATTAGATAAAGCAATTTTACAAGAAATTTCTCGATTGCGTGAATGTTATTTGGATGAAAACTATATTCAAGAAAACGTTGACAAAAGCAACCCATTAGAAGAGAAAAAAGTGTACGTTTTAAAGCAGATAGACATTATCCAAACCAAAATCAAAGAATGTAAAAATGCTATTAAAAATTTGTATGTTGATAAATTAAGAGGTATAATCACCGATGAACAATTCGTGAGTTTGTCTAAACAATTTGAAACAGAGCAACAAGAAAACGAGAGACAGTTAGAGCAACATCAAAACACAATTAGCATAATTGATTTACAGCAACAATCTATGCAAGACAAAAGCGAGATAATACACAAACTGCTATCATTTTCGGAAATCACAAGAGAAACGATAAACGAAATGATAGACCATATTGATGTTGACGGAACAAAACAGAATAGGATTATAAATATTTATTGGAACTTTTAAACAAGTTGTCCTAATCCACACTTTACAGATGTAAAGTATCAGTTTGGACAACATAAAACAAATGGCTCTACCTAATAGCAACGCAAAATTATAGGAGTTACGACTTTCGCCGTAGCTCCTATTTTTTAAGCATTAACTAATTCGATATTAAAATCTACCCATCCTGTGTATGTTTCTGCAGTTAATGTATTCTCGTGATATACTTCCGTAAATATTTCTTTTCCTATGCTATTGGTTAATACGATTCTATTGTCATAATCAAAATTGCCGACAGATATTTCCATAGGTATATAAATCATATAGTCACTTTTATAAGTATATCAAAGTTGGATACTGTATTGAATTTGTTTCTATTGCCGAAACAGATATTGTAGAAATCATCATAATGATTGTTAAAATAAGAACAAAGAAAACAAGGGAGATGATTATACATGAAAAGTATTGTCATTATCCTTATTTGTTTATAGTTTATTTAATCTGATTAACCTTGTTTTCTATCTGCATATCTATCCAATCAGAAATGGTGAATCCCGTATCAATATAGTTCTGCATAACATCATGTGCTATATCATCCGTAATCATCTGATAGATTTGCCTTTTTGCCTTATCAAAAGTTTCCTTTTGAGCTTTTTTATCGAACTTGCCTTCTGCTTTAAGACCATCAACAATAGTCTGATTCATATATGTAACAACCTGAGTAATTATTTCATTGGCAGCATCTATACTGTTATTGATTTTTTCGTTATGTATCTTTGTTTTTAATCTGTCGATTTGCCTTGAAATATAAGCAATTATAAAACCAGTTAAAGTTGTAAGCAAAGGAATGACCACACAGGTTTTAAGTATTTCAAGCACTTCTTGCGTCATAATTTTATACCTCCTTATTTTATGAAACAGGAATCAAAGTATGAGAATCCAAACTATAATATGTTTTATTGTCTAAATCAATAAGAATATTAGGCGTAATTGTAGATATATCACACAGCCCATCTGTTGAAAATCTTCTCGTCTGAGAGTTATTTATTATAAAACTTTTGTCGGCAATATATTCAACATTTGTTGAATCTGATGTGTTGTATGCATATGGTATTCTATCAACCTTTTGGGCGATTATGTTATCATCTAATCTGAAGTTCTGGGAAATTGCACTTGCTGAACTATTTGCACTATAAATTCCAGCATAACCGCCAACCGAAGATTCACTAAAGCTAACAAAAGAAAATGGGAGTTTTGAAGCGTTATAATTTCCTAAGTTCAATGTTAACACCTTATTATTCGCAGCTATACAAAATTTCCATTCTTTTTTTGCTTTTCCGTCAAATGGATAAGCACTATCGGCAAATAATAACTGACGAGAACCGCTCCAAAACTCAGAAAACAATTCATATCCATCCGCTATGTCATTATCATTAATTTTACTTTTTCTTTTAAAGTCAATAGTATATCTATTGTCAATTATTAAACTGAAATACGGATATTTATTTGCACTATCTATTTCAAATATTTTATCTATATTAGTAGGACAAACAATACGATTATCAATACTGTGCAATGTATTTACGAAATTTTTTATAAAATTACATTCGTTTGCATAATTGTATTGATCTTCGCCTGAAATCATTTGACCATTTCTATAAATACATTCTCCGACTACACTTCCATTAAAGTATATTCCGCTCATTTTTAGACCTCCATTAGAGTATGCGTATCAACACTATAGTATTTTTTGTTATTTACATACATAATTTGATTTGCCGCTACTGTTGATACATCGCAAAAAGATTTGAGCGACACCTTTCTGTTGCTCGAATTACTTGTGATAAAAACTTTATTAGCAATAATTTCTACATTGGTTTCATTATTTGAATCATAAATATAAGGAAGCCTATCTGTTTTCACAATAGAGCTGCCATCGTTCATATAAAATGGCTGTGAAATAGCATTAGCTCCAGCTATATAATGACCAGAATATCCACTTACATTATCTTCGCTAATAGTACAAAAAGAATATGCGTATTTCCCAAGTTCAACGTTGTATCCATCAAAAGACAAACATACACTTCCTTGATTTGCCGCAATAACGAATTTCCAAGTTCTAATTGAAGTTGTTGACGATGTACTACCACTGGACGAGAAATTAATTATTCTGCTTATAGTAAAACAATTAGAAGTTATAGTATATCCTGTCGACTGCGCTGATGATTGCAAAACACGTTTGAATGTAATAGTAATTCGGTTGTTGATATTAATTGTGAAAGATGGAGTTGAGTTAGCTGTATTATACTGAGTTTCTAAATCATCAAAATTGCTGGATGTTATCTCATTAAGCTTTGTTTCCCAAGTGATTCTCTCATCACAATTTATTAAATTTGTTATAAAAGTTTTTATAAAAGTAAATTCATCAGAATTTGTACTAATAATTTTATTTGTATAACTCATTTACATCATCTCCTATAATTTAAATACAATTTATTATTAATAACATCATATAAACCAGCATCTTCATCCTTACCATATTTTACAGGAATGAGTAATAAAATAATATTGTCATTCTCAAATATTTTCACTGAAAACACTTTTATTTCTGCACCGTTATTATTGATATACGCAATTCCAGAATTGTTAATTCCGTTTATAAATAAACCATAATTGACAGATGTCATATTATTAGATTCAAGTTCTGTAATAGTATCATTTATACAAATTTTATCTTCGTGCAAACCAATTACATATTGTCCGGAAATGGGTGAATTTTGTTCTAACGTATATATTTTATTACCAAGATGAAGTATCCACGAATTATTCCCGTGCTTTCCTAATGAAAAGTAGTTTGATTTATTATCTCCGCATCCAAATATATATGTTATATCTTCTTCTGATGAATTTGTTTTAGTACAATCTATTGAAAAATTTATTTCAATTATAGTTTTATTGGTAGGCTTGTATTCAATATCAACATAACAATTACTAACGAATTCTACTTCGTCTACAAAATGTATAGTATTGTAACTCGAATTGAAATCATATTTCTGTTCACAATTTGATAACATATTTATACTTGTTATAGTGTTACCACTGCCATCTCCTTTACTACTTACCTCATTCCAAATATTATCAAAAAAGGTCTTATTTTTACACATATGATTATCACCTCATTGCAAATACCACGTGCCATCACAATATAAATATAGATCGCTTGTGTCCGCACAGATTGCACGCGACCCATCAGCCGCGTTGTTGATTAAATTTAGTTTCGCAATATCTTTAGATGCGAGAATATATCCTCTTAATCTACGATCTATATAATGCCCGTTTGAATCGACATTATTTTTATACCCATATACCTTGTCTCCAGAATAAATCATTTTTATAGTTCCAAAGTCAGGAACATCGTTTTCAGTAGCAAAAGGCATATCCATATAGTAGTACATAATATACAACCTCCTAAACCATAATTTATAATTAACTTAAAGAATTGAGCCACTTCTCGAACAAAAGCAGAATAGAATTATATATTTGTTATCTTAATTTGCAATTTATCAATAGCAGTGCCTACAATACCCGCATAACCATCAGTATTTTTATTATTATAATTTTTTACCCAAGGAAGGTACTCCGTACTGTTGATGGTAGATACACAATATTCAGCCTGATATTGAGCAGTATGTGATAAACCATAGAACTCAATTTGAATACAGTCGATTTTCTTTCCAAGAATACCGGCAAAATCTTCACGATCACGCACCCAAGGAAGATATGACGTACTTCCGATAAGCTTCACTCTATAACGGATATGTCCCTTGCTTACACTTATGCGTATTCCGTCTATCGCACGATTCTCCAGTCCTGCAAAGTCCTCAAGATTTTTGACATCCGGAAGCCAAGCACCACCCACAGTATGAACCTGATAAATTACATCAATATCAGACTGTGTATCACTACTTGTGCCCGTAGAAGTTGTATTCTTTTCTCCCTGCCAGTATGGACGATAAAACGCATAAACATCGCCGCTTGAAAGATAACGTGTTTTTCTTTTGAAGCTTGATGTCCCTGCCCAATCGGAACCGTAACCGTCAACATTACCTTCGAGAGTAGTAAGTGTATTTCCGTTTACGCTTTCTACAACGCCAACGTGTGAAGCTGAATACTTGTCAATAGGATTCAAAAACGAAGAATATCGGAACATTATGTAATCTCCCGGTTGAGGTGCTTTTGAACCCTTTGTAAACCACTCTCCGTATTTTCCGTTATCCTCTCTTGCCGCGTCTGAGGCAAAGCCGTAAATACCGCCCTGATACTTGCGGATGAAACCGCAGTCCTTCATAATCGCGCTGATTGAGTATGCACACCAGTCCACTATCATCCCAAGTCTGAGCTTGGTGTTGCAGACATAGTTTCCGTTTACTCCTATATATTTTCTTGCTGTATCAAGAAATTTTGTTTTATCATCCACGGTTTTTATTTTGGACGAAGTATCTGTATTTTTGGCAATGATGGCGGTCGCCGAATCACTAAGCAATATATCATCATAAAGATAATTCATATCTACATCACCGTTAATACCATTTATTTTGCCATTCCACGAATACTGCCAGACCGCGCAATCATAATATGGCTTTTGTACATCTGGAGCAGCATACCATAATTTATACTTATTAATCTTATCATAATTAAATTTGCTCTTTATCCAACTATAATTGGAATAAAGTATAGGGATATATCCAGCGTTTTTAATTCTTTCCATAAAAGCCACAGCACACTCCGTCCAGTTTGGATTTGCACCAACCGCATTTGCATAGCGTTCGCTATCTTCTTCAATATCAAGAGCAATAAATTTTACGTATCTTTTGTATTCGTTCGCCAGTCTTATTGCAAAATCTGCTTCATCTTTAGCTTTATTTACATCAGTAAAATATGCAAAGTGGTATGTACCAAATGGAATATTATTTTTTTTGCATCCATCAGCATTTTGAAAAAAGTAACTGTCTATTTGACTCGGAAGATCAGAGCCAAACGAACTCCTTATGATTGCAAAATCAATATTATTTTTTGCCTTATTCCAATCAACAGAGCCGTTAGCATATGAAACATCAATACCCTTTTTTGCCATAAAATATCCTCCTTACATAAAAGCCATTACACTCTATTAAATAAAGTGTAACGGCTATGTTTTTATATTATCTTAATTATTGCACCAACAATCGTACCAACTATAGATGAAGTCAAAACGGAAATAATAGTTGTAGTGATCAGATTAAATCTTTTTCCAGGTCGTGATTCAAGTTCATTTATTCGCAATTCTGTTTTCTCTAAATGCTTATCACTTCTTAAAATATGTTCGTTTGTGTGTTTAATCTCAGTTGTTAAAGTGCTTATATTTGTAGCCATTATATGTATTTCATCAGCCATTTTATTTAAGGTGTCAATTTGTTTTTTTAAATATTCTATATCTCGATCGTGTTCTGCAATCTTTACATTTATCTCAACTGAATTATCCATATTTTTCACCACCAATCCTTATACAATACCATAAATATCGGAAATATAATATCCATTATATGACAAATCTGTGCTTAAATCATTTGTATCAAAAATAGAAAGCGTTGATGTTATTGAGGACGAGTTAGAAAATGTTATTGTTCCAGTGCTATAAAGTATTGCGCGATTGATATAAGTTGAACCTGAGAAATATATAGTCCTACTATTATTATTGTTAATCTCAACCGTACCTATTGCTCGTATACATAAAACAGTGTTGCTGTTTTTTATTGTGATTTTAAAAATATTATAATCATATAAACCTCCAAACATCCCTGAAGTAGTTGGTGTTGTTGAAGGTTGAATTTTCCCAGAGTATATTGTATTTAATCCGATGCCCAAAGATGCTCTGGCATCTTTGGCATTGCCAGCTCCCGTACCGCCTTTTTCGACTGGAACGGAATTACTTAAATAGTTAGGATTAAGATTTGTAATATAGATCTGAACATCATTTGTTCCATTAAAAGATGTTGGGTTAGAATATGCCGCTCCAGTTACTGAAAAATAACGACTGTTTTTTAATCTTGAAACAGCAGTGTTATCTTTATCAACTAAAAACGATACCCAATCTGTCCACTCGTTGTTAGCATATGCGTGTATTCGTTGATATGTTGTTCCATTTAATGCTTGAAAAGTCTGACCTACAACATAAGACTGATTTGACCCCTTGCTGCTATATACAGTTAACCATCCTCCGCCTGCTGTGGGTATGTTTGTGCAAATGTTTTCCTTTGTAATATAATAATACCCCTCTGATGTTATTTCGTTTAAATCGATACTTGATGATAAAGTTATAACTCCGGGGAAAGCGCCTAAATTATCCAAAGCAGTTTGTGCATTGTTAGCACCTGTGCCACCGTTTGAAATTGGTAAAATATTATCTTGTGTTATAGTACCTGAATTACAATCTGAAATTTTGTCGGTGTAATTAATATTGTTGTCGCTTCTATAATTTATAACCGCACCATTCGATGCGTAATAAACAACATCGACATCATTACCGGAACTTCCCTGAATATTAACTGTTGAATTATCAAACGCATTTATTGCGTGCAATCCTCCGACAAAAACACAGTTTTTTATGTCTACCATACTGGTATCACAATACAGCCCATTCCACTCATTTGCTGCAAGTATTTTACAATTACTTATTTCAGCAGTTACTTTATTTAGCCTGATAGCTGAGTAATTATTTAAGGTATTATCTACAGTTATATTGTTTATATTTGCTACACTACTATTTATCTCAAGCCCACTTAACAAAGTAACATTGTCTGCATTTCCAGAACTACTTGTTACGGTGATCATAGGAAAAGAATTGAAAGTATATTTATCCGAATAAACACCGTCTATAAATTTAACTGTTAATTGTCTTACATTTTTATATTTGTTTGTAATACCAATCGAATTTAGCATAGGTGCTTCAGGCGTTAATCCATCATTGTTGTCATTTCCGTTATTTGATATGTATACCGTGAGCACATTTTGTTTTAGATTATCGATGTCGGCTGAGTTATTATTAATTATGTTTTCTACTGTACTTCTCCACACCTGTACAGTAGTATTATCGGAAAACGATACAGAATTCGCTTCAGTGGCTACTTTAAATATTTTGCTCCAATATGCACTGCTGGTTGAGGGGTCATGACCTTTATTGTTATTTTGCAAGCTCGCCCATAAACATCCGTTATAGCTCACACATTGTGAGTTAGTGTATGTTGTATTTTCGTCCCAAAGCTGAGCGTATGTAAGCCCTGTGCCCGGTTCACCCTTTTCACCTTTTACAGTTAATGCAATCCAGTATGATGCACTATCTTCATCTACTGGCGAATGACCAACTGGAACACGGGTAG
Organism: uncultured Ruminococcus sp.; assembly: GCA_902786345.1. Lineage (GTDB taxonomy): Bacteria > Bacillota > Clostridia > Oscillospirales > Acutalibacteraceae > UBA1213. The sequence goes on along the minus strand of CADACB010000007.1, from coordinate 64,056 downwards.
CTGCCATAAAGAATTGTTGAACTCCTTCGGAAATAACATTTACAATGTTGTATTTATTGTAACTTTTAGCACTATTATATTCTCCTTTGTTTTGAGCCACATTAAGAATGTAATCTTGGATATTATCTTTGAAAAAGTTTTCTATAGCTATAATCATATTCTCGTGTCTATTCCATTTATCGGCATTAAAACAAACAGGAATAAGATCGGTATTGTTAGCTAAAAAATTTTCAGCTCCAGATATATCTCCATTATTAATCATACTTTCATATTCTTTTATTCTTTGAATGTTTTCGTAAGATATATCTTGCATTATAAATTTTGAATCGATCTCATCGGGGAAAACAGTTTGAGATAGATTTTCATATGTAATACTCATAAATCAACCTCCATTTTATTTTATGTTTATAAAAGAACGTATTGTTATAAGCTTCGGTTATACTATGTATATCTATTTTGACGGATAATAAGGATAAAACTCTGAGAGATTCATAGTCATAATACCTTCCTGAATACTTATATTTATACTTTTAATTAAATATTTTTTAACCTCACCTGTGACCGGTGATGTATATCTAATAATTTGGTTTACATCAAGCCATGGGACAATAAGAGTTGAAATAGTTGCTTTGTGATTTAAACGTGTAGTCTTATAATTTTCGTAGCGTCCTCTTTCGTATGCCAACTGTGTAGTATATATATTATCATAGTCGCCACCGCTGCAAACTCGAATGTATTCACCTATTTTATCAGCAGCATATACGTTATCTGGTTCGACTTTGTAATAAATATTGTTACAAGCATAATTATTTTTATCTATCTGAATGGATTCTTCACTCTGTTCTTTGGTTACAGTTTTCACGATTCCGCGAATTTGAAGCTCTCCTTGAAGTATGCATTTATAACCTATATTTCCGTTTTCTTTATACATTACCACTTTTAGGACATAAGGCACATCAGCAATTAATTCTCCGCTCTTTACTTTTCTCTCGCAATCACCTGTTTTTATATATAGTGGCATTGTCTGAGATGTAAAATTTTCGGTTTTACTTTGTATTACTACATACGTTACATTGTTATTACTTTGAGGTGGGGTAAATGAATATGTTTTATTATTTTCCAGGCAACTTAGTCCATCGAAATTAAGATAATAGATACTTGTGTCATTGTAATTGCTGACATCTGTTTTCAATGCAGTTCTATCAGCACTTAAAGACTGCCCCCATACATCGTGAACGTTACATATCTCTCCGAAGTTCCCACTTGTATTCTCTGAAATTAAAATCTTATCCATAACATCTTTATCGATAACGACATAATCACTTTCCTCCGTGGGGATTGATGAAAATACAAATACCCCATCTGTGTCAAAATATGTTTGATAGTTGGGATATAAATCTCTTAATGCTGTAATTATTTCAATGGGATAAGTACCAATATCATAATCTAAATCGTAAGGCACTTCAGATACATCTCGTTGCAGATTTTCCAATGAAAATCTATTATATGGTAAGGGTGAAAATCTGTTTATTGTTGCTTTCAGTGCGTTTGTAATATCTGCATATTCAACTATACTGTTAGGTCTTATATTAGTTTTAAACCCACAGTCAGGACATTCATATGTGTCAATGGTTTCGCTTACATAAGAGTATTCGCCATCTATGTTTACAATTTCTTCTGAGGTTATTTGATTATGAGTCATCTCTGAACGACAGATAGGGCATGGGTATATTGTAACGCCAACAGGTATAGAGGATTTGGTAGTTATTTGGTTTCCTCTATCATCAGTAAATAAAGCCATAAGGTCGACTAATGAAAGTTTTAACTGTGCATCTGCTCCGTCAAAACTATATTCATATGATGTAATAACATATCTTCCCATTTTGTAATACATATATTTACCTTTTTTATAATCATAAACACCTAAATTTACTTTTACATATTTATCTGTCCAAATCATATTTTCAGGTTCTACCATATTGCTATCGGTAACATTTACTGTCAAACTTAATGTCCTTCGTATTTCTGATTCGCTATCAATTGACAAATCAAACGAACGCGTAGTCCCTTGAATAGTACCTATTACTCTCCAAGTTCTATCTAAAAAATCAATATCTATCTTGTATTTTTGGTTTTTTTGATAAAGGCATCGTATGCCATCAAGTGTTGCTTTATTCATAGTTCACCTCACTCTACTGCATAATTATCAGGGTCTTTTTCTATCAATCCAGTATTATATAGATCTTTTGCATTTTCACAATCGCCTATCTCAGTCCAATCAAAAGAAGTAATTACCTTTTGCCAGTGATCTTCGCTGCTTTCCTGAATATTATCATTTATACTAATCAGCCATTCTCGTCCGTCATCCAGCTTTAGAATTTTTGCTTCACCATTGTTTAACCAATCGCAAAACCTACTTCTGTATATAAAAGCATTTTCTAAATCATATTCATAATCATTTATACCAACCCACATTGCCGACATACTTCCAGTCCAGTAATCTATAATATCATTGTGTATAACATATGGATATTTATTATATAATGTTTTCACTATTGATTCACTATGATTTTTTGCAAAAGAATAATTAGTTTCTAACTCGGTAAAATATAAATGTTCTCTATCACAAAGTGCAACTCCGCAAAAATCACTATATACTGTTGTTTCAGATAATTCTCCTTCAGTACCGTCTTTCATAACAGGGCATACAGCATATGTGTATGTATTTTTAGCCTTAGCGTAATTGTCATATTCCGTAGTAATGAGATCATCAACCGATGAAACCGTTTTCTCAAATAGAGTTATGTATTTGCTGTTATATTGATTTGCAAGTTTCCTTTTTATTCTTATTGCAGATATATATTTAATATTCAAATCTATACTTCCACCAGATAAACTATTTGAAAATGTTGATAATAATAGAGTTTCTGATAACCACTGATCATATATAGATGTATCTGATAATGTATCATAAACATAAGAGTGAGTGTAATAATAAAGTCCGTCTAAAATATGTAGGGTGTCATAAATTCCGTAACCCACTGTTATTAAATTGTAGTTAATAGTATTAGTAGTATGTGAGTAACTATTATTACCACCTGACATATTTTTTCCGTTAAATAACATCTTCATCACCTTCTTTATATATTAAATTAGATGAAATACTTGAATTATTAAATGTATTCTTTGATAAAGAAATAGTTTTTAGAAGAGTTCTTTGTGGAAAATACTGATCATCCACAATATCAAGCAGTCCGGAAGAAATGCCCCCCGAAAAAACAACCGGTATATAATTATGTATAAGAATATTATTTTCGTATATTCTTATTCCATATACATCGCCATTAAACATTCGATTGTCGGGTGTCCCATTTTGATTCAGCGCTCCAATATATAAATTGATTGGCGTTTCAAAAGTCATTGCTTCATAACTTTTAATTAGAATGCTGTCAAGATAATATCCATTCTGACTTATTGATACCGTATGTTTATTTTCTACAGACACAACATTACCGACACTTGTCCTTGCTGTTCCAAATAACGGGAATGATGAGGCAGCTCCACAAGCCAGCCCCAATGCATCGGTTGTTCCTGTACGACATCCAAAAACGAACGCCTGATTGCTGGTTGTATGTCTGAGAAAATCCACTTCTATTCTCGTATTATTGTTTGGCTTGTAATCTATATCAATATATTGATTTCCATTAAAACTTATATTTCCTGCCATATTAAATAAACGATCATCATCTACAACTTCAATAGAATAACTCCCTTGTCTGCCGAATAAACTGATAACCATATTATCATTAATGATTATTTGACCGTTGTTTTCCGTTACATTAACGGGAATAATTTCGTTGCTCATAACAACCTGTTTCAAACTATGAGTTGATTTTGTTTTATCGGTATATTGTAGATTTTTATTTAATACTTCTAAAAGAAAATAAAACCTTTTTACATTTTTAAGTCCCTTTTGTTCTGTATACAATACCTCATAGCAGGGTTTGACAGTAACACAGAAATTATCATTATTAGTTAAAACTAAAGAATTTTTTCCTATCACAATATTGGAGCAGGAAAATATAACCGTGAAATCATTTGTTACATCTAATCCTTCATATATTAGTTCGTTATTACTTAAATCTAATTTCTTTTCATCTATATAAATTGGGTTTGCTCCATTCTTTATTTTCCCGGTAATAATTTTATAATTGGTAGACAATTCAATTTGTCTTGTATCAGGACGATTATGAGCTGAAATTACACTATAATTAACCGGCGTTTTGTACTGTACTTTTATCGTGAATTTCTGTGTAAATGATAATCCATTTACAGTTTCTCCTAAGAAACTTATATTGAATGTTCCTTCCGGAAGATTATAAATGGTGTGCTCTATAACCGTAGGTATAGCCGTGTCCGTACAAGAAATTTCTTCGCTGTTATAAATTTCCTGTCCGGTTGAATCTGTCAAGGTTATAATATAAGAGGATAGTAACTCGGAGTTTTGCTGATTGTAGTTAAATTCAAAAGTGTAACTTGACTTGTTTATTATTTGATTGGCTGTTATATTTGAGCACGTTAGTACGGGAGTGGATATACATTTAAAACTAATAACATTACTTTGAGATGATTCTTCTACTATATTTCTGTTTGAATCATAATATGATACATACAAAACTGCGTAGTATTCGTATCCATTCGTAAGTAAATGGTTCAGCTTATGAAACCCTTTTCGAACATTTTCTGTATCTTCGGAAGTTAGTACAAGTTTGTTATTTATTCTTGTATATATTTTTAAAGTTGATTTAGCGACCTCCATACCTGCGTAAGAATAATTAAATATTTGCCGTGTGCGTTCGCCATCGAAATAAGGGACACTTTGTAAAGTAAGTCTTGCCATTTTTATCACCACCTGTTATTTTATTGGGATGAAAGAGAATAATTAGAAACATTTGCTTTTAAAGTAGTAGCTGTAATTATATAATTATTTGTATAATTTCCGTAATCTGAATTTCCGCCTCCACCATCTATAGAATCGATAATTGTTTTAAGCTCGTTTATAGCTAACACGATACTTGATTTGTTTGTGGTCGTCAGTTCTGATAAATTACCAATATCACTATTTAATGATGATATTTCATCTTTTAATTCATCAAACAGATTATTATAGTTTGAATCGTTTTCTTGAAGTAATGTGTCTGTGTAGGTCTTAGAATCATTTAAAATATTGTTATAATCAATTTTATATAAATACCGATTATCAGACTCGTTTTTCTTGTAATAATTTTTTATTGACAATTTGTTTAACGTATCTTCATTATTATCAATATGTTCAACTTGTTTTGCAATTGTATTGATTTTCTCATCAAGTGTAAAAATTTTGTTATGTATAATATTTGCAATTGTTTCAGATAAAACTTTTATCGCTTTTGTATCTTCTGTCAAAACCATCACCAACTTTCAACTATCATTATAAAAGTGCCTATTCAGCATTAGTATATTACCAATCTGAATAGGCAGTATTATGAATTATCGTTTTTTATTTATATCCTGCATAACTTGTAAAGGGAATTGGTTAATAATAGCTTTCGACAAACTTTGAACATCATTAACATCGTGCAAAGTTATTGCACCTTTCTCAATGTTTAAATTAAGTACCGTTCCGGCATTTTGACGATTGTTAGCAAAATTATTTGTAAATCCATTAATTGATTTCTTTAATAAATCTGTTTGTGTTTGAGTAACGATATTGGAAATATCACTTGAAAATAATGATTTGTACAAATCAGAAGCATTTGGGAGTGTTTTAAATAAAGTATTTTCAATCAAGTTATACTTTCGATTTCCGTGTATATATTTATTTGTTTTAAGGCTATTATCGTTATAAGCTTCTTCGCTGAATTGCGTACCTTTATAATCATACACATTATGATTTTTTTTAAATTCTTGAAGTGCTTCTACGGCTTTATCAAAATAGTCGAGAACTTGCTGGTGATACTGATTATCAAGCTCTTGTTGAGCATCACGTACAGCGTTTTTATCTTCTTCATATACAAACCCTACGCCTTCTCTATAAATAAGCTTGTTTTTTTGATACCTTGCACGCTCTAAAGACTCAATAGCTTTTTCCAAAGAAAGTTTTTTCTCAAGCTCGCTGTTTTGCTCTTGAAGTTGCTCCTTTTGCTTATTTAGTGCGTTTATTTCTAAATCAATAAGTTTATCATATTCTTGTTCTTGCTCTATCTGAACTGAATAGATAGATTCATAAATATTCACAACTTCTTCAAGAGCTTCTTTCCATTGTTTAGAACCTTCTTTACCATACAATCCATTCGACATCTTAAAAACAATATTAACAGCTTCTTGTGATAATGCCTCTATTTGTTCTTGTCCGCTATTTATTACTTGATATATTTCATTAGCTGTCTTTTCATATCCCTGTGCCTCGTGTAATGAATGAACATCTTTTAGCAATGTACGCATTTTAGAAATTATATCCGCAACATATTTCATACGATCAATAGGAATGTCTCTAAGAGTATCAGACAAGTCACTAATACTATTATCTACATTAATTATTTCAACTTCCAAATCTTCAAAAATTTTCTGCCATTCATACCATTCTTTACTATATTTCTGAATATCTAATTTTTGAAACTCGTTTCTTAAGTTTATAAGTTCTCTTTCAAGTTCAATTTTTTTGCTTTTGTTAAGATTATAAAGTTTATCAATAACCGTTCCGATGTTATCAATTCGATCGGAATTTTCGTTAATAGCCGTTTGCTTGTTAATATTACTTTCAATTCTATCCAGGCGATTTTCCCAAAACGTCTTTCGTTCGTTCAAAAATTCAATATCTAATTCATGTAGAGATGTTCTAAGTTCTATTACTTCATTTTTACAATCAGAAATTTTGTTTTTCCATTCATACCATTTGTCGCTATATTTTTCAATATCGCCATTTGACACTGCGGAATTCAATCTCGCATTTAATTCATCTGCTTCTTTTTTTAAGTATGATAATTTTACTCTGTAATCATTTTTTAGCCCATCATAGTCCATATTAGTAGTTCTTGTACTATCTTTATTTTGATTTTCAAGCTCTTTTATATCATTATCGATTACACTAATATAATTATCCCAAAAGTCCTTAACATCCTGCAATTCTTCGTTTGCCAAATCGCGAGTGCTTTTACGCAACTGATTTACGGATATGGTACATTCGTCTATCTTTCGCACCCATTCATACCAGTCTGAATTTCCATATTGTATCAAACCTCTTGACACAAGAGAGTTTAAAGTAGACTGAAGATTGGCTGCTTTATTTTGTGTTTCATCAATTTGTTTATTATAACTATCCCTTAAGGAACTATAGTTTTTATGTATGAATCTATTTTCGGTATCAACAGAGTTTTGATATTCTTCACCGTATTTTGCTTGTTGAATTCGATTATCAAAATACTTATCAACGTTGCTCAGCATTTCTTTGGCATAGCTTTTCTCGGTTTCTTTTAAACTTCTTACAGTTTCAAGACAAGACTGTGCCTTATCATAATATGTTTGATATTGCTGTATTTTGTCACGCAAATCCGAATCTTTGATTTGCTCGACAATTAACAAGCCATTTTGCACCATATTTTGATATTCACCGCTTAGTCCTAAACTATTTGCGAAAGACAAATATGTGTTATATGCCTGTTGATTAGCTACAATTTCTTGCTCAACAGCATTAATCGCACTTGATAACTGACCGTTTTTCCCGTTAAACGTTGTAAAATTGACAACATTACTATAAATCTCTTTACTATAATCAGAAAGTCTTTTTAACTTACGTTCTACCCAATCAAAATACTGTTTTGCTTCCGAAGTTGATTTTGTTGTATCAAGTGATTCGTCAATTTCAAAATTATCAAAGACATTATTAGTTTTATCTGCTAAATCTGAAAGCACCTCGCCAAATACACTTTCAACTTCTGAGATTTTATTATTTATTTCTGCATCAGTAAATCCTGATAAGCCTGTTTCTACATATCTGATGAAATCATCATATGTATAACCTGCTCTTTTTAATTTGTCGTTTAGATACTTGTAAGTATCGCTGTTTTCTTCTATATGAAACCTCACACTACCTTGGCTATCGTTGGTGATTGCCAGAGGGTTTCGCTTTAATACTTCATCTCTTATCGCTGCTAATGTATCTCTTTTATCAGGGTTTGCTATTCTTAATCCATTCATTATTGCTGTTTTGGCTTCAGCCCAGCTTTTAAAAGAGGTTAAATCAATATTGTAGCTTCGATTGAATTCGTTTATTAGCTCCTTTTGCTTTTTTAGTAATTCGGCATTTGTTTCTTTGAGTTCTTCTTTTTTATCATCGGATAAATCTTCCCAATTGTTCAAGTCGATACCATAGAGCTGTTCAAAGCGTTTGATTTCATCTTTTATCTTTTTGATGTTTTGTCCGAAATCAACATTTATTATGGAGTTTGCTAAGTTACCAAAATTCTTTTTCTCGGCATTAATTAAATTATTTATTCCCTTAGTATAGGACTCTATATTTCCATCTTTGACATCTTTCCATAGGCTTTTGTATCTGTCATCGGAAAGAATTGTTTTTGTACTTTCTACACTAAGTTTTCCGTTTTTCTTGATTTCGTCTCTCATTGACACAAGTGCTTTAATTCTATTTAAAGTATTATCTAATTCTGTTCTGAACTTCTCTTGTGCAAGAGAGGCATCATTGAAATCGGATTTTAAATCTAAAAGATAATCAATAAAGTGATTGTATGAACTAAGTTCGTTATCGTCTAACTTTGAAATATCAATCTCTTTTAATTTATTAATAGCAGTATCTATCTTATCTCCAGCAATTTTTTCGATTCCCTCTCCAATATTATTAATGTATTCTTCAAGTTCGGGAAATCCGCTATCTTTATCAGAAATTAATGTTAATTTCTTTTCTTCTGTAAATTTACCTTCTGAAATATTCTTATATGCCTCTTTTAGTGTTTCAAGTTTTTTGCTTAAGGTATCAAGTTCGTCTTGATATTTTGTGATAGAAAACTCACTAAACGACTCATTGGTTTCGCCTTGTATATACCCTAATTCCTCAAGTGCATCAACAAACTCATTAGTTGTTATTGTTGCGTCCCCCGTAGCTTTCGCAACATCATTGTAGTAATCTATGAAATTTTTTACTGCATCAATATAATCTAAAGATATTCCTTTATAACTACCAATATTATCATATTTTCCAGAAAAAATCTCGTCCCATTCTTTAGTAGTGAGTTCAGACATATTCCCAATCGCTTCTTTTAATCCCTTGCTAACATCAGTAACAGGATTTTTCAGTGAGAGTCTAATGTCTTTCAGGAGAGGAATATTCCCCAAAGATGAGTTTATTTTTTTTTGATAATCATTAAGCCAATTTTTAATCGTGCTTGATTTTACATTTCCAACATCATATGTGATTTCCTTAGATAGTTCAGTATACGATGCATAAACATCATCATACATTTTTTCAATGCGATCTTTATCATCGTCTAATAAAGCATCATTATATGCTTTAATTTTTTCTTGATACTTTTTGTAAAGAGAATTATAATAACTATCGCTTAACAAAGCGTTTTCGGATGCTGTATTTAATACGTTTTTATTTGTGTTGTAATCATCATTGTTGTCTTTGCCGTTTAAAATATAGTTTCGTGCATCGGAAACACTTGTTCGCAACATCGACAATTGTTGTTTTGTGTCATCTGATATTAACTCTGCGTTTTGTTTTAGATAATCATTTAGGTAATCGTATAGATCATCATAATATGAAACAATCTGATCTCTTGTGCCTTTGAATTTTATATTAGTTATATAACCATCATATTGTGTCAAAAATGAAATTTTTGACTGGTTATCTTTATACCAATTTTTGAATACTTCCTCAGCCGTAGCATTATACTTACGCCCTGACGTATAAAACCCCCAATCGACATTTAACTCAACAACATCGCTGAAGAAACTTTCCGCATTAGAAATTTCGCTATCGTGAGACTTATTCCAATCCTTTGCTTCAGCAGCCTTTAACTCGTCTAACGCGTCTTTCTCACCTTTGATAGCATTTGTTATGTTATCAATTGCATCCTTTTCGCCGCCGTATTTTTTAATGAGTTCTTCTTGGATGGACATAAGTTCTTCGCGTTTTTCTCTCGCTTCTGATTGTGATAAATTGCCTGTATCAAGTGCTTCATTAAGAGAGTTGATTTTATCTTTATATTCATCTAAATTTGTAAAAGAATCTTTTAGTTCATTTGCCGATTCTGATGCTTCCTTTGCTGCTTCAGCCGCTCTTTTTGACGCTTCTGACCATTCCGTAAATCGCGAAATAACACCCTGAATGGCAAAAGATATTCCCATAGACAATGCGACATTTAAGGCTGTTGTTGCGAGGGTTAATCCTATTGTGGCAAGACGAGAACCGTTTTCGCTTACTTTTAATTTTTTTAAATCTACTTCAGCACTTTCTGCATTTTTAGCTAATTCTTTTGCTTCTTCTGAAGCTGCGTTCATAGAAGCTTCAAAGGCTTTATTTTGTGGGACTCCAAGTTTGATTAAACTGTTATAATGTTGTAAACATTCAACATCTGTTTTCGTAATGCTTTTTGAAAAAAGATTTAATACACCTTTAAAACCTCTTTTACCTCCTGATAAGTCTGTTGATTCAAAAGCAGATTTTATATCTGCAAAACTGACACCTAATATTCCTATTTGATTTGACAGAGTATTTATATTATCCTTAGTTATTCCTAAATCATCATTAACTTTACTAAATACCGAACTATAAAATTGCTTGATAACGTTGACAAAATATGTTAATAATGATATAATAAAACAAAAAAAGGTGATGATAATTTTGGATGGATTTATAAGATGCTGCCCTGTATGTGGTATGATTTTTCCAGACTTTATGTTTGTCTGTATAGACTGTAATTATGGAGTAGTTGGCAAATATAACAAACTTGACAAAGCTATATCAAAAGAAGATAGAATTTATTTTTCTAAATATGAAGTGATTTATTATAAAGAACAATCTTTAAACAAATATAATACCACAAACAAATGGTATAATGTTTTTATTGACGACGAATTATCCAAACAATCAAAATTTTCACAAGAAAAACATCAAATACACTTAAAAGAGCAAGCCGAACGTGAACAAAGAATAAAAGATAGAGAGGAACATCCAGAAAAATACCAACCCAAACCAGTCATCATAAATAAACCTAAGTGTCCCACTTGTCAATCTATTAACATAAAAAAAATTTCGGCAACAAAAAGGGTAGTACACGGCTATGCTTTCGGTTTGTTTAGCAAAACAGCAAGGTCACAGTTTGAGTGTAAAAATTGCGGATATAAATGGTAGTAATTATATTATATTATTTTAATTCTTTTTAAATATTATCCTATTCGCCATAAACAACATAAACACCCTTTTATTGAAATATCTATGTAGATTTGAGATAATTGCTACTGTATAATTTTGCCACCCTTTATACAAATAGGGTCAAGCCGATATGAAAGCAGAGGGCAAATCTCCGCTACGTTATAAAATTTCCTTTCGGATTGCACAACGCCAACTGTCATATCTCAGTTCGTTCCGAGCGCATCTTATCGTAGCATCGTTGCATATAACTACGACCACCTGTTGTCGCTACAGTGAGGGCTTGTCTTAATAAAACGACTGCTTGGTATTAAGACCTGTCCCTGCTGACCAATGGAGCATAACTCTGTTACAACCCAAATTCGTCACCGAAATAGGGGAGTGGCTATGTTGTACCATTTTCCCAGCATATTGAGGCTTCGTTTAAACTGTTGTATCTCAACAGCCGTAATATCTAAACTATATATATCTATATAGAACCATTATTACTTTCGGCATATCCATTGAAGAGAAAACCTTTTATCTCTACCGAAGTTTTTAATTGATGAAACGGTTGTAATTGCCATTATTAGCGTAGGTATAGTTCCTAATTTATTGATTATAAAGTCCAAACTATTAACAGCGCCATTCAGCAGGCTTGTTCCGTCTTTAAGCAAATCAGAAGAAAGAATAGTATTGGAAGTTGCTTGTAATGATGCATTTAAAGAGTCTATTCGACCTTTTAAACTTTGCGAATAACGCTCTTGTTCTTCCCTCGCCGTTCCCGATGCGTTATTTGCTGCTCTGATAGATTTCTCTACATCAGACCAGTTTGTTACAAGTGCCTGTATTGAGTTTGAACGATTTTTTCCAGCAATCAATTCAAGTAATTCTGCCGCCTCTGTGTCACTCAACGAATCCCATATACTTGCAATATCCTTATATACATCGTATATATTTCTAAAATGTTCACCATCATCTTCAAAAATATTTACTTTGCCGTGTGTTAAATTTAGTATTTGAGTCTGTATTTTAGACACAGATGATATGTTTTCGTCAACTTCTTCTCCTAATTCTTCTAATTTACCCTTCATTCCGTGTATTCTTAGCGTTGAAATTTTAATAGCGTTGCCCATAGCACTGAAATCCTGAGTAACACTACCACCACCAACAATTAAAGCGGATGCTTGCTCTAATGTTGCACCAGCTTCTTGTAATACCGAAGCTGATTTATTGACACCTTCCGCTACTTGCGCTGCCGATACAGGCAATTCATTTCCGAGTTTATCGTATATGTCCATAATTCGCTCTACAGCAGCAACTGAATCTCCACTAAATCGCGCATCGAGAGATGGCTGAAATCCTTTATAAGCAGTTAAAAGATTTTCTGTTGCGACTTTATGGTCTAAGTCTGTAACGTGCTGATACATAACAGTTAATTCCGCTAACTGTTCTGCTACATTTGCATTGAAACCATATCTTACCCATTCTGCGGTAGTATTTATGACATCAGTTAAAGAGGCATTATATTTTTTTGCGCCCACAACCATTTTATCAAATAATTGATCATATTGCTTTTCTGTCAAATCGGTTACACGATATAATTCGGTCATTGCGGTATCGACTTTGAGTACATTGTCGAACATAGCCCCAAAACCTTCGATCGCTTTTGTTATCAGTGTCATTGAAGAAAAGTATCTTGATAGACTTGTGACAGTTCCCTTCATAGTATCGAGGAAAGTGCGCCCTTTTAGTCCGGCTGCGTTTGCTGCAATATCCACCTCTTTAAAATTATTAAAAATCTTTTTTAACTCTGTACGTAATACTCCACCAGAAGCCGATAAACGATCTAATTCATTAATTAGTTCACGTATTGTATTACCGTATTCTCTTGAGGCTCTTGTATTTTTATTAAGCCAAACTTCCATTTTGCCTTTAAGAATATTTACCTCAGATGCACTTGCGTACTGAGCCGCTTCTTGCTTTAACCCTTTAAACTCCGCTTTTGCGACTGAAAGAGTGTTTAAATACTGCTTTAGTCCATCTGCATCAAATACTCCTTGTAACATACTTCTTAGACTATTAATATCTACCTTGGTAAACTGGTCTAAAGATATACCTGCCTTTTGTATGTCTGCAATAAAAACTCTAAGTAATTCAAGTTGCTCTGCTTTGACCGTTTCAACAGGTTTTGCCCTTAATTGACTTGCTGCATATTCTGCATTTTGTAATGAAGTAATTAGATTCCCAAGGCTATTTATTTCGCTTTCGACATTTGCTTTCATCGCAACAAATGTTTGCGATGAAGCACCGTTTAACCCCTCAATTATGCTACGAACCCTATCAAACTCGCTTGCCAAGGCTTCAAGATGTGCTTCGTTTTCAATGGGTTTGGTGGTATTTTGGTCTGTAGATTTAATTCTTAGTGTGTCTAATTTTGATAAATATTTTGATATTGCTGCTTCATTTTTTTTCGTTTGTTGCTCTATTTGTGCAAAATTTTGAAGAAAAGATTTTGAAGTATTTATTATATTACCTGTTTCTTTATCAAAATCTCTTACAATTTGTACCGAGCGTAATAATTCGTCTTGACCAGTAATAGTTAATCGGATATTGCCCGAAGATAACATAGTAGTTTTAATGCTGTCAATTTGCAATTTCATATTGCCGAGGTTTTCAGTAATTGTTCTTAATGAATTACGGTCAAAGCCTAACTGCTGTAACATCCCATTAACATGACCTATGCCACCGTTATGCAAATCTATACCATTTATTGCTCTATTGAAACTACTTGCAAATTGTTGCCCAGCATTGCTACCACTCTGTCGCATTTGCTGCAAAAAATCATTATTGAACAGATTATTTGCGCCCAAATTTATACGAAATTGATAATTGTCTAAAACAGATTGTATTTGACTTATTAAACTATTCCTATTAAAACTAATATTATTAAAAGTAATAGTTTGATTTTCAATATGTGTTCTTATTTGATTAGGTATATCAGAAGTATCTAATTGAGCCTTTATAATGGCTCTAAAATCTTTATCTGCCATTACTTACCTCCCTTCTTTATTCAAAGATTTTCTAATGATGTATGGTCAACCTTTTTAATTCCTTCTGCACCAAAATATTTTTCAAACTGTTCTTCTCTGGGGGTATCGTCATATATCTTTACCATATCCGCAGATTCCCAACCTATAATATCCTGTATCACACTGTCAGGTATTCCGGAAGATTTCAGTTTAGTTGTAAAATAATGTCTTAAACTATGCCAATAAAATGGTTTGCCTAACATAGCCGAAAATGTTTTAGCCCACGAATCCAAAGTTGATATATCTAACATTTCATTTACATATTTGTCACTTTGACGTTTAGGGAATAATAGGTCTGTGTCGATTCCCAATCTTTCTCTTTCTTGCATCCATAAGTCTAAATATGGGTCAAATGTTTTCGCTAAAATAAAAATGTCCAAGAGTTTCCCTCTTGAACCTTTACCCTTTGTTATCATCTTTTCAGGAGTTTTATATAAAGCACCACCGCAAATCAAATTTTCTGGTTTAAAATATGATATTTTAAATCTTCTTAACTCCGCTTTTCTTCTTCCGCTACTCATTGCAATAGCTAAAACACAGGCTTTAAGATATTGTTTCTGTTCTACCAAAGTAGATAAAAGACCTTCTAATTCCTCTGCTTTAAAAACCGTTTTCGTTCTTACCGAAACATCGGAGGGGGACTCTATCTTGCGAACTATCGGCTTATAGTCATCATATTCATCATCTAATATGTTTTCGATATAATTTGACAAACTACTCATTATCGCTTTAACAGTTCTTATTCTTTTGGGTGACCAATTCCAAGTATTCATAGCATAACTTTGAAATTTAGAAATTTCTCTTTTAGTTAATTCTACAAAAAATTTATTCTTATTAAACTCTAAATTCCAACACCAGAATACATTTAATACCGATTTATATTGATAAATAGTACCCTTAGACCTGTCTATAGATTTAAGATAATCTATAAAATCATTTGCCAAAGCGATATTTTCAGGGTTTACTTGTGCCAGTTTCTCTTTGGTGGTTATTTGATTATATACTGTACTTCTACCATCCTGTGTCATTTTATCACTTCCTTCACGCTCTTGTAAAAAAGCTACTTAATACATCATCGTATGTTTTTTCCATTTGTTGCAAAACTCTATCCCAAAATCGAGGAGAACCCTTTGATTCCAATAAACGACCTATGCCGGGTTGGTCAGTCTTTAAATCATTTGTTAATCTTAATACTTGCAACATATTAGGATTTTTACCAGTTGTGTATTGATGCTGAGTATTTAAAAACGCTTCAAAAGACATTGCATTTCCACTAACTGTAATCGCTGTCGTTGTAGGCGTATCGCCTAATGCACCAGTTCTTACATACATATCAGGTTCACCACCTGCATAAAAATTGCCAGTTTCTTTATACATATCGGCAAGTATCTTTTTTGCTGTGATCGTCATTGCTTTTCGCAATTCTTTTTGCAACATATAATTGAGTTCATTCATATTCCGAGTAACAGGCATACTATCACTCGGCTTTCTTGCTGCTAATTATCTGTTTAAATGTTTCGGACTTTCCTACCGCTTCGGCTATTGTGTCTGCACTAATATTTCCATCTTTAATTTCATTAGCAATCTTTTCAATCTTTTCTATATTTTCAGGCAAAAGTACGTTGTTAATTTCGTCTAACAAATTGCCTATTGTTATTTTCAGAACTTCTGTAATACGATTAAACGAGAATTTTCTTTCATCGACAATTAAATTTGCCGTTTCGTAAGCGTTTCCGAATGTGAGTTCACAATTGTCTGCACGATTTTTTCTGAAAACGGTAAAAGCCTTTAAAAACTTTTTATTCTTAATCAATGGAACAAGCTCCGTAACATCTTCAAGATTATGTGGTAATCCTGCAATATCATCCTCAACGCAAAAGTTATAAAAACATCTCATTGCATTTAATTCACCGAAATGTGGGGTAAAATTTCCCTCAATATCAAAATATTCTTTTGCCAAATTGTCAACTAATGCGATATATTTAACAAGTTCTAATTCTTTTTTTATTTTCATTTATCTTTCCTCCCATAAATCATTTAAATTTTATATAAATTTACTATTACCGTTGTAAAAAACTATCCATATCATATATATAACGTGTACGGATTTTCTTCTGTGAAATAATCTTATAATTTAGCTTGTTTTTTATTAAATCGGAGTAGTTAAAGCTTTTCTTATTTAAACTATTAACCAAACTGTTAAACGAATCTATATCTAAAAAAATTGTTGTTTCAATTTTACGGAATTCAATAATAAACCCACAAATTATACCATCGTATCTATTCCATATATTTAATGATTCTATTTGATGATAATGTATATTGCCTTTATCGCCATTTTTTCTTTCAAACGAAATAGAACTTCCTTTTACAGTTTTTAATTCTAATGCATAAAGGATATGCCTTTTTGAATCCCATAGCAAAAAATCAAAAGGATTTTTTTTGCTGAAACGCAAAGATTTATTTTTATCAAAAGATTGAGCTGCATCGGGAAGCCGATATAATAAAGCATAATCAGGAATTGACCTTTTTATTTGTTCTTCAAAAATTTTGCCTACATTCACTATATTCTCCTTATTATAATGAATTCTCTAACCATTTTTTATATACATAATTTGTTTCACTTTTTAAAAACCACGCAGTAATACGACCGGGCTTTGTTTCATTTTCAAAGACAAATTTTGGTTGGCATCCATATGATGTGTAAAATATGATCTGTTTGATACAATCTATGGCAATTAAATTTTTACGACCATAACATTCAATAGCATCATTTAATGAATTGAATTTTATACTTTTCATTAATCTTCCTCCTCGTATAACGTAAAAAAAAAGGAAGATATTACTGTAACATTAAGTTAAGTATTATCTTCCTTTATCAAATTCAATACAACAAATGTTACCTACTATCAATAAATTGTTTATTTATTGTTGTAGTTTCTCTCAATAGTTGTTTTCTTGGTTGTCTTACAAATTGACGATTTGTTTTTTGTAGACTTGATTTCTGTATATTTATCATCAACAATGGTATAACGACCATCTCTAAATATTACATTTACATATTTCGCTTTTTTGTTTATAGATGGTATTTGAACATATCTACCATCATAGTTAATTACAGTTATGTAATCATTATTAACTAAAACTTCACAGTTTTTAATCATAATTATCACCTATGATTTATTAAAATATAAGTTACTCTGCATCATCTGAAAGTTCTATCATATCAAAAATGTTGCCGTCTTTATCTTCCATTAAGTCAAAATTCAATGTAACAGAGGCTGGGTCGCCTTCGGAACTAAAGGAAAGTTCAAAATCACGTTGAATTGATGCTTTGTAAGCCGTCATAATAAACGGCGTCATAAATCCTTGATCATCTTTATCAACTGTTCGCTGAGTAATATAATAATCTTTTGGCAACTTTTTGTTATTAAAAGTAATTTTTCTTATTCCAGATGTACGAGAAACAATATACCCAATATCATACTTAGAACCTACAGCTATTTTTGTTTCATCGGTAGCAGTAAATTTACCACTTGCGAATGTGCCTGAAATCATAGTTTTTTCATCTCCAAAGTTTTCTTCGGGATAAACAAATACTGTACCAGCTTTGATTTCTTGCCCGTCTCCAACGCTCAATTCAAGTTCTCCGGCGGTGCTGCAAGTAACAGTTTGAGAGTCAGCATAAACAGCATTAGAATCAATTACTCCGTCAGAGAACAAAGCAAATAATTTGAATGGGTATACCTGGGCTTCAATAGTCATTGTTCCTTCAAGTGGGTTAGCAAATGCAATTCTACGAGATCCTTTTGCCATAGCATAAACACTATCACCACTTAACCCTGCTGTGGTGGTGTTAGCTGTATCAAATTTAAGAAATGGTTGCATAGTTTTTAATATACGAATATCAACATCACACACTTGTCGATTAGCCTTATTTAATTCTGCCATATTATTTCCTCCTTGTAAATCGTTTTTTATTTATTATCATAATTATTCATATACCAAAATGAGTAATCAAAAGCTTTCTTTTCGTCTCCCCATACAGAAACACTTGTAGAATTAATATCAAAAATTATATTAGTTCTTAGCCTATAAAAAGAATCAAACAATTGAAATATAGTCAACTCACCGATATTTGTATAATTCAAAGAAGGATGTCTATTACAAACGGCAGATATTATATTTGGAATTGTTAAATTTATATCTATTTTGTCGTTATCCTTCTTTTTTGCTTTTAATATCTTATTCATTATTTTTTTTGCTAAATTATTTTTAAATTTCATATTGTTGATATTTTCATTTTCTGAATATATACAACATATTTGCTGCAAAAGTTCAAGAATTTCTTGCATATTTTCTTGTGAAATTATACCTTGTATTTCTTGATTTTTTTGTTTTTCATCAACATAAATCCCTTTTAATAACAAGAAATGGTTGTCTTGATAGACTACGGTTTCCAAAAAGAAAAAATTTAAAACTTCTAAGTATAAATTTCGCAAAATTTCTTCCTTTTGAATTAACTCAAATAGTGTTATGCGTTGTTTTCTTTCTTCACTTAATGATAGCCAATATTCCATACTTTCGTTGTTTTTAAGTAATTTTGTATAGTATAGTTCAGGTGTCATTTTTATAAGAAATTCGTAAAATATAAACTTATCGAATGTTATTTTTCCTATTTCATTTAATGTTGGTTTTCTCAAAGTACCAATCGACAGCTTAATAGGAAAACTACTTAACTGCGTTCCGTAATCAAGTTTCATTATCTAAAATTTGGGACTCCAAATTCCATTATACAACCATAAAATTTTTTGGAGTTGTATGGATTAACGCTGTCTAATTTTAATCTTCCAATTCCAAAACTATAAGACTTTGTTGTATCATTTATTAAAACATTTTCCACCATTTGAGATAAAACATCTGCGCGATTACCATAATATCCCTCTTTAAAATAATTATCTAAAATGTCCAAATGGCAAATCAAATACATTACGACTTTACATTCCTTAATATTAGAATAAATTTGAGGAATAAAAACATCATAAAAAATAAATGTTCGAGTCTCTTTTATTGTATCATCTATAAATAAATGTGATTTTACATATTTTTGAAATTCTGAATGAATAGTTGATGAACTCATTCCATTTGTATCACCAAGTAGCAATTCTTTTATTTCTTCGCTTTTATATAAAGCCGTATTAATTTCTTCTTTGAATCTACCTCTTTCAGCAGTTGTAGCAATTCTCATGGTAAACACCACCTTACATAAATGCTTTAATCGTTATAGTCTTAAAGACAGTCTTATAATTTTCAGCCGATAAAGATAAAATGAACTTTTTATTTATAAGATTTTTATTATCAACAGAAATGTAAATGAAATGTCCATCTTCTTCTATATCTAAATCGTCCTCAAAGTCACTTACAGACCATTGAGGTGTTACATTTGTTTCATTTCCATACTCATCATAGAATTTAGCCAAAAAACCAGTAGGCTCTAACTGGTTATATATTTCGTCTGAATCAGAAACAATTTTAGATGTTAATGGCTCAGAAGATGTAGTGGGTAATGGTAAAGTCGCTTTACCACATAACCAATATCCCTTACCATCAATCACATAGTAGCCATCATCCGTATGTTGTTCATCTTGCGTTGCCATAAATTGATATACGCCACTATCTTGGTAATCAAATAAGACCGAATCTGAGCGTGTTAATCTATATGTAATTACATCTTTACTTGTATCAATAGTTATATCATCAGTAAATCCTTGTTCATATAATTTGCAACGTTTATCAATAATAAATCTATTCATAGAATCTATCATCAAACTCTCATCGTCATCTGGCATAAATATTAATAACTGGTCACTTCTTAAATAATAATGTTTTGAAGAAGTTTCGCCATTATTATATTGCGATGCTGATGTTGCACTTATCCACCTTTGAACAGGTTGTTTTTCTTTGTTTAGCCAAGTTAATAAATAATTGCACAGTATAGCAACGGCTTTTTCATACATTTTGTTATCATCAACGCAACCTGTAATGAGCCAGTAACGGTCTTTGTATTTTATATACATTCCAGCTTTACAAGTTCCAATCGGCAGTAAGAATTGTCTTGTAATAGATTGTAGTTGTGTATTAGCCACATTGTTTTGCACTACCGTTCTGATAGATTGACATTCGGATAAATCATAGTTACATAATTCAGCATCTTCTGCTAAATCAGAATCAAGAATTTCAGCAAATCCTTCCTCTGCGAAATCATCAAGTGCTTCACTTTCGTAACCGCTTACTTGGTCGTGTGGTGTAGTCATTAAATACCATTCTGTTGCCATCTACACACCACCTTATACATAAGCAGTAGGTTTTTGATTATCTATCATTTCCGCTGATTTATTGCGGTCATACTCCAATTCATTGCGAGCAGCGGTTTTATCGTGACCGCCAGAATTGATACTAATATCTTTGCTAACAATAGAAACTCGCTTATTCACTTTGGATGTTTCTCTTTCTTGATAACTTTGTTTCATAAAAGCACCCAAAGTATCAATAGTATATCTATCTAATTTGGTGTCAAAAACATTTTCATCCTTATTAAAAGTAATGGGGGAGAGTTCAACAGAATATCTGCCAATAGCTTTTAACAACCAAACTTTTTCCAATTCTTCGGGAATGACACATTTATCTTGGAACGATGCTTCAAAACTATCATATACATCTTGTGCAGTAGTTGGTGTATCAGCCATTAGCCACCTCCATTATTCCAAAGAATATCCCGTGTATTTTTCAGCAAAAGTTATTTTGCTATGGTCATTTATTTTTAACTTTTTAATAGCTTGTATTACTGCATACTTTTCAGCTCTTGTTACAAAAGACTCAGCAAAACTCTTTTCAAAAGCAGATTGAGTTTTAAGGCTAAACACCTTATTGACAAGTTCCTCACTAAAACAGAGCTGCTTTTTCTTGCCATCTTCACTATCAAAATCAAGTTCAACTCTGGTTGGTGCATCATCAATAAACAATGTTGCGTGGCTACCCATACCATCTATTCCAGCAAGCAATTTATTTCCAGATTGAACTTGCGAAATTATTTCATTTCTTGTTAATCTAATTTGACCATTTGGAGCAATACTAATATCGCCATTGCCATCAGTCAATCTGACAAATCCAACAGTCCAATTTGCTATGTTTTTAACCGTAACTTTTGCATCCAGATTAAATTCTTCTACTACTTTTGTCGTTGCCATAATTACTTCCTTCTTTCAACTATTTGTTTTGTTTTCAATTAAAATTATGTTTTGTCGCATTATATGATTGAATTATTTTATCTAACCTATCAGACTTTTTAAATACCCAATATCTGTTTCCACTTGTTTTGCTTATTCTTGAAGCACTACATTTTTCATCAAATGCGCTTAGATAATGGAAAAGTCTTAAAGAATAACAATAAAAGTTTTCTGTATTTTGCATAGGTTTGATTCTCCTTTAAAATATATTAACCTACTAATGTATTAATCTGTGAGTTTAATTGCATTATAAGGTTTTCTTCTGAATAATTCTCGCCATAATATTTTATTTCTATTAAATCATAACCATGATTCTTTGCGTATTTTTGTTTTCTATAGTCGTGTTCTTTTTGTTTGTTAAATTTTTCTTTTCCACCAAAAAATTCAATTTGTTTATAATGTTGTATTCCATTAACTTCTATTAAAATATTATAATCTGGAAGAAAAAAGTCATAAGTTAAAGGGAAACCTCCTAAACCTAATAACCCTTCAAATTCCTTTTGTCGAATAACATTATAATTATTTTGTACTAAATAATTATAAATTATCTGTTCTCCATGTGAATTTCTACATATTGGACATCCCGTGCCACTTCTACTTTTAGTTATTGTTGCACCCACCAATGTATTTGGATAAGTTTCCCATTCATAGCCACAAACATTACAACGACATTTTATTTTTTGACTACTTTTGACATATTTTGATAATATAGTAATACTATTAGCGAAAGGGTTATTATCATTAAATTGTTGTATAAATACATCATGCGATTTTTGCTTGCTTATACTAATCTTTATTATCGAACAATCTTTGCAAGCGTGTCCATTTATTAAATCATTTGGTTTAGCATAATATTCTTTTCCACAGTTATTACACTTAACCTTTATCTTGGTGTACATATTAATGTATTCCTCTAATGGTGTTATGGTTGGATTATTTTTGCAAAGTTCTGTAACAAACCATTCATTAGTTTTACTAATATGGTTTTTTATACTTTCTGTTGCGCATTTGTTACAACCATGTTTTGAGTGTAATAATAATGCTGCTTTTTTGCTAAAATAATAATCATGGATTTTGCATTTAACATCTATAATACATTTATGGTCTGTGTACGTATTTAAAATTTCTAAATTTGGAAATTTTAATGATATTTCCTTTTTAAACTGTTCATCTATTTTATTCATATTGTCACCCACCAATTCAAATAAATAATAAAATCGTTGCATCACTAAAAGCAATGCAACGACCATACGATAAGTGGTAGGTGTCTATCCTACAAACTTAGTTTTTTTTATTATGATAAATTACTCAAATTTGTATCAAAGAGCATACCGATTTGATACTCTTGACCTTTTGCTACATCAGCAGCCACTTCAATATCAAATCTTGTTACGAGTTTACCTGTCTTAACATCTGTTCCAGTCATAGATGTCAGACCGCCACGAGTCCAAGTTGCAATCGGAGATTTAGCACCAGCAGGAATAACAAAAGCAAGACCAGCAGGAAGCATTGTCTTGAAGTTTGTATTAGTGTTAGTACCATCAGTCCAAGAACCACTTGCATCTGTCAAATCATAAGGATTCTCCATTTCAGCAAGAATAGCACCATTATACATTGCAGGAACACCATTTGCAGCGATTTCATCAAGAACCTTCTGGGATACACCTGTAATAGTATTAGAGTTGATAGAACCTACATAACCAGCCCAAGGTGTAAACTGTGAAATCATAGCATAATCACCGACAACGGAAGGACGACCAAATCTGCGAACAGCGCCAAGTACACCGTCAACACCAGCCTTAGTAAGACCTGCACCTTCAAATACGAACTTAACACCAGTTGCATTTTTAATTGCATTATACACTTTCTTTACAATAGCTCTTTTTGCATTGTTCAGAATATCAGTCTTGACTTCTGCAATGCCCTCATTCTCCTTAGACATATCACCAAGAGATACTCTACGATAGTCAACAGCATAACCGCCAGAAACAGTAAATGTAGGAACTGTATATCTCTCAACAGTAGTAACAGGGAATACTACATCACCAATGCCAGCTTGCTGACGAGAACGTTCACCGCTATGTGTATAAATTTCTCTTTCTATTGTTTCATCATAACCAACATTCTGATATGTACCGAAAATACCAAGCAGTTTCATTTCTTGCATTATAGGGCTTTCAATAGTAAATCTTCTAATTGTGTTCAGCTCGGAAACAGCAGAAGTATCGCCATCCATTGCACGGCTACCAAGACCTTTGATATATTCAACAGCCTTATCTGCTTTCTTGCCAAACTTCTCCAAAGACTCACCATTAACCATAGCAGAAAATACCTCAACAACAGGAGATGTCTTTGTTAAAATATGTCCGTTAAATACAGCATCTGTATCTTTACGGATGTTATTCATTTCTACAATACTCATTATATATTAACCTTCCTTTCTTCTTAATTAGGTTGCATCTACAACCATAACTTTAATCTTTACAGCTTTACCAGTCAGAGTACATTTATCTGTAACCTTAAAATATACACCAGATGTAGGTGCAGATGAAGCAATAGCAAGTTTACCGTTACTATCAACTGTCAAAAGGGTTGTACCTGCTGTAATGCTTGCGTAAGTTTCACCAGAACCGTAAGCAATATGTTTTTCGTCAGCAACCAATTTCTGACCTTCCCAAGCCTTTACAAGATAACCATTCAAATACTCACCAGCAGCGAAAGTATTGTCATCAACATAAGCGTTATCACCCGTAACAACATTAGAAATCAGGTACAGGTCGCCATCAACTGTCAAAAATGTATAATTAGATACTGCGGATGTAGAAGTAATCACAGGGTTATTCTTTGCTACGTCATACATCCCCCAAGTTTCACACTTAATCATTTATATTACCTTCCTTTCTTAATTAAAAAATACTTATATCTTCAACGTCATTGTCTATAATCTCGCCAAAAATATCTTCTGTTTTTGGTGTTTCAAGAGCATTTTGTTCTGCAATAGCCTTTTCTTCTGCTTTCTTTGCAGATTTGCCGATACCTTCCCAAATCTTACTTACAACACTATTGATTTCGGATGCCACTGGGTCGGCATTAAACGCTTCAATTTCAGCTTTTGCATAATCTTTTTCCTCGTCAGAAAAACTTGCAATAGCGGAGTTAAGTTCTCCTATTCTTTCTCTTGCTTTTGCTTCGCCAAGAGCTTTTCTTAAAGTTTCTGTTTCAGCCCAAAGCTGGCTATATTTTTCATCGAGAGCATCACGCTCTGCTTTTACTTCATCAAGAGCTTTTTGAATCTGCTCAGAAGTAGCAACAAGTTCGTTCTTTTCTGCTGTGATTTTATCAATCTCTGCTTGACAATCAGCCTTACATTGATTAATTTCAGCAGTTTGATTTGTAAAATTATCAATAGCTTCACTAATCAAAGCCTTAATCTCTACATCAGTCATTTCGTTTGAATCCTCCTTATTTTCGTTAATTTCAATCAATTTAGCACTATCATCCGCTGGCATTATACCGAGTAGGGCATAGCCAGAATGGATAAATTTTGTGGGTATTCTGCCTTTGTCTTTATATCCATATTTGTAAATGATAGAATTGTTATCTTCTGTTCTCATAATTTCAATACTGCCGCTGGGATAAATACCTTTTGCGGCATTTTCTTCCAATTTCTCAACAAAATTGTGATAACATTGAGAATCAATTTCACCCTCGCCAATGCAAGCGGTGATAATTTCATCATCTATTTCAATATCGTCTATATAACCTTTATTGAATGTGCCTATAACGACAGCATCTTCATATACTGGTTCGCCATCAACAATTCCTGTATCGCCGTGACCCAATATTTCAGTTCTGTCATCATCAATAAATTCACACCTTAAACTCATACCCTCAATACTTGGCAAAGCCTTTTCGCAGTATTCTCTTATCCAAGTAATGCCGTTTTTCTGATATTCTGTGCCAACTTGATTTGTTTCATCCACACAAGAATCAGGATGGATTCGATATAAAATTGCTTTAAAGTGTCTCCTGCCATTTTTATTTTCTTTGCTTGACATTTCAAACATTTTCATACTTATCACCGCCTTTCGTGTGGTTATATATATAAAGAGAACCGCACCTATTGGTACAGTCCTCTTGATAACAATTATTTATCTGTAGGTGATGGATTGCTATTTCCACCATTGCTTCTTGTTTGTACGGTTTTATCCGTTGGATTATCTGTTTTCGGTCTGCCTGTTTTTTTATCATCCTTTGATAATGTATAAGATGTTGCGTGAACAGGATATTTTTCCTCGTAGCCTTGCTCTAATTCTTCATCTAATAATGCAAAGAACACATCAGGAGAAATACCACAGGCAGCAGCCCAAAATGCGAGACTTCCTCTACCTTGCAAGTATAAATCTTTTGCATAGCCAACCATTTTACTCTTGTTTACGTGGGTTATAGGTAAATATTTGAGTTCAACCATATTTTTATCATCTTTAATGATATTTTTGGATATACACTTATTCAATTCGGCAGTTATTTGTTTAACCCATTGGAATATCTGCGAAGTTACAAGTTCAAGATTATTCTCTTGTGCTGAGTAACTTCCGCTTGCACTACCATTCAATAGGGAAGAGGCAATACCCATTCCCAAAGCTACCTTATCATCAAGATTAGATTCATTTTTTGAATCAAAAATATCTGTATCAGCAACTTTTATAGCTTCAATTTTTGTACCTGCCGCAACAGAAAAGAATGATATACCACCACGATTATTCTTACTCATTACTGCATTTTTAACAGCTTCGTGTTGATTTTGCTGTTGCTGTTGTGTTAAAGCTGATGTACCTTTATCCCGACCTTCCGGGAAATGCTGAACAACTATACGATTATTTATTTCATCCAAAACATTTCTTTTGGTTTTGGTAAAATAATCGCTATACAAAATATCATTGATAGCCGCTAATACTAATGGTCTGCCATATCGTTCCTCACGCTTTGAACGAATTTTATGTACGATGGTTTTGTTATTATCTAAAACAACCCAATTTCCACCCTCTTTATTGAAATGGGTTTTCTTTTGATGATATGCCTCTCTGATTTCCTGTGGATATTTTTTAAGTTTATTTTTTGTAGATTCGCCATTTGTAATATCAAAATAGTCCAAATTAAAAGCAATAACATAAGATGAATTTTTGATACCAATAATTTTAGTAAAATTAGTTGGGAGGGAAATGATACTTGCATTAATACCCAAATCGTTTATTTCAATGATACTGTCAACATCATAATCTGTCATAAATTTGCGGTTTGAATTTGGTCTATTAGTTGTTTCAAAATAATAGAAAGCTATTCCTTCTATCATACCTCGGAATAAGGCATCTCTTACGATTTCATCATCTTTGATTTTTCGTAAAACAGACTCCATTAACTCTTTATTTTGCCTTTTCTTATTTTTATTTTTTCCGTGTTGGACTATTACCCTGTCTAATGTAGGCATAGCTGTCATATAATCTACAGTATTTGTATATATACCATTTGTGTTATAAAGCATTTGAGATATTTCCCTCAATGTTTCGTTATGAGCCATTGGGTCACGCACGATATTTTTTAAAACATCGGGGTTATATTTCTCTATTAGGTCAATACCGGCAAACCAATCGGGGTAAAATATACTATCGCTATATGAATTATATTCATAGGTTTTCGGCTTGTTATAGGTATTTATTTCAGAAGTTTTTTTATATGACTTCTTGTATTGTCTATTATTTTTCACATACTCCCTCCTTTCTTCTATAATAAAAGCAACATTGTATTTAATTGATTAACACTGTATATTCATAGTCATTATTTGTTGAAACTAAATCTCTTTCCAACAACTCGCATAACCAAGCACCATAAGAAACAGAGGTGTAACGGTCTTTTCTATTAGTACCTTGTTCACGAACTACTATCAAACCCGTGTCTTGTTTCTTTTCATAAACAAGTTCAACGGTTTCAGCAAATAATGCTTGTGTTTCCAAAAATGGTACTTCATAAAAACTTGCTGTGTCACCATCAGGGGCAGAAATATATTCATTGATTTTTGGTAATATATCTTCTTTCGCTGTTTCAAAATTTACAAGAAAATCTATTTTTCCCTCTGCTAATCTTCTCCTAAAATTAAGTGCTATATCAGAATTTAGTTTTTGGCTTGCATTTATTGCAAATATTCTCGGCTCTGCACCCTCAACTTTTATCATATTTGAAATTGTTTCATTATTCATACAAGATAAAGGTGCATATTCTATATTTCTATCTTCGTCAAATAACGGTCTTGCAAGTGCCTGATACACAGCTACACCGGCATTTCTGGTATCAAGACATATGTAATCTGCATCAAAATCATTAAATAATTCCCTTATTCTAATTGATTGCTTCCGGACTTCGCCGCCTTGCACAGATTCAAGATAAGGGACAATAATTCTATATCCATTATCGAATAATAACTCGCTACCATCATTATTTGAATGAGATACGCTTTCAGGCAAAAGCCTTAAACAACTAAAAACACTATTATCATTTCCATTGTTTGTAATAAATGCCATATCACAAGCAACAATTCTAATTTCACCTTTCATTTTGGGAATACCATAGGAGTTTTTCTTTTTACTTCTAAAATCTATTTCTGTTCGTGGATAAAATGGCTGCTTACAGTTCTGATTCTTTTTGAGCAAATCATAGGTAAAAAACGCTGAACGATTTTCCTTTAATCGTTCATTCATAAATTCCAATCTCCAAGTTATAGGGTCTTGTTTTTTCTTTTCCGTTTGAAAATATTTCTGAGTTCTAATGTTATGTTTTAATGCGATACTTTCATCAAAAGCTAAAACACAAGCTGGTTTCCCATTGAGCATATCTTTATACTGTTCATCAACAATATCCCACATCCAAGAATCTTCGCTATTGTTATCGAACCAACTCGAAGAAATATAAATATCTATAGATTCCTCTTGTAAAGTTTTTATATTTGAATAGTATATATCTGTTATATATTCAGGCTGTCTTGATATTTGAAAGGGTGAAAGTACACTGTCGTCTATATATTTTTTAATCATTCTAAATTCTTCACGAACTACAGCATTGCTCCTTGCTCCCCTCGCATTATCAAGGGCTGGAACGACTTTTATAATACTTTCATTTCTAAAATGAACTTCCATCACTGCCTGATTTACTACCACTTTTTTTATTTCACGTCTTAGTGCAGGCGAACGCCCCATTAAGTCTTTTTCAATCTTATCGGATATAAGCAATTTGCTTTGTCCTTTCGTACTTGAACTAAGTACAATAATCATTTTGGGATATAATATACATTTGCAACAAGCATATAAAGCTATTATCCAAGACTTAGCCGAAGCTCTACTGGCTATAACAACAAAAAACTGTTTTACTCCCATTAAATAAAGCCATATTATTTGATATAGGTGTAATGTTATGCCTAAATAATCAATAGCAAACCTATGTAAATTCCTTCTAAAAAAAGTAACCCACAACATAAAATTAACAGTAGTGCTTTCTTTCCCTAAAAAATGTTCGTTTGTAAACTTTTGGTACACATTTTTCTGTCTTTCGTCCATATCGTTTTTGGGGTCAAACTTAGTATTAGGAATATAGTTTTCTTCATAACTATTATAGTTTGTATTACTTTGTTGGACTCTTTTTGTGTTTCTAATAGTGCTACTCATCATAATCACCATCATCTTCGCTTTTTACACAATATTCTTTATCTCTATCGGTACTTCCATACATTAAATTTTTTAACGGTCGTAACATAAACCTCGTAATATATTCACCAATACCATTAAAATCCTTATATAAATCTTGATTTTTATAAAACTCGGCAGGAGTATATTTTTCTATTGCTTCAATATTCACACCTACAGAAAAATCATTAACAGACGTATTATCACGAACCATTTTAATTCCAGATTGTTGGAATGTCTTTCTGTAGTTTTCCGTTAGCTTGTTATAATCATCAACTCGATTTTCTCTTAATGCTTTCATCTGTTGCATTTTTGCATAACACAAATCTGTTATAAAAATTTCTTGGTTATCATCCATATTGGGATTCGCTTTCTTTAATGTTTTGTAATGAGAATTTAAAATACCATAATCCGCAGCATCAAATCCAATTCCCCATTTTTCAATATCTTTAGGGTTAATTTTTTCATCTATTTCTTCTTGAACATTATCATATTCATCTACATAGGCTACACGTACACCATTAACCCTTTTACGCTCTCCAGAAAATTCAAATATTCCATCTTTTAATGAATCGTCAAAACTCTTTTCACTATGTTGACCCAAATTCAAATTTCTAAAATACTTGCCTACTACCGCATCATCTTTCGTGTCACATTTATCAAATGCTGTTTCATTAAAATAAATATCAAATGCCATACACATTCTTTGCATAGCTATCTTATTGCTCTTAAAAACCCTTGCGTATTCACCAAATTTTCTTCCAAAGCAATCTTTGCATATTGGTAAAATACCCTTGCTATAAAAATTGCTATATGATTTATAATATTTAGTAATACTAAGTGTTTCGCCGCAACAACAACATTTTTGCTGTTCTGCTATTTTTGGCATTTTACCACCTCCGTATCAACTATTTTCTGAAATATCAACTAAAAACGGATTGCCGAAGCAATCCGTTAAATTCTATTATTTATTTGTTATAAGGACAGTTATTACAATCGTAGCAGCAAGTGTCACATAAAGAACTTTTCTTATTTTTTATTTGGAAACTATATCGTAAACATCCATCATTTACTGATAATATTTTTGAATCTATAAATTCATCTAACAGAAGAATATCCACTTCTGCTGGATATGCTACCCCAACATCATATACGGGAATAACATCTATATCACAATTAGAATTAACAATTATGTAGTATTCTTTGTCATAAGTGTTGTCATACTCTGAAAAATTTATTTGCCCGTATGCCAAATCGTCATATTCTATTAATCTGTCTAAAAGCATAGCAACATCTTTCTTTAATATTGCCACGCCGATTGTTTTTCTCTGATTTACCAATAACTCATAAATATATTCACCTAAATTTGCATATTCTTTGAATTCCAATGTTTTCATTCAATACATTTATTTCCCATTAACCGCATCTTTAATTGCCTTGCTTATTCTACAATTAACCGATTTTACAGGAGGAAATGTAACAATTTCATTTGTTTGTGGATGTCTGCCTTTTCTTGCAGCCCGTTCAATTACCTCCATACTGAGAAAACCTTTCCATATTATTTTTTCATTATTAACCAATGCCTCTGTGCATATATCTACTAAGTTATTGCAAAATTCTGTACATTGTCTTATCTCATTCTCCGAAACGTTATCATACATACGTTTCGCTAATTTTTTAATTATTTCTGATGTTCCCATTTTTTATTTCTCTCTTTCTTTTATATTAGTTTAATCGGATAACAAGTTTGTACACCGTTATCATCAATAACACATACCATTTGCGAAGGTGAACCACTCATACGCTTTGAAATTGTATAATCATCAACAGCACCGCTAAAACTTCCGCTTCTAATGATTTTTATATCCGCAATTTCATCAAATGAGCATCTATGAAAATGACCGTAAAATATAGCCGTTGGTTTAAAACCTAACATCATTACAAGTTTGGAAATTCCGCTTTCGCTAAAACTGTCATAATCTCCGTGAACCATTAAATATTTGTTTCCTCTGATTATCCAATTAGAAATAGTAGGGTCAATATTTGCTGTATTGAAAACTACATTTTCGCAATTTGATAGTTTAGCTTTAATATACCACGGTATAAGCGTATCTAACCTGTTGTCTCTTAAAACTTCATCTTTATTCATTGATGTGCGTGAATGATTGCCAGCCACACTATTTATATATACATTCTTAAAATGTTTACTCAACTCATAAATAAAAGCAGAAATCAATTCGGCGGATTTTTGGACTTGCTCTATAAGATTCTCTCGATTTTGAAGTTGTACTGTATGTCGTATCTCTCCGTTGATAATATCACCAAGCAAAGCTACATAGGCGTTTTCTGATTTATGTATCTTCTGTATGTCAATAATTTTTAATAAATATTCTTTTAGCCGATTTTCTGCTATATTTGAATTATATGAACCAAAATAATTATCATTATCAGAGCCTAAATGAAAATCTGATAAACATATAAACAAGTCATTGTCTGACTGTTCTATGTGGTTGCTATAATTTTTAAAAGTCGTTTTCCCATTTTCTTTAATTAAACCTTCAAGATATTTTAAATTTTCTTCTAATCTTGCATTATGTCTTAATATGTTTTTTAAAGCCATCCGTTCATCTGATAACTTTTGCTTTTCCTTTTGGAGAGATTGTTTTGCTGCGGTTATTTCTTGTAAATATGTATCTTCACTGAAAAATACACCATCATTTAATAATCTTTCGCCTGACTGATAGATTTTTCTGTACCTTGCCTCTCCGTATTGTTCTTCATCAGGAGTTCTACATTCTGAGTTCATAATCTCTGCAATTTCTTTCCAAGATATATCTATTAAACCGTTTTTCTTGGCAGTTCCCAACCGCCATAGAAATTGCAGCTCTGTTTCATCATTGTTTCTATGTGTTTGCAAATTCATCAGCCTTCATTTTGAGCATATATCGCTTCTGGCGCACCGGGAAGAATATCGTCCATAACACAATCTGTTCCAATTATACAATCTGTTACGCCCAGTTCTTTTGCAGTTTGC
Organism: uncultured Ruminococcus sp.; assembly: GCA_902786345.1. GTDB lineage: Bacteria > Bacillota > Clostridia > Oscillospirales > Acutalibacteraceae > UBA1213. The sequence goes on along the minus strand of CADACB010000007.1, from coordinate 31,507 downwards.
GACATAAAATACCATTCCGTTTTGTATTTTTTATCATATAATTGTTCGTCTATTTTAGTTTGTGCAATAACATAGTTTTTAATTTCTTTTCCTAATTCATTTGATTCAAAATCAATTTGCTCTTTGACTTTGCTGGTAGAACCAAATGTAAATATTTGACCTTCGTGACAAAGAAATACTGAATAAGGCATTGCAAACCTTTTGTGTCCTGCAATAAAAATATGAAAAGCCATAGATGCTGCAAGAGCCATATTTACAGTATAAACAGGTGTAATACTATTCTTGATTGCACTAATTAATCCTAAACCAGAAATAACATCTCCCCCCGGACTATTTATATAAATATAAATCGGCTTTCTATTTTCAATGGGTTTGCCCTTATCCATTTGGTTATAACGTAAAATAGCATAAACAACCGTATCAATTATCCATTCATCAATTTCTGTATTGATAAGTATTTTTCGTTGTTCGTCATCTTCAATATCAAATTTATCTTCATAACAATAGTTAAATGTTTCAGATATATTTTCTTTATTATTCATTTCTTTTACCTCTCTTATAATCTTATTATCATATCTTTATGACTTTCTACAATTTTATAAGTTTTGTCATTTTTAGAAACGGCTTCTGCCATTTTCTTTGCTAAACAACTCTTAGCATCTCTTGAACCATGTACTAATACAACTTTATTCGTATTTAGAGAACTTCCGTATTTTACTAAATCATCAAATCCAGCGTGTGAACTAAAAGTTGACAAACAAATACAATCAGCCTTATTATTTATCATTTCACCATTAATCTTAATCTGCTTATGGTCACGATAATTTTTTATGCGATAAGACAAATAGGATGGGTTATCACCAACATAACCACTAAAAACCACCATTGATTTTTCATCTGCGATATATTTTCGCAGCCAACCAATAATTCTTCCGTTTGTACAAAACCCAGAAGATGACAAAACAATCTTTGTGGATTTATTTGCTATAATTGATTTAGAAATTTCTTTATCCTCAATAAATTTGACATTTCTCCAATTACATACCTTCTGCCATTTTTCTAAGTTTTCACCCGTTAAAATATGATTATATAGTTTTGATATTTCGCAACTTAATTGAGAATCAACATAAATTGGAATGTCAAAGTTTTCTTCGTGTCCGTACATATCATACAAAGTTGTTAAAATTTCCTGCGTTCTACTAAAACTAAAACAAGGCATTATAATTGTGCCTTTTCTATCGGCAACTGTATCAATCGCCGTGCATAAATGATTTATGTCAAAACTTCTCGTTTTATTATTTTTGCGTTTTTCATTTCCGTATGTGCTTTCCATAATGGTAACATCAGAATAACATTGCGGAATCTCGGTATCAGGCACATAATGATTATTAGTATGTAATGCACCAATATCCGATGTATATAGTATTTTCTTTGTTCTACCATACTCGTCTTTGAGAATAAGCTGTAATTGCACAGCACCGATACAATGCGAATTTTTAAACCACCTGAAACTAACATTGTCATTCAATGTGTAAATAGTATTATACCCATCGTATGTATCAATAAGCTCAAATGCGTTATAAATATCCTCATCTGTGTAAAGTGGGGAATAGTTACGCTTGTACTTTAGTGACAAAATCTTTGCCTCGTTTTGAACTATCATGCTTGAATTGAGTAACAATGGTTTCATTATCTTAGCAGTTTCGCTTGTTGTAATTATCCTTCCACGAAATCCTTGTTTGACTAATCTGCCAATATTGCCAGTATGGTCAATATGGCAATGTCCAATAAATACATAATCTAATTCAGAAGGTTTAAATTTATACTTTTGATTATTAATTTTGTAGCTATCAAGATAATCATTACTTGCCGATTGATGAAGTCCACATTCAATGAGGATTTTACTGTTGCCGTATTTAATATAATACTGCGAACCCGTGACATCCTCGGAGGACATCCCTGTAAAATATATCCCGTCACTTTTTAATTTTTTCTTTGCCATATAATACCTCGTCAAACAAGATTTTTCGCAATATCAACATACTTATCTTCTAAAAATCGTTTGTTATGACAAGTTTTATAAAAGCCTACCTGAACACCATCACGATTGACAAAACCGTTTTTTGTATTCCTAATTATTTCGTTCTTCAACAATAACTTCATTTCTTCTAACTTAATTTCTTTCAAATTTATCTTTCCACCTTTATAAATTTAGCCATAAGGCTATTTGGAGCTAACGGAGAGATTTGAACTCTCAAAAACCTATCGCTTACAAGGCGATTGCTCTACCATTTGAGCTACGTCAGCATTTAAAGTTGTAACAGACTCGTCCATTACAACTACCTTTAGTCCGCAGACAACAAGGGTAATTCCGAAGCTCCCACAGCACGGCTTGAACGTGCGACTCACAGATTAATAGTCTGTTGCTCTACCAACTGAACTATGTGGGAATATCAAGTGGAAATTTAACGACCAATTTGATTCCACATACCACCAAAATGGTATTGGAATAATTATCTTCTTGTAACCCAAATTTTTATAGAAGGATGGTCGTTAATAGCCACCACATAAGAGAAAGATAAAGAAATGAGAATAGGAAGTTTTATTCCTTCCATATAAGGAAAATACAAATTTTATTTAATATCAACAAAAACAGTTTTTAACCCTCAATGTTTCGTAGTTATAATACCTAATTTTACTTGGTATATTTTTCTTCATCTCCAAAAGCATTTTTCGCATTTTATTAAAAATTATAGTATTAAACATTAGTATTTATAATGTTATATACATATAGATTTATCATTTTTGCTGTCTCGCCATTTCTTTTTATTAAGATTATTATGTTTATGTTGACAGGTATCGCATCTTATTTTTGTAGCAACATTTGGTGCAACTTTAAAAGGAGTTCCACAATCTATACAATAACGAATTTTAAAACCTAATTTAGAATAACTATTACATTTTGAACAATATTTTTTTGTACCATTTTTATTTCCTTTTGTTAATGCACCGCACTCTGCACATCTAATATAATTTTCTCCGCAATAAAGTAAATATTCAAATCCCAAATTCCTAAAATCAGATACAAATAATTCTTCATCACCGTCATTGTCAATAAAGTTAATTCTGCAATTTGTATTATCGCACCGCAGCGGTAAATCAAGTAACCCAGCTTCATATAAATTATTAATATGGATATTCAACCTACTTTGAGGGCAATTTATGTTTGCTAAATTCAAAAGTTCTTTACCTAATGTTGTTACCCATCCATTGTTATTTTCATTTTTAGCATTGTGAAATTTTGCAAGGCATAGCATGGTAAAAGCGAGTTTTTCTAATAACTTATTCTGTAATGTCTGTATTCTATCTATTTCTGCTTTGGTTATTTTAACTCCCGAAATTTCGTACAATTTTTGTTTATTAACCTTGTTCACAATCTTCTCTATATTATTATTCCAAGCATTTTCTTCTTTTGGAAATGCAATATAATTAGTGGTTAGAAATTCTTTCAGTAATTCTTTAATCTTTTTCTTTTTATACCCACAATCAAAATAATAGTATTTCGCTATAATAGACAATGTGATATATGTATTCTCGCCCAAAGAGTTTTCTTCTAAGCATCTTCGGGCATATTGCTTTTCATCCAATATAATCATTCGATTCCTCCAAAATATTTATCGACCTCATTTCAAATTTCTTACCAAAATATGTAAATTCGCCATTTTCTTTAACACAATAAGGATAACTAATCTTGCCACCATATCTATTCAATAAATTTTTGATAATGACATCACCGCATATATCCCACGCAAACTGTTTTGTATTTTCTGACTGATAGCAAATGTCAATTACGATATTATTTAACTCGTCTGCATTACAGCATACTTGATAACATCTGTCTTGAAACCAATGTATATATTTTTGAATTTCGACCCAATTATCAAACTTATCTAATTTTTCAGCGTGTGCTTTAATTAAATATGATTTCAGCAAAACAGTATAATCTTTGTATATTTGATAAATCTTATCATAATTAGATTGAGAATACTCGGTATCAGATTTGAGGATACTATAATCAAATGAACATTTATCTGTATTTTTTTCTAATGAAGATAGCCTTTTCAGGTAGCTGCAAAATTCTTTTTCAAATAACCACGCAATCCTATTAACAACACAAGCATTGTTACCAACAGGAGATAGTAATTTATAAAACTCCAAAAATTTTTTCATTCCAACGGTTTTAGATTTATAGTTCTCTAAGTCTTGTAAAGTTTCAATTCCGTATTTTGCAAATCTACGAACTGCATTACTATTACTATTTCTCAAATACTTGTTATTTTCGGTTTTTAAATTAGAATAAACATAGGTCATAAAATACGGCTTATGTGATGCCATGATTTTCTTTTGGAATTGTATTTCATCTTCTGAAAAATTATTTTCAGATATGCCTCGTGATGTAAACCAATAGGGAGGCATAGGCTTGGCTACAATGCCCTTTGCTCTATCTATACTGCATTGTTGATAATGCTGTCCGCACATTATACGATATTCAAGTTCTTTATATTCTGCACTATCTTTATCGAATCCGGCTTGCAATTCAAACATTGAAGTAACCCTATTTGTGATTGTACCTATATCGTCATTAAATGCAAGTTTATTTGCTTCTATAATATCGTACTCTGTTGGGATTACTTTTACTGCTTTTTTTTGCAAACAAATAATGGCTGGTAGTGATTTCGTGTTTTTAAGTAATATTGGATTGTCAGTACACATATTAGTGTCACCCATTTATACCCTCGGTTGCCCGATATTTATTAGGGGGATAGACTATCTCTTCTATATTTTATTATATAGCTTGGCACTTCCACTTACGGAATTTCACCGTAAATGTACTGGATTCATAGGCATATCACAAGATGACACAGCCCGTATTCCATAGTCGTTACACCTTCCAAAATGTTTCCATAATGGCTTGGCACGGTATTGTCTAATTATTTATCAAAAAGTTATTATAATCTTGAGAAACTTATATTTTTGTAAGTAGTGTTATTTTTTAAACATTTACCTATCACATCATTAAGTGTTTTGATATTTTTATTATCTGTCAAAGAATTTTTTATAATATATTTACTACATTCTCCAATATAGGAAAATTTTATTTCTTCGCCATTTTTTAAAATCATCTTAATAGGAATAGCCCTGCCGTTCTGCTGTCCTACTCTACCTTGTTTAACTTTTGCCAAATCTTTATTATTTGCATATAATTCTTTTAATTTATGATTGCCATAATTAGGATTATTACTACCTGAATAATCGGCATAAACGCTTATATGATTTCCGCATTTTATCGAATAGGCAATGTTATCATAATGTGTTACCCATTCTAAGTTATCCGCACAATTATTTGTTCTATTACAATCAATATGATTAATTTCTGCCTTATCAAAATATCCCTGAACAAATGCTTTGGCTACTAATATATGTGTTGCTATTCTTACATCAATTCCATTTTTAGATAATTTTACTGTTAAATATCCATCAGAATTATATGTTTGTTTCTTTATTTTTGATTTTAAATGAGATACTTTCCCATCTGCACGATGTATAATTCTATCAAGTGATTTTACATTCCCATAATTACTTATTTGATAATATCCTTCATATCCTTCAATATCTTTCCATTTTTCTTCCAATAATTATCACCGCCTAAATACAATGCGATAAATAATTAGAGTTCCACCGTTAGCCGCAAATGCGACACCTATTATTTAATAGTTCACCAAGTTTTACAAGGACAGTTTTGTTTATCCTTGTCAGCTCCGTTCATAGATTCACAACTTGAATCCCAAGCATTATAAACAAGAACTGAATCAATATACTTATACCAATAATTAATTTCATCACTACAATTTAATTTCATTTTACGTATATTATTATGACAAGTCATAGGCGCACGAAAGCATACAATTTCTAATGAGCCTTTATCAGACCAATATTTATGATATACTTCGCCTTTTTTTAATAATCCTGTTACTTCCAGTCCAAATATTTTTTGTGCCAAAGCATAAGGGTCGCCAGAAATCATAGCAAAGTTAGCATCAATCAAAAATGCTCCACGCATTCCCATTTCTATTCTTGTACGAATCATATTATAAATTTTTCTTCGCACAAATGGGTCATCTATCAATTTTGGCTCAATCATCAATGCTTTAACATAAGATTCAGTATCGCCTTTAAATACATTTTTATCATTTAAGCCAAAACCTGCAAGAAAAGCCAAACTCTTTCTATAATCAAATCCAATGACATCTTTAATTTCATCTATTGCTGGTTTGCATAATTCATATAGTTCATCATCCGTAAATTCATAGCTTTGCAAGAATTGATAATTAGTAAATCTAATAGATTCCAATTCTTCCGGTGTAGTTTTCGCACAAGAAAATTGATAATGATTCTGCTTACAGTTTTCATAATAATCTTCCCAGCTATCATAACTATCCCAGAGCTTCAGCATTGATTCTGTGAGTATAACTTCTGCATCCCTAACATCACGCTTTTGTCCCCATACATCAGTTACGACATAATTGTTAGCGATTTTCTCCGCAAACTCTATAAAGTCGAATGTATATAACATTCCCTTAGTCCACGCAAAACGAGTATTTATTCCGGCGATAGTATTTGATTTACCATTTAGATATTCATTTATTTTTCGGGAATAGGATGGCAACATTAAACCGAAACCGTCAGAATCATTATGTTCGATTTCATAATCATTTTCATACGTAAGTTTTGGTTCTCCATCCTCTGAATCATCAATAAGATAAACATCTTCTTTAAATTTTGTTATACAATCTTTAACTACTATAAATCCTTTAGGTAAAGGTAGGGGAGTAGAACCGCTACACACAAGAGCCTGATATGCTTCTAATTTAGCAGGAACAAACTCTTTTGATTTATTTCTACCGTTGTCTATTCGCTTTTTTAATTCATCGTAAATGTTCTCGTTGACATAAACTATTGTCGAATTTTTAATACCGCCATTTGTACCGAGTAATCTTTTGTATTTAATGGTGCATCCGTTACCAAAACTTATAGTGAATCCTAAATTTGCCCTATCGTAATCAGACTTACAATTCATAATTACACACATATAGTCTTTTTGAAATTGCAAGTTGTAAAGGTATTCATAGTTATTTTCAATTAGCTTTTTATTCTCTCTGCTCTTAGGTAATTTTTTAATTTGTTTAATAGTTTTTTGAATACTGCGGACTTTTGCCGTTCTATCCGAAGTACCATTAATTTCATCTATGAATCTTAGGCATTGACTTTCATTTAAGGACACAATCAATTCCGGGTATTGTTCCATAGCAACCTTCAAAGGGAGTGTCAAATGCCAATTTGCTTGTTTTAGCATTTTGCTTTCTATCTTATAGATGAATTGGTGTACGCTTGTTTGTTTCAAATATCCTCCTCCAATAATACAAAATATTATTATTCTTACTGATTATATAAAATAAAAAAATATTAAAATTTCCGCATCTAATAACTCTAAAATAATTATAACATAACATTTCAAGTCTGTCAAGCGATTGTTCTAAATTATTTTAGAATAAAGTAAAAAAATATTCGATACTTGTAAAATTACTTAAAATGACCTACAAGACACGAAACAAAAAATAATATAGTTACATAGGGTAAGATATAAAATGGTCTTAAACTGGCGTAGAATTGATTTTAGAGAGGGTATCGGGCGGCTTGTGTAAAGACTGAATTTAAATCCCAAATAATACCGTTTTAAATTTCTTTTTTTTGTATAAAAAAATATTAGTGTTAAGATGTAACCTTAATGAAATGTAAACCAATAATTTTAATTAGTAGGAGAATGTTTATTGATGACATTGCTCTGGGATATATTTTCATAAGGCTGTTAGTCTGAGCAATGGCAGCAATAAGAGCCGATAGGCTCAAATGAATATAGGGTTACTGTACAATTACTTATTTATATATAATATATATTATTATATAAGAATCGTATTAAATAAGTAATTGTATAATAATTAATACTATTCTTAATTATTTACTATAATTTAATACTCTTATTAATTATATATATATATATATAATATAATACTATTATTAATTATTTACATTATACTATACTGAATTGTATTAATATAAGAATAGTATTAAAGTATAGTATAATGAAGTAACTGTATTGCTAAATTTTCGGAGGAAAAGAAATATTTTTAAAGAATTTTCGGAACAAAAATTAAGAATAATATGCTGTTATTTTGTTATAAAAAGAATCATTTTACTTATAAATAATATGATTATTTTCATTTTTGGATTATTATTCAATTATTACCTGCGAAAAATTGGTATTTTGGAAATCGAAAAATAAAGTAAATTTTAATGTATTTTTCGGAAGCTCGAAAATTTTTGAATTTAATTGCGAAACATTGGTAATTTACAGATGAAAAATAATCGTTTCGGTGGAGCTGTTATTTTGGTTTAAAATGCGAAACTTTGAGAGTTTGGATAAGCAAAATTTATTTTTCGATAAGTGCGAAAAATTGAGGGTTATAAGGGGATTAAAGTTTAAAAATTGAAGAGGGTGAAGGGAAACACATGATGTCCTCGGCTGGCAATTTACGGTAGTTTGTGATGTAAAGTTACCCCCTATTATTGAGGGTTTAAAAAAACAAGTCTATAAAAGTGCAAAAAATAGACTTGAAAAACCGCATAAAAAGCCGCTTTTATTGTTATTATCGGTATAATATTATCACTATTTTGTGATTTTTACTAACTAATTAGAATGTATAAATATTCATTATAAAATGAATATTTTCGAGAAATTATGTATATTTATGCAATTTTTGTATAAAAATACATTCATCATTGTATATTCATTTTCATTCATTCAAAAAACCGCATAAAACCTATACTTTTTAATCAGGTTATGTATAAATATACACAATATACATAAAATACTGTATAGTTATAATCTGTTGCATTTGCAACACTTTATATAAACCTACTAATCAGATAGGCAAATAGCATATCCATATATTACCATAAAACATAGTTATTCAATAGGTATTATCTTCCTGATTTTAATACAAAAAATTCAAATTTTGAAAAATCATAGTATTTATGCGGTTTTTGCTTATTTTTCAAAATTCAATTTTTCTGTATATAATGTATATATATCAATATCCCGGCTGACACCTTGCTATTTTACCATAATATACCATATATTTATTGATATTGCACAAATACATTATTACTCGTTTGTGCATAAAGTCAAACTTTGCCAAAAAATCAAAATTTTTAAAAATTTGTATTGACTATAGCCAAATAATCGGCTATAATTATGACAGTGAGGCACACGGGAACGCCTCAACAGTGAGTATAGGCGGCTAAAAACCTATACAGCGTGGCGGCGGCTGACGGTTGCAAGGGGGACGGGAGATAAACAAGAGCCTTCCAAAGTCAGACAGCACAACAAGATTAATAAATTTTCAAAAATTAACATAAAGTGAGGTTATTAACTATGAAAAATCCTATTTGTAACTTTCCCGGATGCAGACAGTGTGCAACAGTGGCGATGCCACTTGCAAGACGTGGCGGACGTAACGCCTATATGTGCGACTTCCACGCACACGGTATGGCTGGCTATAACAGCGACAACAACAGGCGACATGGTAAAGTCAAGAACACCGGCGATACATTCGGCTGGGAGTTTGAAACATCATACAGCGATTTAACCGCAAGGTCTGAATTTATAGCAGCTAAATTCCTTCCGACTTCTGATTGTACGGTTGACGTTGAATATAAAAGCCCTATATTCAATGGCTTGAATAGTATCTCAAAGACTTTTACAACTTTTGATAAACTTATCACAAACGGCAATTTGAGAGTTGGTGATAACTGCGGAACACATACACATTATGGCAATAGAGAATATATCAACCGTGAGACTATGGACTATCTGAGACGCTTTTATCATAGTTTGTTTGTACCGCTTTGTGAAAAAATGCAGGAAACATCAAACAAAACGGCGGCATTTTGGGGGCGTGATTTTACATACTATGCAGATAAAATCGACAGATACTCAAATGCACTGAATCACACAAACTTCATAAATTTGCAGCACAACAATACGATTGAATTCAGACTCTGCAAGTATCAGAATGCAGAACAGATGATGAGAGTCGCAAGGTTTATAAAAGCAGTAGGAAATTGTATAATAGAAAACTTCATCAAACATTTTAATGATACAGAGATAGATACAAGACGATACAAGAATATGACAGAATACCGCAAGCACAAAGCACAAATCACGGCAAACAAAATCGTAAAACTTTACGAAAAAGCAATAGCAGAAATCTGAACAATCGAATAAGCCGGGAGGGTAAAACTTCCCGGCTAAAATAAGGAGGTCAACAGCTATGAAAACATTGGTTATTTATCACGACAATAAGACCGGATGCACGGCTGAAAATGCCGGCACGACTGATTATCAAATCGAGAACGAACAGCAAGCCAAACGAATAATCAATCAGTATATCACAGTTGGTATAAAAATCTTTGATTGGGTAATATTCAGCGAAAACGAATAAATCAGATAAAGCAAGTCGGAACGTAAAAACTCCGGCTTATCTTTTTATTTGCCTAAAAAATGAAATTTTGAAAAACTACAAATTTTCTATTGCTAATTTTTCAAAATCCAGCTTTTTTGTATATGAATGTCAGAAAAATTCAATATTGAAAAACGATGGATTTATTATTTTTAAAAATTTAAGAAAATTGGAATAGATGATTTTTCAAAATTGCTTTTATTTGGAATGGAGCAGAAAAAAGAATAATTTTTCAAAATGGGAAAAATTTGGATAGAGTTATTCAGAAATCATAATTTTTCAAAATCCCGGAAAAGTGGAAACAGTCAACAGAAAAATTCAATTTTCAAAAACTATAATAATTAGGTAGTCGGAACGATAAAAGAATATTTTTCAAAATTATATAAAATTGGTATTTGTTGCCAGAAAAATCAGATTTTAAAAAACTTCTTGAAATTGGAAATAGAAAACACAATATAATAATTTTTCAAAATTGGGATTTTTAGAAAAATAAATACAGGAAAATTGAATTTTGAAAAACATCAAAGAATAGGAAACATGAACACAAAAAGATTTAATTTTTCAAAATACTGGAAATTTGGAATTGTACAAATAATTTGAATTTTGAAAAATAACAGAAATCAGATAGAGCATACCGGAAAATCATAATTTTTAAATATTGGGAAAATCTGTACATCAGGACAAAAAAATAGAATTTTGAAAAACAAAATTCTATTGGATACATCAGGAGCAGATACACAAATAAATGGAATTTTGAAAAATCAGATATATTACAAGCTGGATAAATCGGAATGATAATTTTTAAAAATTGGAATTTTCTGTACTTGGTGCGGAGCTTATCAAAAAAATGGAATTTTGAAAAACTAATAATTATCTGCGGAACATCAGACAATCAGAGCAGGTTTTTAATTTTTCAAAACTTCGGAAAATTGGGGATGCTGCGGAAATCTGACGGATTTTTTCAATTTTGAAAAACATAAATAAATTGATGGCTGCAGACAATCCCGGCAGAGCATATCGGACGGAATCAGATACAGAATTTTTGAATATTGAAAAATTAAGATGATTGAATAATTGATAGTTGGTATCAGATAAAAAAAATTAAATATAAACCGTTTTAAGCGTTTTATAAATCAGGAATATAATTATACTAATTATCTAAATAAAAGCACTGTACGGGCATATATAGGCGTTTTAAAAGCGTTTAATCATCAACATAAATTAAAAGATCGCCCGGTTGCATATTCAAGAGTTTACATAATGTAGTTATCCCTTCGGTGCTTAATACCTCGCCTTCCCTTATTTTCTGTACAGAGCCATGACTTAATATTTTTTCTTTGGATAGTCGATATGTGGTATATCCTTTATCTTTTAGGGCAGATAAAACATTGATTTTATATTTAAGCGGCATAATATACCCCCTCTTTGATTTTTAGTGTATCTATTATACACCAAAATATAGCCAAATAAAAGACTACAAATTGCACAAAAAAGTTATCATATCTTTGTATAACCGTACTATTGACTATAACCAAATAATCGGCTATAATATATACAGTCGCAGGGATACAGCGATAAATCAAATCAAGGAGGTACTTAAAAATGAAAAAGTACAAATTAACAGTCGGACTCAACGACAAAAATACGGAGTGTCAAGAGGTAACAACCAGCACCGCAAAAAGCATACTTGCAAATATCCTTCTCAACGACTTTGAGATATACGCTTTTACAATTACTGAATGTGAAGGTTGCTATAAAATGCAGTCAACCGGCAACATAGTATTTGAAAAATCAATCAGAATTGAAATTGCAAGCGATACCGACATCGACTATAAAGCAATAATCAATAGCATTAAATCAGCACTCAATCAGGAGTCTGTAATGGTTGAAATTACCAACAATGCAAATATCGAGTTTATCTAAATGCAGATGACAGCCGCCTCCGGGCGGTTGTAATGCAGCCGGGCGGAGCGTTCAAAGCCGCTGCCAGTTGTAAATTAATTAAAGGTGGTTTTATTATGATTAGAGTTAGAAGTTTTACAAGTCAAGATGATTTTGAGAACTTTATTGACGATGTAAACGAAAACAAATGGGAAACAGTTACAATAGTACGTGAAAACGACAATATTGCTTGTGATATATTTACAGATTGTAAATCCTACAAGACAGCAATTAAACGCTTTTTTAAGGCTTTAAGCGAGGCAGTACCGGAGCTTGATTGTAAATCAGAATGCGAGGGAATGCTTGAGAGTTGCGAGAATGGTTACTTCAATTCTAATAACGGTAGTACATGGTTCTGGGGTGTTGAATCCATTGACGAGTGCGGATGGTGTGTATTTTTAAATGTCAAAAAATCGTATCTTGAATCTTAAAATTAAGGGAAGAAAAATAATTTAGAATATTTTCTAAATTATTATTGACATACTGATAACAGTGTGTTATAATAAGTATAGAAAATTTAAAGGAGGTCAACACTATGAAAAAATGGTTTAATCCCATACCGAGAACGGCGGAGGAGCTGAAAAGAGCGTACAGGGTGCTATGTATGAACAATCACCCGGACAGAGGCGGCAGAACATCTGATATGCAGGAAATCAACGCCGAGTATGCAGAGCTTTTTGAACGTCTGAAAAACATTCATACAACGGCAGACGGCAGAACATACACGGCGGCAGAATCCACAACGGAAACGCCGGAGGAGTTTATGAACATCATCAACCGCATAATCGGGCTTGACGGTATCATCATTGAATTGATTGGTACGTGGATATGGGTAACAGGCGATACATACAAGTGTAAAGAATCTCTGAAGGCAGCCGGTTTTAAGTGGTGCGGCAAGAAAAAAGCGTGGAGCTGGCACAGACCGGAGGACGCTAAAATCTCAAAAAAGAAATTCACACTTGATGAAATCCGGTCAAAATTTGGTAGTGAGGAAATCAAGACACAAGGTAGAGTCAGAATAGCAGCGTGTTAAAAGAAGCCGAGCCGGGCGGCTAAACCCGGCAAAAGTCAGACAGAACAATACTATAACTGAAAGGTGGAACTTTTATGTCAAGAAATCTGAAAGTATCATACATTAAGAAACTTATTCAAACGGAAGCACCAAACGGATATAAATTCGATGTTGCTAACTATCTGCACAACCCGGCATACGGTTATGATTATCCTTCATTCTTGAATTTAATTGCAGAGGATGAAACAACGGAAACATATCGCCGAGTATATTACTTCAAATACTATAACGGCACAGGCGAATATCTGGCGGAGACATTCCAAAGGAAAAAGAATGGCGAGGAATGGCAGGTTGTAAAGAAAATAAGCGAGGAAAAGTTAGAACAGGCGAATCGGTTTAATCTTAATAAATTGTTAAGTTTTTGTGCAGGGTAAGAAAACAAAGCCGCCGGAGTAAAAAAACAAAGGCGGCAGAAAAGAATAATTTTTCAAAAATCAAATTTTCAGGAGGTAATCGTTATGTCAAAAAGATTCACACTTTGGAGCAGTGTGGAAATGTGGGATAGAGAGGATATACAAAACGCAATAGAGGAAGCACAGGCAGAATATCCCAGCGACACTGAGGAAGAAGCATACAATGTTGTTATTGAGAATAATGACTACTACTTTGATGATACTAAATCAGAGCTTGAAAGTATAAGCCTCCCGGAAAGTATCATTGTAATCGGAAAAATAGGCAGATGGAACGGCACAGTACAAGGCTATAGAGAGGTTGACAATTTGGAGGACTGTTTGGACTTTGGTTGCTGCGACTACAAAGAATGGTACATTGACAGATGGGGAAATTTCAGAAGCACCGGTTATCATCACGATGGAAGAAATGACTATCTATACAGAATGTGGAAGCCGGAAATATCGGAAGAACAAAGGGAAAATTTCAGGGATAAAATTTACTATGGTAAAGTAACCCCCGGCGATATAAGCAAATACACAACAAGACTCGGCGACTATATAGCGGAGCATTACGGCTGGGAAATTAGCAGGAAGAGAACGGTTAAAGCATAAAAGCTGATAGGCACAACGGCGGAGGAATCTGCCGAAGTGTTAAAGCTACACAACGGAAATCTAAAGTACCGTGTATGCTGAACAATGAAGGAGGATAAAAAATGAAAGTAAAAGCAATTCCAAATGTTTATATCAATGTGGATGAGAGAGGCAGGAAAATTGTTTCTGAAATTAAACAAGCAAGACCTGAAAACAATGGAATTTCCGCCGAATGGTGGAGATATGGAGGCGCATTTTGTACCCAGTTTAACAATGGATATTATCATATATATATTATTGAAAAAAATCCATTTTACGGCGTTGTATTGCAGGAATATTATATCAATCGGAAGGGCGTATTAGTAGAAGGAAAACATCATTACAATGTACCGACTAAACAATCACTATCAGATTGGTGTATGGAAAGAAATATCAAATTTTAATCTAAAGAGAGGAAGATAAACAATGGAAAATCTTGGAATGTTAATAGTAGTTATGGCTTTACCCGCTGCATTTTGTCTGTTGCTTGCAATGGGCGATGTGATAATGAATATTTTATACTTCATATTCCCGGCACTCGGCAAGATGGAAGCGGATGAGATTGAACGACTTGAAAGATGGCAGGAGGTGGAATAAATTATGACAGTAAAGGAATTTTTTGAAACGTTACTAACTGGCAGAATTTATGATGTTGAAATATGTAATATCAACACAGACGAAGAATACACAGGAACAACGGAAACAATAGCGGAATCTGATATGCTGGATTGTGAAATTATCAACTGGGATATATACAGAGGGTCATTTAATATGACTGTTTGCTGATTGGAGGGAATAAAAATGCAGTTAATAATCGGAATTATTATTGTGGCGGTAATCTATAAAAAATTGTGGGACTGAAAGGATGGTTTACAATGGCAAATCAGAGGAAAAGAAAATACTACTTTGTGCGGAACAGCTGGGGAAATCAGCACGGAACGGATATAGAAGAGGTAATGATGACGAAGGCGGAATATCAGGCGGAGCAGGAAAAACCGTATTATCAGCGACAGGGAGCATACTTTAAAGATTATATGACAGCGTATTATTACACAATGGATTAAAATAATTTAGAAAAATTCTGAAACTGCTATTGACAAGTGTACAACAGTATGCTATAATTGTTATAGTAAATGATTTACTATAACAAACAGAGAGGGCGGTAAGTATGAAACGATTGTTTACGCCGGAATATAAAGCGGCTTGGGATAGATGTTTGAATCTTGCAAGGGCTTTATGCTATGTAAGAAATGAAGAAATATGAGCAGAATTAAAAATGCAGTTGGAAGAAGCAACGGCAAAAAAGGAAGAAATCAGAATCAGGGAAGAACGAAACAAAGCAATTAAATCAGCGAAAAGTCATACAGCACAACACGATAATTATAATATAATAGCATAAACGACCGATAGGCAGTCGCCGGATTTTCCGGGACTGTTAAGGCTACATCAGACAGTCTAAAGTATCTGATATGCTATATAATCAGGGAGGTAGTAATATGAAACAAACAAAAACAAGTATCAGACAGGATAAAATGGATAGACTCGCAAAATGTTTCGGTGCGGAAACTGGCACAAGAACGGGTAAGGCTTGCAGAGGAAAATATAGAGGCTGCATTGATTATTCGGTCACATTCAATAACGGCGAAAGACTTTATATCTGTATGGGTACAAAATACTTTGATACAGAGCTTGACAAGCAACTGGCTATATTTGAAAACTTTGCCACAATGAAGCCCGAAATTCTGAAAGCACTACACGAGATGGAAAGCAAAGATAACATCAGAGCTGCGGGAATGGGATTTAATCAGTACCGTTTAATCAATGTTGACTATGTAAAAAATGATGATTGGTATATGGGAAGAATTTACTTCGAGATTGAGGTGAACGGAATCCATATCTATATGGTTGAAACCGGGTTGATTTATGCAGTATATAATTCTTGTAGAGATAGGAAAACAGATTATATACCCTATGATTACAATGATAACTTCTTTGTAGCCGGAGGAATTGAAGAAGATAAAGCGGATTTTATCTTTAAC
Source organism: uncultured Ruminococcus sp. (assembly GCA_902786345.1). Classification (GTDB taxonomy): domain Bacteria; phylum Bacillota; class Clostridia; order Oscillospirales; family Acutalibacteraceae; genus UBA1213. The sequence goes on along the minus strand of CADACB010000007.1, from coordinate 14,793 downwards.
GGTGTAGGTCATCAATCAGACGGAGATATGTATAGATTGGGCGGAAACCTATTCAAGAAAATGGTGTAACAGGAGGTATCATTATGAATTGGAATATTGATATGATAAGGGAAATCACAGAGGAAGAGGCAATAAAATTGTCTCTGGAATCTGAATGTATAAAGGGACATAATGTTTACTTCGTTGATTTTGATGGAGGATTCGGTTATAGTGTGTTGGTGTATAAAAATAATCATCATATTCACTACGCTAACGATTATCAGCTACACCATTATCACGAAACTACAGAAGAACTAAAAAAGATATATATAAACAGACTTCATAATATTTTATTTACGGAGTCAGAAATATCAGAGCCGCTGCACAGCTATGATGAATATAATCAAAAATCACGTTACTTGCGTAACTATTATGGAATGCAGCAAGAATATATCACTATCTTTTGTATCAATCCAACGAAAGAACAAAAGGCAGATTTTAAGCGTAAAACAGAATCAATGACATATAACCCCGTTTCATTTGCTTATTATGATGATGCGGAATTTGTCAAACATCATATTGAGCTTTTGAAAAAACTGGAAGAACAAAAGGAACAGATGAATAACAACTTTGAATATCAAAAAAATGCGTTTTTGTATGAGATGAATAACCACGAATATGGAATCAACTGGCAAGCTGATTATGATGTTCTAAGTGTATTCGGAACAATCACTTATACAGAGGGTGAGGATGAATTAACGCATTATTTTGACGAGTTGAATTTTACCAACACTCAGAGAAAAGCCTATTATAAGGCAAGAAAAGAATATTTTGCAAAAACAGAATTTTAAGGTGGAGGTATCATTATGAAATATGTGGTTAGTTGTAAAAGTCGTATAAGTGGTTGTCATTCAACCTGCAAAGATGGAAACGGAGATATTTTGGTTTTCGACAATGAGCAGAAAGCAAGAGAATACGCAAAAGGAATGCGTGATATAATGGGTATTAATTATCATTATTGGGTAGAAGAATATGAACCACTGGAAGGTTGTGGAATCGGCGGCAGTTACAAGGGTAGGAAAATGCCTCCCTTCGGAATGTGGAAATGATTGGAGGGTTAATCAATGACAAAAAAAGCGTATATTGAAAAACACGGAATAATTGTTCGTAAAGTCACAGCAGAGGATAGAAAAGCAGTAAGAACGGATTATCAAAGAACTGCGGATTATATCATAAGTGACGGCACAACAGAATTTTTCAGCACTAAAGGAAGCCTGAAAGATATTATGTACTTCGTAAAATCTGCAAAGGCACAGAGGAGGGAAGTCAGATGTTAAACAAAGGAATGAAACTTGCAACGGTTAAGAATCAGATGAAAAACCGCTTTAATTGGTGGAAATTACACGAGGAATGGAAATTCCCGACCGGCGAGATAAATCTGTACTACAAACACGGAAAATCTACACTTGTAATTTTCTTTGACTTCGCTGGAAGATTAGGAGATACGGCATATTTTGAGGAGGTATCACAATGAAACGAATTGCAGTAACACTTGATAAGTCGGAAAAGTATCTTGATAAACAAAGGCTTATAGAAGGTAACAACGGCGTAAAACGACCTATTGACGGCTTTTATGTTAAGGATATAAACAGAAAAAGCAGCGTGAATATAGTATATTTTATAGCTAATTTGGATGTTTCGGACGGAATAGAAAACAGAAGATATATTATTATCCCTATGATGGAAAAATGCAAGAGGGTAAAATATATCAATGGGGAAATGATAATATCTATCTGCGGATATGATTATCAGATTGGTATATATACAGAGGTTTGAGGAGGAATTAGAATGTATAAAGTAGATATTCAACAGGATATTTTCGGATTTAAATATCTATCTTGTATTGCTAATGGAAATGAATATAGGGTTGACGGAATCGGTAACAAGTGGAAAATTTACAAAATCGTATCGGATTATTACCGTACATCAGCAAAGTTATTTGACCCTATTTTCTTGTGGGAGGATTTACCTACATTCCCTAACAGAAGTCAGGCGTTTACATTTCTTAGAAAAAATGCAGGAAAGTTATTATAATGGAGGTATCATAATGAGTTATTCAATAATCTTTGAAACGAAAATTGTAAAACTGCCGGACGGAAAAATCATTCATTTCAGCAGACAGGGTTGTAATAACGACAACTGCGGCAGAAAAAAGGATGAATTTAGGGCGGAACTTTACAGTAGTGAACAGGATTTTATAAAGTTTGCGGAAAATTTCAGAGGTGACGAACCGAAACTTGGTTTTGAACTAAAAATCGGAAGTAAATATACCAGCTATAATGACTATTATAAACATCTTATCAGAATGTTAAAGCGTGGGAAAACGCTTGAACAGTTCACAGAAGCCTTTAAAATCAAAGGAAGGTATTGTGATACTATTGAAGTGTATAGCCCAGAGCGTGTAACATTATCTGCGGATGAATTTGGAAAAAGGTTTTACAAGTATCTGCGTAACGGTTTGAGTTATAGAAGGAATGATATTATACTTCATTCCGCTGAGATGGATAAAATCATAGACAGACTTGCAAAGCAACAGCCTATTGAATTTGAAATTGTTAAAAGATAAGAGAGGGTATAATTATGATGAAATATAAAATGAAAAAGTATATTGCTACATTTTGGAGAGGAAATCCACAGTTGAAGAACGGCGGATATGAAACCACAAGGGAAATTGAAGCAACAACAATGTCATCTGCAAAGAAGAAAGCGAGAGAAATCTCGGAGCAGACGATTTATGGGACAATGGTTTTACGTTCGATAGTTAGAAAGGAAGGATGACGATAAAATGAGTATTTTAATGATTGGTCTTTTGTGTTTGTATCTTGCGTTTAACTGCGTAATCTCAAAGATGATGTCAGTTAAGGAAATGAAAGCAAGGTTTATAATTGGACAGAACATAGTCGGAATGGTTGCAAGTAACATTTTCTATTCTCCGGCATGGGCGTTAAAGGGTTTGAAATTCCTTGCCAACAAGCTAATCAAATAAGAATACAGAAAAATCTAATATTTAAAAATTAAAATTTACATATCAAGAAAGGAAATTTACTATGAAAAATTGGTATCTTGTATCATTCAGGTATTCAGAAAAAGTGTATTGCACAAATCTTTGCTATGCAGACAGTAAGGAGCAAGTAGAGGAATATTATCAGAACAAATACGAATGGGCATCGGCTAAACCTGCGGCAGATTGGGAAGTAGATACATATAAGCGTAGAGGTATGCCAGTCAAAAATCTTTAAGATTAAAAAATTCCAATGGCGGTAGGAAGTAAAATAAAAGCCGCTACCAAACATAAAAATCAAATAATGAAAAACAAAGAAAAATAATTTAGAAAAATATAAAAATACATATTGACATACTGAAAACAGTATGATATAATTGTTATAGTAAATAATTTACTATGCAATGAAAGGCGGTATAAATATGAAATGGTTTGAAGATGTATTTTTGAAGTCTATTTTTGACAGAATCGGCGCAAACAATAGTAAATGGTTAACGGTTAAACAAACATCTATCTGTTGTCAGTATATGGAACAGGAGCTTAATAGATACGAGAATAGGTACGGCGATATGTATAATGGTCTGTTGTATAAGTATGTATGGGATGGAAGAGAAGTTCTTTTACGTTTCAGTAAATTAAACGGATGCGGAACAATAATTTTTGGTTACACAGAGCAAGAGAAAACGAAAATTAGACGGCGTGATGAAGAAACAAGAAAACAACGAGAATTAGAACGTATTCAAAGATATTATACGAAACATCCTGATAAGTACGCAAAAAAGATTGAAAAAATCAAAGCTGATATTGCATATTGGGAAGATGATTTACAGGAATGTATGGCAAGTGGTGAAGATGCAACGGAAACTATACGCTGCATTGCAGAGTCGAGAACAGAATTAAAATTGTGGGAAAGTGTACAGTCTATATAACAAAGAAGCTGACCTATCAGGCTACGGGGAGAAAGGAAAAGAATATGAAGTATTATGTCGAAGATTGGATAACGGGAACACCGATAAAAGAGTTTGATACGGCAGAAGAAAGAGATGAATGGATGGATGAGAACTGCGAATGGTTTTCTGATGGATGTTATCTTGAAGGTATCGGAAAAGTATGTGCAACTTGCGATTATTGAAAAAGGAGCGATTATATAATGGAAAATTCCGTAATAGAAATTCTTATGCGGCGTGACGAGATGACAAAGCAGGAAGCAGAAGAAGTCATAGAAGAGGTCAGGGAGCTTATGATTGAGAATCCTGACGATGCAGCGGAAATCCTGATGGATGAATTAGGACTTGAAATGGATTATCTGTTTGACATTCTTGACTTCTGATAACTCCGATAACGGCAGGAGTATAACAAAAAGCCGTTATCAAAAAAAATATAAAATATTTTCAAAAATATATTGACATACTGCTAATAGTGTGTTATAATTAGTGTAGTGAAGTTGAGGCAATGACATACAAAATATTGAACAATTCAAAATTGGTATGTTGAAATTAGCGGTGCAAAATGCTATAATGTGAAAGGGTGGTATATATGGATTTAGTTCAGGCACAGACAATAAGTATGAATAAAAAAGTTATTACTATAGAACAAGTCGAAAAGATAAAACAAGCCGCTGAAACTGTAAAGGGAACATTGAAATATAATAAATATTCAATGTGTTGTGAAATTAAGCGAAAGTCTAACAGTAAGTGGACTGGATGGAAATATGTTGGTTGGAGTTATCCAAAATCTGCATCATATAGTGTTAAAACAGTCAAAGAGAAAATGTATATGATAAGTAGTGAATATGAAACATTCGGAGATGTAATAATTGAACGCTATGAAATTAATGATGCTGTTAAGGAACTTTTAGGAATATTCTGACCGCTGACCTACCGGCTTGACGGGGAGAAAAGATGGTTGATTATGGAGTATAAATATTTTTGCGGATGCTGCGGAAAAAAGTTTAGTTTGAATATTCCTGAAAGAAACGAACTGGGGTTACTCAATGACATAGTATGTCCGAAATGCGGAGCATACGATGTTTACAGAGATGACAAGGAAGAACACGAAGAAGAATATCGTCATTATCAGGGATATGAAAATGAAATGCGATTGTTTGAGGAGGTATAAACATGAAAGAGATACATTTTAGAGGGATATGTAAAGATAGTAAGAGATGGGTGTATGGTTATTATGTTCATTTTGAAGATTTTTCGCAAGGCATAAATTATCATGGTATATGTTCGGGATATTATAATACACATTTTGAAGTTATCCCTGAAAGCGTCGGTCAGTACACAGGGGTGAAAGACAAGAAGAACGGGAAGGATATTTTTGAGGGGGATATTGTCAGAATACAAAATTTAAAACTATTATATGAGGTTTATTGGGACAAAAAAGAAGCTCGTTATAAAGCAAGAAATGGCGGTTGTGTTTCTCCGTTGTGTAATGCTTACAACGTGTTTGTCGAGGAAGTTGTTGGGAATGTTTTTGACAACCCAGAACTTTTGGAGGAATAATAAATGGGAAAAATATATAGAGAAAAACCAATTGGATGATATGACAGAGTAAAATGAAATATTTTATAATATGAGGAGGAATTTACTATGAAAGAACTTAAAAATCGTGAGGAACTTGTTGAACAGCTTACAGAGATGCTTATGGAGTTTGCGAAAGACTGCAACCAGTATCAGACTGATGTTTATTTGTACTATGATGAAGAAACTCAGACGGCGACTCTTGACACATTCATTAATGTTGGTGGAAATTCTTGGCTTGATGATGACCATTATACAATTTATCACGATACAGAACATTATGAAAATTGGAGCGACTATTACTGCAATGATGGTGATTTTGCTTGGGGGCTGGATATGTTAAATGAGGACTTTGAAAAGGAAGTTATTGAATATCTTGACCTTGATGACGATGAAAAAGAAGATTATCAGATACAGTATATAGATGCTTATAACTATGTTATTTCTCGTGAAGATTATATGGATAAGCTGATTGAGGTTTATAAAGAATCCATTGATGAAAACAGAGCGGATTATGTTGAACAGGCAGAACAGATAATCTCGGCTTGGGAGGAAGAAACCGAGCGTGAAGAATAGATAAAAGCTGAAAATGAAGAGGCTTGTAATAAATTTATGGGACATTGATTTTAGGAGGAATTGTTATGACGGTACAGGAACTTTGCGAACTCTTTGTTGACGATGGACTTCAAACGATAAATCTTTGGAGTCATAATACAGAAGGGGTTATATGGACTGGAACGGCAGAAGAAGTATATTATACCGAATATGCGGATATGGAAGTATCTTCTATTGACAATTTGGAAAGTAATTCAGATGTGCTGACAATAAATCTTTTAGATGATATTACAGAGGAGGAATGATTATGACATTAGGTGAGTTAAGAAAAACAGAAATATATTTTAATGCAAAAAATATCAAATACTTTGATACTGACGGAAATGATATTACCTCGTTGGTAGAACTTAAACCGTTAATCCTAACAAATTTGTATTTGGTTATAGGCACATCATTGAATGGTAATACATTACAAATCGACTTGAATTATTAATCAATACTATGAAACAGAGGAGGAATGATTATGAATCTACTAATAGTAATAGGTATTTTAGCGGTGTGGATTGGCGCAGGATTAAAAGAAAAGTTTGAGCCGAAAAATCCGCCGATTGACAGCAAGGATATACACGAACATTGCCGAAAAGTAATGAGTTTGCCGGATGAAAAGTCACGGCAGAAGTATCTAAAAAGTCTGAGAAAGTAATTGCAGGAATTGGATTGTCACAAAGTCGGAGAAATCAGGCTTTGTGATTTTTCAAAATCAGGAAAATCAGTCAGAACAACACGATAACGAATATTAAGGAGGAAAATATATGTTATATATTAGTTATGGAAGTAATATGAATATTGAGCAGATGAGCCGCAGATGTCCGCATACAAACGTTGTAGGTAATGGAAAATTATACGGCTGGAAATTAGTCTTTAATTGCCACGCTGATATTATCTATACAGGTAATAAAAATGATGTTGTGCCGGTTGTAGTATGGGAACTAAATCATAAAACAGATATACAAAATCTTGACAGATACGAAGGTTATCCGTTATACTATACAAAGAGGGTTATTCCCGTTATAATGGATAGTAGCGGTAATGAAGAGCAAGCTATGGTTTATGTTATGAACAAGAATCGAAAGGGTATCTATCCGCCAGACGCTTATTACTTCAATGTAATAAAAGAAGGGTATGTGGCTAATGGAATTGATTTAAAGCCTTTATATGCCGCTGCCGAATACTCCATAGATAGCGATAACATCACAAGATACAATCAGTATAATGCAAGATAGGAGGGTGATGATTATGTCAATCAGACGTTCAAAAAAGCTATTAGAAAACTATGTATGTCCGCAATGTTTCAGACAGATAAATAAGTGTATATGCAAGTATTATCCTCCGGCAGAACTTATCTATATAGATATAAATATGCAGGATATAATTGTAAAACTAAATGATAAAGGATATAAGACTATTAGTTGTTGTGAATCCCACATCGGAGAGAACAAGCAACCAAATATGTATATATCTTTTGCTTGGAAATATAATGAAATTGACACAGATAATCTGCCGGACGGATTCAAGTGGATAAAAGGAGATTTAGCAGTCGAGTTTACTATACCTTCAAGAATCAGTGATGAGCAAGCAGAAAAAATCAAATTTGAAAAACTAAAACTTTTGTCTGAATGGGTTGATAACTTACCAGCAGGAGCTACACAGGAATATGAATAAATGGAGATGATAAAGTGGCAAAGCGGCGATTTACAGAAGAAGAAGCCAGAGAACGCAAAAACGCAAGACAAAGGGAATATGCCAAACGGACAGGCTATAAGGCTAATAATGACTATAATAAAAGAACATATACACAAATATCTATCCGTGTTAAAAAAGAAGTAGCGGAACAGTACAAAGCAAAGTGTGATGAACTCGGCATAACCTATGGTGCTATTTTACAAGAAGCAATAGAAAATTTTTTAGTAAATAATAAATAATCATTGACAAACTGATAACAGTGTGTTATAATTTAAGTGTAGTCAAGTTATAATGTTGATTGAAAATTCAATACTCAGCACATAGATTCCTGTGTGCTGGGAGTTGAGTTTTTAATTAAAAAATTAAAAATAATTTAGAACAATCTATTGACGAACTTCAAATAATATGCTATACTATATATAGTAAATGATTTACTAAAAGAGAGGTGCTAAACTATGAGAGATTTAATGACATACGCAACAATCTGTATGAAAGAGCTTGATGCTATTGGTATCAGATACGGAAAAATTCTTAGGTGGGAAGTAAATACCAGAGCTAAAAGCAGATGGGGACAGTGCAGAACCGTTCCGGGCGGATTTACAATTAACATCAATGCCGATTTGCTGGATGAAAATAACAACGAGGAAGGACTAAAAAACACCATAATTCACGAGTTGCTTCATTCGGTTAAGGGATGCCACGGACACGGAGCAAACTGGAAAAGATGCGCTGCCTTGGTCAATAGAACCTATGGGTATAACATCAAAAGGTGTAACAGTGCCGAAGAAAAAGGTGTTCATAGAGATAACGAGCTTATAGCCAAATACATTCTTGAATGTACCTTATGTCACAAGAAAATATATAAGCAAAGAATGACAGATAGCGTAAGAAATCCTCAATGCTATATTCACGGAAAATGCGGTGGTAGTTTAAAGAGGGTTTTATAAAAAATCGAAAAGTCAGACAGAACAACACGATTGGAGTGTGATATTGATGTCAAAGATTACAACAACAAAATATTACTGTGATTGTTGCGGTAAAGAAATACAGACAGAAACATCTACTGATTGTTTTGGAATAAAGCGTACAACCATTTTGACTGGTCGAATTAACTGTAAACCATTCTACGATAACTTTGATATGGTTCGGCTTGGTTATTATTTTTGTGAATTGTGTGCGGAAAAGATGAGCCATAGATTAGATGTTTTGAAACTTAATTTACCGATAGTTCAGGAGGAAAATAAAATGTTAAAAATAATACCTTCGCCCGAAAGAAATCAATACAGATGTCACTTTTGTGACGGCAAGCCGGTAAAGTACGAAATGAAATGTTTTGACCCAGTTGTATCCAATAAGCCTATATGGGTAACTTGCTGTAATAAGTGTGCATTGTTTTACAACAAAGATATAAACAGCCTAACACCTGAGCAGATGAAAATTATCGGATAAAGAAAAGGAATTTATAACAGCCTTGTATAACTATATAGCAGAGTACGGACAGAGCAGTCATACAATCAATGAATTTTGCAGTAAATGGAAGGAGAGATAAAAATGAAAAGACCTTTTAAACTGTTTATGGGTTGTCTTGGAAACGGTACAACGGTATGTAATTCTGCAGTAATGGAAAACGGTGATTATAAAAACATAGCACACATTTCTCCGGCAGGAAACATTACATTCTATGTTCATGAAAGCTATATTCCGGCAGAGGATATGACAAAAATTCGGAATATTGCAAAATCTGATGCTGAAAAGTTCCGGCACGATTTTGAAATGCAAGATGAATTAACTCAGTATAGCAGAATCCTTGATAGCTTTACAACCAGTATGTTTTTAGAAGCTACAAATGATAAGCGACCCTTATCAGAAAAACTGCTGGAGCTGCGAGAAAAGTATTACAAGATAGCATAAGGAGGTATGGCAAATGAGCAGAGTTAAATATTTATCGGTAACAAGAGGGCGGAAGGTTCATATTGAACAATACCCTAACTTTCATAAAAGCGGAAGTATTAAAGGGATGAAAGAACGGTATTACGGCAAAAATGCAATGCTTGTACGCTGCGGAGATTATATTTACAATGTACCGCAAAGAATTTATGATATGGCAAATTAGCTGCAAATAAAACAAGTATTTTAACAGGAGGCATTAATTATGAAACTGAAAAATTGGATTGAATACAACAAAGAATTAATGAATTGTGATTTGATTGTATGTGCGTTGAAATCAGGAAGTTTTAAATATTCTGATAAAATTTTTGAGGCAGCTATGAATATACATCATGCTAAAAAAATATTTGGAGAACATGAGATAAAAAGAATTTCTGTAGGCGAATATCCTACTTCTTCTGATTCTTACGGACTAAAGGTACTTATTTGGATTGACGAAATTGATAATACAATTATTTAATACGATAAAACGAATATTTGATTGGAGGAAAAACAATGGCATATCTACTTAGTATGAAAAGAATAAAAGACTATGGTGGAAACCTGCTTGATACCGAGAAACAATATTATGAATATGCGAGTTATGATATTTATGCGTCCTCAAGGTCAACTGGCTATCCTGTATTTGACGATTATAGACCTCATGCTATTGAGTTTAAAAGTGTGTGGGAAGCTATCGAATGGTGGAATGTAAATAAAAGATATATTAGTTCTTTATGCCGTTATGATTTATCTACTCTTGCAGTTAGGAAAGAGATTGTTCATTATTCTGTGGAAAGAAGAATCAAGGAGGAAGAAAATGCCTTTCAAATCTGAAAAAATCTGTCTGCCTAAACAGTATGACAGAAGAATCAAATTAACCGATAAGCAAAGAGAGGAAATAAAAGAAAAATATGCTTCCGGTCTATATAGTCAAAGAGCATTAGCGGCAGAGTACAAAGTTTCAAGGCGACTCATCACCTTTATTATAGACCCAGAGAAATATTCAAAGTGTAGAGAACAGTTAAAAGACAGAAGAAAAGACGGCAGATATAAACCTGATAAAAATTCGTGGAATAAAACGATTAGAGAACATCGAAGGTATAAACAAGGACTATTTGAAACAGGAAAAATCAAGTAAAGAGGGTGGCTATTCTTATGGCAGCAATGACAAATCAAGAAGCATATAAACTGATTGGGAAAAGAATAGAAGAACTCATTGCAGAACCAAAGATACAGGAAAAGATAGTTTATATTGCTAAAGCAAAGAACAAAGAGGAAGCGAAAAAATGGTTATATATGACGGCAATCGCAACCCTGATAGGAGACTGAGCAAAATGAGCTATGAACAGTATATGAAACATTCAAAGAATCACAGAAAAGACAAGTATCATCAACAGTGTAGTGGATATACCAATTTTGCAAGACGAAGTGATGTAGAAACAATGTCCAATCAGGCAAATTTAAGACTGGAAACAGAATCAATGAAAAAGATTTTACAAGCTAAACATACATTTCCAATTTACATTACTCAAAGCGGATATTATTGGTGTGTAGTTCCTGACACACATTATTTCGGAATAAGAATCAATAATACAGATGAACTGATGCGGTTTATAAAAGACTGTACGGATATAAATATTGATGAATATATAATCAGTTAATTACAAATAAAAAAATTGATAGGAGGAAAATATGAAGATATGGGTAGATGATATTCGTCCAGCTCCCAGTGGTTATATTTGGGTTAAGAGCGTTAATGAGGCGAAAGCACTGATTTGTTGCACAAAATATCCGATTGAATTGATAGATATTGACCACGATTCAGGAGACTATTCTGCTGATGGTGGCGATTATATTAGGCTTTTGGACTGGCTTGAAATGACAGGGAGAAAATATCCTATTCGCATTCATTCGATGAACCCGGTTGGTGTGGAGAATATGCGGAGAATTATTCGCCGTAATAATTGGACTGAAATAAAATAATAAAACGAATATTTAGCAGGAGGTATTCATTATGAGGATTATTGATGAATTTATAAAACACATTAACAATGGTGAAAGTAGTTTCATTATTGATGCTGACAAAACTGACAGAAAAACATTATTCACCTGTGCAACAATCGGTAAAGCTCAGTTTGTATATTCGGCATATTCTTTCGGCAGCGTAATTGATATAGACAAAATGGAAATCTGTGCTATTGTATCTGACAATAAGTTTTATATAGTAGACAGTTATGATTTGGATTTATGGAGAAACAAAGAACTGCCGGAAAATGTCATTATGTTTGATGAAGCAGTCACAGACTTCAATTCCAAAGCTGAATTTTATTTTTCAAAGTATTATGATAGTTTATCTATTGATGGAGCATACGAAGGTCGGAAAGAACAAATATTTCAAGAAGCAAGAGAATATATTTTCAACGATAAAGGTCAACCGGCACTGATGATGAAATGGATTTCAAGTTCAGGGCTTTCACAGTATGACATAAAGAATATTCTTACTGGAATTGTTGATTTTGAAAAATTGGTGCTTACAAAGCTCGAAAATGATAAAAAACATTGGATGAGCGTTAAAGCACATAGAATAGCGGTAGAAAATTTGATGAATGACCCTAATACTGTTAAACCTTTTGAAATGGAAATTGCTAAAGGTTTAAGAAGTGTTGATGCAAAGACGTTGAAAGTTGAATTTGAAATGAACGGAAAGACAGCTATCGGAAAAATCGTGCCATATCATTTGATGAGAATATTGATAAATAATGATTGTTTTTTTGGATATAATTTCTGCACAACAAAAGAGGGTAATGCTATCATTGATAAACTTGGGGCATCAACTTGGAGTAGAGATAGCGAGGATAAAGCATTGACTTGCAGGAATATCACAAAAATAACTTATGGTAAAAAGGAATTGTATGTAAGAAAATAAAAATGTACGAGGATGATATTTATGAATCAAATTGATATACAGGATGCAGCAAGAGAAAGAAAAGATATGCTTATAATAGGAGGAAAAACAATGGATTTAGGTGCGTATGCAAAAATCAATGATTTGTCAAAAATTGCGGAAGAAAATGGAATAGATGTTCCGAGATTAAGAGGATATAGGCTTATGTCGGAAGAAAAACCATTAACAGAGGAAGAAATCAAAGAAGAAGTAACAGGAACGGCTCATTGGATATATGAACAGATGTGTCAAGGTATACCGAGATTTTCACCTCATCCACGATGGTATGAACATAGTAAAAGAACAAAGGCTATTATGAAAAAATACCTTGATGAAAATGGAGATTTAAGATGGAATCTTATTCACGGAAAGAAACGAAAGAATGTAAAATTCATTCTTAAAAAATGGGAAAAGGCAATCAGAAAACAATATACGGTATGGAACAAGTATGCAGGTAGAGCAGACGTTTTATATATTCGCGCAAGAATAGGTGGAGGAAACTGGAATAGTTATAAGGCTGAAGTCGAGAATGAGTCTTGGTTTTTGGAAAAAGTTGATGACTATTTCGATTCTACATATTGCGATATTTATGCAACCATTAAACCTATTTAATCGGAGGGAACTAAAATGCCGGAAATTACTTTATCTAAAGAGGAATTAGAAATATTGTCAGATTGTATCTTATCTGCAATGCAAAGCGTTAATCAGGCACAACGTCTTATGCCTACCAGCAAATTTAACAGAAAGATACGAGAATATGAAACAAGGTTATCTGAACTAAATACTAAAATATGTGAATCAATGAAGGAGAATAATTAAAATGAAATTTACAATCAATTCAAAGGATTTTAAGGCAACAGTTGAAAGAGCATCGGTATGTTTGAATATCAAATCACAATTTGTTAATCAAAGGTCAGTTTATATGTCCGCCAATTCAGAGACAGGTATTGTTACATTTAGTGCAACAAATCTTGAACAGGTTGTCAACATCTTTGTTAAGGCAAATGTTTCCGAAAGCGGAAAAGCACTTGCAGAATATAACATATTCAAAAGAATGTTGAACATTCCCGGCAATGTTACAATCAGAACCGAAGGAAAGAAAATAATTGCAACAAACAAAAAAAAGACAGGTGAATGTTGCGTTGCAGATTGGGATGTTGACCCGTCATACTATCTTGTATCTGAAACTGCTATTGATGAAAATGGAATAAGTACAGTGAACAAAGATGAATTTGTTAGTGTATTGGAAAATCTAAGCAAATTTACTTCTGAAAGAGATGCGAAACCTGCAAATAAAGGAATATATTTTAACACGTTTGATACTGATATAGTAGCACTTGATGGCTATAGAATGGCTATTTATAATATTGACAAATGGATAATAAATAATGATGTTAAAATAATTGTTCCGGCAGTTGTTGCAAAGCAGATGAAGAAAATAATCACAAAGAATAATGATATGATTTCATTATATGCAGATAAGAAGTATTTTTGTGTTACTTCCGATGATTTTACATTTAAAACAAGGCTTATTGAGGGTGAATATTTCAATTATCATAATGCGATACCATCATATATGCCAGAATTTTCAAATAGAATAAATGCAGATGATGTTATTCCTATTTGTAAAGAGTATAAGGAAATATGCAGTGGAAGCAAGTATGCTAAAATTCCTATGGGATTATATTTCACAGATGATAAAATGTACACTGGCATATTTAGTGCAGATTACGCAACCGTAGATACAATAGAGTTGAGTGATTATGTTAAACCAAAACAAGAATTTATTATTGGTGTAAATCCGGGCTTTTATATGGAGAGTATGCAGTTATTTAAAACAGAAAAACTAAGTCCGGTTTGCAAATATTATAGTCAACTGTCACCTATTGTAATGTCCGATGGCAACTATACTATTCTAACGCTCCCAACGAGCTTGGAAAATACATCTATTGATAAGATAAAGAAACTTATAGCGTAAATAAAAAGATTGTTTTATGGTCTGTCTGCTTAATGCGGATAGACCATAATGAAAGGAAGTTTAGAATGAAAGGAAAAGT
>CADACB010000006.1 GCA_902786345.1 uncultured Ruminococcus sp. | reverse complement strand
CCTTCATTATTATAAAGAATACATTGTATATTGGAATTTGTACGGTGTTTATCATTAATCCTAAAGTATTCATCTATATTTATGTTATATTCTCTCGATGAACTTACAGAAATATAAAAGCAATCATTATCTTCTGCAAAATCTATCCTGCCGTATTTTGTACCCGTTGAAATCGGTACAGCAGTTTCCAGATAGTCGCCTGCCAACTCTTTATAAAACAATGCAATCTGATCTGACCCGGAGCGATGATCATGAGCATAATCAACAATGGCGTTTTTTGTAATCAGATAAAACTTTAATTCTCCTCCGGAATATTCGCCTTCATTGGCTAAGCTCATTATATTTTCATTCGTTAGTATGCGCTCACTCGATATGGAAAGATTAGAAACGTTCAATGAACCCTGCTTATGTGACCATGTTCCGTCACTGTGCTGTACATAGAAATGATACCCATAATTTCCCGTGGCTAAGGCTATCAGCCGACAGGATTCACCAAACTGTGCCAAAGTGCCCGATGTCGGAGCATATTTTGTCACTGTAAAACCTAACAACGATTGATCATATTTCATATTATTTTCAACGTTTTCACGCGTAGCCTCCGGATCATTACCTACAATTATTTGATTATATTCTAACCATGGAGGATCATCGCCAAATTCGTCTTCTTCCATCTCCTTTATCGATTCTAACGCGAAATCTCCCGGCTGTTGCTTGTACCATGAATTATTCTCATATGAAACATAGCCATCCATTTCCAATACGCCATTGTATATAACAGATAGAGCATAACCGTAGCAATTCGCCCTGCAAACATAGAATTGATTTGGAACATTCTTGTTGATATTTTCAGGATCACCATCATAATTATATTTGTCAGGATCATATTTTGAAAAATACTCGTTTCTGCTTATAACAGTAGTATATTGCACTGTGATACTCGGTTTATACGATGAATTATTGAATGATGCAAAGGTTTTATATTTTGCCGTGCTGCCGTTTTCTGTTGAATCGGTGGCTTTAAAAATAAGACCCAGATTCTGATTAAACGATCCGTCAACCCACCTTTTTACTGCATTTTTCACATTGAATTCATAACGGAACGGCGTTGCCAGATTTACTCCGTTACTGTATGAAATCGTCTTTGCAGACAATAATGAGGAGTATTTATCTGCCTTTGCGCTGCTCCACGTTACGGTGGTTTGATTCCATAAATTTCCCTCAAACATATGACAGTTAACCTTCACTGCTTCGGCTTCACACATCACATCACGCAATTCAACCACAGCGTCCAATACGTTCCGCGAAGAATGTACAGCGGCAAGATTAAGCATAGGAAATTTCATTAATATTCTTGATTTTCCATAGTTACTACGCTTACCCACAAATAAAGCAGTCGATGTGTGATCACTTCCGGAATTGCTGTTCAGCGTAACATCGTGTATTCCGTTTGTTGATGCGTTATTACCAATCTCTATAGTGGGATCTATGCGTATGGGATATGCTGTTTTCCCGTCTCTGAGATAGCTGTCGTCAAGCTGTATGGTGAGAATATATTCCTGATTTTCTGCAACCGTGCGGTACTTCATTTTTCCAAAGGCATTATTACGTTCATCAGCTGTAAAAATGATTATATCACCTATGTTAGCCTTTATTTCACCCTTGCTGTGTCTTTCAGGAAGAAAGAACTGTCGTCCTCACACAGTTCAAGTCCGTTTGTATAGAGCGAGAAATCATATTCGGTCTGTCCGGTATATTTGCTGACAACAATTTCTTCCTTGAAGCCCATATACGTAGGCTTGTATTCATATATAGTTTTTTCATCAAAAACGTATTTCACACTTCCGGCTTTTTCATCAAGCCTTGCAGTCATATCACTTTTTGCTGTTCTCGGAATCATACGGACATCAACGTCATCATAGCTGAGTGATATTCCGTCTGAAAGCTTTTGTTCGTAAATTGTAACAACATCGTTATCAGGTGCGATAAAGCCGCCGTTCTCTGTTTTCTCAAGCTTCAGAGAAATATCTTTGATTTTACCGTCCTTATCATAATATTTTACCGGATGACTATACACCCTCATAGTATTTGTTCCGTCCGAATTTTCAAATACAAATGTATTGAGGTTTGGCTCGTCCTCATATACCCGTCCCACATAGCCGTATTTCTTTGCTTCACCTTCACTTACAATATCGGGAAGTTCAAAGACAGTCTTCTCTTCTGCCTCAGGTTTATTTTCTTCAACTGCGTTTACCGTCACAGCACTTGTAAAAGTTGCACATAACATTGAGATCACAAGCAGCGACGGTAATGTGCGATGCAATTTTTTCAAAACAATTACCTCCGTTTCTAAAATTCCGTCACCGTTTAATTCTACTAACCACCTATCCTCACACAGATGTTTTAAAACATTTTAAGCCACTCCTTTTGTGATACATTTCTTTATGCAAATATTATCATATAATATTCACATTGTCAATATTTTCTTTCACATTCTAACAATTTGTAATCTTATTTTCCCTGAAAGGATATATACTTTTTTTATAATTCAGGCTTAACACTCAATGATATGCTTCAGGTTTTTTGTCCGTCAGAAAAAAACATACCTGACGGCACTTCACCGACTATGACCGTTTCACCGATAAGAACAGAACCGGTAACATTTGCAGAAGACGAACCAACGGGCATCAATATATTTACATCCACAGAAATATTCATTGACAGCTTATGTACCGTCTGATTAAGTCCGCCGCTTTCAAACGTACTATCAAAATCTCCCGTCACATTCCCCGAAAGTGAAACATAAACAGGAACACACGGACCTTGACCATTCAACAGTTCTCCGCCTATAATCGTACCCAGCGGGACATCTACCCTTCTGCTGCATATGTTTGAAATATTTTCTTGTATCCTGAGCAGAACAGCATTTTTTAGTTTGTTTGTCATTATCACATCAGAGCTTATTGCTGTTACTTTTTTGTCCTCGGAACAGCTTACACTTTCAAGATCCTCACAGGTTATTCCGGTTTCCACAAGTATCTCTTCAACACTACTGTTTATAATTTGAGTCACAAGAGATTTTGCCTGTATTTCTGAGACAGACTCAACAATTGGTTTTAAGCGTACCTCTAATATAAAAATAAAGCTTGTGATTATGGATATAGTTATTATCAAAGCCTTTATTCTTCGTTTTTTTTTGCGTGTAAAACCTCTGCGTAACATTATGCTCCCTCCCCCGTATATAATATACCGTATCGGCATGTTTTGTGCTCACTTCGAATATGATTATTATTCACTTCGAATAGCAAATTTTTATAACAATCTTTCTAATAGTCGTCTTTGTCATTACAGTACGCCGGTTAATCGTAATTTTTTTGCACATTTTTGCAAAGCATTGCATTTGTCATCAAAATGGTATATAATAATAATCAATAAAATTCCTCGGAAACGGAAGTGATTTATATGCGTACCGACAAAACCAACTATTATCTTGATATAGCCGAGACCGTACTTGAAAGAGGAACCTGTCTCAGAAGAAACTATGGCGCTATAATCGTTAAAAACGATCAGATAATTTCAACAGGTTATGTTGGAGCACCCAGAGGCAGACAAAACTGCATAGATATGGGAATGTGCGTTCGGGAAAGTCTGAAAGTACCCAGAGGAGAAAGATATGAGCTTTGCCGTTCAGTACACGCAGAACAAAACGCCATAATACACGCCTCACGAGAGGATATGATTGGTTCTGTACTGTATCTCGTGGGCAAAAATGTCAAAACCGGTAATTATGTAGAAAATGCCTCAGCGTGCTCTATGTGCAAAAGAATGATCATAAACGCCGGTATTGAAAAGGTCATCATAAGAAATAACAAAGAACATTTTACGGTAATTGATGTCAACGATTGGATAGTCAATGACGAATCCGTTAACGGTGTACTAGGTTATTAAAAATACACATTATAAACATTAAAAAATTGTCATAGATTTTTTTAAAAAACAGTTTACGAATTATACTGTAATATGATATAATAAATATATAAAAATTTCAAGAAAGGTGAAAATAAACTATGGGAAAATTTGCAAAAGAATTTAAAGAATTTGTCATGAGAGGCAACGTGCTTGATCTGGCTGTCGGCGTTATCATCGGCGGAGCATTTCAGGGAATTGTAACTTCACTGTGTAATGACATTATCCTGCCAGGTGTAAGCTGGATTGTTGCAACCGTTTCAGGTATGAATGTTACTGATGAAAACGGTAACCTCGACTTTACCAAAGTGACAGGTGCTTTAAACGTCGGCCCTATCAACATCGGACAATTTGTTGCTGCTATTATCAACTTCCTTATTATGGCTCTCATAATCTTTATTATGGTAAAAGCTATAAACAAACTTATGACAGTAGGCAAAAAACCTGTTGAAGAAGCTCCCACAACAAAGAAGTGCCCATTCTGCGTAAGCGAAATAGACATCGCTGCAACACGCTGCCCGAACTGTACCTCAGTAATTGAACTTGCTGTTGAAGCTCTTGAGGAAGACAAACCGGCAGAAGAAGCAGAAAATAAATCAAAGAAAAAGGCAAAGAAATAATAATTTTACAGCTTGAAATCATCAGCGGTAAATTTCGGAAGTGTCGGCATTGACTTAGGCTCACGCTTTAAAGGATCATATACATATCTTTTGCACGTTTCGCCCACAGTCGTTAAGCCATAAGGACACACCGGATTACCGCTGTTATTTTTTTCATAGTATCTGCAATAATCACAGCGCGGAGCTATATTATTTCCGAAAAGCTTATTTTTTGATAAAAACATACATATTCCCCTTTATTAATGCATTTTCTATTATTATAACATCTTGTTATTTACAATGTAAATACCCTATCTTTATTAACCGAGGTACATTTATGATTTTTAAAAGTAAAAACACAGATCTGAATTTTGTTGACGGTGTAGGATTTCTTACCTTTCCTTCTTTATCAGAACTTGACTTTATTAAACACGCATTTTCTACAAGAATAGGAGGTGTAAGCACCGGTGAATTCAAATCAATGAATCTGAACCATAAACGCGGAGATAATCCTGACAAAGTCACAGAAAACTACAGGATATTCTGTAAAGCAGCAGGCTTTGATTTTAATACACTTGTCAGTTCATCACAGGATCACAATATCAATGTCAGATGTGTCACGAGCAAGGACTGCGGCATCGGTATTACAAGGCCGCACGATATGCCGAGTGTTGACGCTCTTGTTACAAATGAACCCGGTGTCACCCTTGTAACGCACTATGCTGACTGCACACCGCTGCTGTTTGCCGATCCTGAAAAAAAAGTTATAGCACTTGCACACGCCGGCTGGAGAGGAACCGTAAATAAAATCGGTGAGGCAACCGTTGATGTTATGCAAGAGAAATATGGATGTGATCCAAGCGATATTATAGCTGTTGTAGGTCCGGCCATAGGCCCTTGCTGCTATGAGGTTGACACACCAGTATATGAGCAATTTGCATCTCTCACGGAACTTAAACCTGCATATTTCACAAAAAGCCTCGGACACGGAAAATATCTTGTTGATCTTAAGGAAACCAACCGCAGAATGCTGCTTGAAGCCGGACTTCTCAGTATAAATATTTCTATAAGTGATGTGTGTACAAAATGTAACAGCGGTCTGCTCTTTTCACACAGAGCAAGCGGAGGAAAACGCGGAGGTCTTATTGCAATGATGTGCATATGCAACAACTCCGAAAAGTGATGCATTTAATTTATCACACAAATGATATATCTGTAGCGGTTACATGCCAAAGCATATCTATAGTTAATAAAAAAGAGCCGGTGAGTTTTTATTTCATCAGCTCTTTTATTATACATATCAATATATATCAGGAAATAACTTACAATTTTTAATTCTTTATCCTTTTTAGGATTATGATTTAAATTTGGATAATATCATAATATACTATCAACACCGAATAGTCGGAAAAAATCTATTTTTTTGATGTTATAATAAATAAAAACAAATTGCTTTTTGAACAAAAATATGGTTTAATTATAAGAAGAGTTTATACACTCTTAATTTCTAAAAAGGAGAAGTTGCTTATGGCAAGCGAAATGCTTCAAGCTATATTGGACACCGAAAAGGAATGTGCACTGAAAGAAGCCGAAGCCAAAAAGCAGGCAGAACTTGACAGACAAAATGCAAAAAAACAAGCTAAGTCGATCATTGCCGATGCTCAAAATGAAGCTGACAATATGCTTCAAAAAAATGAAGCTGCTATGAAAGTACAGGCGGAAAAGGATGTTGCAAAAGCAAGAGCAGAGGCTGAAATTGAATGCAAAAATCTTTCAAAAAATGCCCGAAAAAACACAGACAAGGTAATAAGTCTGGTAGTGGATATGCTCACTGCCTCTAAAACTAATTGACCGCAAACAAAACATATAAAAGTGTGGTGATAATAATTTGGCAAAGTTAAAAATGAAAGCCGTAAGGATCATTGCCCTTAAAAAGGATCGAAAACGTGTACTTGAACATCTCCAGAACAGTGCTCTTGTTCATGTAAAGCATATGGATGAACCTGAAAACGGGTTTAAACGTACTGATACTGCGGCGCAGCTTAAGCAATTTGAAAGAAATGCAGAGCTTACAGAACAGGCTCTCAAAATTCTGGGCAGACTTTCTCCGGAAAAAAAAGGTATGCTTGCATCCTTTAAAGGCAGAAAGGAGATAGATCCGGACGAAATAGGCAGGATAGCCTTGGATTCGGCAAAAATCATAGGAATATGTCAAAAGCTTGTACGACTTGAAAAACAGCGTGCCGATTATGCAGCCGAACAGATAAGAATAAAAACCTCTCTTGCTCAGCTGGAACCGTGGAAAAAACTTGATATTCCTCTGAATACCAAAGACACATCTGCAACTTCCGTATTTATAGGTACTCTTCCAAAGCTTTATGATAATATTTCCTTATCCAAAGCTCTCGCAGAAGAAAGTGACGGACTTGTCTTTGAATATGAGATACTATATGCAAGTGCAAGTATGACCTGTATTGTTTTATTTGCTCCAAAACGACAAAAAGAAACTGCTGAAAAAGCACTTCGGGCTATAGGCTTTGCAAAACCGCTGAATCCCACAAGCCGAACCCCTTCCGTAAAAATGCAAAGGCTACTTCAAAAAAGCAAGGAGCTTGAAATTAAGGATGAACAGGCAAAACAGGATATTCTTTCCTATCTGGAACATCGTGAAGCCATATACGACACACAGGACTATTTCAATCTCAGATCTGAAAAATACAGAGTTATCGCTGAGCTTGATCAAACAAAGCACGTCTTTGTTCTCAATGGCTACATACCTGATGAAGATTGTCAAGACCTTGTGGAGATGTGTGAAAGAATAGCATCGTGCATTGTTGAATTTGAGGAGGCAGGCGAAAATGCTCCGGTAAAACTTAAAAACAATAAGTTTGCCGAGCCTGCGCAAAGTATCGTCACTATGTATTCCTCACCGTCTCACGAAGACATAGATCCTACTCCGATACTTGCTTTCTTCTTCTATTTCTTTTTTGGAATGATGTTTTCAGACGCAGGATACGGACTTCTTATGGTCATTGCAACAGCTGCTGCAATCAAGATCTTTAAGCCTGATAAAAAAATGTACAATAATCTTAAGCTGTTTCAATACTGCGGTGTAGCTACCATATTTTGGGGACTTGTCTTCGGCAGTATTTTCGGTGACGCACCGGCAATGTTCTATAAGCTGTTCACCGGCAATGAGATCACGATGAAAGAGCTTATTCCGTGGCCTACTCTTGACACACAAAAAGATGCACTTCTGATAATGATTCTCTCAATAGGACTTGGACTTATACACATACTTGTGGGTATGGGCTGCAAATTTTATGTATGCTGGAAGCATAAGCAATATGCCAAAGCATTATTTGACACCGGATTGTGGATGCTGATGCTTATTGGTTTTGCTGTTCTTGCCGCAGGCATCGCCGCTTCTCCTGTACTTATTTACGTTGGTGCCTCAGTCGCTGTTTTGTCGGCAGTCGGGCTTATACTAACTCAGGGTAGAGGAAAAAAAGGAATATTTGGCAAGCTTATAGGCGGTGTAGCTTCTCTTTATGACATAACAAGCTACATCAGCGATCTGTTAAGCTATTCAAGACTCCTTGCTCTCGGTCTTACCACCGGCGTTATGGCACAGGTGTTCAATATGCTTTCAACTCTGTTCGGAACAAGCTTTATAGGCATCTTTTTTATGATAATTATATTTATCGCAGGTCACACGATAACTATAGGACTTAATGCTCTCGGCTCATATGTTCACACAATGCGTCTGCAATATGTTGAGATGTTCAGCAAGTTCTATGACGGAGGCGGCAAACCCTTTGAACCGTTCTCTGTCAAGAGTAAACACTTTAAGACAAAGGGCAGTAATGAAGATTAAGGGACAATATCGTCCAATTTAACGGAGGTAAATTTTTATGATAGGTTTGTTTTTAGCAATTCTTGCAGCTTCAATAGCAACAGTTTTTGCAGGCATAGGATCTGCAAAAGGCGTAGGCAGTGCAGCACAGACATCAATGGGTGTTCTTTCAGAGGACTCCTCAATGTTTGGTAAAATGCTGGTACTCACTCTTCTTCCCGGCACACAGGGTCTTTACGGATTCATTGTAGGCTTCCTTATTCTTATAAACTGCGGTGTTCTCGGCGGAGACCTTCCAACTACCGGACAAGGATTTGCATTCCTCGGTGCATCAATCGCTATAGGTCTGGGAGGTATGATCTCTGGCTTTGCACAGGGTAAGGCTGCCGTTTCCGGTATCACAATGACCGCAAAGGACGAAAAAAACTTTTCAAAGGCAATGGTTTCAATAACACTCGTTGAGATATATGCGCTTCTCGCCTTTATCGTATCGCTTCTCGTTGTAATTTCCGTACCGGGTCTTGAGGTATAAATCATAATGATAAGCATATATAGAAGGTAGGTCGTGTGTATGAGCAGCGGTGAAAAAATACTTGCCTCAATAAGAGAGGAAAGTGAAAAAAATATTGCGGATATTAAATCCGATTCCGAAAGAAAATGCAAAGAAATACTTGAAAAGGGTAGCACTAAAGCCCGTGAGATCAAAAACGCTGCTGAAAAAAAGACGGACGAACAGACTCAAAGGCTGAAAAAGTCCAATAAAAGCAGAGCTGAGCTTGAAAAAAGAAATACAATTCTCAAGACAAAAAGGGCTGAAATAGATAAGGCCGTTAAGGCTGTTGAAACATATATGACATCCCTTGATGATAAGGAGTATTTTGATCTTATTTATAAACTTGCAGCCACACTCGGAAAAAAAGAAGGTACTGTCTTTCTTAATTCAGGTGATCTGAAAAAAGCTCCGTCAGATTTTGAACAGAAATTTGCTCGTTCGGGTATACAGGCAAAGCTCAGCAGCACGCCTGATGACAGCATCAAAAACGGCTTTATATTGAAAAACGGAGATATTGAAGACAATATGAGCTTTACCGCAATTATTGCGGATAAACGTGAAGCAGTAGAGGATCTTATCAACCGTGAGCTGTTTAAAGATTAAGGGGGAGTTTTATGGCATTATCATATGAATTTTCCATAGGCTCTGTCCGTGCTAAAGAAAATACACTTTTTTCCGATGCAGAAACAGAACAAATGCTTGCTTTTAAAAGCGAAACAGAGCTTATAAGCTTTCTCAGAGATAAAGGCTATGGTGACGGCAATACGGTTGATGAGATAATTGAAAACAGCAGGGAAAAAATGTGGAAATATATCAAAAGCATAGCTCCTGATCTCAGTATATTTTCTCCGTTTTTTATACAAAATGATGTACACAATTTAAAAACAGTTCTTAAGGGTATAATGTCCGGACGAAAATACAGAGAGCTTATGCTCCTGCCTTGCACGATAAATCACGAGGATATAATCTCAGCCGTTGAAAACAGACGCTTTGACAAGCTCCCCGAATGGTTGGGCAAACCTGCCGATAAATCCTATCAGCTTCTTGCCGAAACAAAAGATTCAAGGGTAAGTGATGCAATCATAGACAAGGCACTGCTTGAGCAGCTTCTGAAAGATGGAAAAAGCTCACGATCGGTGTTTCTTGAAGAATACTTCAATACTATCGTTTTCTACGCGAATGTAAAAATCGCACTCAGGGGAGCAAAAGCAGGAGTAACCAAATATTTTTACGAAAATGCACTTTGCAGCTGTGACGAACTTGACAGAGAGCAAATAATGAAATCTGCGATGCAGGGCAGCGAATCTCTTGTTAAATATCTTGAAAAGCTGACTGCTTACGACTGTGACAGAGCAATGGAAATCTATAAGAAATCCACCTCGGAGTTTGAGAAATTTATTGATAATAAGCTGATACGTCTTGCATTAAACCTTTGCAAGCTGTCGAGTGAGGGCCCTGAACCGCTGCTTGGATATTACATCGGAAAAAAATATGAAAGAAAGCTGATAGTAATTATTGCAAGCGGGCTGCGAACAAAAACTCCTCCCGATAAGATCAGAGAAAGGCTGCGTGAGATCTATGGCTAAAAGCATTGCAATCATAGGTGACAGCGAAAGCATAAAGGGCTTTGGTGCTGTTGGTATGGAGCTTTTTATATGTGATGATCCGTCGTCGGCTTCTCAGCTTCTCAAACAGGTGACTGACGGTGATTATTACGCAATTATTTATATGACGGAAGAAATTTTTGAAGCATCCTCCAGGGAAAGAGAAAAATTTGCAGAGAGAGCTATCCCTGCAATTATCCCTCTTCCAGGTGTTCGGGGCAATACAGGAATAGGTCAGAAAAGGCTTTCCTCTTTTGTGGAACAAGCTGTAGGCTCTGACATACTCTTTAAAAATTGAGGTGTAAAACTTTGATAAGCGGAATTATAACTAAGGTTGCAGGTCCTCTGGTAATAGCCGAGGGAATGCGAGACGCAAATATGTTCGACGTTGTTCGTGTCAGCAGTCATAGATTGATCGGCGAGATCATAGAAATGCACGGCGACAAGGCTTCTATACAGGTATATGAAGAAACATCAGGACTCGGACCGGGTGAAATAGTAGAATCTACAGGTGTACCGCTCTCGGTGGAGCTTGGTCCCGGACTGATCGGATCAATATATGACGGAATACAGCGTCCTCTTAATGAAATTATGAAGGCTGCCGGCAATAACCTCACAAGAGGTGTTGAGGTACCTTCGCTGGATCATAATAAAAAATGGCACTTTGTCCCCTGTGTGAAACCGGGAGAAAAGGTAACAGCCGGTGATGTTATTGGAACTGTAAATGAAACTACCGCTGTTGTCCACAAGATAATGCTGCCAAATAAAATAAGCGGCATCATCAAAAACATCAAAGAAGGTGACTTCACTATTGATGATACCGTTGCTGTTATTGAAAATAACGGCAAAAGCAAAAATGTCACAATGTCAGTTAAATGGCCTGTAAGAATAGGCAGACCATATAAACGTAAGCTTTCTCCCGATATACTGCTTACAACAGGTCAAAGAACAATAGACACTCTCTTCCCTATTGCCAAGGGCGGTGTTGCCGCGGTTCCCGGACCGTTCGGATCTGGCAAAACCGTTGTACAGCACCAGCTGGCAAAATGGGCAGCCGCTGATATTATAGTATATATCGGCTGCGGAGAACGCGGAAACGAAATGACTGATGTTCTTAATGAATTTCCGGAGCTGAAAGATCCACGTACAGGAAGTTCGCTTATGGAGCGGACTGTTCTTATTGCAAATACGTCAGATATGCCCGTTGCAGCACGTGAGGCGTCAATATATACAGGCATTACAATTGCTGAGTATTTCAGGGATATGGGATATACCGTTGCACTTATGGCGGATTCGACCTCAAGATGGGCTGAGGCACTCAGAGAAATGTCAGGCAGACTTGAGGAAATGCCGGGCGAAGAAGGTTATCCCGCATACCTTGGCAGCAGACTCGCACAATTCTACGAGCGTGCCGGACGTGTCATTGTTAACGGCAGCAAAGATACAGAGGGTGCACTCTCAGTAATCGGGGCTGTGTCACCTCCCGGCGGTGACATTTCTGAGCCCGTTTCACAGGCAACTCTGAGAATAGTAAAAGTATTCTGGGGACTTGACGCTAACCTTGCATACAAGCGCCACTTTCCTGCCATAAACTGGCTTACAAGTTACTCTCTTTACACTGATCAGCTTACAGAATGGTTCAGAAAAAACGCCTCAGAAGACTTTATGGAACTCAGAAACAGACTTATGGCTCTGCTTCAGGACGAAGCCGAACTTCAGGAAATTGTAAACCTTGTCGGTATGGATGCACTGTCTGCAAACGACAGACTTAAACTTGAAACAGCACGTTCTATCCGTGAAGACTATCTCCATCAAAATGCATTTGATTCAATTGATACCTATACATCTCTTAAAAAACAGGTACTTATGATGCGTGCAATTCTTATGTGCTATGACAATTCATCTGATGCTCTTAAAAACGGTGCTGATATAGAATTACTTATGAAAATGCCCGTTCGTGAAAGAATCGGCAGATTTAAATATGAAGAAGAAAACAATATCTCTTCAGAATTTGAAGCAATAAAAGCTATTCTCAATAAAGAAATTGAGGACGTAATTGAAAGGAGCGAGGACTGATGCCTAAGGAATATCGAACAATACGTGAGGTTGCAGGTCCTCTTATGATGATCAGTGACGTTAAGGGCGTTACCTACAACGAACTTGGAGAAATTGAACTGCCGAACGGTGAGCTTCGACGCTGTCAGGTACTTGAGGTTGACGGTACAAACGCATTGGTTCAGCTTTTCGATTCTGCTGCAGGTATAAACCTTGCTCAATCTAAAGTACGTTTTCTTGGAAAATCTATGGAGCTTCCGGTATCCTCAGATATGCTTTCCCGTGTTTTTGACGGACTTGGAAATCCGATTGACAATGGTCCATCAATTATTCCTGAAAAACGTCTTGATATAAACGGTACTCCCATGAATCCTGCTGCACGTGATTATCCTCAGGAGTTTATACAAACAGGCATATCCGCAATTGACGGACTTAATACACTCGTCCGCGGTCAGAAGCTACCTATTTTCTCAGCATCAGGTCTTCCCCACGCCCAGCTTGCAGCACAGATTGCACGACAGGCTGCTGTAAGAGGTAAGGATGAGCAATTTGCTGTGGTATTTGCGGCTATGGGTATTACCTATGAGGAATCCGACTATTTTGTTCAGTCATTCCGTGAAACAGGGGCAATTGACAGAACGGTAATGTTTGTTAACCTTGCAAATGATCCCGCCATAGAACGTATTGCAACTCCGAGAATGGCACTGACGGCTGCCGAGTATCTCGCCTTTGATATGGGTATGCACGTGCTTGTTATTATGACAGACATAACAAACTATGCCGATGCACTTCGTGAGGTTTCCGCCGCACGTAAGGAAGTTCCCGGAAGGCGAGGCTACCCCGGTTATATGTATACAAACCTTGCAACACTTTATGAACGTGCAGGCAGACAAAAAGGTAAGGACGGTTCTATTACTCTTATACCTATACTTACAATGCCTGAGGATGATAAAACACATCCTATTCCTGATCTCACAGGCTACATTACAGAAGGACAGATTATTCTGAGCCGTGAGCTTTACAGAAAAGGCATTACCCCTCCTATCGACGTTCTCCCATCACTTTCACGACTCAAAGATAAGGGTATCGGTCCGGGCAGAACCAGAGAAGATCACGCTGCAACAATGAACCAGCTTTTCTCGGCATATGCAAGAGGTAAGGATGCAAGAGAGCTTATGATAGTTCTTGGCGAAGCTGCTCTTACTGACATTGACAAGAAATATGCAGAATTTGCCGAAGCCTTTGAGAAAGAATATGTATCTCAGGGCTACACAACAAACCGTACAATTGAGGACACTCTTGATACAGGCTGGAAGCTTCTGCATATATTGCCTCGAAGCGAACTGAAACGAATCAAGGATGATATGCTTGATAAATATTACGGCAAATAAGTTCGGTAAGGAGCATTGCAATGGACATTATAAATGTAAACCCCACCCGTATGCAGATGACAAAGCTTAAAAAACAGCTTGTCACTGCAAAAAGGGGACATAAAATGCTTAAGGACAAGCGTGATGAGCTTATGCGGCAATTCATAGAATTGGTACAGGAAAACAAACGCTTGCGTGAAAAAGTTGAAACAGAGCTGGAACAGTGCAGTTCACACTTCGTAAATGCCGGTGCAGTTATGAGTAAGAAAGCACTCGACTCCTCACTTATGTCATCAAAGCAGCAGACAGGTGTTGAGGTATCTTCAAGAAATATTATGAGTGTTGATGTACCTGTTTTTTCTTCGGTAAATCAAAGCCCAAATGAAGGCGACATATATCCATACGGTTTCGCATTTACGTCATTTGAACTTGATGATGCAGTTTCCGCACTAAATATGCTCCTTCCTGACCTGATAAGGCTTGCAGAAATTGAAAAAAGCTGTGAGCTTATGGCTGCAGAAATTGAACGCACCCGAAGACGAGTAAATTCACTGGAGCACGTTATGATACCAAGATATGAGGATACAATAAAATATATTTCAATGAAGCTTGAAGAAAACGACAGAAGCAGCCGTACAAGACTTATGAAAGTCAAGGATATGCTTCTTGATAAGGCTCATAACTATTCGGGAAAATATTCATAAGCTTAAGCAAAAACACGGACTGTATTCCGATATACCGGTTACAGCCCGTGTTTTATTTTTGTTAATTTATTATCAATTTAAAGAACGATATATCAGGGTGTTTCTCTAACCCCCACCAAAGGGGTTCAATTGCATTTCTTTATGCATAAGCTTACAACAGCCAATCAGCGTTCGCCTTCAGCTTCGCTTCAAGTCATCAGTATCGTCTCTTTGAACCATCGGCAGGAATCAAGTTTCCTGCACCAGTTTTATATCTACTGTTTCATAAAATAATAATATTATACTGATATATCTCTTGAAACAATATGCTTGGTTCTAACAATACAATCATATTTTTTCTTTAATGTAAGTTTACCCTTGAAATGATTTCCGCATTCCGGACATTTGAATACAGAATAAAACGCTTTGTTTTTTGATTCCCATTTTTTTATACGTTTGCATCGGCTTCCACACAAATCACAGTTAAAAAAAATACCCTTTAAATCCACAAGCGGATTATCCGAACCTGATATATAATTGCCGTGAAAATTCATTCTTTCGTAGAAATCGTTGTCCGCCTTTTTTATATAACAGAGTATCGCCTGCCTAAGATATAGCTTTTTCAGACATTCAGCTGCAAGCATACAATCCTCTATAGCTCTGTGATGGTTTATACCGTATGTGTTTATATTAAGCTGCTCTGCCGCAGAAATCAATGACAACGAATCGTCTTCTGTAAGTCCGAGCATATCATGACAATAGCTTTGCAGATCAACATAATATTTTAAAAATGTTATTCTTTCGGATTTGAAATAATATTCACAGTTGGCTTCAAGCGTTTTTATATCACTTGTACTCCAGCTCATCAGTACTGCATCATTCATAAATTTCTTGAATTTACTCAGAGCATATGTAAACGGTACACCTTTTTGAAGCTCCTCATCTGTTATTGATGTGAGCTTTTGCACCATAGGTGCAATGTGCTTGGTAATATCAGGTTTGACAAGAATTGAAAACCGGTCTGTTATAGTCATATTTTCATCAAGCCTTACTGCACCGAACTCTATTATCTCATTAAAATTAGACTGTGTTTTTTTGCAAAATCCGTTGTTCCATTCAAGATCAAGAATAACAAATTCCATTATCAGTTGCCTCTGCTCTTTGCCTTAAGACGCTGTTCTTTCTGCAGAATAGTCTTACGCATACGAATTGAGTTAGGTGTTACCTCAACAAGCTCATCATCATTGATAAATTCAAGAGACTGCTCAAGGCTCAGTATTGTAGGCGGCGTAAGCTTAAGGGCTTCATCAGAGCCTGCTGCACGAGTATTAGTGATATGCTTCTTCTTGCATACATTGACGACCATATCTTCGTTTTTTGGATTTGCTCCAACAATCATTCCTTCATATACTTCTACACCGGGTCCAATAAACATACGGCCTCTGTCCTGTGCAGCAAAAAGTCCGTAACCTGTGCTTGTTCCTGTTTCATGGGCAATAAGCGACCCTTGAGTTCGTGATTGTATATCTCCCTTATATTCTTCATATCCGTCAAATATATGGTTCATAATACCGTTGCCGTTTGTATCTGTCATAAATTCAGGACGATAGCCCATAAGTCCTCGCGAAGGGATTCTGAATTCAATGTGTGTTACTCCTGATTCACGTGTTCCCATATTTAAAAGCTCTGCTTTACGCGATCCGAGCTTTTCCATTATCGCACCAACATAATTATCCGGTACTTCTATCATAAGCAGCTCCATTGGTTCACAAAGTTTGCCGTTTATTTCCTTCATTATTACCTTTGGTCTTGAAACCTGAAACTCAAAATTCTGACGGCGCATTGTTTCAATAAGTATGGAAAGATGAAGCTCTCCTCTTCCCGAAACCTTAAATGTATCTGAAGAATCCGTTTCTTCAACACGCATTGCAACGTTTGTTTCTACCTCTTTGAACAGCCTGTCACGAATATTTCTTGACGTTACATACTTTCCGTCACGTCCGGAAAACGGACTGTCATTAACCATAAACATCATTGATACAGTAGGCTCATCAATTTTTACAAACGGCAGCGGTTCGGGATGTTCAGGATCACAGGCAGTTTCGCCGATATTAAGGTCAGCTATACCTGAAACTGCTACAATGTCGCCAAGCCCTGCATTTTGAGCTTCAACGCGCTTCAAACCTTCAAATTGATAAAGCTTTGTTATTTTTGCTGTTTTTCTGCTGCCATCATTGTGACAAAGAATTATGTTTTGTCCTACCTTACAGCTTCCTCTTTCCACCCTGCCGATACCAATTCTACCGACATATTCGTCATAATCTATATTTGAAAATAAAAGCTGAAGCGGTCCATCAATTTCACCTGAAGGTGCAGGTATCTCTTCAATTATTTTTTCAAACAGCGGCTTCATATCAGTACCCTTTTGATTAGGATCAAGGGTTGCATAGCCGTCACGTCCGGATGCATATACAACAGGAAACTCAAGCTGATCATCATCAGCACCAAGCTCTATAAACAGATCGAGAACCTCGTCAACTACCTCCTCAGGTCTTGCTCCCGGACGATCTATCTTATTCACTACCACAAGAGGCTTCTTACCA
Source organism: uncultured Ruminococcus sp. (assembly GCA_902786345.1). Taxonomy (GTDB): domain Bacteria; phylum Bacillota; class Clostridia; order Oscillospirales; family Acutalibacteraceae; genus UBA1213. The sequence goes on along the minus strand of CADACB010000006.1, from coordinate 57,280 downwards.
AGACCAAGAGCTTTTTTCAAAACAAATCTTGTCTGAGGCATACAGCCTTCAAAAGCATCCACCAACAGTAAAACGCCATCAACCATCATAAGGATACGTTCAACCTCGCCGCCGAAATCGGCATGTCCCGGTGTATCAACAATATTAATTTTTGTTCCGTTATACATGACTGCTGTATTCTTGGAAAGTATGGTTATTCCTCTTTCCCTTTCAAGATCATTAGAATCCATCACACGCTCGGCAACAGCTTCATTCTCTCTGAAAATACCGCTCTGCAAAAGCAACTGATCCACAAGTGTAGTCTTTCCGTGGTCGACATGAGCTATAATTGCAACATTTCTTAAGTTATCTCTCGTATCCATCTGTATCCCTCTTTAAATCTTATAATAGACGAAAATATTATATCATATTTCATTTTTTGTTACAACAAATAATGTCAAATATAAAAAATTCTGCATTAAGCTAAAAAAAAACTCCCCAAAACATTACGTTTTAGGGAGTTTTAAATTTAACTCAGACTTTAAGATCTCAAAATATTATTTTGACGATCTTGACTTTTTTGACGCAAAAGCCACTGATACACCTGCAATTGCAGCAATCATAATAAATACATAGAGAACAGTACTTGTTGAATCACCTGTATTTGTTACATTGCCATTTTCAGGAACATAAACGCTTGTCTGATTGTCGCCTTTTGAGCTGTCATCAATCTTCGACTCTGTGTTAGAGGTTTCATCCTTAGAAGACTTGTCCTTAGATGAATCATCCTTTGAAGATTCATCCTTTGAAGATTCATCCTTTGAAGATTCATCCTTTGAAGGTTGATCTGAATTTTGATCATCAGCAGGTTTACCTGTATAGATAAACTCGCCATTGTTAAGGCTGTAGCTTACAGGCCAAAGTTCAAAATCATCGCCTGTTGTATCAAGTCTTACAACAACTGTTGTAGCATCATCTGTAGTTGTAAATTCGATATTTGTCTGACTGTTCTGAGTTCTGTCAAATTCTGCCTCATATGCACCCCAGCTGAGATCCCATGAAGCGTCCTTGCGAACCTTGAACTGATGAGTACCTGCCCCAACAGTAAATGTACCCTCAAAAATACCAGGTGCAACCTCAACCATTGCAATATCGCTGTTCCAACCTGTCATACTGCCAATAATGCTGTAAGCAGAACCTTCAACAGGAGCTTCATAACCCTGAACAAGAACCATACCTGAAATTCTCGGTACACTTACTTCACCTGATACAGTAGCAAGAACTTTGTTGCCAGCTTTAGTATCATTTACATAAACGTCCCACTCACCCTCAGGAAGTGTAACCTTTGTATCCTCAGCAAGAGGATTGTAAACAACCATTATTTTTTCTGCCTTCTCACCGTTAACACCGCCGTTAAGAGTAAATGCTGCAACGCCTTCTTCTGTATTATCAAGAGCACTTGCATAGTTAGCATCAACATCAGCAGCAGTTGTCATTCTGAATGCAGGATGAGCCTTACGAAATGCAATAAGACCCTTGTAGTATTCATATACATCATTGTACTGTGCAACTCTTGAATAATCGAGTACATTTACTGAATCAGGAGATGCATAGCTGTTGTGTTCAAATGTGCCGTCTGCCTTTGTCTTTGTTCTAAGGAACTCTTCGCCGCTCATCATAAACGGTATACCCTGTGAAGTCTGAATAATAACTGCAGCAAGGTTGTTCTGACGAATCTGATCTGCTTCACTGTCTTCACCATTTGAGGATCTGATCTTATCCCAGAGTGTGAGGTTATCGTGGCAGTCAGCATAGTTAATAATCTGTGAAGGCGAAGGCGACCATTTCTTTGTATAAGGAACGATGCTGTTGATAAGAGCCTTATAGTGCTTGGACTCGCCGTTTACATAACCCTTTTCTGTTGCATCAAAAACGCTTCCCTTAACTGTATCACGAATAGTATCGCTGAAATAAGCAATACGCGGTGTTTCTGCTGCATTGAGATAGTTAGCCATCTTTACGCCGGACTTTGTGGGAACAGAACCCATATTCCAGCCTTCACCATAGATAACGATATCAGGATCGATTTCATCAACTGCTGCACGTACAGCATTCATTGTATCAACATCGAGGATACCCATAAGGTCGAAACGGAAACCATCAAGATGATATTCAGATGCCCAGTATTTAACTGAGTCAACTATGAATTTGCTTACCATTGAACGCTCAGATGCAACGTCATTACCGCAGCCTGAGGTGTTCTGACCGGGTCTGTAGAAATATCCGGGAACAAGCTGATTGAAGCAATAATCTGTATTATATGTATGGTTGTAAACAACATCCATAATAACACCGAGACCTGCATCATGCAATCCTTTTACCATCTGCTTATACTCATTTACTCTTACCTCACCCTTATAAGGATCGGTTGAATATGAGCCTTCAGGAGCATTGTAGTTAACCGGATCATAGCCCCAGTTATACTGAGCCTTGTCAAGCTTTGTTTCATCAACAGAGCCGTAATCATAAGTCGGAAGAATGTGTACAGATGTTACTCCAAGATCAACAAGGTGATCAACACCTGTTGCAACGCCTGACTCATCCTTTGTACCTCTCTCTGTAAAGGCAAGATACTTACCCTTGTTTTCTATACCGTTGGTTTCGCTTACAGAGAAATCTCTTACGTGAACCTCATAGATCTCAAGGTCAGTAACATTTTTATAAGTGTGACGGCTGTCGCTGTCCCAACCATCCGGATTGGTTGTCGACATATCAAGGATCATACCTCTTTTGCCGTTAACGCCTACAGATTTTGCATAAGGATCAACTATGTCTTTATTTACTTTTCCGTCAAAATATGCTGTATAGGTATAATACTTGCCGGAAAGATTTCCGTTTGATGCTGCAGTCCAGGTACCCTTTTCAGCCTTCTGCATTTCAATAACCTGTTCTGCATCGCCGCCGTTACCTGCAGCATAGATGTTAAGCTCAATCTTTTCAGCTGTAGGAGCCCATACACGGAAATTTGTTGAACCGTTCTCAATAACAACGCCGAGATCGCTACCTGTATAGGTATAAGCCTCTTCGAATTCTGCACTTGAGAAATAATCCGGAAGAGTAAGCTTCATTTCAGAGCCTCTGAAAGAAACAGTATACTCTTTTGCATAATCAACTTCTTCTCCGAGCGTCAGACTGCCTTCTGTAGCAGTAGTCATATCACAGGATGTAATGGCAACATTCTTGCCGCCTGCACTTACAATAGTAAAGTCATCAGCTATAATTGCATCTCCATCCTCAGGTGCAACTGTCAGAGTAAATTGAACATTGGTTTTAGAGGTTGCACCTGCAGTCTTAAGCTTAAGACCCTGTACAGCATTTGAATAGTCTACTGTAAAGTCCTCAAGCTCCTTGCCTGATACACAATAAACATCTACTGTACCGGATACAACAGAACTGAGGTCAACATAGCGGTCGCCGTCAGGATCCTTTGTCCAGTCAGCCGGTTTTCTGATGATAAAGCCAAGTTGAGGTGCCGACTGAGTGAGGGTAATGTTACAAACCGCACCATTCTCGTCGATTGTGTCTGAAAAAGCATGATTAGCGTCGCCTGTAAGACCGTCAGCCCATGCCCACACATCCCACTCGCCATAGTTGCCGTCTTCACGCAGATAATGAATCTTAACTACTGTTTCCTCTGCCGCACTTGCATTAAGAACGGAGGGAAGAACAAAACAGCTAAGAGCCAGCATCATAGTGAGAACAACAGCTACAACACGCTTGGTAATTCTTTTTGCGTTCATAGTGTTTTTTCTCCTTTATTAAATTTTCCGATCCTCAACAGATACTTTCACACAGTAATACACATCACCTTCGGATATAATAAAAATCGCCATTCCAAAGCAGCCCCGGATGTGCCGCTATATCCACCGGTTATTGATATGCTCTCCTGAAATATAATCTGTCAGGAAACGGCTCAGCAGTTGGATTTGTCATAATGACACTGCCGTTAATCATAGTGATTATACCATTTTAAGAAAAATAAATAAACCGTTTTTCGGCTTTTTCGTCATATTGCAATACACAAAAATAAATTATGACTTTAGTGCATTTTAAACAAAAACTTATTCATCAATATTCTGTCCATCCTTTATGAATGTAATGTTTTTCTTATAATACTCAAGAATAAGCTTGTCATCATTAAGTTTATAATCAAATACAACCGTCCCATAATCGTCTGATATTACGGTGATATGCTCATTGTCTATAAAGCACTCTCCCTTTATAGATGTTTTTTCTCCGTTCAGTTCTGCTTCCAGTGTCAAACTGTTATTTTTAACAAAAAGTATCCCAGAAATGTTGTCGGTGTCTGAAAATATACTCCACCTGTGAAGTTTTAGTTCGTCAGCTGATGACAGTGGCGGTGAATCTGTACAGCCAGGCAGCAATAACAACAACATTACAGCTGCCGCCGTCAATATAATGATAATGATTCTTGGAGTTCTTTTCATCATTGAATATACCTCTTTTATATTTTGCAGGATAAGACTGAAAAAAATTCTTAATATATTTCTATTCTCCGGAAATATATATTATGTTTTGTATAATTAATAAATCTTATCTTATAAATCTTATCTTATTATGAATTTATTTGCCGTGCAAGCTGATATATATTTATTGATAAAAACTAAAAAAGCCTTCTATGTTGTAAATTTATTCGGTAAATCAATGAACTTTGCAGGATTTATAAATAATACTTGCATTTTTTTGTGTTATATATTAGAATAATGTAGGTTTTCAAAGTATTTTTGAAATTTTTATCATTTATTATTTTCAGGAGGAAACTATAATGCCGGAATATTCATCTATGGACAAAACCACTCTTAAAGAGGAATACAAAAAGCTTTCAGATGCTTATGCACAGTATAAGTCACAGGGACTTTCACTCAATATGGCAAGAGGCAAGCCCGGTGCAGAACAGCTGAATATATCTAATGATATGCTCCTCTCTCTGTCGCCTGAAAGCATATTCAAAACATCAGACTGCCCCGATTGCAGAAACTACGGCAATCTTGACGGAATTGATGAAGCTAAACAACTTTTCGCTGATATTATGGGTGTTGATAAGAAAAATGTATTCGTAGGCGGAAATTCAAGCCTTAATATGATGTTCGACACAATAGCATGTATGATGGAGCTTGGATGCAGCGGTGAAAAGCCTTGGAATCAGCAGGGCAAGATAAAATTTCTCTGCCCCGTTCCCGGATATGACAGACATTTTGGCGTGACCGGATATTTCGGTATTGAAATGATAAATGTTCCGATGACTGAAAATGGTCCGGATATGGATATTGTAGAAGAACTTGTTAGCTCCGACGCGTCAATCAAGGGCATATGGTGTGTCCCGAAATATTCAAATCCCCAGGGTATCACTTACTCAGATGAAACTGTAAAGCGTTTTGCCGCTCTTAAACCTGCAGCTAAAGATTTCAGAATAATGTGGGATAACGCTTATATCATCCACGATATTAACGATACTCCTGATACACTCCTTAACATATTTGACGAGGTTAAGAAAAACGGCAACGAGGATATGGTCTTTGAATTCTGTTCAACCTCAAAGATAACATTTCCGGGTGCAGGTGTTGCGGCAGCGGCAGCATCGGAAAATAACCTTGCAATCCTTAAAAAACGTTATAATTTCCAAACTATCGGCTATGATAAGCTTAATATGCTTCGTCACGTTCTTTATTTTAAAAATCTTGACGGGGTTCTTACACATATGCAGAAGCACAGAGCTATTCTTGAACCCAGATTCAATATGGTTACAGATATGCTTGAAAAACAGCTCTCAGGTCTTGGCGCTGCAAGCTGGGCAAAGCCGAACGGCGGATATTTTGTTAGCGTAGACGTTGCTGAAGGATGTGCTAAACGAGTAGTTCAGCTTTGCAAAGAAGCAGGTGTTATTCTTACAGGCGCCGGTGCTACTTATCCATACGGCAAAGATCCTAAGGACAGCAACATAAGACTTGCTCCTACTTATCCACCGGTCGAAGAACTCGAAAAGGCTATGGATATTTTCTGTATCTGCGTAAAACTTGCAGTAATCGAAAAGCTCACAAAATAATATAATCATATTAGGCATACGGATTAAACCGTGTGCCTTTTCTTATAAAGTTAATAAGCTTTACAGAGAGCAAGGCTTGCTTTATTATATGTAAAGCAATTTTTCTTTATAGATAAATTTCACGTATCTTTTTGAGTGTAATTATCTGACAATTAAATTACTAATGTTTTCAGTAACAAAATTTTTATGATTTTTTTGTAAAAATTGCATATCATTCTTTTAATAAAACCATCAATTAATTCTTCAGTTCCACGGTTTTGCACATCTATAAAGGCATATGGGCAAACTTCATACCTGTTCACAGGTTTAATTTGCATATTTATTACATTTTTATATTTAATTAAAGGGATAAATTATATAAAAAAGATTTGACTTTTATTTGCAAAAATTATATAATTGTTTTTGATATGTCCGTGTTTATTGTCGGATATTGATGTTGCATTCATTAATAAGTCTGCTCTGATGATAACACGGCACAAAAGTTTAAAAATGGAGGATACCGTATGAAACGAACCAAAAAACCGGTGTTCTTCATCGTTTTTGTTATCATCCTTGCACTCGCCTATACCTCTGTTTTCGGTGTATATGGTGAAAACGGCGACTTTAAAGTCACCTATATAAAGGGTATTAACGATATTCGATGGGGCATCGACATCAAGGGCGGTGTTGAGGCGGTTTTTGCACCTGCCGATGGAATTGACGCCAGCGAAAGTGAGATGGAATCGGTTAAGGCTATTCTTGATCTTCGTCTTGTATCACAGAATGTCACCGACTACGAAATCTATCCCGACTACACTAACGACAGAATTACCGTACGCTTCCCGTGGAAATCTGATGAAAAAAACTATAACCCTGATGAGGCTATAAAAGAACTTGCCGCTACAGCAGAGCTTTCCTTTAAGGTAGGTACAGATTATCAAAGCGGCGAAACTATCCTGACCGGTAAGAATGTTAAAAGAGCATATACAAGCTACATTCAGACAACTCAAACCGGTACTCGTGAACACGTTGTTAATCTGGAATTTGATGAAGAGGGTACTAAGAAGTTCGCAGACGCAACAAGTGCCCACAAGGGTGAGCAGATCTCTATCTGGATGGACCAGGATCTTGTATCTGCACCTTCTGTTGACCAAGCTATAACAGACGGAAACGGCTATATCAGAGGCGATTTCACTGCTGCAAGTGCTGCAAAGCTTGCCAGCACTATCAATGCCGGTGCACTCCCCTTCAGCCTTACTGTTGAAAGCTATGGCACTATAAGCCCGTCTCTCGGCAGCTATGCACTTGACGCTATGGGTTATGCTGCTCTTGCAGCTCTTGCATTCATACTGCTGTTTATGGTGATAATGTACAGACTGCCCGGATTTATTGCATTTATTGCACTTCTTGGTCAGATGGCAATTGCAATTATGGCTGTTTCGGGATACTTCCCTGTATTCCCGAGCTTTACGATGACTATACCGGGTATTGCAGGACTTATCCTCTCAATTGGTATGGGCGTTGACGCAAATATCATCACCGCAGAAAGAATAAAAGATGAGCTTTGGACAGGCAAAACTCTTGACGGCTGTATCTCAAATGGTACTAAGGGCAGCTTTGCGGCTATCTTTGATGGAAACGTAACCGTTATTATAGTTGCTGTAATACTTATTCTTGTATTCGGTCCGGCTAATATCCTTTCTGCTATCTTCGGAGTTTCCACAACAGGTCTTATCTATGCATTCGGTTATACCCTGCTTGTCGGCGTTATTGCCAACTTTATTATGGGTGTGGGTGCTTCCAGACTTATGCTCAGATCTGTTTCTGGCTTTAAGTTCCTTAGAAATAAAAGACTATATGGAGGTAAGAAAAAATCATGAGACAAAGATTCCATATAGACTTTGTAAAAAAGTCCAAAATATTTTTCTGCATCTCCCTTGCAATAATGCTTATTGCACTGCTTATTAATATTTTCGTATTCCCCACTCAGGTTGACATTCAGTTCACAGGCGGTACGATCATAAAATACAGCTATGGCGGAGATGTTAAATCAGGCGATATTGAAAATACAGTAAACGATACTCTTAAGGAGATTGAATCACTTAAAAAGGATAAAATAACTTATTCCTATAGTGATAACCTCGCAAGCTCCTCTGATAAAGACAAGCACCTTGTTTCACTTCAGTTCACAGGAAACAAGGCAGTATCAGTTGAAGACAAGCAGACTATTACAAATAAACTTCAGGAAACATATCCCGATAACAGCTTTATTGAAGCTTCGTCCTCATCCGTTGATGCTTCAAAGGGTGCTAACTTCTTCTTCAAGTGTCTTGTTGCAGTTATAATTGCAGCTGCCCTTATGATCTTCTACGTTGCTATAAGATTCAGAAAAATAGGCGGTCTTTCGGCGGGTGTTATGGCTGTTGTTGCACTTATACACGACCTTATCATCGTATACTTTGTATTTGCAATGTTCCGTATGCCGCTCAACGATAACTTTATAGCGGTAATCCTTATGATTCTCGGCTACTCCCTTAACGATACAATCGTTATTTATGACCGTATCAGAGAGAACAGAAGAAAGTCAGGTCCTAAAACATCTACTGCAGACATTGTAAATTCAAGTCTTAACCAGTGTTTAGTAAGAACAATATGCACATCAATAACAACCATTGTCGCAATTGCTTCGGTTCTTATCGTTGCTCTTATCTACAACATTGATTCAATCATCAGTTTTGCACTTCCGATGATGATAGGCCTTATTTCCGGTTCTTACTCTTCTCTTTGTATTGCTGCTCCTCTTTGGGTTATATGGAAAAACCATAAAGACAAAAAGAAAGCTGAAGCAAAAGCAAACGGAGGAAAAAAAGGTTCAGGCAATAAGTCAAAAAACAAAAAGTCTTCTTCAAAAAATAAATCTTCTGAGGACGCTGTAACAGAATAATCAGAATAATCAGAAATTTTAAATTTTACAGGACACGGAATTTACCGTGTCCTGCTTTTTTGCAGAAAAATAAATATATTTTAAGAAAATTTGCCAAAAACTATGGTTATTGTAAAACCAATATGTTATAATATATATATAATTTTTTTAAGGAGCTGAAAAGCCATGCAAAATATATGGCACGATATGGATTCTTCAAGAATTAATCCCGAAAACTTCATGGTAGTTATCGAGATACCCAAGGGAAGTAAAGCAAAATATGAGCTTGACAAGCAAAGTGGTCTTTTGAAGCTTGATCGTATTCTCCATACATCAACGCACTATCCTGCTAACTATGGCTTCATTCCTCGTACATATGCAGACGATCTTGACCCCCTTGATGTTCTTGTTCTTTGTTCTGAAACCATAATCCCCCTGACACTCATTCAATGTTATCCGGTAGGTGTTATCACAATGCTGGATAACGGAAGAAACGATGAGAAGATAATTGCTATACCCTTTAATGATCCTACATACAACACTTATAAGGATATTTCTGAGCTCCCTCAACATATATTTGAGGAAATGACACATTTCTTCAGTGTTTACAAGTCTCTTGAAAATAAGGAAACAGTTGTTGACGAGGTCAAAGGTAAAGAGGATGCTGTAAGGATCATCGAGACATGTATAGAAAATTATAAAGAAAAATTCAATACTGTCTGATACCCTTGAAAGGATCTTTTTGATAATGGAAAATAATAATGAATTACACAAGGATACAGAAACAACTGACAAAGATCAACAAACAGCCAATACCACTAAAAGAGGTAAGAAAAAGGTTAAGGTTATAAATGTTCCACAAAAAAGAAAAAAAAAGAAACCATTGCAAACTCCCTCTAATATAATAAGGCTTTGTCTTGTGTGGAGCTTTGTGTTATGTCTGTTGCTTCTCACCTATCCGTTTTTGAACGCACAACTTTATATAAACGATGAGCTTGAGGTTTCTCCTAATCCTTCGTCAGCCGGATTTAAGCTTGCAACTCAGGAGGAAGTAAATGATGTCACAACAAAACTGAAATCTGCTTTGGATAATCTTGTTGAAGCACCAAAAGAAGAAGAAAGCAGTAATGAAGCCTCTGATAAAAACTCTGTTGATGAAACCTCAGGTTATGAATCCCAAACCAGTCAGACATCCAAAAACGAAGAACAAAAAGCTTCGGTAAGAGAGATGAATACAGCTCATTATGAATGGCAGTATAGTATCGCTAAGGACATAGATATAAAATCAACTATGAGTCTTTTGGACGAAGCAATGAATATCGACAGAAGCAAGTATACCAAGGAAAGTGCAGATGAACTTAATACTGCTGTTCTGAACACTCAAAGAACACTTTGTGCTAGCGTTGTTATTTCACAAAGTGCACTTCAGATGATGATTGGCGGATCTGTAAATGAAGCATTCGGAGACGACAACGCTGTAGGCGATTCAATTTTTCGCGGTCTGCTTGCTTTTGCACTGGCAATTATCCCTATAGTGTGCTTCCTGACAGCCTCCTTTGACAAGCGGCGTCATATAAAGCACGTTGTAATTATGCTAGGTGCGATATTGGCACTTGCAGATATATTCTTTACAATATACCCATATATAGGAATAGGTGCTACACTCTCTATTGTTATGTACATAATAATTTGTGCGCTGAATATTGCCAGTATCTACGCAAAACAACAGGAAGATTATATTGTTAAGCATCCTGAAATGGAGGCTGAGTTTACACAGAAGCATCCTCAGCTTATAAAAGCATTGCTTAACGAAAAAGCTCTTGGCCATATACAAATTAATCAGGACACTAAAATTGAAGAGTATAAATCAGCAAAGAATGCCAAAAAGCATTACAATAAAAAGAAAAAAAAGAAAAGTAAATAATTGCCTGTATAATGGCAATAATATAACAGACAGGAGATGTTTGAATGTCAGTAATTGAAATTACAGCAGAAAATTTTGAGTCAGAGGTTCTTAAGTCAGAAAAACCCGTACTTCTTGATTTTTGGGCAGTATGGTGCGGTCCTTGCAGAATGCTCTCCCCCGTGATTGATGAGATTGCCGAAGAAAACGATGATATTAAGGTCGGCAAGGTCAATGTTGATGAGCAGTCAAGTCTGGCTCAGAAATTCGGTATTATGAGTATACCAACAATTGCAGTTATAAAAAATGGGCAGACAATAGATACTAAAGTCGGTGTAAGGCCCAAGCAGGAAATTCTTGATATGGTAAAATAAAATGTAATCTAAATAGAAATGCAGATAACGACATTCAGCCGTTATCTGCATTTCTATTTATTCTATCAAATCTTCAATTACATCAATATAAGCATTCGGCGGATTTGATCCGTTTATTCTTTCAGCCAGCCTGCCGTTTTTAAAAAATATGACTGTTGGCGTTTGATCAACAGCAAAAACTGAAGCAACATCAGGCGATTGTTCTATATCAACTGCAACTATACGGATATAGTCATAATATTCATCTGCTATATCTTCAAGAATAGGAATAAGGCCTCTGCTCTGAACACACCATTCGGCATAGAAAAAAGCAAGCTTCACACCATATTCTATCCTGTCATCAAAATCATAAGAATCTGCATATATTATATCGTCATTCAAAATACTCACCCTTATAACGTCATTTTTCGATATTTTAAAATGTTATAATAATCAAGGAATCAGCTGATAACAGCAAGCTATGTATCAATGCTGCCTGCTGTCCATACTTTCCCTTAATTTTACGGCATAAAAGCCTATGAAAGGAAGTTGCCGCTGTTCAAATTTTATTGCAGAGGATATTCCTATTATCACCATAAAAAGATATGCAATACTAATCGAGGTTGTTAAAATGAATGATAATATACCCTGTATCCCAGATGAAAACGAGAACAAAAGGCATACCAGCAGATCAAACAGATAAAGTAATGCAAAAAAAGAAAACAATACTCCCCCCTGATACTTATGAAAACGCAGGTCGGGGTTGTTCTTCTCAACAGCAAAATGCCCGACCAGAAACAGCACACCTATATATGAAATTGCGGACAAAAAACGAATATTACCATTATCCTCATTCATAGCTTCATACACCTCTGCTTTATTCCGAATGGTATTATTATTTTATAATATATGGACGGATAATTCAAGTAGATTTTGAAAAACAGGACATCAAAGGTATATGCTCGGCAATTTTTTCATATAGATGTTTAGAAAAGCAAAGAGGCAAAGCCTCATTATGAAAGGAATGAAAGCAAAATGGCAGGATATTATCCTGAAGGCAGACTTATGAACACGGTGGAAAATCTTTCAGCAATGCAATCATTATCTCAGCTTAATGATGCATATCATGACGGGAGGATCCTTGAAGCCAGAGCTATTGTATGCGATTCATCGCACAACCTGATCGTTGATCTGGGGGTGATAAAAGGTATTATTCCTCGCGAAGAGGGCGCTATGGGAATACGTGAGGGTACTGTACGTGATATTGCCGTTATCTCAAGAGTAAACCGCCCCGTATGTTTTGTAATAACCGACTTCAAGAAAAACGAAGCCGGCAGAACAGTGGCAATTTTGTCAAGAAGACTCGCTCAGGAAAGATGTATGAGAGAATATATTTCCTGTCTTATTCCGGGTGATGTAATAGATGCAAAAATAACACATCTTGATTCATTCGGTGCATTTGCAGACATCGGCTGCGGAATTGTTTCTCTTTTACCTATTGATTCAATATCGGTTTCAAGAATAGATCATCCACGCGAAAGATTCACGGTAGGAATGGAGATACGTGCTATAGTCAAGACGATTGAGAATGGACGCATAAGTCTTACCCATAAGGAACTTCTTGGAACGTGGGAAGAAAATGCAGAAGACTTTGAGGTTGGTGAAACTGTTGCAGGTATAATACGCTCTGTTGAAGATTACGGTGCTTTTGTGGAGCTTGCACCTAATCTTGCAGGGCTTGCCGAAATGAAGGAAAACATAAGAGCAGGTCAGCAGGCAAGCGTATATATCAAAAATATTATTCCCTCAAGAATGAAAATTAAACTCATAATTATAGATACCTTCGATTATGAATATCATCCCCAACAGCCTCAATACTTTTTTGAAGGATCTCATATGGACAGCTTCTATTATTCTCCTCCTGCTTCTGAAAAAATTATCGAAACAGTTTTCACCGAAAACAACAAGCCGCTGCATACTGCCCTGAACGCGGTATAGTATATAATACTAATATTCGATAGAATACTTTAATATCTTTGGCGTTAAATTCCGCATAACCTTGTTGTCGATCCTCAGAATACACAAAGTATTCCTGCGGTCTCCGCCTCGTTCTGCGAAATTTTCTGCTCAAATCTATTTAAAGCTTCTTATCGAAAATTAGTATAAAATAGTTCTGATCAATAAAGATAATATCAATTTATATTAAAATAATAAAGGCTTATTATATCAGCTATCCCGATCTGTCAGAATAAAGCTGCAATAAGCCTTTATGTTTATTTTGATTAAAATATTTATATACGTTTGAAATTTTTTTCTATTTCATTTTTGGATAATAAGAAATATATAGGTCTGCCGTGAGGACAATATTTTACATCCGGATTACGCTCAAGCTCAAGTGCAAGTTCTATCAGCTCTTCAGGTTTATTTTTATTTCCTGCTTTTATTGCTGCACGACAAGCTGTATTCTGATATATCCACTCCATCTTTTCTGAGATAATAAGCTTTTTGTGGGTTCTCAGATATTGTGCTATCTCAAGGAACGCTTCTGTTATCTCGAGCTTTTCAAGAAAAATCGGAACTGCTCTAAGCAGTATTGTTCCGCTGCCAAAATCTTCAACTTCAAAACCGGCATCCATAAGCAATTCCCTGTTTTCAAGAACTGCCTGATGATCGGCTTTGTCAAGCGTGATTGTCACAGGATCAAGCAAAAGCTGAGGATCTGAGTTTTTATGCTGACGTTTTAGACGCTCATATATAAGACGCTCGTGTGCTGCGTGTTTGTCAATAAACATAAGCTTATCATTTCCATATTCTATTATAAGATAAGCTGAAAATGCTTCGCCTATATATTTTTTTGGCAACTCTCTGTGATCATCGTCAACTATCACTGCATTAACAAGAATCTGTCCTGATTCTTCCTGTTCAATTGATTGTACAGGAAGAGAATTATGTTCATCTGAATACTTTTCGTTCGTGCTTTCTTTGAATGAGCTATCTTGCGAAATGTCATCCGAAGATGACATATTTGGTTTAATATCCTCCGGTGAAGAAGTTTGTGTTGATAACTCAGGCTGTATAAAGTCATTTTCTGTTTTTGTACTTTTCGTAATATCATTGTACAAAGTTCTTTCCTGATGGATATGCTCCTTATTGTTTAAGGGAAAGCTAAGGATATTATTTGATGTTGTATTTTTATCTATTTTATCCTTCAGATGCTCAGCCAGATTTATTTTTTTAATATTTATATTACCACTGTTATAATATGCAGATACCACACTTCCGCTATCATGTAATGTCACAGTATCGGACCAGGATGATAAAGGCATATAAATTTCAGGTTCATCATTTTTACTTGCCTGAGAAGAATAAGAAAATCCAAGCTGTGTTCCTCTGTCTGCCGTTCTGCCGAGAACCTTTGGATTTGTAGGGATAAATTCAGGCTGCGGTAAATTATTATTTCTTACATCGAATTCAGAAATTGCAGTCCTTACAGCGTGATAAACACATTCATAAACAGGACGTTCATTTGTGAAGCGTATCTCAAGTTTTGCAGGATGAACGTTGACGTCAAGAGTCGAACAATTCATCTCCAGCTTTATAATACCGGCAGGAAATTTTCCTACCATAATAAATCCCTTGTATGCCTGCTCAAGGGCAGCCATAGCCGTTTTTGTCCTTACATATCTTCCATTTACAAAAAATATCTGCATATTACGGCTTGCACGATTCGCATTAATAGGATTACTTACAAACCCGCTCAGCTTTATGCCCTGATATTCATACGATACCGGAATAAGAGTTGAAAAAAACTGCTTACCAAAAATCTGAAATATTGTTGTGTCAAGATTGCCGTTTCCTGAAGTTTTGAGTATCTGCTTTCCGTCACGGATAAAAGTAAAACTTATCTCCGGATGGGAAAGTGCTATCCTGTCAATAAGTGATGAGATATTATTGGACTCTGCGGAATCCTTTTTTAAAAATTTCATTCTTGCAGGTACGTTATAAAAAAGATCCCTGACTATAAATGTCGTACCCTGAGGACACCCTATAGTCATAAACTCCTTTTCCTCGCCTCCGTCAAGCTTGTATAGTGTTCCGTCATCCTCCTTTATACTCTTAGTGATAAGTTCAACTCTGGATACTGCACAGATAGATGCCAATGCCTCTCCTCGGAAACCCAGAGTAGCAATGCTGTCAAGGTCATCCTGATTTGCAATTTTACTTGTTGCGTGACGCAGAAAAGCATTTCTGACATCATCCCGCTCTATACCCGTCCCGTTATCGGCAACACGCATAAAGGTGACTCCACCGTTTTTTATTTCGACTGTTATAGCAGTAGAGTGTGCATCTATAGCATTTTCCACAAGTTCTTTTATCACAGATGCAGGTCTTTCTATGACTTCACCTGCTGCAATAAGCTCAGAAACCTGCTTAGACAATATATTTATTGCTGCCATTCTTTCACCACCTTTTATCCTTCGATCTGAATCAATCAGATCTGCACCTTATCCCTTTGCCAGCTTGATAAGCTCAAAAAGTATATTCATAGAATCCATAGGTGTAAGTTTGTTTATATCTATTGAACGAATACGCTTTTCAAGCTGGGTTTCTTCGGGAGTAAGAGTAAGCTGATCCTGTTCCTCCTGTTTTTTTCGTTTGCGTACAGACTTTGGCTGTCCGCTTTCAAGCTCTGCAAGTATCTTTTTAGCTCTTGATATAACACTATCAGGAAGTCCTGCAAGATTAGCAACCTCTACACCATAGCTTTCATCAGCAGCACCCGGAATGATCCTGCGAAGGAATGTTATATCATCACCGCGCTTTATTGCTGCTATATTATAATTTTTTACTCCCTTAACAGTGTTTTCAAGTACAGTAAGCTCGTGATAATGTGTAGCAAATAAGGTCTTTGCTCCAAGCACTTTCTTGTCTGCAACATATTCAAGAACTGCTCGTGCAATACTCATACCGTCAAAGGTCGATGTACCTCTGCCAATTTCGTCAAGTATAAGAAGGCTGTTTTTAGTCGCATTTTTTAATATATAAGCAACCTCGTTCATCTCAACCATAAATGTGGATTGACCTGTTGAAAGATCATCAGAAGCACCTATTCTTGTAAATATACTGTCAACAACCGAAATTTCTGCACTGTCGGCAGGCACATATGAACCTATCTGGGCCATAATGGTAATGAGTGCTGCC
Source organism: uncultured Ruminococcus sp. (assembly GCA_902786345.1). Classification (GTDB taxonomy): domain Bacteria; phylum Bacillota; class Clostridia; order Oscillospirales; family Acutalibacteraceae; genus UBA1213. Next base: position 40,817 of record CADACB010000006.1, on the reverse strand, counting down.
TGACGCATATATGTTGATTTACCTGCCATATTTGGTCCTGTAATTATTGCCACACGGTTTTCATTTGTATCAAGAAGAACATCATTTGGCACAAATTGTGAATCTGTCATCATCTGCTCTACTACCGGGTGACGGCTGCCCGTCAGCTTGAGTATGCCGCTGTTGTTTATATCAGGACAACAGTAATTATTATCAAAAGCAGCTTGTGCAAGTGACGCCATAACATCTAAGACCGCCACCGCATTTGCGGTTTTATTTATACGGTCAAGAGATGCCGCTACGGTTTTCTTAATATCTTCAAGCATTGAATATTCGAGTTCACAGGAGCGATCCTTTGCTCCAAGTATTCTCTGCTCAAGCTCCTTAAGCTCCTGTGTAATAAAGCGTTCTCCGCCCACAAGAGTCTGTTTGCGGATATAGTCCTCAGGAACAAGATTTTTGTATGAATTTGATACCTCGATGTAATATCCGAAAACACGGTTATAACCTATTTTCAGCTTTGGTATACCTGTTTTTTCACGCTCACGTGCTTCTATCTGCGCCATTACAGACGAGCTGTTGTTCATATCATATCTTATCTCGTCAAGCTCCTTGCTGTAGCCATCCTTGATCATACCGCCCTCACGAACGCTGAAAGGAGGATCGTCAACAATAGCCTCATCTATCAAACCTGATATATCTTTAAGAAGATCTATATCATTATACATATCTAACAGCAATCCGCATTGCGCCTGACTGATGCATTGCTTAATATCAGGCAGTTTTTTCAAAGCCATACACATTGAACGAAGCTCTCTTGCATTTGCTGAGCCATATACAACACGTGTTATAGCTCTTTGAATATCACTAACACCGGTAAGAGCCTCTCTTAGATCTACCCTCATTATTATATTATCATACAGCTCAGTCACTGCATTCTGCCTTCTTACTATCGGTGCAATATTAACAAGAGGCTTTTCTATGTAGCTTCTTATCAGTCTTTTTCCCATTGCTGTCTTTGTTTTATCAAGAACTGCGAGAAGACAAGCTGATTTATTTTTACTGTTGAGCGGTTCTGTAAGTTCCAGATTGCGTCTTGTATTATAATCAAGACGTACAAACTGTTCCTCACGGTATACTTCAATTTTAGAAATTCTTTCAAGACCGTTTACCTGTGTACGCTTAAGATACATTATTAATGCACCAAGAGCAGATACAGTCTGATTACAGTCATTAAGATTAAGATCACCAAGTTCAGCTGCCTTGAAATGCACAAGTATTGTATTTTCGGCATCAGCATAAGAAAAATCTTCATCGTCAAGCATTGATACACTTGACGACAGCTTATCCTTTATGAATGCACCGAGAGTTTTAAAGCCAACTGCATCTCCGCCTATCAGTATTTCTGACGGCTTGAATTTTAAAAGCTCATTTTTTATATCTGTTTCCTGAGCTTCTCCTTCAAGAAGCGTGGCATAAAGCTCACCTGTGGAAATATCACAAAACGAAAGCCCTGTTTTATCCTTTTGAGAAAATATTGTACATATAAAATTGTTACTGCTTTCATCAAGCATAACAGATTCCATAACAGTACCGGGAGTAACAACGCGTATTATCTCTCTCTTAACAAGTCCCTTGGCCTTTGATGGATCCTCGGTCTGCTCGCAAATACCAACCTTATAGCCCTTATCAACAAGACGGGCAATATATGTATCGGCACTGTGAAAGGGAACTCCGCACATTGGTGCACGTTCCTCAAGTCCGCAGTCCTTTCCTGTAAGAGTAAGCTCAAGCTCCTTTGAGGCAAGCTTGGCATCCTCAAAAAACATCTCGTAAAAATCGCCTACTCTGAAAAAAACTATAGTATCCTTATTCTTTTCTTTTACACTTAAATATTGCTGCATCAGCGGCGAAAGAGCCATTACCACACCTCCTGTCCTGAAAATATTTAATCATCAGCCGCAACCGCCGCAGGTAGCACAGCTTCCTGAGCAGGATGGTGTATAGTCAGCTGTTTCAGGATCTTCTCCGTCGGAAGACTGCTGAATGATCGAATTAATACGATTAAAAAGAACATCGTATTCATCCTTAGCATTGTTATAATTGATCATTCTTTCGTTCGTCATAATCTTGGCATAAACCTTTCTCAACTCACGATTAAGACTCTGAACTCTTTCACTGTTCTGTTCATCCTCGGATTTTGATGCTTCCTCACTGATCTCCGTACGTTTTATATCGAACTCGTTTATCAACTTCTGAAGATCAGAATCATCATCAGCTGCCTGTCTTGCAAGCTGTAACTTAAGGTATGATTCTTCCTTCTGAAGCTTCTTTCCCAGCTCTCTTGTAAGCTCTATTATATCAAGCTCGTTTACACTCTTGTTTTCCATATATATAACTCCTTTATAAAATGTATTTTATTCAGACTATTCTGCCTCTGAGAATAAAATTCCTTGCCTCTGTTATCTCGGCATTCTGGAATGTACCGATAAGTTCAGAGGGTGCATTGACCTCAACTACTACACCGCCGTGTGTACGAGCATTCAAAACACCTTCTCTTGCCTGCTCTTCTACAAGCACACGATAGTTTTTACCCACCATAGAAGCCGTTCGTCTTGCAGAAATCTCCTCTTGCGTCTTAAGCAGTTCTCCCATCCATTCTGCTTTCTGTTCGTGAGTGTATGGATCATCAAGTTTCGCAGCAGGCGTACCTACTCTCGGTGAATAGATAAATGTAAACAGAGAGGTAAATTCCACCTTTTTTATCAGTTCCAATGTCTGCCTGAAATCCTCATAGGTTTCACCTGGAAAACCAACTATCACATCGCTTGTTAGTGAAACATCAGGTATCCTGCTTTTTGCATAGTTTACAATATCAAGATATTTTTCTACAGTATATCGCCGGTTCATAAGCTTTAGTATTCTGTCGCTTCCGCACTGGAAAGGCAAATGAAGATGCCGCGATATTTTCGGATTTTCCGCAATAACATCAATAAGTTCCCTTGATGCATCCTTTGGATGTGACGTCATAAAGCTAAGCCAGAAGTCACCTTTAATATCACTGACTTTTTTCAGAAGCATTGCAAAGCTTATTTCTTCGTCAAGTCCTTTTCCGTAAGAATTAACATTTTGCCCAAGAAGAGTTATCTCTTTATAACCTGACTGTACCATCATTTCAGCTTCTTTTATTATTTCGCAAGAATTTCTGCTTCTTTCCCGTCCTCTTACGTGCGGGACTATACAATAGGTACAAAAATTATCGCAGCCATACATTATAGGCAGCCAGCCCTTAAAGCTTCCGTCACGATGTATAGGAAGTCCTTCATATATTTTACCGTCATCATATCCTCTTTCAATATGTCTTTTTCCGGTAGTTACGGCGTTGTATATAAGCTCTGGGAATCTGTGTATTACGTGTGTTCCGAACACAAGCCCTACATAAGGAAAGCTCTTGTATATTTTTTCTGCAATATGTTCCTGCTCCATCATACATCCGCAAAGTGCTATCAGCAATGACGGCTTCTGACGTTTAAGAGCCTTAAGAGCACCAACATTTCCGAATACTCTGTCCTCAGCATGTTCACGAACTGCACAGGTGTTGAAAATTATTATATCCGCTTCTTCCTTTACCTCCGTGAGTTCACAGCCCATACTTTCAAGCATACCCTTAAGCTTTTCACTGTCGGCAACATTCTGCTGACAGCCGTAGGTGCGAACAAAGGCTTTTGGCTGACGATTGTTATATCGGATATAAAGAATATCCTTTAATAGCTCTGTATATTCCTTCTGCTCTTTCAACAGCGGAGCTTTTGTTTTTACGTCCGTCAAGGGTAATTCCTCCCGTTTTCCTTTTTGAATATGACATTACAAACTATATAATAACATATTTTTATTCTGAATTCAACCGCTATTGTGAAAGTATTACTCTAAAAACATCCAATAAAGCCGCCTTCCGGCTGAAAAGCGGCTTTATCTTATCAAGTATTCTTGTCAACAGTATGAAACTGTTTAAGGTTGCCTGTTTTCTGACTTCGCTTTGCAAGCTCATTCATTACCTCGTCAACGCTTATTCCCTGTTGAGCCATCATAACAAACAAATGATAGATCAGATCTGAAATTTCAAGAACAGTTTCCTTGTTGTCACCGTTCTTAGCGGCAATAATTGTTTCAGAACATTCCTCGCCAACCTTTTTAAGTATTTTATCAAGTCCCTTTTCAAAAAGGTAGCAGGTATATGAACCCTCCTGCTTTGTTTCCTTTCTTTCAAGTATTGTCTGATAGAGAGCATAAAGCTCGTTATTATTTTCAGTCATTTTTAAATTCCTCCCATATATTATTGAAAAAACAGGAATGACTTCCTGTATGGCACGCAGGTCCGGTTTGATCTACTGTTACAAGCAGGGTATCTTTATCACAGTCACCTTTAATATCTATCACCTTTTGCAAATGACCGCTTGTTGCTCCTTTATTCCACAGTTCTTGTCTTGAACGACTATAGAACCATGTGTAACCCGTTTCAAAGGTTTTTTTCATTGATTCACGATTCATATATGCAAGCATAAGCACCTGACCTGTAGAACGTTCCTGAACGATGGCAGGCAGAAGGTCGGCTTTCTTGAAGTAATCTTCTATAAAATCAAATTTTCCTGTCATTATAACTTCTCCTTAAATTTTATCCTCTACTGCATTAGCAGCCGCAAGAGCCTGCTTAAGATCAAGAGCACCTGTATATACCGCTTTGCCGCTTATGGCGCCATAGATATTGAGCGCTGTAAGATTAATTATATCCATAAGATTAGCCACTCCCCCTGATGCAATTATGTTGCACTTTACAGCTGATTTAAGCTCGTCAAGCATGGGCAGATTAGGACCTGAAAGCATACCGTCCTTGGAAATATCCGTAAAGATTATATAACGCACACCTATGTCCTCCATCTGTCTTGCAAGCTCTATATAATCCACTTCAGATGTATCAGTCCAACCGTCAGCTGAAACCATTCCATCTCTTGCATCTATGCTGACAGCTATCTGTGAGGTATATTTTCTTACTGCTTCCTTTACAAAATCAGGATCTTTTACGGCAGCTGACCCAAGTATAACTCTGTCTATACCATTTTTGATATAGAACTCAACAGCCTCCATATCCCTTATACCGCCGCCTACCTCAATTTTCATATTACAGTTTTCTCTCACCTTAAGTATAAGCTCGGAGTTAACTCTTTTACCATCCTTTGCTCCGTCAAGATCAACCATATGAAGCCACTGTGCACCGTCTGCTTCAAATTTTTTTGCAGTATCAACTGCACTCTCGGCAACCTTGTGTGCGGTTGAATAATCACCCTTATATAAGCGTACACAAGTTCCGTCTTTAATATCTATTGCTGGTAATACTAACATAATTATTCCGTCCTTCCGTCACGGTTCGCCTGTTCCTTTCAGGCACTTTCCTTTATATATTCCTTTATTCCTTATACTATATCCGCAAAACTGCAGTTAATTATTTATAATACACCCTTTGTTGAAAGCGTTTTGCCGTCACCTGAGGGTTCAACAGCTTCTCTCAGAGCATGTCCGAGTGCCTTATACAACGCCTCTGTAATATGATGGGAATTTTTGCCGTATACTGACCTGAGATGCAGCGTTATCCCTGCATTGAAAGCAAAGGCACGCATAAATTCCTCTGTCATACAACTGTCATATGTGCCTATTCTCTCCTCCGGGAAAATCGCATCAAATACAAGAAAGGATCTGCCGCTTATGTCTAGTGAACAGAATCCGAGGGCTTCGTCCATAGGCACATAAAATGATCCGAAACGTTTTATTCCACCCTTATCCTTGAGTGCACTTGCAAATGCTTTGCCGAGAACTATTCCTGTATCCTCAATGGTATGGTGACAATCAACCTCAAGATCTCCCTTTGCGATTACGGTAAGCCCGAAACCTCCGTGTACCGAAAAAGCCGTAAGCATATGATCAAAAAATCCTATACCTGTATTGATACGGTTTTTTCCTCCGTCAAGCTGAAGCTCTATATGTATATCTGTTTCCTTTGTTTTTCTGTCGATAACGGCACTTCGCATTAATGTCCCTCCAATGCTGCTTCTTAGCCATTATATCGGCGGCTGATTAATTACGTATGATATAACGCCGATAACAACTAAAGACAATACCACTTTTGTGCGGTATTGTCTTTAGTATAACTCTTTTTTTTAAATTTGTAAACAATAATTAAGGCATTGACATTTTTTTGAATGCATTTTTTGGCAAGGTGTCAAAAAATCAACGATTTAACGAAATATATTTTTCTATAATGTATTGCTCTATACACTTAAGAAGCTCTGAATTTTCATTATCATTGCCTGTTGTAATTCTTAGTGCAGAGGCATTTCCGAAATACCTTACTGCAATTCCGCTTTCCAACAGATACTCATAAATACTCTTAGCAAGCTCACTTCTTATAAATACAAAGTTTGCACAAGGCTCCAGTATGTCAAACGGAAGCTTGTAATTCTGCTTCAGTTTTATAAGATGTTTAAAAAGCTCCTTTGTATTTTTGATAATATTTTCGCGTCTTTCTGCAAGCATTTCCTTATGGGTATAGATGCAGGCTCCGATTTCCTGACTGAGTGTATTTACATTATAAGGAGATTTAACCGATCGCAAAGCCTTAGTTAATGTTTTATTGCATATGGCAAATCCCAGACGGATTGCAGCAGAACCTACAGCCTTGGATGCAGTTTTAAGTACGATCAAATTATCATATCCGGCAGCCTCATTTAAAAGAGGCTGATCCCAGAAGTCCATATATGCCTCATCAAGAACAACCAAGCCCGATACGGAATTTACAAGTTTTCGTGCATCCTCAGCCGATATTCCCTGCCCTGTGGGATTACAGGGATTGGAAAAAATGATCATATCCGCATTATTTTCATTAGCAAGCTTTATCAGCTCGTCAACATCAATATTCAATGCTTCGGATTTATTCAGTCCAATCACTTTATTTTCTGAAAGAAATGAATAAAAACGGTACATTGAAAAGTCCGGCTCAACAACAATTACAGTGCTGTTCTTTTTCAGCAATGCCGACGCAAGAAGATAAAGCATTTCATCAGAACCGTTTGTAGCGGTTACATTTTCCGGACTGATACCATAATATTCCGAAAACGCTTTTATAAGCTTCTCAGCCATCGGATCAGGATAACGGTTAAAATCAACTCTGTCTATTATATTCTTTATTTCATTTTTTATTTCATCCGGCATAGAATAAAAGGATTCATTTGCATCAAGTCTTATCCTGTAGCTGCCGGTTATAGGCTCGTAAGGTTCAAGCTCACGTACCTTATCACATAATTCAAATGGCATATGTACCACTCCTTCATTGCATTGAAAGCACTATTAGTATCCACGCTTATTATTTTATTTATCCTCAAATCTTACGGTAATAGAATTTGCATGTGCAGTAAGTCCTTCGGTATTTGCAAAGCGTACAATATCATCCTTATCCTTTTCAAGTGCCTGCTCAGTGTAGTAAATAAAGCTCGATTTTTTTATAAAACTGTCAACAGAAAGAGGTGAGAAAAATCTTGCAGTACCGCTTGTGGGAAGAACGTGGTTAGGACCTGCAAAATAATCACCAAGAGGTTCGGGAGAATAGTTTCCGAGGAATACAGATCCTGCATTATCCAACCTTCCTACATATTCCATAGGATTTTTACAGCAGACCTCCAGATGCTCAGGAGCAAGCTCGTTTGCCATTTCAACTGCCTTATCCATTGTATCGCAAATTATGATAACACCATAATTTGTAAGAGATTCATCTATTATATCCTTTCGTGAAAGTGTCTGCATCTGACGATCAAGCTCTTTCACTGTTTCATCTGCAAGCTGATGAGATGTTGTAACCATAATAGCGGACGCAAGTCTGTCGTGTTCTGCCTGTGACATAAGATCAGCTGCAAGGAATTTCGGATCAGCACTTTCATCAGCCAGAACAAGTATCTCACTTGGACCTGCGATCATATCTATATCAACATTTCCGTAAAGAAGCTTCTTGGCTGTTGCAACGAATATATTGCCAGGTCCAACGATTTTATCCACCTTCGGAACGCTCTCAGTTCCATAAGCCAATGCAGCCACAGCCTGTGCGCCACCCATAAGGAATACTCTGTCAACTCCTGCAATTGCTGCAGCAGCCATTATGTCAGGATTCGGCTTTCCGTTTTTGAGCGGCGGAGTTACCATAATAAGTTCCTTTACGCCTGCAATTTTTGCAGGAATGGCATTCATAAGCACAGATGATGGATATGCTGCAGTACCTCCCGGAACATACAGCCCTACACGTGCAAGTCCTCTTACACGCTGTCCCATAATTACACCGTTTTCCTTTGTTGTAAGCCAGCTCTGCTGCTTCTGACGCTCGTGAAATTCCCTGATATTATCGGCAGCTCTTTTAAGTGTAACAATAAATTCAGGATCGCATTGTGCGCTTGACGCAAATATTTCGTCTCTTGGTACTTCAAAAAAATCAGGTGCTTTTCCGTCAAATTTTATGGTATATTCCTTTACAGCCTCATCGCCTCTTGTTCTCACGTTTTCTATTATATCAGATACAACGGCTGTAACATCCTTATTTGTACTGTTGCTTCTTTCACGGACCTGTGCAAGGAACTCATATTCAGTTTTTCCGTCTGTTTTTATTATATTAATCATTCTGTTTTAACCTCTCTTCCTCCATTTTTGCTGCAAGCTCTTCAATCTCGGTCTTTCTCAGTTTCAGACTCGCTGTATTGGCTATCAATCTTGCAGAAATCGGTGCTACGTTATCCTCGATTATAACAAGTCCGTTTTCTTTAAGTGTTGATCCGGTTTCAACAATATCTACAATAGCATCCGATAGTCCAAGCAGCGGAGCAAGCTCTACAGAACCTTCAATTTTTATTATCCTTATATCCATACCCTTGCCTTCAAAAAAACCTCTGGTCACATTGGGATATTTTGTGGCAATGGTTTTTTCGTTATAACCAGAATAAAAATCCTTACCTTTTTTCCCTGCAAGTGCAAATCGACATTTACCAAAGCCAAGATCCAGAATTTCATAAAAGCTTCTTCCGTTTTCCATTATAGTATCCTTGCCGACAACTCCCAGATCGCATACTCCGTTTTCAACATACGTTATCACATCTGCTGCTTTCGCAAGAACTACCTCTATTTCACCGTTTCCTATGGGCAGTATAAGTCTTCTGCCCTTTTCACGTACAGACGTACAGTCATAACCGGCACTTTCCAGCAGCTTTACAGTGTCCTTTTCAAGTCTGCCCTTTGTCAAAGCAATTCGTAAAGGCTTCATTATTTAACCCCCGTTTCAAGTGTCTTGATCTCAGCTCCCACAACAGCAAGCCTTTTTATTCCCTTAAATACTGCATATTCCATAGCTTCCTCTTCTGTCTCGAAAACACTGTTTTCTCCGAGGATATTTGCCTGTGCAAGCGTTTCTGTATATTTTATAGCTTCAATCTCATAGCCTTCTTCACTATGCACAAGTACATCAGGCTGTTTCTTCTGAGAGATATTTCCTCTCTTGAGCATCACTCTTGCAAGGGCATCGACGTTGATGCCAAATCCTATAGCAGGAGCGGGGTCATCAAAGCTATCAAGAAGATTGTCATATCTGCCGCCGATAAGAACCGGTTCACCTGAGCCGAGAACATATCCGCTGAAAACTATGCTGCTGTAGTAATCATTGCGCTGAACCAAGCCAAGGTCAATGATAAGTCTGTCGCCAAGGCCATACTTTGAAAGGTGATTATATATTTCTCTTACATATTCAAGCGTACTCAAGGCAGCGTCATTATCACAAAGTCTGAATGCTTCATCTATAACCTCAATACCGCCGAAAAGACGCGGAAGTTTTCGGATCACATTGACTGCCTGAGTTTGTTCAAGACTATCAAGAGTCGAATTGAGTGCAGAATAATTCTTTGATTCTATAAAGCTGCGGATCTCCTCACGTTCATCATCACTTACAGGCAGCATTTGTGCAAGTGCTTTAAAAAATCCTGCATGACCAAGCTCTATTCTAAAATCAGGAACACATTTTGAAAGTGCTTCAATAGCTGTAGTAATAACCTCAAGATCAGCCCTTTTTCCTTTTGCTCCGATAAGCTCTATGCCTGTCTGCATAACCTCGTTGCTTCTTCCCGTTAGTCCAGGATTATATCTGTAAACTCTCTGGTTATAAAAAAGTCTTATTGGATGCTTCATATTTTTAAGTCTTGTTGTGACCATACGTGCAATGGGCAGCGTAGAGTCCGGACGCATTACCATAAGTCTGCCCTTAGAATCACTCATCTTGAACATATACTCCATAGGGATTCCCGATTTATCCTCCGAAAAAAGATCATAAAATTCAATTCCCGGAGTAAGAACCTCGTGAAAGCCACGCTGTGAAAACACATTTCCAAGTATTGATGATGCTGTCCTGTTTGCAAGGCACTCCTCAAAGAGCAGGTCCTTTGTTCCCTCAGGGGTTATCCTTGAATAGTCCTTCATAGCTATTTCCTCATTTCCTAAAAATCTACTTTATTAAGGTAAAGTAATAACATAATAATATGATACCATATTATCAGCAACTTTGTCAATACATAATCAGCATTTTACATAGAATTAAATTTTAGTATGACAATTGCACGTAGGATCCAATTTTTCAGCAGAAAAAGGATTATTTCACATACCCTTTTCCTAAATCCAATAAATTTTTTTACGAATTTGTAGTCGTAAGCTCACAAATAATTCCTTAAAAGATGAGTTTACAAAATTTCAACTGTCAGATTATAAAAATTTATTTCCGTGAAAATGTTACCGGCAAGCTGATTCCACATATATCCTTGACCTGATCTTTCACTGAAATCATCAGTTTTTTATATCATCGGGTATATCGGGTATTTTGTATAGCTACACGTTTGCGTAACAGCAAGCTCTTCTCCTATGATCACAGCCTTTGAATCAGGGCTGTGTCCAAACTCATAAGTTCTGAATATAGGTAATTTTCCTCCAGTTACTTCAAGAGCCAGCCGCTCAACAAATCCTGTACCGCATGTATTATCAAGAGTTGTAAATGTACCAAGTATCATACCGTTTATTTTATCATAAACTCTCATCTGTTTCAACTGATTAAAGAATGATATTATCTGTCCGGCTTTTCCTCCTCTTGCCTCAAGCACTAACACCTTTCCGTTCATATCAGGAAAATATTCAGTACCTGCAAGCTTAAGAAGACACCTTATGTTTCCGCCTACAGTTATCCCCTTCATACTGCCGCCACTTATAAATCTGCCCTTAATATCAAAAAGCTCGTTATCTTTTGCTGAAATAAAATTTTTAACCCGAGCTGTCTGCAACTGTCCACACGTGCCAATAATATTTTTTATCTGATACAAAACAGACGACTTACCTGTTTTTGTATAAATAGCATTTATAATTGTTGTCAGGTCACTATATCCCCAAAAAACAGAATAAGATTGGCTTATCATTTCATAATCAAGATGATCTAATAGCTCATTGGCAATATCACCGCCTGATATATCAAAAATATTTTCTGTGTCACTACTGATAAAACAGTTCATAAGTTCATCTGCTCTGACCTGCGGTGATGCACTTCGTATCATTCCGGACTGTGAAAAAATATGTTCTGCACAGTCTATATCTATGCCAAATGAGTGTAGTTTTGTTTTCAGTTCATCAATCATTTTTCGCTCATCATATTTTCTTGCATCAGAACAGCATACAAGCATCGCCTTTGTCATATTACTGTCGCTCTCCTTGATTTTATTAAATATTACTATAGTAGCATATTTTTATTTTACATCAGATCAGATTTTTACTGATATTCAGAATATAAATATTTATAATTTTATTTGTCATTTTGCAAAAATTAATCTTATTACTCGGTAAAATTTAGGCAGCACTTACAAAACAAAAAAAAATAACTTGTTTTTATTGTAAATTACTCTTGTTTTTATTAAATATATGTGGTAAGATTTAATTGGTATTAGACGGTAATATTTTGGACTAACCGCGTAAATCAGCCGATTTGTGTTATTACAGGTATAAAAGTTAAATTTTGCAAAAAACACTTTTATATTATTATTTAAGGTTAGAGGGGGATTTATATGTTTTGGGAAAGATTCTACAGCCTGTGTCTAAGAAATGGTAAACGACCAAACCCTGTGGGCAAAGAAATAGGTTTATCTTCCGGAATAATCAGCAAATGGAAAAGCGGAGGTATTCCTAACGGTGAAACTCTTATGAAGCTCGCTAAGTATTTCAATGTTTCAACCGATTATCTGTTAGGTCTTAGTCCTTTCGTTCAGATAAACGGGGAACTGATTGAGATGGAATACACAGATCTTGAGCTTAAAAAACAGATTGAAGAAAACATAGGCAAGCTTACAAACAAAGGTTTGAAAAAAGTTGCTGAATATTCCAGAGATCTCGTTGACAGCAAAAACTATTCCAAGTTAGAAGGCTGACGCAGGTCCTTTCGTTTTATACCGTACATTGCTTTAGCACATATTAAATACTGTGATCACAGCTGCCGTTTTTTTCAACGGCAGCTATTTTTCTGAATGTAAATAATATCAAATTTCAATATTTGTCAAGTCTTTCTCCGCATTCAGCACAGAATTTCAAACGCTCCTCAGGTAATTTATATCCGCAGGAAGGACAAAATTTAATATGATCGCCGGCATTATTAACGGGTTTATTTTTAATATTTCCATCAACTTCTTCTTTTTTATTAATATTCTGTATAAATTGATCCATACCCATCATTCCTATTGATGCCATATCGGGATTATGTGTATTGCGATTCATCATAACGTTTACAGGTACCTGTTTGGCTGCTTGGGGAACTTCTATTTTATCCAACATATTCTCTCTTGCAAATACCGAAAGCGGCATACTCATATCATATACCATCATCGTTGTTGTAAGCATATCAGGATAAACACAAATTCTTGTAAACCCACCAAAATCATTTAATGTCAGATCCTCCGGTACAATATATACATTATCATTATCATAGGTGTAACTGACAACGTGAAATTTTTTCTTACTTCCAAAACAATATACGGAATTACCGGTTATGACAAGAGGAAATTTACCCTTACCATTTATGCTCCACTCCTCCCACACTCCCTGAAGCTTATCAATAAATTCCTCATCTCTTATAATAATGTGACTGAAAGGTCCGCCATCCTTTTTCGTAAGAGTATAAAGTGTTTCTCCCATTACAATATAATTGTAAAGCATTTTCAGTTCATCGTTTTCGTATGCAAGCTCTTTTATCTCTGACATCATTTCTCCATCACCGGTTCTGGAAAGAATATTATTCTCAAGAGTTATTATAGTACGTTCTCCGCTTTCTAACCTGTCTGCATCATATGAAACATTAGTTTCAAGTTCAATTCTTCTTCTGTAATCTCTGACAATCAGCTTTTCGTTCCTGAACTCCATATAGTAATGGTAACCTTCTTCCCAATAACCATTCAATTTATCTGAATAATCCATATATTTTAACCTCATTTTAAATTCATACATTATCATTAATAGCCTCCACCAGAAAGCTAACAGGTCTGAATCCATCGTTGCAGGAAATCATAACTGAGTGCTTATTCTTCATCCATCCGTTATAAATATTCTCAGCACCAAATGACAAAGCCATAACAAATGCAGACATACTTTCCCATGCACTTTCACACAATCCTTCAGGGCGCTGCCAGCCCTCTGTAATAAATACCTGACCTAATTCCATATTGCAGGGTTCATCAAGCGGATTTTCATACTTTTCTATCAGATCACTGTAGCAAGCCTTTCTTATTACAGTTATCCTTACACTTTTCATTTCCGATCCCCCCTAAACTTATAGCTTTTAATACTATTATTATAATATTTAGTTCTGATCAACACAATCATTTTAGTTATTTTCACACTGAAAAATACTAAAATATATCCGAAAAGGCTGCTTCTGAATACCGAAGCAGCCTTTTAATGATTTACTTGCTGACGCTTATGTTCTGATATGTCTTTATGATAGTACCCGAGCTATCTTTTGCCTTAACACAGATATTGTATGTTCCTGTTGACTTTGGTGTTACGTTTACGGACGAATTTGTTCTGAACTTCTGTACCGTTGTCCAATCTGTCTGAGTTGACTTCTTATAGAATACTGCGTATTCATATGAACCTGTTCCCCCCGAAGCTTCAGATTTTACTGTAACACTCTTACCCTTTGTTATTGTCTTTGACGACAATGTGACTGTATTGGAAAGCGGAACTGCCTTGACTGTAATATCGTGATACGACTTTACGATAGTACCCGAGCTGTCTTTTGCCTTAACACAGATATTGTATGTGCCTGTTGACTTTGGTGTTACGTTTACGGATGAATTTGTTCCGAACTTCTGAACTGTTGTCCAGCTTGTCTGAGACGATTTTTTATAGAATACTGCATACTGATACGAACCTGTTCCTCCGGAAGCAGATGATTTTACAGTAACACTATCACCCTTTGTTATTGTTTTAGGTGTAATTGCTACAGCATTGGTAAGAACTGATGTTGTAATCTTTGCTGTGAAATATGATTTTACTACATTGGAATTGCTGTCCTTCACTTTAATACATATGTCATATGTACCGGCTTTTTCAGGAGTGAAGTTAACTGTTGAGGTTGCACTATAGGCTTTAAGACAAGTCCAGCTGCTTGAGGAACTGCTCTTGTAGCTATATGTATACTGATATGGTGCTTTACCGCCTGCTGCGCTTCCGTTGAGAGTTACTGTTCCGCCTGAAGTTTTTATGCTAGAAGTAGAGACGAGCTCTGAACCTTCACCAATAACTGTTACATTCGTTACTGCTGTTACACTATGTGATGAATCCTCAGCTTTTAATGCTAAAATATAACTGCCAGCTTTTGTCGGTGTCCATGTACAGCTGTTTGATGTACCTGCTGCCCTTATCGTTGTACCGTCATTTGCAAGGAAAGTATACTTGACTGTGCCGCTGCCGTTTGAAGCAGATGCTGTAAGAGTAACCTTCTGATCAACAGCAGCCTTTTGTGCTGACGCTTTAAGCGATACCTTGAGCGTTGGAACAGACTCCGGAAGATCTGTAAGTGTATTTGACTTAAACAGTTTTTTGTCTGTATTTTTCATCGTGAGTCCGGGCTGACCGGAACCGGGATACTGTATGCCGGAATTATTGTTGAATATTACACTTACAGTTCCTGTGAGTGTTGACGGAAGCTCATAGCTGTAATATTCTCCCTGCTCGGGTGTCATCTTTACTCCGGGCCATGCAGCGTTCTTTACTGCACCATTGCCTGTATATGCATAGCAGTATACATCCTTCCAATTATAGGCTGAATTATCAAATACAACTCCACCTTTTGTAAGAGTCGGATATTCAGAGCTTATGATCTTCTTTGTAAAGGTATAGGTTTTCTCCTTTTTGGTACCATCCTTGGCTGTTGCTGTTATTGTTATACTTACATCCTCACCTGTTGCAGTATATGAACCAACATTTACAGTTGACGAAGTACCAGTGAAGCTTCCCGATTTTCCCTCAGAAGTAGTATATTTTGCACTTGAAGCACCCTCAACATTCATACTGACATTTACATTGTCAGTATAGAAAACATTTTTACCATCTGAGGTCGATGCTGAGATCTTCAGAACTGTTGGTTTTTCAGGACTTACCTTACCATAGTCAACAGAAGGATTATATACAACTGCGATACCGTTTTTGTTCTTAATATTACCTGTAAGCTTACCACCTGAAACAGTGAAAGTTTCTCCCGAAACCTGATCCTTATAAGTACCGTTTGCCATACTTACACTAAGACTTACAGCACCCGGACCTTCGCCCCTTACAATAACAATACCTGTATTTCCCCTTACATTATAAGCTGTATTACCGCTTGAACCAAGCTTCTCACTCTGACCTATAAAGTAATTTCTGAATCGGTTTACAGCCACTACCTCCGGATCTGCCCAAGTAAGAGAACCTACATCTCCAAGCTGTGTCTGCTCACCGCCAAGATTTTCAAGTATCACTGCAGAAGACTGTCTCGCCTTGGAAACATCACCCGCAAGAATATCCTTTGAATAATAAGGACGTGCAAAAAATAATGCGGTAGAATCTTTTCTTGAAGCAATAATAGCCCACGTTTTCTTTATATCTGCATCACTTGCATCATATGAAGAACCACCGCCCATATATGTATCGTGCGATTCAGCCCAGAGTACAGCCCTATTCGACTTGCCGTGTATGTAACCGCAATAGCCCGAGGTTGCAAGTGCATTTACACTTCCGTGTATTACACTGTTTCTGAGGTTATCACTTGTGGAGTTATCCGTAAGTGACATCTTGCTTAAATAATAATTTTCGGCATTTGTATCATCAAGACGATTAAGGACTTCTCCGTAAAAATAAACGCCGTCATAACCGTTTTTTTGTTTATAATATGCTCTTGCACCGTCAAGAACAACATTCCAGAAATCGCTGGCAAAGCTTGCATTATCAGCAGGAGTCTCTATATGCTTTGCAGCGTCAAAACGGAATCCGTCAGCGCCGCAGTCTATACACTCTTTAAGGAGTCCAAGAACCATTTGCTGGACCTTTTTATCACCGGTATTAAGATCGGGCATACCCATATTTCCCTGTGTTACGTCAAATCTTCCGTCACTGGTATGTGTCCATGATGTACTTATGTGCCAGTATGAAGAATCTGTAAGCATTTCAGGCTTCCAGAATTCTCCTACCTGTGGTGAAATATCCCCCATTACTGTTTCAACATCACCTATTTTGTAGCCCTGTATGTTGCCCATATGATTTGCTACAATGTCAACAATTACCTTTATACCGTATTTCTCAGCCTCGTCACACATTGCCTTGAACTCTGCCTTAGTTCCGTACCAGGTGTGTCCGTTATCACAAATAGAAAATGTAACCGGCTGATAAGCCTTCCACCAGTTACCATCTTCTCCGCCTGTACCGTTAGGAATTCCAACATTGCCGTATGCAACACCTTCCCAATAATAATCCTTTGGCTGCTGTACAGGAGATGTCTGCACAGAGGTATAACCTGCCGCAGCTATATCCTTCATATATTTTTTGATATTGTTATACGACCAATTCCAGCAATGAAGTATTACACCCTCCTGTGAACTATCTGCCAGACCATAGTCCGTTCCTGAGGATGAAGCCGCCTGAACAGTCAACGCTGCTGTACTGCTTCCAAATCCTGCAAAACCTGTACACAGTACTGCAGCGGACAGCATAGCAGCCGCAAACTTTTTCACCGCACCAAATTTAGATTTCTTTTCTGAATACAAACAAAACACTCTCCCGTTATTTATTTTCGAAGTTTATGATCACGCTTTTGTATTTCTGACATACATTATTGCTTTTTTCTGTCATCAATACATTCACAAGCAAAAGTATATTCCAAAAAACGCATAATCCTCCAACTTCGGATCATCCATACTGATTGTACAATAATTTTTTTTATTTGTAAAAGGCATAATCCACAAATACTTAGTTTTCTATCATTAAATACGTTAGATAAAAAGACCAACAATCAGCATTATTACCAACAAAAGAGCTTGTTCATTGTGCAATATTATGTTTTTATTTCAGTTTTTTAGCAATTTGCATAATTTTTTTAATTAATTTTTTATTGCGAGATTTTGTCGGAAGATGACTGTTCCGATGTCGGCAAAAGTACAAGCTCTGAATCAGCACTTTCAGAAACAGATTTGCTTTTCAGGTCAACAGTACAATATTTGCATATGTACTCATTGTTAAGTCTTTTAAAGGTATAGTATAATTTTGCACTGTCATCTTTCCATTCAAGCTTATATTCACCGTTGCCAAACGGCAGATACTTATCTGTAGAAACATCTCCCAGCTTTTCATTGTCAGCATATATTTCAAAGCCTGTGGCGTTAATTGAGTTATATTCCTTGATTATAAGACTTTGTGTTTTAGCATCATTTTCAACAGTATATTCCCTGTAGCTTTTTGTTTCGGCAAGGTTATACATCATTCCCATAGATACGTCATATACAAGATAGCCTACAAAAATAAGTCCTACAAATGCAACTGATATTGAGGTTATAGTTCTTACCTTTTCAGGTGCCTTCACTTTTTTCATAATCAGAATGATAATTATGCCAATAACAATAAGCGACAACATAACTATCGAAAAAATCAGAGTAAATGACTTTGATATGCCCATATAATTAATTCTCCTTATTTTCTGTTTCCTGCCAGCCTGATAATTAAACCTACAGCCGAAAAAATGATCAGAGCTGCCAGATT
The DNA here is from genome assembly GCA_902786345.1 of uncultured Ruminococcus sp. Taxonomy (GTDB): domain Bacteria; phylum Bacillota; class Clostridia; order Oscillospirales; family Acutalibacteraceae; genus UBA1213. The sequence continues at coordinate 22,460 of CADACB010000006.1, read as the reverse complement.
TACAATTACTATACTTGCGCCCACCGGAGTTGAATGCAGATATGAAATTGTTAATCCTGTGAAATAACATACAACTGATATTATAGCTGAACTTATAACAACTGTTATAAAACGTTTGCATACTCTCATAGATGTTATTGCAGGGAAAATGATCAGGCTTGATATAAGAAGTGAACCCATCAGTTTCATACCTACAACTATCGTCAAAGCCGTAAGCATTGCTATAACCATATTATATATTCCAGCCTTTGTTCCTGTTGCCTTTGCAAAGCTTTCGTCAAAGGTCACAGCAAATATTTTATTATAGAATAATATAAACAGTACCAGAACAATAACGGAAAGTGTTATGCTGAACCACATATCCGTTTCTGACATTGACAGTATACTGCCAAAAAGGTAGCTGTTTATATCTGAGTCCATACTTTTTGTTATTGTCGCCACCATTACACCTATTGCCAACGCCGAAGTTGAAACAAGTGCAATTGCTGCGTCGCCTTTTATTTTACTGCTTTCGCTAAGCCTTAGAAGAAAAAAAGCAGAGATTACAACAACAGGCATAGCAAGCTCCAAAGGAGCTGCCATATTAAGCGAAGCTGCTATTGCAAGTGAGCCGAACCCAACGTGAGAAAGTCCGTCGCCTATCATTGAATATCTTTTAAGAACAAGACTTACACCAAGCAGTGCTGCACAAAGCGATACAAGCATTCCGCCCACCATTGCTCTGACCATAAATTCACGATTAAACATATCAAGAATACTTTCAAACTGTTCCGCCAATTTTTATCCCTCATTTTAAAAATATCATCATTCCTGAACAAAGAAGCTTTTACCTTCTGAGCTTTTCAGATATTCATCTTTTGTTCCGTAAAAGCTGTTATCAAAGTTAAGATGAAGTATGTGACTTGCATATTTTACGGATGAACCTATATCGTGAGACACCATAATTATTGTGATTTTCTCCTTTTTATTCAATTCATCAATAAGCCTGTACATCTCTTCTGTTATTATCGGGTCAAGTCCTGTTACAGGCTCATCAAGAAGAAGAAGCTGCTTGCTTGCACACAATGCCCTTGCCAGCAGCACTCTCTGCTGCTGACCTCCGGAAAGCTCACGATAGCTCTTATATCTTAAACCTTCTATACCCAAACGTTCTATATTTTCCTCAGCAGCAATCTTATCTTTCTTTGAATAAAACGGTTTTAAACCGCGGCTGTTAAGTCTTCCGGAAAGTACGACCTCAAAAACACTTGCAGGAAAATCCTTTTGTACAGGCGTCTGCTGCGGAAGATAGCCTGTTTCGTTTGATTTAAGACCTTCACTTCTTATGATTTTCCCATCTGACGGCTGTTTCAATCCCAACAGACCCTTTATAAGAGTACTTTTTCCTGAACCGTTTTCTCCCACAATACACAGATAATCTCCCTTATTAAGGGTAAAACTAAGATTTTTTATTACTTCTGTATTCTCATAAGAAAAAGATACATTATCACATTTTAAAAGCTCCATCTATGACAAAGCCTCCCTCAGCTTCTCAGTATTTTCCTTCATAAGATCATAATAAGTTACTCCATCATCAAACTGTTTTTGAGTCACATTATGGCAGGAGTTTAAGGTAAGCTTTTTCGCACCTGTGCTCTCACATATTGTATCAGCTATTTTACCGTTTGAAAATTCTATTGAGAATACAACAGGTATCTTCTCATCTCTTACTTTATCAATAAGAAATGCTACGGTTTTTGCACTCGGCTCTGTTTCGGAAGAACAGCCCGGAAATGCGGCATAATAATTCAGACCATATTCATCAGCAAGGTATTTGAACGGGAAACGATCTCCGAAAACTATCATTTTTCTTTCTGAAGTCTCAGTTATCTTCCTTATTTCATCATCTATTGCAGAAAGCCTTTTGCTATACTGATTTGTACGTTTTTCATATGCTTCTGCATTACTGCTGTCCAGTTCCTTCAACTCAGAGCTTATTCTTTTTGAGATTATGATTGCATTCTTTGGTGATGTCCAAACGTGCTCATCATATTCCACTTCGTCACTATCAGGATCTTCTTCCGCCTGCATTCCCTCAACGATCTCCTCCTCAAGCTTTTCAACACAGTCCATCATCGAAATTACCTTTTTTGGTTTTTTTGAAGATGAATTCAATATCTCATCCACCCACTGATCTGATTCTCCTCCAACGTATATAAACAGATCAGCGTCCTGTATTTTTATAATATCCTGAGGTGTAGGATCATAATTGTGACTCTCTGTTCCCGGCTTTAAAAGCATAGTAATTTCTGCGTTTTCATCCGCTATATTGCGTGCAAAATCATAACCCGGAAATATTGTCGCAACAATGCTTATTTTTCTGTCTGAACGTCCGTTTTTCTCCTTACTTCCACATGAACACATACAAATAGTTGTAAGAATTAAAGCAATAACAACCGATATTATTCTTTTCATAGCATTTCACTCCTTTATTTTTTATCCTGCCCGTTAATACATTCTTTACATCTGCCGTAAAAAACTGTCCGGAATGGATCTATCTCAAAACCGTGTCCCGAATATACATGCTTTATGAGCTGATCAAGATGACTGCATTCAAGATGTATCAGCTTTCCGCATTTATCACATTTAAGATGAAAATGCTCGTGACACTCCTCTTCCTGCGAAGCATATTGAAAGCACGCACAGGTTGTGGAATCCACTGTATATTTTCTTACCAATCCCTGTTCAAGAAGCTTTTCCAGATGTCTGTATATAGTCGTTACTCCAACGGGTGTGCCCTGTTCGCTAAAATAATCGCTTATTTTATTTACAGTAACATGTGAGTTCTTATGCTCAAGCATATAGTTAAGGATAGCCTCACGCTGTTTTGTCTTGTAACCGCCAGAATTATTCATTCCGATACCTCTCTGTGTTCTTAATTTGAAAAGCATTTTCATTTTACTCTATATTGTGTATATTGTCAATAGATGCACCAATAAAAAACGAAAATCAATTTTGGTTTGACAGTTGCACTGCGAAAATCTTTTCCATCATAAAAATGCTTATTCTCCCATACCCTTTCTAAAACCGCTGTACATTTTTCGGATTTTTAGTTGTAAGTTTACAAAATAATTCTCAAAAAGATAAGTTTTCACATACATTATTCATTTAAAATAATCTTTTTTGTAAGCGTTCAAACTGTAAAGCTATTTACTTGTCGGATTTTCGCTTTATAAAGTCAACACCTTGTCGCTATTTTATATATAAATTATATCAATAAATTATATATTTTTTCAATAAGTACAAATAAAATGAACAGCCGGCAAATTTTACAAATTCACCAACTGTTCATATAATTAATAAATATTAACCTGTTATCCTTAATCAAACATTCATCCTCACTACTTTTTCGGGACATATATCTATAAATACTCCTCTTAGGTCATCTTGTTACATACTCTCTCTTAATATATTTATAACATCTTCTCTTAAGAGCTTTTTGTAACCTCCATCAAGAAGTATCGTTGCATCCGATATACCTTCTATCATATCTTCATCCACACCAAGATCACTTATTCTCATAACAAGTCCGAGCTCTCTCATCCACTTTTCCATTGCTTCAAGACCTGCTTCTGCAGCAGCTTGTTCAGACATACCCTCTGTATTGATATTCCATACATTATGTGCAAAACGTATGAATTTCTTTTTTCCATAAGGCATTACAAATCTGTAATACGGCAGTGAAACAGCCGCAAGCGTCATTCCGTGTGTTGCATCTGTGTATGCACCTACAGCCTGACCTATCATATGAACCATCCAGTCTGTTTTCTTTCCTCTTGAAATAAGTGTATTTAGTGCCCACGTTGCCGTCCACATTATATTGGAGCGCGCCTCATAATTTTCAGGGTCCTTAACCGCCGTCAATGAGCTTTTTATTAGTGATTTCATAAGTCCTTCAGCTATATAGTCACTGGTATTATCATCCTCTCCGGAGAAATACTGCTCACATATGTGGTTGAATATATCGTATATTCCTGCCGTCATTTGATACTTTGGAAGTGAATATGTAAATTCGGGATTCAATATTGAAAACTTAGGCATCACTTCACTTCCAAAAACGTGTCCGATCTTCAGCTTCTGCTCATGATTTGTTATAACCGACCCGGCATTCATCTCAGATCCTGTTCCTGCCATTGTAAGAACACATCCAACAGGAATTATTTTACAGTCGGGATCTTCAAATCGAATATAATACTTTTCCCACGGATCATCGTTACAATACGCCGAAACAGATACCGCCTTTGCATAATCGCAGCACGAGCCCCCACCTACAGCAAGTATAAAATCAACATTATTTGTCTTTGCAAGTCTTGCACCCTCTCTCAGTTTATCTGCCGTTGGATTAGGCATAACTCCGCCATCTTCAATAATAGTCTTTTCGTTTTCGTTCAGTATCTTAACAATACTGTCATATATTCCGTTTTTCTTTATTGAACCTCCGCCATATACCAATTGCACATTTTTCCCGTACTTGGGCAGCTCATCATTAAGATATTGTAAAGCTTCTGCACCAAAGTAAAGCTTTGTTGCATTATGATAACTAAAATTTCCCAGCATAACCGTTCCAGCCTTTCGTAATAAATTAAATTATATATAAATTATATAATATTTTATATATTTTTTCAACCTTTTTATCAGGTGTGCCCGAACAGGATGATTGGCAACGGAAAGCTGACGCTTCCAATTCGCGATTGCGTTCGCTTACGCTCACTAGAATTTTAAGAAATATAGTGCAGCGTTCGCGGTTATAACTTCCGAAAACATAAAGTAAGGAGTGATCTCAGAAGGTGTTTTGTGTAAACAAGCAAATAAATTCAAAAAAACTCCCATAATTAAATTATTTTACACCATCTTAGTCAATATTAAATAGGCATAAAAAATGATTTTATAATTATCATTTTTACGATTAATGGAAATAGCTGATACGTGCAGTCCACTTTCAGATATTTAAACGATAAGTGATTCTGTTTTAACTAATTATCAATCTTTTTATCTCACAACTTTTTACCCCATCACGACTAAAATCATCGCAAACTGCTTTCATCTCTCCAAAAAGCACATATACAGATTCAGTATGATAAATTTAAATTATATTCGGTCATACAAATTCTACCATATATGTGTTTTATGTTGGGAATGTTCTATAGGGATACCATAACTTTCCAATGTATGATTCAAGTTTCTTTATTCTGTTTTGATTTACCGTATACATTTCCGTTGACAGTATGGGTATCGTATTTACCTGCCCGAAGCCCGTCAATAAAAATATCACCATTTACGGTATCAAGCTGAGCAATCTCCTTAACTTCAATTTTTGCTGTTATGCTGCCATTTACGGTTTTTGTGTACAGCTCTGAGGCGTTTTCACCCAAAATACTTATATTACCATTGGTACTCTCAGCAGATATAATTCCTGCAAAATTTATACCTTTTGATTCAATATCGCCATTTACAGTTCTTAAATCAATATTACCGTTAAGCTGAGCATCTAATGACAATGATCCATTCGTACTTTCAGCATAAAGGTTATTCAGTTTAAGATCTTCATCCGCACTTATTGAACCGTTAACAGTTTTTATGCTGATTTCACCATATTCTTTTTGGGGTATATATACAGTAAGTTTATTTTTTTCTAATTCTGAAAAACTGAGCATTTCATACCATTGTCTTGAATCAACCAGATCAATTGTAAGAACGTCATTTTCAACGTTAATATCGTGACTTACCTTTTTGCTATCATAACATTCAATGTAACATTTTCCATCCTCAGAAGGTAAAAGTTCAACTGAATTATTAACATCGTAAATATGTATCTTATCAAAATCATTACTTACATCCGACGATACCTTATGAAATCTCAACTCACCTGGAAGATCAAAACTGAAATTGTTCATTGCATATCCGATAAATCCTACAACAATTCCGGTTCCAACACAACAGGCTGAAAATAAAAGTGATATTTTTAATGGTTTTTTCATTCTGTTTGCCTCCTTTTCAATATTGATTTTGAAAGCTTTTTAAATGGCAGAGCAACGAGCTTTAGTATAAGAGTGGTTACTTTTACTGAACCAATAAACATCAATACGGAAAATCCTAAAACAATCAGACTCACCCCTGCTACAATTACGCCATATGCCAAACTGCCCGAAATTGTGTACATTATAAATGCAGCAATTCCGGCAACTCCTGTTGCTGCAAAACACACACTTATTATGTATAATACTAACAAAACTGAAATAATCACTATAACGGCACCAGATAAAACAGGCAACCAGACAGGCAGTCCAAAAAATAAAAGTATAAGTATAATTATAAATAGTGAATGTTTTTTAGCGTTAGACTGCTCGCTGATATGAGCAGAATTATAAGAGTTATCCACATAAGCATCAGTATGGTAGCTAACATTGTATGTATTCCCTGCCGGTTGGTTCATATTTTCGTTTCTTATTTTTTCAGCAATAATATCAATATCTCCGAGCAAATTTACAGCGTTTTCTTCACTCATACCCTCTTCTATAAGATCATCTATCATTTCAGAATAATACTCCACAGACCGCTCTATATCTTCATATGGCAGTCCGTTTAGCTTATACTTTAATCCGTCTATAAATTCATATTTATTCATTTCTGTTTTCCTCCCTCGTAACAAATTTATGTATAGCTGAGATCTCAAGCCATTCTTCCGAAAATGCTTCAAGTCTGTTTATACCCAATTGTGTAATATGATAATATTTTCTAAGCCTCCCACTGTGTTCAACCGAATATACTGTCAACATCTCAGATGCTTCAAGACGTCTGAGTATAGGATATAGTGTAGACTCAGAGATCTCAATATAAGGTTTAATATCCTTAATTATTTTATAACCATAGGAATCTTCATTTTTAATGGCTGCAAGAACGCATACATCAAGCAGTCCTCTCTTAAGCTGAATATCCATACAGCACCTCCTAACATTTCAAAGTAAATATACACAAATACCTCCTTCTGTATAATACTATATAATACATAGTATTATTTGTCAAGAGGTATAGATATAAAATTTTATATTTAATTTTTTTCAAATCCGTAACAAATGCATTTTAAAAACATTGGTTGGTTCGTTAAAATTATTATTGAGAAACAATCAGTTATGTTTTATCATAAATAAGCAACAAATTTAGGGGCATAGCTCAGTTGGCAGCCCGACAGGGTGGCTTACGCACCTCCATATTTTTCGCAAAACCCAATCCACACATCCGATTTCTCAAGCATCCTCGTTTATACTGATTATATCAAACAAACTGAGGTAACAGATTGAAAATCCAAAATACAATTTATACTTAACGTCCGATGAACGCCGTAAGGTTATCAAAAATATGATTGATTTAAGAAGTGACATCATATCACAAGGAAGGTACACCAACATCATTGACGAGCTGTTAATCAAGCTCACAAAAACCAAAATTAAGAGAATTAAGTTCAAGGATGTCTAAATTATGGCTACAAAAATTACATATACACAGCAGGGAGATTATTTGCTTCCCAATCTAAAGTTACCCGAACATCTAAAAGCAGATAACCAAATGCTATGGATGTGTAATTTGTAATCTCTTCGCAGTGCTCCTGATTCGTCAGCTTGCAGATACCGCACTGTTTGTGCGTGATGTAATATTCATCTTTTCCCGGAACTGCTTCAAAGTAATAAAACCAGTTCATCGGGTATTCCTCGATATGATCTCTCGACCACTTCGCCTGTTTGGTACGATTAGCGATCTCATTTTCACTAAACGCACTCTTTCACTGTTTTGCTTTTACCATCAACGAACAGTAGGATAATGCGTAGATCAAGCCCTTCAGCTTTTCTTCATTGATCATTCCGTCTGCTTCTTTATATAGTGCGATCAGAAAAGCAACCGCGTACATGGTCATCACGAACATATTGTCTTTGATCTTGCCAATACCGGGCGTTCTCTCTACGATTGCCCTATACTCCTTTAACACACGGCTTTTGTAAGATGTCATATCAACTTCAGGGATCTCTTTTTCAATATAATCGAATGCAGTTTTGGCAAAGGCAATTTTAATAAATCTGCCTATCATTCCGTATTTCATTTTACTTCTCCTTAATCTCTTATCCAAGCGAAACATCCAGCACCATCATCACCGTGAACCCCACCGAAAAAAGCAACACACCGATATGCGAATGTTCACCCTGAGACATTTCCGGGATTAGTTCTTCTACTACCACATACATCATCGCACCAGCGGCAAACGACAGCAGGTACGGCATTGCGGGAACGATCAATCTGGCAAACAATACCGTCAGTGCGCCGAAGACCGGTTCTACTGCGCCCGACAGCGTTCCGTTCAAAAAGGCTTTTCCCTTTGACTGTCCCTGAGCATGAAGCGGCATGGAAATGATTGCTCCCTCGGGGAAGTTTTGGATTGCGATACCCAGCGAAATAGCCAAAGCACCGCCCGCGCTGATCTCTGCGGATCCGGATATAAGTCCCGTATACACAACTCCAACCGCCATCCCCTCCGGGATATTATGCAGTGTGACCGCAAGCATCATCATCGTTGTGCGCGCCAGCTTGCTTTTCGGACCTTCTGCCTTTTCCTCGTTGATATGCAAATGAGGAATGACGTGATCGAGCAATAGCAAGAATCCAACACCTAACCAAAATCCGATAAAAGCAGGCAGGAATGCCCATTTCCCCATTGGCTCTGACTGCTCGATCGCAGGAATTATCAGGCTCCATACGCTTGCCGCTGTCATAACACCCGCGGCAAATCCCGTCAACGCCCTTGATACATTCACGCTCAGCGACCGCTTCATAAAGAAAACAACAGCAGATCCGAGCGTTGTGCCAACAAATGGAATCACCAAACCTAATATCACCGATGTCGTCATAGAATCACCTCTTATCTATGAAATATAAACGTGTTCTTTGACATTGATTAATTTCTTTGTGCAAATCCGTTTACTTTTTCGGGAACCATGGAATACAGCGGTTCACCTTTTTGCAATATTCCGTGTACTCTTCGCCGTAAAGGTCACTGAGCCACTTTTCTTCCGTTTTTTTTAACAGAACAGTAAGAAACGCCCAATAAAAGAACGGCAGGATCAGAAAAATCACATTTCCTCCAATCATCAGCACCCCTGTGCAAAGGATCAGGATTGCCGAGTAGATCGGATTGCGTACCAGCGCATATGCGCCTGTTGTCACCAGATGATTATTAAGTATCCCGTCGTCGATCTTTGTAATAATGACCGCGTATACCCACAGGAAAATTGCAAAGAGGATCAATATTATTCCGATTACGATCAGCGGAATCCTCAAAGCCGCTATATTTCCGCATTGAAACACAGGCATGTTTCTGCAAAACATTGCTGCAATCGTCAGTGCAATCACAACACCTCCGAATACCGGACCCGGTCCGAAAATCGGCAGATGTTCTTTTTTATCATTCATATATATCACCTCGTTAAGTTAGTTATAACTAACTTAATTATAGCACAAGTCTGTCAAAACCTCAATATCATTTTTAAGATTCTGTAATTCTATGAATATTTTAGAATTTTGGCTTGACATTTAATTTTTTTTTTGCTATAATATGTAAATAATATTAAAGGAGGTTAAAAAATCATTAAAGAAAGTAAAAAAATTTCTCTATTTTACTCTATAAAACTTATATCAAAACATAAAGATATGGATGTGGTTTAAAATGCTAAAAATAATCAAAAGAATATCAGTAATCTTATTTTCAGCTTATTTATTATCAATATCGGCAGTTACGTTCAATGCTTATGAAACCTTTCACGATGATAAGGATGATAAGGATTGGCTGATTTTAAACTCAATGGACGATATGAAGCTGCTTGAAAACGATGAATATGTTATTGTTAATGGAAGCCGTTATTTTGTTGAGGCTAACATCGGATATCATGAATTTGATGAGGATGGTACTTGGGACTATCATCTATACGAATGGGAACGTCCTGAAGTTGAAAAATTAAATATAAATGATTATAACTATTTTTTGTATGGTGGATACAAAGCGCAATTTGAAAAATATACCGGTACAGATGATACGATTGAAATTCCTGATGAAATTGAAGGTATGCCTGTTACAAAAATTGGTTATCAATATAATATGGATGATTCTGATAATATCGGACTTGGTAAAAATATCAAAAAGCTTACTATTGGAAAAAATGTCAGCAAATTTGAAAACGGATATGAATGCATACACATGGTAACAGAAAGTAGTGAGGATACAACTATATTTGATATAACTCCTACTCTTGAGTCTATCGAAGTATCTGAGGATAACGAATATTTTTCTTCACAAGATGGATTGCTTTATTCAAAAGATGGAAAGACCCTTCTGCGCTGTCCGATGGGAAAAACCGGAACGATAGTTATTCCTGAAGGAATTGAGGAGATTGGATACAGAGCATTTGCAAGATGCCATATTAACAAAGTACAATTCCCTTCCACACTTAAAAAAATCAATTATCATGCATTTTATGATTGTGATGATTTGCAAAGTGTATACATTTCAGACAATATCGTTTTGGGTAATTATATTTTTGAGGGAAGTACCATTAAGGAGATAGTTATTGGAAAAGGTAGTACGAAGTTATCCGAAGGGTTATTCGATCTGAATATAGAAGACATATATCTTCCGTCTTCTCTTGATAACGAGGAAAATATTTTATCTGCTTTTGAATACACCTATGAAGTACCCGCTGAACCAATCACTTATGATATAAAGCCTGAAATCGTCATAAACATTCATTGTATGAAAGACAGTGCAGCTGCAAAGGTACTTAAGGATAAAGATTATGCAAATTTGATCTTTATGGAATCTGATGATGAGATTCCTGTACCGGAGATTATGGTTACGAAAAATTCCGAAGAAGAATCATCAAAAAAGGAATCTTCCGAAAATGAATCTAAAGAAGAATCATCAAAAAAGGAATCTTCCGAAAATGAATCTAAAGAAGAATCATCAAAAGAAGATGCTTCAGCAGAATCAAATGCTCAAGAAAATTCCACAAACAATAACAATGTAAGCAGCCAAAACACTGTATCGGCAGGGATAAAATCTACAAATACAGGCGATTCATCAATTATTCCTTATGTATTGCTTGCAATTTCAGCCGGAGCAGGGGTGTTTCTCACAATGAGATCATACTCAAGAAAAAGATAGATAATTAATCAAAACCACTCGTTGACAGGTGGTTTGCACTACCCCTCAAGGGACATTGACAGAGTGTTACCGCATTACTATCACGGACAGCCGCTCAAGCGGCTGTCTTTTTTTGCCTACTTATTCTTATTACCCATAACCGGGTCTATGTACTCTTTTTATGTTATCTGATCATTTAAAATCAGTTTCATATGATTGCTTATAATAAAAATAATTACGCATACACCGGTTTAACAGCATATGCGTAATTACAGCTCAGACCTTAAATTCTTTATTTGATAATATTATACACAATATTATAATTATAAACGAGATCGTTGAAATACATATATATATTAAATTATCCTTTGTATCTCCTGTTGTAATTGTAAATTGAGTATTGTGTTTGTATTCATTGTCTGTTTTAATTCCGATTATTTTTGAAGCAATTTCATCATTGTTTTTGACAAATGTAACATTCATAACTGTATCCCTGACCACAGGCACGGCTGTAAAATTTTCTCCCTTAATATCCGATGTTACATCGTCTGAGTCATATATCACCTTATCAAGCTTATAACCTTCACAGGGGTTAAAACAGTATTTTAAGCTTGACTGCCTTTTTATTTTGTAAGATCCATTTACTTCTGAGTTATTCATATATACCTTGCCGTCGCCGTATACATTAACTGTAACTGTATGTGACTGCGGTACATTAGTATATATATCAACATCTTGTGCATATACAGAAAAACTGAAAACTAACATAGTCAGCAAAATAACAGGCAATATTACATATATTTTTTTAATTCCCCTCACCTCCTATACTGCCTTATACTTTTTGTTTACAAACAAATTCAGTGAATTGCCGCATAGGAAATTGTGAAAATTACCTTATCGGAATAATCACCTGCTGATGCCTGTGTGTTATATTTATATGAAGCTCTCTTTTATCGCCTGACATTTTATATCCGGCAGAAGTATACGAATTTCCGTCTTTATCATCTACAATATATGAAATAGCTTCTGTTTGATTGACGGTATTATTACCTCATACATCGGCTCTATCTGTGTCGATATTGTGGTTGCTCTGTTTTCAGCATAAACTGTGGTATTGAATTTAATCACTGATAAACAAAGCAATGAAACAATTAATGCTTTTTCATTTTGAGTCCTCTGTATTTTCTGCATACATTCCTCCTGCACCGATAGCAGCCGATGTTTTTCCGCCCTTTGAAGTTATCCTGCCGCCGTTAATCTCTATCAGCTCAAAACCGCCCTTAAAGCCTCAGTCTATACCGGAGTCTCCGCTGCCGACTGCTCCATATGCTTTGAGCGTACCTGACATATTCTTTTGTCCACAGATATACAATTCATAACCCTCAGGTTTATATATTCAGCTTAAGGCAGTCAAGGTATATCAGTCAACCAGAATAAGGTTTACTGTTCCTTTTATTGTAATACGCCCGGATATATCTGTATTTTTATTTATCGTATACCACGTTGCTTGTCCGCTTGATCCTAAAGTTTTAGCAGTCGCTTCAACAACCGTACACAGTTTCGGGTCTTTTTCGTTTCCCTTTTGATCAACATAAATTGTTTCTGCCTGTGCTGCATACACTTTAAAGGTGCTGATGGTATTGAAACAGATTATATGCGATGATAATGTAAAAAGAATAATAATAATCAAAAGCTTATTGTAAAAAAAGTTTCTTTTTGTTTTTTATTATAACAGTCTGTCCCCTCTTACTTTACTACGAGCAGTGTTTTATTATTTGCGCCATTCATTGGTGCGTATATCTCCAATGATGCCTTTGTAATTTTCAATACCGCAGGATATTCACTCTTTTTAAGTGATTTTGTAAGTGTGGCTGTATTTATTGATTTTCCCGGCGGAACATATGCCGATTTAAAAATCATTTCATTGTTTTCTTCCAATACATGTTCAAATTGAAAATAACAAGGATTATCCTCCGGATTAAAAAATCAACCGATACTGTTTTTTGTATTTGCCGAAATCTCTATTTTAGGATAGCCTGGTATCTTGATTTCCTTAGGCTTATTTGTTTGTTCCGAACCGGATTGTAGTCTGTCAGATGTATTAGGATCAATATTAATGGATATATCACCACTATTTTCAGTAATGACATTATGAAGCGAAGCATCCTGTTTTGTTGTTGAACAGCTATTAAGACTCAATCCAAAAATAAAGAAAAAAATTATTATAAACAGAAAAAGAAACACAATAAAAATTATATGCTGTTTTTCTAAAATTATTCCATTATTTTCCGAATTTTCTCTTTTCATAAACAACTCCTTCCTAAAATCAGTCTTGAAGCTTATATGCCACTCTGTTTAACACTATACTATCATACTTCATACTTAAATCCGATTGAATGCTTTAACAGATCTGAGCGTATACGCCTAAAAGAAATAATCCCGGAAAAGCTTCGCCGTATGGCAGAACTTAAACAGTGCTAAGTATTCTGTCTTTTTTAGTATCAAACACAACACTCTATAAATATATGTATGAAAAAATTCAAATATTACCTTTAATCATAAAAAAAGCACAGACAAATGTCTGTGCTTTGGGAATTTACTTATTATAATTTTTCAGGCTGAGGATATTCAACTCCAAATGTTTCTACAGTTACAGTTTTCATAACCTGAGGATCAAGCGGTTTATCTGAGAAATCAGTATCGCATTCCGCTATTTCATTTACAACATCCATACCCTCTGTAACCTTACCAAAAGCGGCATACTGACCGTCAAGGTGAGGTGCTGCCTTATGCATAATAAAAAACTGTGAGCCTGCGGAATCAGGGATCATTGTACGTGCCATTGACAAAACGCCTTCTGTATGCTTAAGATCATTCTTAAATCCGTTAGTTGAAAACTCTCCTTTGATATGGTATCCCGGACCTCCCATACCTGTACCGTCGGGACAGCCTCCCTGAAGCATAAAGTTATATATAACCCTGTGGAATGTCAGTCCATTGTAAAAGCCAGAATTGATAAGACTGATAAAGTTGTTTACGGTATTGGGTGCAACATCAGGATAAAGTTCCGCCTTGATAACCTTACCATTATCCATTGTGATTGTTACTATAGGATTTTTTTCCATAAAATCTTCCTTTCTGTATTTTATATATCTATATTACCTTAAACCGTAAAAAGAATCAAGTAATTTTTCATTTCATAAGCTTTGTTTTCATAACATTTTTTATTTTAAAAAAACAGTAAAGTGTGTGATAACTAACTACATTATTTCACTTCAATTACATAATAATTGCGACATTTGTGATACATTATAGTGATAAGATAAATTATATCAGACGGCTGTCATATCTCTGAAAAGAGCTGTTTCAGGCGGAAAAAATGTCAGTCCGACAAAAAGTATACTGATTGCCAATAATAAAATTACGGCAGCCAAATTACGCATCCGGTAATTATCCTTATCCTTCAGAATACGGTCAAAGCTGATATAAAATGACAACAGAACCGATATGATAAACAATAGAATATCAACGGGAACAAAGCTTCTGCCGAATATGGATGTATATATAAAAAACATAGCTGGTACAAAAACCATCCCAATCATAACACCGATTACTCTGGAAAACAAAAATCCTTTTATTTTCCTGCCGTATACAAAATATTCACATATGATATAAATAAGATATGGAAAATACAGCTGCTTCAGATGCTCCCATACACTTTCGTTTACAGGAGTAAACATACCCGCAATAATATTATTTCCTGTCAGATGATAAACATAGTGATTTATTACCCCCACAATACATACTGCAAAAAAACCTATAATACTGCTCCAAAAAGCCTTCTCCTTTTCCATCTTTCTGCAATCACCGCCTCTTTGTGAAAATATATGCAAAAGAGACGATGAATATTAGAAAAGACAGGAACAATTTGCTCCTGTCTTTTGTGATTTATTTAGTTACGTTAAGTGTAAAGTTTTTATTTATTACATTTCCTGTACAGTCTTTTACTTTTATTCTGACATTATAGGTTGTTGCTGCTTTTGGGGTTATTATAGTATACATTTTGTTTTTGTAGC
The DNA here is from genome assembly GCA_902786345.1 of uncultured Ruminococcus sp. Classification (GTDB taxonomy): domain Bacteria; phylum Bacillota; class Clostridia; order Oscillospirales; family Acutalibacteraceae; genus UBA1213. The sequence continues at coordinate 7,166 of CADACB010000006.1, read as the reverse complement.
TCTGAACACAAGTCCATTTGCTTTGGTTCTTTTGCTTATAAAATACTGCATACTGATAAGCTCCCTCTCCTCCGGCTGCTGAATTGGTTGTGATAACGCTTTCACCAAGCTTAAGTTCCTTCACCGAAATTTTTGATGTATTTGTAAGCGGCTTGATTACTGTAACAGCAAAATCCTTATTTGCTACATTTCCACCCGAATCCTTTGCCTTAACCCTGATGTCATAGGCTGATGCAGACTTTGGAGTTATATTTACAGTTGTTTTGCTGCTGTATTTTTGAACACAGGTCCACGTTGATGTATTTGCTTTCTTATAAAATACCGCATATTGATATGTACCATTTCCTCCGGCTGATGCCGAAGTAACTTTTATACTCTCTCCAAGATTTATTTTTGCTGATGAAACTGATGATTTATTTGTAAACGGAGATTCCTTTACAGTCACAATACAAGTTGCCTTCAGACCGCTTGCGGTTTTGGCTGTGATTGCTGCCTTACCTGCCGATTTTGCTGTTACAACACCGTTTGATACTGTTGCCACCTTGCTGTTGCTTGTTTTCCATATAATCGTATCTGAAACTGTTGACGGTACCATTGAAGCATTAAGCCTTTTTATCTCACCAACATTAATTGATGTCGATTTTTTATCAAGCGTTACAGACATAGCCTGTGAGCCATAAGCATCTACAAAAGTCTTATTGTAATCTGTCGCAAACTTTTCGGCTGAAGAGCCTTTTGCACCGATAACCGTAAAATCACTCAAATAGTAATCTATGTGCTCTGCTATATCTGTTACACTTTCAGGAATAGCAACATATTTCAGACCTGAATCTGCAAACGCAAAGTCTGATATTTTTTTCAGTCCCATACCCTTTATTTCCAGATTTGTGAGCAATGGGCAGTCTCCGAACGCGCCCTCTCCTATCGCTTTTACAGTTTCGGGAAGAACAATTGATTTTATATTATTATTATAATAAAATGCGTAATCGGCTATTTCTTCTATACCGTATGGTATATTTACCTCAGAGGTATTCGGAGCGGCAACAAGCACCTTATTATCCTTATAAATCACTCCGTCTTTATATGAGAATTTTCCTGATGCTGTTACATCTTTAAGTGCATAACAACACGTAAATGACAGCGGAGAAATATTTTCAAGAGATGAAGGAATATTGATGCTTTCAAGGTTATTGCAGGAATTGAAAGACATTCTGCTTATATTCTTTATTGTTGAAGGCAATACTACCTTCTTTACGTCATAATCTCTGCACAGGAAATATTCACCTATTGAAACAATAGTATTCCCGTTTATGGCTGAAGGCACCTGTAAGGTTTCAGGAGTTGTGAGTCCGTCATACTGATAAACTTCGTATCCTCCATAGGTGTAATTATATTTTACTGAAAAAAGAGAATTTCTTTTTGTGACATTATAATATCTTGGTGCGTTGCCTGCATATCCGGCTTCGACCTCATAATAATCTTTCCCGTCATATACCATAGAATTTCTATGACCGCTGCCTGCTCCGGGATCTCTGTTTCCGTTTCTTATCCAGGCAGTCAGCCCTGCTTTTTTTGCCATTGCATTTACCGTATTGGTGGAAGCCCAACAATCGCCGCCTCCTGCAATGATCAGTCCCTCATATGACTGATATTTAGGGCTGTAATTTCTGTCTGCTACAAACTTTGCAATAACCTCAAGCTTTTCTTGTGTTGACATAGTGGATTTTATATTTTGAGCTATATAATCATCCATCACTTTATTTGCATAGTAATTTGCATAGTTATTGACATTTACCTCAACATCAAAAACACTATCGTCGGCATAAACTTTAACAATGCTTTTGCCATAGCTTATATTTTTATCAATACTTGTAGGCTCTTTACCTTCAATAGGATATGAATATCCTATATTGCCGTACCAGTATGTATACCTGAATTTCGGCTCTATCAGACCGCTTTCCGACACAGTAATATTGGAACTGCTTGTATAATACCGTACATTTGACGCACCTGTTACCTGAAGCTGAAAAGTTTCAGAATAGTCAGAAGGCAATGAAATAAACTCTGATGCCCAACTATCAAGTGAATACAGCTCTACCTTTGTCTTATTGATTTTGACGCTTTCTGCTGCACATACCTGCAATGGAGCTGTTCCGGCTGTAAATTGCGTTGTTATGGCTGCCGTACTAAAAATCATTACTGCCGCCAGTGCCGCTGATGATACTTTTCGTAAAAACGAATGTTTCTTCGTATTCATAATTCAATACCTCCTTATTTTCTTATTTGCATTTTAAAAAATATAATTATTTTATGCATCGCTGTTACAAGCATTCTCAAACAGTCACTATGCATAAATTTCTAAAACAATTATAAAATAATAAGTATTTTTTGTCAATTGATTTTCAAAAAAATAAGGCTGCCGGTTACAACCAGACAGCCTGTTTATATTTAAAGACCTGACACTGCTCGTGAAAAACATAAAACACATCAACAGTTTGGAAATTCATATCCGATCAGGATTGTTGAATATACATATGCTATCGAATTATGTCACTTTGAACTTGTGGAAACAGATTTGTTTTATTATATTCTTCATATTCAAAAACGAATCTTTTGTTTTGTCTGTCAATATTTTAAATAAGATTCACTTAATTCTTTTGCAAATACTTTAATATATTCCTCATCTATAGAATCTTCCTTATGAAGTAATCTGAGATAGTTCTCAGGGGTACTTTGCTTCATAATCTCAGGCATCATTGCAAGGAAGCTGTCAACCTCTTCTTCTGTGTTATAGATACCAAAGCTGATTCTTACCATACCCGCTGTCTTAATATCAGAACAACCATTAAAGGATTCTATTTCCTGATCAGTCAGCTTCATCATACGCCATACGTATGGATGAGCACAAAAAGCTCCACGTCTGGTAGCAACACCACCGTTCTCGGAAAGCATAGTTGCAAGAATAAGCGAATTGATGTTGTCAAAATTGAAGGTAACAACACCTACTCTGTCATCAATGTTCTCGGTATCACCATAGATAATTACATTATCCAGCTTTTTCAGACCATCTATAAGCCTGCGATTGAGTGCTTTTTCGTGCTTTTCTATTGCGTCAAAGCCGACCTCCTCTAAAATATCAATAGCCTTGCCCAGACCAACAACACCGGGATAATTCGGAGAACCTGCCTCATATCTTGCCGGTGCTAATTTATAATACTGTTTGTCATCCGTTACCAACTCTACAATACCGCCGCCGTAAAATTCAGGCATATGCTCATTTAGGACATCTGTAAGTCCCACAACTGCACCGCCCCCATAGGGCGAATACATTTTATGGGCAGAAAATACAAAGAAATCTATATTTTCCTCAGGAGTATCTCCGATCATAGAGAACGCTTTGTGTGCTACTATCTGTGCACCGTCCACAACAATCTTTGCACCATACTTATGCGCTATCTTTGCAACCCTGTGTACATCGGTAACATAGCCTGTGACATTAGATGCAGCAGTCACAGAAACATACTTCACCTTGCCCTTGTTTTCCTTCAGAAGTCTTTCAATATCATCATAAATCACACGTCCCTGCTCGTCAACCTCTGCATATATAACATTGCAGCGCTCACGCCAGCTCAGATCGTTTGCGTGATGCTCTATACGCGTAGTAAGAACTAAATCATCCTCACTTTCAATCAGTGCAGAAGCTAATTTATTAAGGCCGTCTGTGGTATTGTTGACATAAAAACAGGTATAGGTTTTTTCATCATTATTAGCGCCAACAAAATTCAGCACCTTATCTCTGACCTGATTATATAAGTCTGTGGAATGGTTGGATTTTTGCGAAAAACCCCTGCCAATTGAACCATACATTTCAAACTCCTTATCCACCTCTTGCTGAACAGGAAGAAGCACAGGTGTTGTTGCAGCATTGTCAAAGTTAATAAGCGGACGCTTAGTGCCGTCTGAAAGCTCTACAGGCTCATCAACACCCACCACATAGTTACGGATATTATCTATTGTAATGGCGTCATCTTTGATGTTGGCTTTCTTTGCACTTTTATCATCTTTGCTGTCGTCAGAAGCTTCTTTATTATCAGACGATACCGCAAAGGCCGCCGACTCTTCCGACACCGTTTGAGAAGCCGAAGCTTTTACAGATTCGGCTTTAGTGGATGTCCCTGCCTGATTACATCCGGCAAGACCTGTTGATGTAGTAATCAACAAGCTAAGTATCAATGCGAAAACAGACTTCTTTTTCATTTTAAATTCCTCTTTCTGTTTAATGATTATCCTTATTTTAAAGGATGACATTATTTTCTTTGGCTTTACTGTACGAGCTTGTGTATATTGTTTTCAGCTACACCAATTACCTCACATACCACAAAGAATAAATATCTGCGATGATTTTTCTGTTGGCAGACAAAATTTTAATCCCGAGATATTCAAAACAGTCATTGGTAGTTACAAATCTTTCATTGTTGTATTAAAGCGTCAAAAGTTATCCGCGTTTTTCTTCGTGATATTATTTTTATGTTATAGGCAAAATTCCCGTACATACTCATTATATGCTTAATTCACCTTAAAATCAATAAGTCTTTTCCGTGCCGCGTGATCGCGGCGGCAAGCTGCTGCACCCATATTCGCGACTGCGTTCGCTAACGCTTACTCTGATTATCCAAACCGAACATGCGTTGATCGCGATTTTCCATTCACAACACTACTTGCGTCGTGCTTGCGGAAATGTTAAGCTTAAACGGGCAAAAGATTAAACAATTAATAATTAACAATTATAATTGTATTCATGCTGTTCTTTGATATTCGGAATTACTGCTGCATTTCACAATGAATAAAGTTTCGCTCAAGCCTTTACAAAGGCTTGCAGGGTCAAGGGGCAGTGCCCTTGTCGCACTCCGCATAGTGCGACACCCTGTTGGTTTGTCAATAATGTGTTACACATTTTTTTAATAGCATTTATTTGTTTTATAAAGAATTGAATAACATCCTTCTGCTGCCGCCTCTGTCATCGGTTGCACCGCTTCGGGCAAATGCAAGAATAACAACAAACAACAAATCAAGATTTCTTTCACCGGTATAAATACGGTAAAAGCCCTGTACGGGTACTTTACTTTTTATCTTATGCTCCTCTGCGTCATCTTCGTGAACATACTGACTTGCCGCTTCAACATAAGCAATTTCTTCTCCGTCTCTGAAAATGGAATAAGAAGTTGTAAGAACCTTATCTGAAGCAAACTTTGATTCAACGGTGATGCCATTGCGTTTCAGGTGCTTCCAGATGTCCTCACCGTCAATGGTAAAGGTGTAATGATTATCAATCAGCAGCATATTCCAGTCGGTTTCTTCCTCGTGTCCTATCATATGAGGCGTTGTTTTGTTATTTATGTGGTCAATAAAATCAAATCCGAAAGGATTTGCTACGGTAAACTTCGTCATCTTAGCTTCATAAAGAACTTTACGGTTTTTATCCTCGATCCTGTGACCATATTTGGGAGTACCAAGATCTGTCAGAAAATAAAGTTCACGCTGTTCCCCTTTCTCCGATGGTGCATAACTTATCTCTCCACGTGTCTCCTTGAGCTTGTTGAGTGAAACTCTCTTTTTAACTGTAAGAACTATAATAACAAGCAGAATTACACCGCCGGCTACCATAATATAAATTCCGAAACCTATTCCTGAATGAATTGTCTCAGGATTTTTAGGATCATATTTAATTTCAACTTCACCGCCCTCATGATAAGACGGACTGTCTGAATCAAGAACAGCTTTGTAGCTTTTTCCTTCAACTGTGTATTCCACGGTAATTATACGGTTTGGGTTGCTTCCTTCAATGGGAATATCGTCAGGATCATCCATTATAGAAATAATGGTCGCTGTAGTTTTTTCATAACCTGCCGAATAAAAGAAAGTCAGCCATATTCCGGCTATCAGGGCAATTGCCGCAATGATGGAGGCAAAAATTTTTAATCCCGGGCCTTTAAATGAAAACATATGCTCATTCTCCTTTTTTATTTAAATTTACAATCGCATTGTCACCGTAAATTATACACGGCTTTGATGAGACCTTTTGGTGAAAATTCTTTAAATCTTTAAAGAAAAATTCCGCCGTATTCATTATATGTTGATTATTTGTGTAAATAAGTATATTACCAGATTGATAAAAAATCAACATCAAAAACATATTTTGTTATTTACTACAAAAATCAAAACATGTATAAATTATTTTTTGTGCAAAGCCGATAACGATGAGTATATATTTTCCAAACCGGATTCTCAGCACATACTTCCGTCACTTATGGCACATTTAATATCCATTATCACATTTAAAAGAAGAAAGGCTTCGGAAATCGCTTTCCAAAGCCAAAAATAGATGGCAGGGGCAGAAGGACTTGAAGCGGAACAAGAAAACCAAACCATTCTATAGCTAACAAAACATAGCTAAAATACTTATGATTTAAGCTATAACCTCGTATCCTATTTGTCTCTCCAAAGTGTAGTTTATCTACTTGAACAATCAATTTGGTAGAAAAATGGTATAAAAAATAGTAGTTGAAACGCCCGCTGACTTTATTATGAAATCGGAGATTATACTATGAAAAACATCATAACCGAGTTGTATTACGGCAACATTGATCCACAGGCTCGTGGTTTTAAGAAGGACAGCTATTTGCAGAAACAAATGAGTATCTTATCCAAGTGCGAAGCCGAGCTGACAGATAAGCTCGATGGTGAAGAAAAGAAAGCTTTTTTCACCTTTGCAAATGCTTCCAATGTCATTTTGGTAGAATCAGAGCTTGACAGCTTTATCGTTGGTTTCAGGCTTGGTGCACGGTTTATCTACGATACCTTTGTGGACAACACAGCGCTGTATGAGGACTTTCTTCGGGAGGTCAATAATGAGAGCTAAATATCATATTTACCTCACCGCCGAGGAACGCAGAGTTGTTATCAATAGTCTGATTGATTTGAGAAACAACCTTATTTCACAAGGAATGTACACCGATTTAGTTGATGAACTGCTTATTAGAATTTCAAAAGCCAAAGCTAAAAAGATTAAGATTAAGGAGGTCTAATAATGGAGATTACATATACACGTCAAGGAGATTATTTGCTGCCGAATTTAACGTTACCCGAACAGGACAACCGACCAATCG